>JAZJZF010000041.1:76206-84143 GCA_040389965.1 Bacteroidota bacterium
TCGGTAAGTACAAAGGTCAATGGATCGCCCATGGTACCACTTGTAGTAACATAATCAATAATATGTTCAGGACTTACACAAATAAAACCCGAATTGTAATGGTGCAGATCATCTTTAGTAGTAACAGGAATTTTTGCAAGATCCTGTAACGTGTTAATGGTACCAATGTCTATACCATTATTTTTAAAGTGCAACTTATAAAAATCCGAATGCGTATTCACATAAGCCAGTAACTCAGTAAGTTTTTTTTCCTGGAAGAGTTGTATCTCTTGCGGGCTTTTTGTTTCTATATCAGGTATAAATGCACTCATGCGGAATTCAAAGTAAAGATCTTTCAGTCGGTTTTAATAAAACTATAATCTTCAAAAGTATAAATTTTATCTTTGTAAGAACAGTAAAACAAAACCATTTTTATAGAAGCTTGAAAAATAAAATGCCACATACACCACTTGCGGATCAATTAACCGACGCTATAAGGGGATTTAAAGCTCCTGATTTGGCAAAATATGTTTTTAAAAATAATATAATATCCGAATTAGTAAACTGTGCCCTCGATAAAGATTCTTTGCTGAGTAGCCGTGCCATGTGGGTTTTAGGGCATTGCAGCGATTTGGATTACGACAGTATTAAAAAATACCACGGGCGTTTAATAAAAAATCTGGAACAGCCGGGACTTCACAATGGTGTCATTCGCAATACACTCAGGCTTTATCAGCAGCATCCTATCCCTGAAAAACACCACGCTTTTTTGCTCGACAAGTGTTTCTCTTATATTCAAGACCCCTCTCAAGCCATTGCTGTGAGAGCATTTGCAATGACGATTGTTTTCAATATCTCAAAACCTTATCCCGAATTAACAAGCGAGTTAAGAGCAGTTCTAAGCCATATCAATATAGACGAAGAAACTCCCGGAATCAGGTCGCGCGTAAAAAACACGATAAAAGCCATTGATAAACTAAACCATAAGTAGTTTAATGCATCTGGAAGAGATTAAGGTTGGATATAGCCTTCGTATAATCTGCAATCAATTCATCAAACACCTCTTGCACAGACTGTATTTTATCAATAGAGGCAGATACCTGACCTATTTCCAGTTCTCCTTCCACAAGATCGCCTTCAAACATGCCTTTTTTTGAACGGCCTCTTCCCAATAATTCGGTAAGCTCATCCACCCCGGCACCCTTTTTTTCGAGCGCATCTACCTGATTATAAAACGAGTTTTTAATAAGCCTTACAGGCGTCAGTTGCTTTAAGGTAAGGCTTGTATCGCCTTCTTTGGCGCCTACAACCGAGTTTTTAAAATTAATATGGGCCGATGACTCATATGTGGCTACAAAACGACTTCCTATTTGTACACCATCTGCTCCAAGCGCAAAAGCCGCTGCTATAGCCTGTCCTGAGCCAATGCCGCCTGCGGCAATAACCGGCAGAGACACTGCTTTTCGTATTTGTGGGATCAATACAAGCGTAGTGGTTTCTTCCCGCCCATTATGCCCTCCGGCCTCAAAGCCTTCGGCTACAATAGCATCTACACCTGCTTCTTCACATTTTAAAGCAAATTTTACGTTAGAAATAGCATGTACCACCGTAATACCCTCATCTTTTAAATATTTGGTCCATGTTTTAGGATTTCCTGCCGAAGTAAAGACTATTTTAACACCCTCCTCAACAATCACTTTCATGTGTTCCTCAATATTTGGGTACAATAAAGGCACATTTACTCCAAATGGTTTATCGGTAGCCTGCTTGCATTTGCGGATGTGGGTTCTCAGGACTTCCGGATACATTGACCCGGAGCCAATTAATCCTAATCCACCGGCGTTTGACACGGCTGAGGCCAGTTCCCAGCCACTGCACCAGATCATTCCGCCTTGTATAATAGGGTACTTTATGTTAAATAACAGGTTTAAAGCTTTCATTTGGTATTATTTTTGGTATAAAGTTAAAGATTTTATTATTTTTGTGTATTAACACATAGCTTTTGTAATGAGAAAAATAGTTATTTTATTTTTAACCTTATTGTTTACTACCACTTTAATTCACGCACAAAGGCGTTTGGATTATGGTATATCTGTAGGTGTTTCCAACTACCTGGGAGATATTGGCGGGAAAGAAAAAACCCGTAGGGACTTTGTAGCCGATATGAAACTGGCTAAAACCCGCTGGAATACAGGCGGTTTTATACGTTACAAAATAAAGCCGAAAATTTCTATAAAATTAGCATTGGATTATTTACGCCTCGAAGGAGATGATAAGTTATCAACAAACCCTGCCCGTAATGCCCGTAATTTAAATTTTAAAAATGATATGTTTGATCTGGCGGTAACAGGCCAGTTTTTCTTTTACGAAGACAATGATTTAGGAAATACCTACCGTTATAAAAATGGTTTCAGAGCATATGCATTTGTTGGAGTTGGAGGATTTTATTCAAATCCAAAAGCAATGTATAACGGTTCATGGGTAAAACTTCGTCCTTTACATACAGAAGGAGTTGCCTATAGCCCAATAGGAGTGAGCATTCCTGCAGGTTTAGGGTTTTATTTCACTTTCGAGAAAAAACACCGCATAGGTTTTGAGATGAATTACAGAACAACATTTACTGATTACCTGGATGATGTCAGCGGAAATTATGCAGATCCTTCCGGTATGACAGCACAGGGTGCAGCCTTATCAAACCGTACAGGAGAAGTTTCGGGATTAGATCCTGAGTTCGCAAAAAACTTTGGTTATAATACTTCAACAGGTACAGGAAATAAACGTGGTGATAAAACACATAAAGATTCTTACATGACCATGAGCTTAAGCTACAGTTATGTATTAAAAGGTAAATCAAGCTTTTACAGAGGGCGTTACGGTAGCTTTTTTGGTAACGGAAGAAGAAAAGTTCGTAAGATCAGAGCTAAGTTCTAATAGAGCTAATCATTATATACAAATCAAAAATCCCTGCCACAATTTATGATGACAGGGATTTTTGTTTTTCACAAAAGCTGTGCTTCAACAGGAACCATACAATTAAACAAAAGTGATTTAAATGTTGTCCGGTGGAGTGGAGTTGAAGCCCTGGTAATGTTATATTTCACTTTAGTATTACTTTATGAGAACACAGCAGGAGATTCTGCTATTCTAAACAAGATCTTTTGCTTTTAATGTATAATAACGATGGAAGAGGGTATACATTATCACTAATAATATCATAGTAGGAAATAAGGGTTTTAAATACATATGATCTCCCAATACGTCTTTATAATTACGTGGAACAAGGTCTGTAAACCATAGGGAAGTAAAAAACAGGCTTGCCAATACCAAAATAGTATAAAGGCGTTTTTTCTCTGAATAAAAATACCAGATCCCAATGCCACACATAGCAATCACATAAGTGGGCGATTCTGCTTTATGATTAAAAACAACAATCCAGATGAGAATGAGAGATAAGTATAATGTTCTGAATAAGAAATCAGTATATAGTTTTCGGAGGAGTAACGGCGCTAAAAGAAGTATAAATGCAATGCATTGGGTAACAGGTTTTACGCTATCAGCAGAAAAGAATAGATCCATATACAGGTAGATACTTATACCTAAAGAAATAGTTTCATCCATTCTGATAAGGAGATACCAATTTTTATATTGAGAGATTAAATCCGGTATATCAACAACACAAAGAGGGAGCGCAAACAATAATAAACCCCATAATAGCAGACTAAGAGCCGATTTTATCTTATTTGGATACAATAACAATAACAGACATCCTACAAGAGAGTAAACTTTTATAAAAGCACCCAGAGCAATAAAAAAGGTTGCCATAACAGGTTTGTCTTTTTCAAGCAGGTTAAAAGACATAATCATTAAACCGGCAAGTAAGGCATTACTCTGCGAATTTTCAGCGGAAAGAATTAGCTCAAACGCCACAAAAAGAAGTAACAAAATTTTAGTTTGCTGATTCAGCAATTTCAATTTTATAATGGCAAAAAACAAAACAAAGATGTTTAGCAAATTCCAGATTAAAAGCCCTGCGGTATCAGGCAATTTGGCAAAAGGCCCCATAAAAAAGGCAAAGGTAGGGCTGTATTTATACAAATCGGCATACTGATCGGGATAAGAACTGTAAAGGTTTGTGCATTGTACCAAATGCGAATAAGAATACTTGAAAATAATATAATTATTATAGTGAGTATACTCCTTACGATTATACTCCCATATCCCCATATGGATGTTTTGAAGAGTAATAATAATACCCACTACAAACAATATAATTGGGAAAGTCCATTTATAAGTAAAGAACTTTATAATATGTTCCTTCATTTTAAAACTCATGACTCCTATTTTGGCTCAGTTGTTAAAGAGTTAGCTTGCGAAAAAAAACCTGCTTTGTTTAAAGCAGGTTTTCTGAAATTTGTATTTATTTTTTCAAAAACTTAAAGTCTTTTCCAATATACCTTGCACTTGTTCCCAGTTGCTCTTCAATACGCAATAATTGATTGTACTTAGCTATCCGGTCGCTGCGTGATGCCGAACCTGTTTTAATTTGTCCGCAGCTTAAAGCAACCGCCAAATCAGCAATAGTCGTGTCTTCAGTCTCGCCGCTACGATGGCTCATTACTGATGTATAGCTGTTGTTTTGTGCTAATTGTACCGCATTAATTGTTTCAGTTAAAGTACCGATCTGGTTTACTTTTACTAAAATAGAATTAGCCACACCTCTTTCAATTCCTTTTGATAAGAACTCAACATTTGTCACAAATAAATCATCACCTACTAACTGAGTTGTAGCACCTAATTTGTCGGTCATTAATTTCCAGCCATCCCAATCTTCTTCAGCAAAACCATCTTCAATAGAAATGATAGGATATTTTTTTCTCCAGTCTGCCCAAAACTCTACCATTTGTGCAGCCGTTAATTTATCACCGGTCGATTTTTTAAAGTGATATACTTTTTCATCGGTATTGTAGAATTCAGATGCAGCAGCATCCATAGCAATATAAATATCTTCGCCTGCTTTGTAGCCTGCTTTTTCAATAGCCTGCATCACCGCTTTAATAGCATCTTCGTTATTGCGGAAGTTTGGCGCAAAACCACCTTCGTCGCCTACGTTAGTAGACATACCCTGCGATTTTAATACCGCTTTTAAATGATGAAATACTTCAGTACCCATGCGTAAACCATCACTAAACGTTTCGGCACCAATAGGCATGATCATAAATTCCTGGAAATCGATTCCATTATCGGCATGCGATCCGCCATTTAGAATGTTCATCATCGGTATAGGCAATATATTGGCGTTTACACCACCAATGTATCTATATAACGGTTGACGGCATTCTTCTGCTGCTGCTCTTGCCACCGCCAAAGAAACGCCTAAAATAGCGTTGGCTCCAAGGTTTCCTTTATTTGGACTTCCGTCCAGTTCAATCATCGTACGGTCAATAGTATCCTGATCAAACACATACATGCCTTTTAATTTCTCGGCAATAGCAGTGTTTACGTTATTTACAGCGCGGTTCACGCTTTTGCCTAAATATTGTGTTTTGTCATTATCCCTTAATTCAACAGCTTCGTGTATACCTGTTGAAGCACCTGATGGAACTGCGGCTCTGCCTAAAATTCCCTGATCTGTAATAACGTCTACCTCAACGGTTGGGTTCCCGCGTGAATCTAAAATTTGTCTTGCTACAATGGAGTGGATAAATGACATATCGTATTTGAGTTTAAATAGATTAATAAAGGACTCAAAATTAAATAAACTTTTTAATAAGTATAATTCAATGTGTGTAAAATTTGGTAAAATTAAGAAGGGAGTTTAGAGACTAGTTCACTAAAGAGAATCAGGACTTTTAAGAATTTTAGTCTGTCTCCTTTCATCGATTTGATCTAGTGCCTTTTATCAAGCCCCCAAAGCAGTTTATTTCTGAGCGTTTCAAAAAAGTGTTGTCCCTCAAGGTTAATAAGGTTAAACCGGAAGTCTGCTTTACGGATAATTAACTCCGATGTATGTGTAACGGTTTGTGAACGCGAATCCAACGCAACATTAAAACTGTCGCTTCTGCCCGATACCTTAAAACTTAACGTTTTATGATTGGAAATAACAATAGGCCTTACATTTAAATTATGCGGTGCAATAGGAGTAATAATAAAATTATCCGAATCGGGAAGCATAATAGGGCCGCCGCAGCTTAAAGAGTAGGCGGTAGAGCCTGTAGGGGTTGAAACAATTAAACCATCTGCAAAGTAGGAATTTAAAAATACGCCATCCACATAAGTATCAACATGTATCATGGCACCCGATTCTTTCTTATGAATTGTAAACTCATTCAGGGCATAATTAACGTTGCTGAACTCATTTACATGATTTTCCAGCACAATTAACTCACGTTTATCGAGCGTATATTTTTCTTTAATTAATTGTTCAATGGCATTCGAAAAATCTTCTTTATAAACAGTCGCTAAAAAGCCTAAGCGGCCTGTGTTTACGCCCAATACAGGAATCCCTGATTTTCTTACAAACTCAAGGGTTTCGAGCAAAGTGCCATCGCCACCTAAAGAAATCACATAATCAGCTTTGGCTATAAGCTCTTCAGAATTACAAAACGTATTAACTTTAGAAAAAGTAGTACTGCCCGCAGCTATTAAAAAATCCAGATAAGGTTTATAAACAATAACCTTAAAGCTTTCTTTAACAGATAAGGTAAGAAGTTGTTCCAGGTAATGAGGAAAATTCTCTTTCGTATTTCTCGCGTATACAGCTATTGTCATATTATAAATCCAGATACTAAAACAAATCCTAAACTCTCGGTTTTTTCTTCTCCCATTTCCATCTGCCCTCTTACATCTTCCCTTCTCTATATGTTCAGGAAATGCAAAAACTCATCCAGTTTATTTTTAAGAGCACCTTCAAAATTACTATTCTGGAACGATGCTTTTACCACATAATTATACCTGTAAAACGTTTGCAAAATGCGTGAAAGATCCTCTGTGTTTACTTTAATCGTCACTTCCATTTTAGTGCTTTCAGGAATAGAAGATACATGCGCACTCAATACTTTGGAATCATTACCTTCTACAATGTTTGCAATCTGCGTTAGCGAATAATCTGCCTGGTTTACCTCCAGTACAATAACACCACCGGGATCCTGAACAGATGCCATGGTAGAAATATTTTGAAGTAAACCTTTTAATGTAATGCAGCCTTTGTATAATTCCTTATCATCCAAAACCGGAATAAGTGTAAGGTTAAAAGACATCATTAATTTTAAAAGATCGTAGGTGTGCTGGTAATTATGAATAATAGGTTTTAGCAAAGGCGTTTTTAATTCTTCCAGTGTTTCTTCAGGATGATTATAATCCATGAGATCATGTTCAGAAACAATGCCAATTAACTCGCGGTCTTTCACAACTGCTAAATGTGAAACTTTAAACTGTTCCATCCAGTCCAATGCAACTTCAACTGTGTCAGAGTGCTTTAACGGGGGAATTTCATCTGTAATTAAATCGGAAACTAGCATAAACAAAAATAGTATTAATTTTATTAAAAAACGGCGACAGTAATAATAATGTTAGCTGTTTGTATAACTGTAAAAAACGGGAAAAGTTTCATGTAAAGTTTATTAATTAAGGTTAAAATTTTAATAGACTCTAAACGTTTAAACCTTTATATTTGACCATATTTTATTTCATGATCTCATTTGATAATACAGAAAACGCTTTTAAAGCAAAATCTAATAATGATTTAAACCGTTCTTACTGGTTATTTAAGCTTATCAGTAATCCCGCTCTCGTTAAAATAGGAGCAAAAACTGCGCCATTAGCACTTTCTATTGGATTTAAAGGCCTTTTTAAAAGCACTATTTTTAAACAATTTGTAGGCGGCGAAACTATTAATGATTGCGACAGAACTATTAATGAACTGGGAAAGTTTAATATTGGAACTATTTTAGATTATAGTG
>JAZJZF010000041.1:84153-86506 GCA_040389965.1 Bacteroidota bacterium
GAAGGTAAAGAAAGCGAAGCCGATTTTGACGCCTGCTGCAAAGAAACCATTGAAACCATTCACAAAGCTAAAAACAATACGCATATCCCGTTTTGTGTGTTTAAAGTGACCGGTCTTGCCCGTTTTGACCTTTTGGAAAAAGTGAGCGCTAAAGCCACGTTAACGGCCGAGGAGGTAAAAGAATACGAGAAGGTAAAACAACGTGTGCATGCTATTTGTGAAGAGGCTTACAAAGCCGATCAGCCCCTGTTTATTGATGCAGAGGAAAGCTGGATTCAACCTGCCATTGATAATTTGGCAGATGAAAACATGCACGCTTTCAACAAGCAAAAAGCCATTGTATACAACACGTTTCAGCTATATAGAAAAGACAGGCTTGCTTTTTTAAAAGAGACAATTTCAAAAGCAAAAGCCGAAGGTTATTATGTAGGTGCTAAACTGGTGCGTGGTGCCTATATGGAAAAAGAACGCAAGAGAGCCGGCGAAAAAAATTATCCTACTCCTATACAAGACAGAAAATTCAGACAAAGATTATAATCTTGCTTTAGAAGAATGTATTAAACATATTGATATCATGGGGCTTTGTGCCGGTACACATAATGAACAAAGCAGCCTGCATCTGGTAAAATTAATGGCAGATCACGCCATTGCCAATTCAGATAAGCGTGTCTTTTTTTCTCAGCTGTTAGGTATGAGCGATCACATAAGTTATAACCTAACCCTGGCAGGGTATAATGTTGCCAAATATGTGCCTTATGGTCCTATTAAAGAGGTAATGCCCTACTTAATTAGGAGGGCACAGGAAAACACATCGGTAAAAGGACAAACGGGCAGAGAGCTTGGTCTGATTATCAAAGAAAAAGGAAGAAGAAAACAATAATCACATTTTTTAGCCATTCTACTAAATACTAATAATAAAAAAGGATCTGCATTTGCAGATCCTTTTTTATTATTATAACCTTTTTTGTTATTCAATAGGTTTTGTTATTCAATAGGTTTTGGTGTAGCTGCCGCTCCTCCATCATTCTTGCCATTACCTCCAAAATCAAATGAAAGTGTGAAACGTAAGGTGTTTTGTAAAGGATTACGTTGTGTAACAGGAATTAAATACGCCATATCTAATCCAAACACATTATACCTTACACCTATACCGGCTGTAAAGAATTTACGGTTCCCTTTTGTTTTAGCTTCGTTAAAATAACCTGCACGTACAGCAAAGGTTTTTACACCGTTTGGTGCATACCAGTATTCGAAACCAAGACTAAAATTAATTTCTTTTAATTCTTCAGAAGCTCCGCCCGGTGCATCGCCAAACGATTGCAAAATTCCTTTCGCTACCGGAACATCAGGATCTTTACCCGCTTCAATTATTTTTTTATTGGTTGCAGGGTCTATAGCATCATAAGGAGTTACATTACCTAAAGAATCCAGGGCTTTTTTGTAAACAGGTTGTGTTGGAACCAATAATTTATTCGCATCAGCATAAAAACCAAATGTGTTATTATCATCCAATTGTAATTTTAATCCTCCGCCTAATCTCAGATTCATTGGAATAAAATCTTTTTTAGCTGAATAAGATATTTTCCCTCCAATGTTAGTGAACACTAATCCGGCGCTCACAACAGATTTATAATCACCTACTTTAAAATTCTTTTTTGATTGGTAGTATAAACCTACATCTGCAGCAACTGTTTGGCCCGGGCGAATGTTTTGTCCGTTCAAAGAATAATTTCCAACAAGGTTAGATCTTATATAACGGAAAGCTAAACCTGCCGAAAACGTTTCAGATAATTTTTGAGAATAAGCAAGGTCTAATGCAAATTCGTTAGGTCTAAATTGCCCTGTAGTATTTCCTGCAATATCTGTAAAGGTAATGTTCCCTAAAGAAAAATACCTTAAAGAACCACCAATAGCCTGTGTTTTACTGATCTTTGAGTATCCTGAAACATAGTACAGATAAATATCCGGTACTAACTGTTTAAGCCATGGTGTTACATTAATAGCCGCACCCGATTTTTTTTCGGCAAAAGCAAGTTTTGCTACATTCCATGCAATGCTGTTCGCATCAGCCGGAGTTGCAGCACCAACTTCTCCCATAGCACCTGATCTTGAATCAGGACATATCATTAAAAAAGGTACAGCTGAAGTGATCGTATTTACTCGTCCGCTTAATTGTTGTGAGCTTAAATTTGAACTGGTTTGCGCGTTTGCTTGAGCACATAATATTACTCCGGTTCCAACAGTTCCTAAAATTCTTTTCTGCATTGTGTTATCGTTAAAAAAAGGCACGTCAAATATATGATTAATTTAGAATTACAAGCTTTTCAATTTTTTCAGCTTTTTTTTGCGAGTT
>JAZJZF010000041.1:86516-151276 GCA_040389965.1 Bacteroidota bacterium
TATTTTTGCTTCCCATCCAGGAAAGTAGACAAACGGTATTGTAACGACTGCCAATCTTCTGGATATTGTTTGCAATAAAAGATATGTCCCTTTTTGTTTTAGTATTTCTACACTTCCCTCTGAAATTGTTATTTTTTCAGCTTTTTTTGCGAGTTATCTGTTACCATAACTCTATAAATGTAAACCCCCCTCGCCAATTTATCTCCAAAATCATCTTTTCCATCCCATTCTATGCCATCAAAACGGAAACCTTCGTTATTTATTGTCTGGTTAATCGATTTTACCAGCTTCCCACTGATAGTGTAGATTTGAATCACTGCCTTCAACGTTACACAGCACTGATTATGCTCTATAAAAAATTTAGTTTTGGTGGTAAAAGGATTGGGGTAATTTAAAATATGTTTTAATGCCAGTTCAGCTTGTTGTGCTACTATAAAATCAGTATAAGAAATAGAGGAATTATTTTGAACATCCCATACTTTTACACTTATGCGATGGTTTCCTTCCGATAACTGACTAAAAGGGTAGCGTATTTTCCCTTTTTGATACGTATTAAGATCGGCAGAATAATAATCGTTCAATACAATAGGCTTACTGGAGTTTTCATCTAAAATAGCCACGGCATCGTGTCCTATGCCTGTTCCTAATGTATTAACACCGCTTGAGTCGGAAACTACCGCATAAATCTTAGGATTTTCGTTGGTAATACCACCCGCCACAAATTTTTCATCATTCATGTATAGGTTTATAACAGGCCCGTCGTTATCAGGAACAGCATTGGTATTATAACCACCCACTGTTACCTGCTCAAAATAACCGCTTGCATCGTTTACACCATTGTGTGCATAGTAGCTTATTTTACCTTTACCATAGCTATTGGCAATATCTTTTGGTACTAAAAAAGTAAATGTAAAATTTCCATTTTTCACCTCAGATTTTCCACGGTAAATACTGTTTTTTTGTAAGATAAATGATTTAATAGGTGAGTTCAAAGGATCATTCCCCAAAGTGTTCACCGTTATCTCTTTGTCAAAAACCGTAGGATACACCACACCATTAAAAGAACTGAGTTTGTTACCATTTTTATCACCTACATAGCCGGTTATAGTCATTTTTGATAATGCCTTTAAGGTATCGTTGGTTAATACTGAAACCGAATGCGAATTAATGGTTGAGGTATAAATTCTTTGTTCAGGATAAGATAATTTGAGTGCAGGGTCGCCCAAAATGACAAAGTTCATGTAGAGTCTGCTAAAACCAATATCGCGTTTGGTTAGCCTGTATAAATCACCTATGGCAGGCATTTTACCATTGGTCATAGGAACTAAAGCATGCGAATAAAAGGCACTGTTCAACGAAAAATTAGGCCCTGCATAAGCAAGTCTTACCGTGGTCATTAAGCCAATAGCACCACCATTAGGATTTAACAAACAATACTCGCCGGCCGATGTCCTGTCAGGATCATCAAACCTGCTAAACTCGCAGGTAGCGGTTATCATTAAAGGCATATTGTTAATGTTTTTCCAGGCCAGTATTTGTGGTACACTTACAACCCTTTCTTCTGTTAAACCTACTTCGCCACCATGCCCTATGTAATTAAAGAGTACGGCACCCTTTTCCATTCTTCGGTCAATATCAGTTACTGCATCCGGATACCTGTCTCCACCCGGAGTTGAATATTGCTTGTATGCATCCAGGTATATCTTGTCAATATTGTAGTATTTATTACCATTATATACAATGCTTGACAGGCTTTCCACATCATTCACAAAACTTCCGTTTTCCTCATCATCTGCTACAAAACATACCCAGTTTCTCCAGTCTCCCTGTGGATAATCATTCTCAGCGTTTGTACAGGACGATTCAATAGCATTTGGATCGAAGCTGTTATTTTTTTTGTAATAATGCTCCACTTTGGTAGTTACAGCATTCGCCTCTGCCTTTGTTCTTACCGGAAACCGCCCCACACCAATATCTACTACATCGCCCGAAACCAGGTCTCCTTCATTATCATCCATCATCGCAAAATAATCGTCGGTGGTAAATGAATCGGCATAGGAGCTCGAATTATAGGTTTGATACGTGGGAATTAAAGCACTGTTTCCACTTAAATTAATAGGTTTGTTTTTATATGAGCCATCGCCGAGCAATAACAAATATTTAGTTGCCTTGGTTGGATCACCAGGTCTTTTATAAAGCATTTTTACAAACTCTCTGATTCCGCCAATATCAGGCGTTCCCGAAGAAAATTCGTTATAAACCTGATCTGTTGTGGCAATAGCATAGGTCAGCGAATCATAATCTCTATGAAGTTTTGCAATGCGATTGGCTTCGTCCAAAAATAACGGATGAGTTACGATAACAAAATCGGCTTGTTGAATAGCATGTAAATTCTGGTTCGGAACAGTACCATAAGCCGTTGGAACATAAGCCTGGTTAGGTGTAAACATGCAAAATTCCCTGAGCGAATCGGCACTGGAGGTAAAATCCAACAAAGATCCTGCAGTATTATAAAGCTGATTTTTGACACTTAAGGGATTGGTCACATCCCATATCGTAGGAGCGCTGGTGCTGTTATTAGTAAGTATATATTTGGCAAATGTATTTGCTCCTCCAATCACATTTCTGTCTCTGAAATTAAATTGCGATTGCCCAAAAATGAGGCTCCTGCGGCAGTTAAACAATATTTTATTAAGATAACCGGTTGCCTGGCTGGTTTGCTTGGTAACAGTAACAGATAAAACACCGGAGCTAAGTTGCCCTGTTTTAACGCCTTCGCCTGGGTAGCCAAAATCGGCTGTATAATCGCTGGTATTTGTCTGACTGCAATTAATAGAGAAGCTGCCACTGTTAAAGCTAACAAAGTAAGTAGAGATCAAATCACTTCTTGAGAGTAAGCTTGTTTTTACAGTAACACTGTCGCCTACAACTGCATCAGGAATATTAAAATTAAAGGAATAAGACGTATTAAAATCAAATTTTTCACCATAAAATTCACGCCCGCTTTTTACTACGTTAAGTGTGTTTAATTCATGAAAGCCGTAATAATCCTGTGTGTTGGTTGTTTTGCCCGGTGCTGCCACTGATGAGCTTTGTTGAGGTATTCTTTGCCCCGGACCCAGATCAGTGGTAATAAAATAATAAGAGGTATCGCAGTATAAATGCGGAAAATAATCAAACGGAATACCTCCTGCTGATGCAACCAGTTTCCAGGCATCAGTACTTTGCCCGTAAAATAAAACGTAATCCGCGTTGTCAAAAACGCCGTCGCTTTCTCCGCCCACGTAAATGGCATTTTCAAGAAGATCATCGTATTTAAAAACTGAATTTTTTTCCGACATCAACTTTCCTCCGTTGCCATACACTCTTATGTTTTTAGGGTTAATAGAAGAAACGTTTATACCGAGACTACTCAGTAAAGCCTTATCAATTTTATAAACGCCATTTTGCGTAACCCCGATTTTATACCACTTGCCTGTTGCAAGCACTGAACTTGCTACATTTGCAGACCTGGCATTTTTTCTAAGGGCAGAATTTTGAACAAATGTATTTTGCGATTGAAAGTCCCATACAGGCGTGTAGCTTTCAAGGTACTCATATTTGTTGGTGGATGGATTAAGTCTTACAGGTATTGTTTTTTGATAGAGTATAGATTCGTTACGGGATCTTCCTGTTTCGTACGATGTCTCAAAATTGCCGGTAATAAAGGGTTTGCAGTTCTTAATGGTTTCTAACTCTGCGCTTGTAAGATCACGTATAACCATATCTTCGAGCCTGAGCAGGGGAGTACTACTGCCTTCTAAAACAGTATAATGGCGATAAAACGGCAGATTTTTCTTTTGTGTATCGTATTGTGCATTCTGCAAAAACGGTGTAATTTTAGCCTTTACGTTAGTTAAAACATCTTGTTTGATCAGATTTTGCTCTTTTATCTGTCCACTTAAAGTACCTAAACCAAAGAAAAGTAAAACTAAAAATGTTAGATGAAATTTAGTGATAGAAAGCATTTTGGATATTTTTTGTAGTGTATCTGATATTTGAACGACAAAGAAAATAAAATATTGTTGCACAAAAGTTTTTATTTTTCAAAACAGACTGTTATATTTGTGTTTAGGAATAGATTTTAAGTAAAAAATTTACATGGCGAAGAAACTCTTTTTATTGCTCACAATTATTTGTGTTACTGGCATTTTGCAAGACTTGAAAGCTCAGGATCCCCAATTTACACAGTTTTACGCTAATCCATTATATCTTAACCCCGCATTTGCTGGTACCGCGCGTTGCCCACGTATATGCATGAATTACCGCAACCAATGGCCTAATCTATCGGGAACATATGTAACTTATAGCGCCTCTTACGATCAACATTTCGATGCATTGAGTGGAGGTTTAGGGCTTATTGTAACACAGGATGACCAGGCGCGAGGAACTTTAAAAACAACACAAGCCAGTTTAATCTATTCTTATTTATTGCCAGTTAACCGCGAATTCTCTATTAAAGCAGGCTTACAGGCCGGTTTCTTCCAAAAATCATTAGACAGAACCAAACTAAATTTTGGTGATATGATTGACGCAAGAAGAGGTTTCGTTTGGAATACCAACGAACAAATTCCTTCTCAAACTAAAACTAACCTCGATTTTTCGGCAGGTTTATTAGGATACAGCAAAAAATATTTTGTTGGATTAGCCGTACACCATATTACTCAGCCTGAAGAAGGTTTACAAGGGAACTCAAAAATGCCTTTTAAAATTACAGGCCATGCCGGAGCAATTATTCCTCTTGAAAAAGGAAGCGAGTCTTATATCTCTCCAAATATCTTATTTCAACAGCAACAAAACTTCACCCAACTTAATTTAGGGTTATATTTTGTACGTGGATCATTTGTGGGTGGTTTATGGTACCGTAACTCTGACGCCTTTATCGTGTTGTTAGGTATTCAAACAGATCATTTAAAAATAGGATACAGTTATGATGTTACTGTTTCCAAATTATCAAGTAATACAGCGGGTTCTCACGAGCTATCTTTACAGATTCAGTTTGAGTGCCGTCCTAAGAAAAAGAAATACAGAACCATTAGTTGTCCGTCTTTCTAAAAAATAATTTGTAACCTTTTTATTAAACTTTCGTTATAGCCTTAAATAAAATACCAAATCATGAAGTTCAAATTCATTAAAAGTAGTAGAGCACTAGCCATAATTCTTTCGATAGTGGCTGTATCTTGTGCAAAAGAACGTTCACCCGTAACAGGTTGGGCTTACAATGACCCAGATAATGGTGGTTTTGAAAAAATGCCTTATGAAGAACAGGAAACCGGCCCGGGCTTAGTATTAGTGGAAGGCGGATCTTTTTCAATGGGACGTACCGAAACGGATGTAACTTACGAATGGAATAACGTTCCACGTCGTGTTACCGTTTCTTCTTTCTATATGGACGAAACTGAGGTAAGTAACTACTCATACCTTGAATATTTATATTGGACAGGTCGTGTATTCGGGCCTACTTTCCCGGATATTTATTACAAAGCATTACCTGATACCTTGGTTTGGAGAGAGAAATTAGCTTATAACGAACCATACGTAGAGTATTATTTACGTCACCCTGCTTATCGTGATTATCCGGTTGTTGGTATCAACTGGTTACAAGCGAATGAGTTTTGTGCATGGAGAACGGATCGTGTAAACGAATTTATTTTAATCCGTGAAGGTTTATTGGAACACGTTCCAAACCCTTCTGATCAGGATTATTTCAGTACTGAAGCTTATTTAGCCGGTAAATGGCAAGGACAATTAAAACAAAAATTACCTTCTTTTGATGAGCAAAATCCAGAAAGAGATGTTAAAATGGAAGATGGTATCTTTTTACCGAAATACCGTTTACCAACAGAAGCTGAGTGGGAATATGCTGCATATGGCTTAATAGGTAATACTATTGGTGAGCGTATTACTGACAGAAGAATTTATCCTTGGAACGGACATGGTATCCGTAACTCAGATGAAAAATATATTGGTCAGATCCTTGCAAACTTTGTACGTGGAAATGGTGATATGATGGGTACTGCAGGTTTCTTAAATGATAACGCTGACGTAACTGCTCCGGTTTACTCATACTGGCCAAATGATTATGGTTTATATAACATGGCAGGTAACGTATCTGAGTGGGTAATGGATGTATACAGAGCTACTACTGCACAGGATGCAGATGAGTTCAGACCTTTCCGTGGTAATGTATTTACTACACAGGTAAAAGATAGTACAGATGGTACAATCTCTACAAACATCGATGGACCTATCTTCCAAAAATTCAAACAAAAAGTTAACCCTGCAGGTTCTCATGGTGTTTCTCAGGAAACGACAGAGGTTGTGGATAGCGTTTTAACCAGAATGACCGGTAACCCTAATGATGTGGATGCCATGAACGGAAATAAAAACGTAACTGCTGAAGGTAAATCAGATATCCCGGGCCGTGTACAATGGAGAGAAGTTTCTTCTGCCATCTCTACAGATAACCTGGATGAGCGTAGAAACTACAAAACTTCTGATTATATCAGTTATTTAGATGGTGATGTCAATTCAAGTTTATACTATCTTGAAGGTGAAGATGCTTACGCAGACAAAGCAGACAAATTAATGTATGAATATGCGAAAACATCTTTAATTAACGATAAATCTCGTGTGTACAAAGGCGGTAGCTGGAGAGACAGAGCTTATTGGTTAAATCCGGGAACAAGAAGATATTTAGATCAAAGACAATCAACTGCTTATTTAGGATTCAGATGTGCAATGACACGTGTGGGAAGCCCTGTAGGTTTAGGAAAATAAAATTGTTGAAAACTATAAGTAAGGCCCTATCGAGTAATCGATAGGGCTTTTTACTTTTATACAATAATCTGCACCTATCGGGTTTTCAAAACAATATCATACCAATTTCTATACACGCTAAAAAATGACTTATACCAGTATTTCGGATCTTTATGAGCTATATATCAATTGCCATCAAAAAATAACCACAGACACCCGTAAACTTGAAAATGGGAGTATTTTTTTTGCCTTAAAGGGCGACAATTTTGATGCAAATACATTTGTACAGTCTGCCATTAATGGAGGATGTTCTTATGCCATCACAGATAATGAGCAGTATGCCAATGGTAACACTATTTTATTGGTAAAAAATGTATTGGAAGCACTTCAGCAGTTGGCAAAATACCATCGGCGGAAATTACAGATTCCTGTTATTGGCATTACAGGCAGTAATGGTAAAACAACCAATAAGGAACTCATTTCGGCAGTGCTTTCAAAAAAATATAAGGTATATGCCACAAAAGGGAATTTAAATAACCATATAGGGGTTCCGCTTACCTTATTGGCAATAACTCCATTGCATGAAATGGCTATTGTAGAAATGGGAGCCAATCATCAGGGAGAAATTGAATTATTAAGCGATTTGGCCGATCCTAATTATGGTATTATTACCAATATAGGAAAGGCTCATTTAGAAGGTTTTGGGGGCATTGAAGGAATTAAAAAGGGAAAAAGTGAGTTGTATAAGCATCTGAGAAATAAAAAAGGGACGGTGTTTATAAATGGAAATGATGAAGTTTTAATGGAACTTGCCAGCGGCATTACTAAAATGAGTTATGGCGAGGACGAAGCGTTTGATGTGCATGGAAAGTTGTTTTCCAACTCGGAGTATGTCGAGTTTAAATGGAATATCAAAGGTAATACGGTAAATGATAAGCCCTTGGTTAAAACAAAAATGTTTGGGCATTATAATTTTATAAATATGGTTTGCGCTGCGGCCATTGGACATTATTTTAAAGTGACCGAATCTGACATAAATGCGGCATTGGCTGAATACAGTCCTGAAATGAACCGCTCGCAGGTTTTAAAAACAGAACGCAACACCCTCATTCTTGATGCTTATAATGCTAATCCAACCAGTATGGGACTGGCTATTCATAATTTTTCGGGGCAACATTTCAGTAAAAGCTTGATCATATTGGGCGATATGCTGGAACTGGGAGAATATTCCGAAAATGAGCACGAAAACACTTTAAATCAGTTGGTTTCGCTTAAAGTAGAAGAGGCCTGGTTAGTTGGGGATTTATTTTTACAATTTGAAAAGGACTATCCTTCTTACCATTTTTTTAAAGATACGGAGAAAGCGATATTACATCTGCAAAAACATCCTGTTGGCGACAAAACTGTATTAATAAAGGGTTCCAGAGGCATCAGACTCGAAAAGATTGTAAATTTTCTGTAAAAAAAAATCCTGTTAAATATTTAAGTATTTGCTATTTTTTCGTTAGGTTTGTGTTAACGTTGTTCAATTTAAAAACATTAAAACATGAAAAAACAAATACTTTTAAGTACTGGCATTTTAGTTTCAGGATTACTTGGTGCCCAGGTAGCAAGACCGGTTAGTAAAATTCCGGCTCACCTTGCCAATATATCGGCAACCAAATATCCAAAAAGCATGGAAATACAGCCAGCTGCTTCTTATGGAAATAACAAATCAACTGATAATTCTGTGAAAAAAACGGCAGCGTTTACTACAGGTGTAATTGGTAAGTCTTATTATGATCTTCAAAGTAACAGTAGTGTAGGTGATAGAATCGTTGTTAATGCAGATGGTAGCATAGCTGCTGTTTGGACTATGGCATTAGCTTCAGGCGATCCAAACTATGCTGACAGGGGAACAGGTTATGCATACTATAATGGTACTGCATGGTCGGCTCAACCAACTGCAAGAGTTGAAAATACCCGTGTGGGCTGGGGAAATATTGTAGATACAAGATCAGGAAAAGAGCTAATCCTTTCTCATGACGGTGCTACAAACAAATTAAACATTGCTTCAAGAGCAGCAAAAGGAACAGGTACATGGGCAAATACCCAAACAGCTATCCCAACTGCAACAGCAGGTGGTAATTACTGGCCTCGTATGGTAAACTCAGGTGACACTCTTTATGCGCTTTCAGTAACGCAACAAACATCTACGGCAGGTGCAGCTATGTACCAGGGCTTAAACGGAGCAGTTTGTTTTTCCCGTTCTAAAGATGCAGGGGTAACCTGGGATATTACTAACGTTATTCCAACAGGTTTAAACAATACAAGCAGATTTTTAGGTTTTGGCGGTGATTCTTACGCTATTGCAGCTAAAGGAAGCACGATAGCAGTAGTTGCAGGTGATGCAGGTAAAGATGTAACTTTGTCAAAATCAACAGATGGTGGTGTTACATGGACAGCTACTACTATTTTAAAATTCCCTATTGCAAAATGGGATCCTGTTACAATGACTACTGATAGTAACGGAGACAGCGTACCTGATACATTGGATACAAATGATGGTACATTTTCTGTTGGCTTAGATAACAATAACATGGCTTATGTATTCTATGGTAACTCAAGAATTTTACAATCTACACCACAGGCAAATGGTGGTTACAGCTATTTCCCATATACAGATGGTTTAAATATGTGGAAAGAAGGTATGCCTGCAGATGTAGGTGGAACTTTAATTGCTGCTATTGAAGATTTATATCAGCAAAATAAAATTTATTTTCCTACAGTAGCAAGCGGAAGTTTTGCCTTCGGTATCTGGGGTAACTCATTAACTTCATACCCAAGTGTTGCTTTTGATGCTTCTAATACAATGTATTTATCTTATTCTTCTATCGTAGATAGTTTAATTTCTTTAGTAAATCCTGACAAATTGGTAAGACATCAATATATCATTAAATCAACGGATGGTGGTACTACATGGACAGATCCTTGCGATATCGTTGGATCACCTGAAGGAAATATTTATGAAGGTGTATTTGGTTCTATGGCTAAGAGAGTTGATGGAAACGTACACGTTGTTTACCAAAGAGATTTCGGTCCGGGTAATGGAATTCCGGGTACAACTACCACTAATCCTGATCAGGGAGATAACTCAGGTATTAACGACATCGTATACTTTAAATTCCCGGTTGCTGATATCGGAGCATGTAAAGTGGATGTGGGTATAAAAGAACAAGCATCTGCTATTTCAGGATTGAAATTCTATCCTAACCCTGCTACAACAATGGGTACTTTAGAAATTAGCTTAAATGATAATGCTAAAGTAGATGTGAATGTGTTAAACGCAGTTGGGCAGCTTGTTTATTCAACAAGTTTAGCAGGTAATTCTGGTGCTAATAAAATTGACCTGAACTTAAATAACTTAAGTAACGGAATCTATTTCTATCAGGTGAAAGCAGGTAATACAAAAACGATTACAAATAAATTCATCATCGCTAAATAATATAGCTACTCTATTTAAATTTAAAAGGCGTTTAATTTTAAACGCCTTTTTTTTATGAAAAAAGTTTTGGGATTTAAAATTTTTATTATATTTGCACTCTCAAATTTATTTGAGGAGTTCGGGGTGTAGCGTAGCCCGGTATCGCGCCACGTTTGGGACGTGGAGGCCGTCAGTTCGAATCTGGCCACCCCGACAAAAAAGCGGAGACAATCCGTTCCGGAAAACAACAAAATCCTGTAAAGTCAATGATTTTACAGGATTTTGTTTTTATTGATAATCCCCATAAATTCGGAATCTTTGGAATCAAAAAAGAGATTGCCCCTAAATTTTCACTTAAATGCCCGGTTTTTGTAGCCTCATATACTCATTAGGCCAATAAGCTTTAAAACAGTTTGTTGTTCTTAAATTTTAAATGTAACTTCACTTCACTTTAGGGGTGCTTTAAAAAGCTGAGAAATACCCTTTGAACCTGATGTTGTTAGTACAACCGAAGGGAAAAGTGCCATGACTCTTCTGTGTCTGTCATTCCTAAAGTGTAAACTACTATCAGGAATGGAAATATTCATCAACAATCAACAACACACTGTTTCCGAAAATACTTCGTTACAAACTCTTGTGAACGCTCAATTAGGCGATAAACAAAAGGGCGTAGCGGTTGCTATTAACGATGCCGTTATTCCCAAATCCAACTGGGAAAATCATTTTCTACAATCAAACGATGTTATTTTAATTATTAAAGCCACACAAGGAGGATAAACCATGAGCAAATCAGAAAAAACAACAGAACAGCACGTTATTTCAACCGGAGCGATTTCGGGATCGAGAAAAATTTATGTAGATGGAAAGTTACATAATATAAAAGTAGCGATGCGCGAGATCATATTATCTCCCACCAAACTAACCGATGGTAAAATGGAACATAACGCCCCGGTTACGGTTTATGATACAGGCGGTGCTTTTACGGATGATACTATAACCGTTGATATTAAAAAAGGATTACCAAGGATTAGGGAACAGTGGATCTTAGACCGAAATGATGTGGAACAACTCAGCTCAGTAAGTTCTGAATTTGGTAAAGACAGAAGAGATGATAAATCGTTGGACAAGCTTCGTTTTGAACATATCAAGCAACCGTTAAGAGCAAAAAAAGGTCATAACGTTTCGCAATTGTACTATGCTAAAAAAGGCATTATTACTCCTGAAATGGAATACATTGCTATACGAGAAAATCAAAAAAACGATTTATTAAAAACGCAATTGAACGGCCAGTACGAAAATTTATCGCAGCAACATGCCGGCGAAAGCTTTGGAGCTAATTTGCCCAAAGGATTTATCACACCTGAGTTTGTGCGTGACGAAATCGCAGCAGGACGTGCTATTATTCCTAATAATATTAATCATCCGGAAAGTGAGCCGATGATTATTGGTCGCAATTTTTTAGTAAAAATAAACGCTAACATTGGTAACAGTGCAGTTACATCAAGCATTGAAGAAGAAGTTGAAAAAGCAGTTTGGGCTTGCCGCTGGGGAGCTGATACCATTATGGATTTGTCTACCGGAAAAAATATACATGAAACCCGTGAGTGGATTATTCGTAATTCGCCTGTGCCAATTGGTACTGTACCTATTTACCAGGCTTTGGAAAAAGTAAATGGTAAAGCAGAAGACCTTACCTGGGAAATTTTTAAAGATACTTTAATAGAGCAGGCAGAGCAGGGTGTCTCCTACTTTACAATACACGCAGGTGTATTGTTGCGTTACATTCCTTTAACCGCTAAACGTATGACCGGTATTGTTTCCCGTGGTGGTTCTATTATGGCAAAGTGGTGCTTGTCGCATCATAAAGAAAATTTTCTATACACGCATTTTGAAGATATTTGCGAAATCATGAAAGCATACGATGTGGCATTTTCTTTAGGAGATGGCCTGCGACCGGGTTCTATTGCCGATGCCAATGATGCCGCTCAGTTTGCAGAATTAGAAACCCTGGGGGAACTCACTAAAATTGCCTGGAAGCATGATATACAGGTTATGATCGAAGGTCCGGGTCACGTACCAATGAACCTTATTAAAGAAAACATGGACAAGCAGTTAAAAGAATGCCATGAAGCACCTTTTTATACATTGGGGCCGTTGACTACTGATATTGCTCCAGGTTACGATCATATTACATCTGCCATTGGTGCAGCCATGATAGGTTGGTTTGGAACAGCAATGCTGTGCTATGTTACTCCGAAAGAACATTTAGGCTTACCGAATAAAAAAGATGTAAAGGATGGTGTTATTACCTATAAACTGGCTGCACACGCTGCGGATCTTGCAAAAGGACACTATGGAGCACAGTACCGTGATAATGCTTTAAGTAAAGCACGTTTCGAATTCAGATGGGAAGATCAGTTTAACTTATCGCTTGACCCTGATACAGCCCGTGATTTTCATGACGAAACTTTACCGGCAGATGGTGCTAAGGTGGCACACTTCTGTTCCATGTGCGGACCTAAATTCTGTTCTATGAAAATTACCCAGGAGATCAGAGAATCCGCAGCCAGCGGTATGTTTGAGAAATCGGAAGAGTTTAAACAAAAAGGAAGTCAGATTTATTCGTAATGTTAGTCGTTATTTCAAGTTCAACAACTGTTTCAAATGAGGCATCCCTCATTAATCAATTATTTGAGGAGGGATTGGCTGTTTTTCATTTGCGGAAACCGGACAGTACAGAATATGAATTAACAACACTTTTAAAGCAAATAAATCCTATGTATTATTCGAAAGTAGCTTTGCATCATTTTCATTATGTAGCAAAACATTTCGGAATAAACCGCTTGCATTATACAGGATCTCATAGAGAGCAGATTGCCGAAGACACCCTGCTGTCCTATAAATCAGAAGGCATGATTCTTTCAACGTCGGTGCATACCATTGAGGAGTATTATGATTTATCAGGTCATTTTAATTATACTTTTTTAGGGCCTGTATTTGATAGCATTTCAAAACCGGGCTACAAGGCAAAAGAATTTGATGTAAAAAGCATCGATAAAAAAAAGTCTGTTAAACTGATAGCACTCGGAGGAATTGATGAAGCCAATTGCAGTAAAGCTTACCGTATGGGATTTGACGGCATAGGAGTGTTAGGTTCTATATGGAATAATGAAGATAAAATAAACGCATTTAAAATCATTCAATCACAATGTCGTATAACCGCCCAATAGTTTTAAGCCTGGCAGGATTTGATCCCTGTGGAGGTGCCGGTGTGTTAGCCGACATTAAAACCTTTGAACAACATCAGTGTCTTGGAATGGCCATTAATACAGCTATTACCAGGCAAGTGGAGGATGAATTTATTTCCGTTGAATGGCTGTCTTTACATACTATCATTGATCAGTTAAAAACCTTAACAGACAGATATGATATCCATTTTGTGAAAATTGGTATCATAGAAAACTTAGATACCTTGTTGGAAGTGGTTAGTTATTTAAAGCAACAAAATAAACACGTTGCAATTGTTTGGGATACTGTTTTATCGGCATCGGGTGGATTTAATTTTATAGAAACCCTTGATAAAGAAAAGTTGAAGGCACTGCTGAAAAATATCCGTTTAATTACACCAAATGTAAACGAAGTCAAAAAACTAAGTGGCTTAGCTCATGAAACGGACGCGGCAATAGATTTAGCATCTTATTGCCATGTATTGTTGAAAGGCGGTCACAGTAAGGAAAATGAAGGGGTGGATTTTTTATTTTCAGGTGATAGGGTGACAGAAATTAAAAAGCAAACATCAAAAATTATTTATCCAAAACATGGCTCCGGTTGCATTCTTTCAGCTGCTATTACAAGTCAGTTGGCTCTTGGTAACGATCTGGAAACTGCCTGCCAAAAAGCAAAACAGTATATAGAAACCCTATTAAATAGTAATTCAAACTTATTGGCCTATCATGTTGCATAAATTACAATACATTTCGCAGGGTTCGGATCCTGCAGCTCACATTCATAATATCGAATCTGTATTAGATGCCGGTGTAAAATTAATTCAGTTGAGGCTGAAAAATAGTTCTGATGAGATGTATACGGAATATGGAATTAAAGCAAAGGAACTCTGCGGAAAATATCATGCGCAGCTTATCATTAATGATAATCCTATGGTTGCAAAAACCTGCCATGCAGATGCCCTTCATTTAGGTTTAAGCGATATGGGTGTTTTAGAAGCAAGGCAAATTATTGCCGGTAAAATTATTGGTGGCACTGCTAATACCATTGAGCATATTAAACAGCGTTACGCCGAAAAGGTTAATTACATTGGGTTGGGACCTTATCGGTTTACCAGTACCAAAGAAAAGTTGAGTCCTGTTTTGGGAATTGAAGGATACAGAAAAATGATTCATCATATGAAAACCGAAAATATAGATATTCCTGTTTATGCAATTGGTGGCATTGAATTAAAAGATATAGAAGCAATTATCGCTACAGGAATATATGGTATTGCTGTTTCCGGACTATTGACCCAGTCTTCAAATAAAGAAAATTTAGTAAAAGAAATACATAAAATTTTAGATCATGCTTAAAATAGCCGACAAAGAATTTTCATCACGATTATTTTTAGGAAGTGGTAAATATGGTTCCAGCCAGGAAATGTATGAGTCCATTTTAGCTTCCGGTACCGAAATGGTAACCGTTGCTTTAAAACGCATTGATACAGATGCTCCAAGTGATGATTTGTTAAACGCTTTAAAAAAAGCCAACGTAAAATTATGGCCTAATACATCGGGTGTGCGTAATGCCAAGGAAGCCGTATTTGCAGCACAATTGGCCAGAGAAGCTTTAGAGACAAACTGGATCAAATTAGAGATTCATCCCGACCCGCGTTACTTAATGCCCGACCCGATAGAAACATTAAAAGCGACAGAAGAGTTAGCAAAACTAGGCTTTATAGTGTTGCCGTACATTCACGCCGATCCTGTTTTGTGTAAGCGTTTAGAAGATGCCGGAACAGCAGCAGTAATGCCTTTAGGCTCTCCTATTGGAAGCAATAAAGGATTAAAGACGGAGGATTTTTTAGAGATAATTATTGAGCAAAGCAAAGTGCCTGTTATTGTTGATGCAGGTATAGGTGCACCATCGCATGCCGCTAAAGCTATGGAAATGGGGGCAGATGCCGTTTTGGTGAATACAGCAATAGCATCATCCAACAACTTCATTCAAATGGCAACTGCTTTTAAAAATGCAGTTATTGCAGGGCGAATGGCTTACGAAGCAGGACTTTCAAAAGTAAATAACAGAGCATCCGCCACAAGTCCTTTAACTAGTTTTTTAAATGATTAATTTCAAAGACATATTCGATACATATAGCTGGGATGAACAAAAAACATCTATCTACTCTAAAACATCTCAGGATGTAGAGCAAGCCTTATTGTCGAAAAAAAGAACACTGGAAGATTTTAAAGCACTCATTTCTCCTGCTGCTATTCCTTATCTAGAACAAATGGCGCAGTTGAGTCACGGGCTTACTACTAAACGATTTGGGAAGACCATACAATTGTACGCCCCAATGTATTTAAGTAACGAGTGTAATAATATTTGTACGTATTGTGGTTTTAGTCTTGATAATAAAGTAAAGCGTAAGACCCTGACGGATGCTGAAATTTTAAAGGAAGTAGAATATATTAAACAACAGGGGTTTAATCATATACTCTTAGTAACGGGAGAAGCAAATCATACCGTTCATATTCCTTATTTTAAAAATGCCATTGCGCTCATCAAATCAAAATTTGCAAACATTTCTATTGAAGTACAACCACTGGAAACAAACGAATACAAAGAGTTACAAGAGGCGGGAGTCTATTCTGTTTTAGTGTATCAGGAAACCTATCACAAAGAAGTCTATAAGCAATATCATCCCAAAGGTAAAAAATCAAATTTTGATTACAGGCTCGAAACGCCTGATAGAGTAGGGCTGTCGGGTACTCATAAAATTGGTTTAGGTGTTTTATTGGGTTTGGAAGATTGGCGCGTGGATTCATTTTTTTGTGCTTTGCATTTAGATTATTTACAAAAAACGTATTGGCAAACGAAGTATTCTGTTTCTTTTCCACGTATGCGTCCTGCCGAAGGAATTATAGAACCTAATGTGATTGTAAGTGATAAAGAACTCGTACAATTATTATGTGCTTATCGTTTGTTGAATGAAGATGTTGAATTATCGATTTCAACGCGCGAGTCTGAAAATTTACGAAACAATATTATTCCTTTAGGCGTAACCAGTATGAGTGCAGGCTCTAAAACAAATCCCGGTGGTTATGCCGTAGAACCTGAATCGTTAGAACAATTTGAGATCAGTGATGAACGTAGTCCTGAAGCCATTGCCAATTTAATAAGATCAAAAGGCTACGAACCTGTTTGGAAAGATTGGGATAATACTTTAGCGAAATAAATATGACAAGCTTTTCAAAAAATAGTTTAGCATTATTCAGCCGTCAGATGATGGTAGATGAAATTGGTTATGCCGGACAGGAAAAAATAAATAAGGCCAAAGTGTTGGTTATTGGAGCAGGAGGATTGGGTTGCCCTGTATTACAGTATTTATCAGCATGTGGTGTTGGAACTATTGGTATTGTTGACTTTGATAAAATAGAAATTCATAATTTACACAGGCAAATTTTATATGGCATAGAGGATGTTGGTAAACAAAAAGTAATCGTTGCAAAAGAAAAATTAACACATGCTTATCCTCATATTCAGATTCATTCCTTTAATGAATTATTAAGTGAACAAAATGCAGAAACTATTATTTCTCAGTTCGATCTGGTAGTAGATGGTACCGACAATTTTCATACCCGTTATCTGGTAAACGACGCCTGCGTGAAAACAAATAAGCCACTCGTGTATGGCAGCATTTTAAATTTTGAAGGACAACTGTCTGTTTTTAATGTGGAAGGGAGTAAACATCTAAGAGATATTTTTCCGGATCCTCCCGATGCAGAAGACGTGCCAAATTGCGATGAAAATGGGGTGTTGGGTGCATTACCTGCCACAATCGGTTCTATGATGGCTTTGGAAACCTTAAAATTGATCCTTGGCTTACCGGTATTAACCAATCAATTATTAATTATCGAGACGTTAAACTGGAATATCAGGAAGCTGAATTTTTAGTTTTTTAATCTGTCATCCAAAAATATTGACCTTCTATACTCCTTGATATTACTGCTATTTTTAGTAATGCTACAATTTATAGCAACACTTTGCTTCAAATTTGTTTTAGATTTGTAAAAGATTTGAGACTGTTGCAAAGTTGTTAATAGCTCTCACTATAAAAATTGTAACTTAAAACTAAATTATATATCATGGCAAAGAAAACAGAAGAATCGGTTGACACTTTAGAAAAGAAAACCGTTGGTAGCGAAAAATTAAAAGCGTTGCAACTGACGTTAGACAAGTTGGAAAAAACATACGGTAAAGGCACAGTAATGAAACTGGGTGATAGCGTAGTAGAACCTATGGATTCTATTTCTACCGGTTCTTTAGGCCTTGATATAGCTTTAGGAATAGGCGGTTTACCAAGAGGGCGTGTTGTTGAGATCTACGGGCCGGAATCATCCGGTAAAACAACTCTGGCTATTCATGCCATTGCTAATGTGCAAAAAGCGGGCGGAATTGCAGCTATTATTGATGCGGAACATGCCTTTGACCGTTTTTATGCAGAAAAATTAGGCGTTGATACTAAAAGCCTTTTAATTTCCCAACCCGATAATGGTGAGCAGGCCTTAGAAATTGCAGATAATTTGATCCGTTCAGGCGCTGTTGATTTGGTAGTAATAGATTCAGTAGCGGCTTTAACGCCAAAAGCTGAGATTGAAGGCGAAATGGGTGATAGCCGTATGGGTTTACAGGCACGTTTAATGAGTCAGGCCTTACGTAAATTAACAGGTACAATTAATAAAACAGGTTGCTGCTGTATTTTCATTAACCAGCTACGTGAAAAAATTGGTGTGATGTTTGGTAACCCTGAAACAACAACAGGTGGTAATGCCCTTAAATTCTATGCTTCTATTCGTTTGGATATTCGTAGAATAAGCCAGATCAAAGACGGCGATGTGGTTAGTGGAAACAGAACCCGTGTTAAGGTAGTTAAAAACAAACTGGCACCTCCGTTCCGTATGGCTGAATTTGATATCGTATTTGGAGAAGGAATTAGCAGAATAGGCGAAATCATTGATATTGGTGTAGAGAAAAACATTATTAAGAAAAGCGGATCATGGTTTAGCTATGAAGACACCAAATTAGGACAAGGAAAAGATTCTGTAAAAGCCATTTTTGCTGAAAATCCGGATCTTGCTCAGGAAATTGAAAGTAAAATCATTAATGCTTTATCTGAAGAAGCAGCCAATCTATAGGTTTTGTTACGATTTTTGTTTGGAAATCCATCAGTTGAAATACTGATGGATTTTTTTATATAATACCGCTATCCCCGGAAATAAATAAAATGCAGTTGAAGCGCGTGATTTATTGCTTCATAATTTGAATTCAGTTTAACGAATCTTTCGTTTCAATAATAGGTTAATGCTTTTTCTGTTTAATGCAGATATCCAAGATTTATATCAACTATTTTTTGATAGTTTGTTCTTCTTTCTGAAGGATGATGTAGTGCATGGAGCCAGAAATTGGCCATTTTATAATTTCCTTCTTTCATATACAAGGCCGCCAGGTTTAATTTAGGATCATCGAAACGGGGACTGATTCTTGCACTCTCTTCATAATATTTTTTAGCAAGATTCATATTATTATTGAATGCATATGCAGATGCAAGATCATTTAATACGTTACGGTTATATGGATTTAAACGATAAGCAGTTTTAAAATCTTCTATGGCAGCTCCGTAATTGCCTTGGGCGGCCTGGGCATTGCCACTATACCAACTTATGGGTACCGAGGTGGGATCGATCGTATATGCAAAACCAGTTGCCTGTTTACACGTTTCAATTACTTTAATATATTGAGCCTGGTTTTTATAATGATACATCTTTCTTAAATAAAACTCACCTTTATATCGTATCAATCCAATGCCTGTTATAAAAAACAGGATGCAACCCGTAATCATATAAACATTTTTATTTAGGATAAGATCTCTGAATGAGTTTAAAGTAAAATGTTGTGTAATGAGATAATAGGAATATCCTAACAGGATGCTCAGCCACATAAGATGTTCAATGCGTTCTTTTGGAAAATCAAAAAAGGAGGCTGAAAAATAGCCTGCTATCATAGCTGCACATAAAATTACCTCGTAGCGGAGTTGTTTATTATGAGTGATATTGGCAGCAGCCTTAAACAGTAAAAAAATAATAGAAACAATAAACAGAAGAAACAAATTAAAACCAATTAAGCCGGTTTCAGAGAGAATCCATAAAAAATCATTGTGTGGTCTTTGAAAGGTATAATTAAGATCTTCGGCTCTCCATAAATTTGCCAATGTCGCATCAGGATAATGGATCTGCCAGTTTCCTATACCTACACCCTTTATAAGATGCTGATGAATCACATGGTATGTTTTTTTCCAGAGCACTAACCGTTCATCATCCAGTTCGGGCCGTATGGTTTTTGTATCAGGAGCATTAACCTCTTTATTGTACTCAATACCTTTATTAATAATAACAGGTAATGTTTTTAAAAAGAACACATTTGCTATAATGAGAATACCCGCAATAATAGCATACATGTTTACTTTAAATTTAATCTTTTTAAGAGCAGTTATGGAAACCGATATAATCATAAATATAACAATGCTGATGCTAATACCTATCCATACCGCTTTTGTTTTAAGAAACAGGATAACACAAAGATTTAAAATAATACAGATTCCGGCAGCAATTTTCCATGGTTTGGATAATTTAAAAATGGCATTGATCAGGAAAAATAAATTCAATAAAAGAAAACTTGAAAATAAATTTTTATGACCGTTTAATCCTGTTAGCTCATATAAAGTAGACTTTTCCAAATGTTCAATATCTGTAAATTGAATGATGCCAACGGTAAATTCAATTAAAAACAAGACAACAGAAAACTTTAAAATACCAATGAAAAACTGCGCCGGAAATAATTTTAATGAAAAAACGGTGAGAAGAAAAACGATGAGACTCAGTAATAGCTTACTGTTTTCAAAGATAGATTCTGCTGTGTTGGTTGCCCATAATATACTACAGCAACAAAACAAAGTGTAAGCCATATAAGAAAACAGAGGAAGGTCTAACTTCAGTGTAAAGCTTAACCCTTGTCTATACATCACAAAAACAGTCAGAAACAACATTACAGAAAGTGTAATAAAACGACTTATTAATGTAAAATCAATCACATAGGGAGATACAACAAGTGATGAAACAATAATTCCTATAAGGAAAAAATTCGTAACAAGACTCTTATTTTTCATCTCATAAAAATGGATCTTAAAATTGATATAAAAAAATAACCGCTCATTATTTATGAACGGTTATTTTTTTAGCCTTTAAAAGTATTAGTGCTGTACAACTATTTTTTTACGTTGAATCTTATCATTACCATATACTGTAATAAAATAAACGCCATCCGCTAAACTGCTTACATCTACACGGTGATCGTTACCTGCTGCAGTTTCGCTTAACATTAATTTACCGGTTACATTCATTACCTCAATTTTTTCAATAGAGTATGTGCTTAACACACGAACATATTGATTTGTAGGATTAGGATAAATAGCAAGTGAACTGTTCTCTGTTACGTCTTTTATCCCCACAGTCGTACTAATAGCATCTACACTGGCAGAACCCGATGTAAGGGATGCCAAAGTTCCGCTTGCATCCGACTGATTGGCCTGTAGTAAAGCTATATTTAAAAGTCCGTTGCTTGTAATCGTTGAGTTTATTTTATAATGCAAAACCGCAATTTTTCCATTACCGCTCACATTTACATTGTTTGTATGCGTAATGGCTGTGTAAAGCATTCCCGAATTAAAATCAAGTTTGCTGAATTTTAAACTCTGGTTTGATACATTTAAAAATGATGAAGGATACTCAATATAAAAACTGTTAGGGTCTATCAATAACGGATCAAAATTAATAGAGAAAGCAAGCCCGTTTATAGTACTGATGTTGTTGGTTGAATTTCCAAGGTATATAGAAGCTGTACCCCAGTTTCCCTGATTTACAAAAGCCTGATCAGGAACCACACTTAATAAAGCATTTGCACTTGTTTGAACAGATGGTTTTGAATGTAACAGGCCATAGTTATAAAACACAGCAGCTGTATCCGCAACATTAATTGAGCCATCACCATTACAATCGCTGTAATTCATGTTTTTGCCGTTGCTTAAAACACCTGCCCAACTGTTGGAATAAAATGCCTGCCAGCTATTGCTAAAGATTGAACGACTTGGTCCTGTTTGAGAAAAATGCAGGCCAAGTTCCAGGATATCAAGGTTATCAGCTACACCATCGTTATTCACATCTCCGGGCCAAACATACGTACAGGCCGGATTAACACTTACCGGTAGTTGAACGCTATTAGTACAAGAGCCAATAGTAAGTAATACAGTATAAGTAGTATTAGTATTTGGATTTGCTGTTACAGAATAATTTGTTGTAGAGTTCAAACCTATTGAGGGAGACCAATAGTAAGATAAAGTTGAGCTGGCTGAAACAATGGTTGGACTTGCCGATAAATTAGTAGAAGAACCCTGGCAAAAGCTATTAGCTCCTGAAAATGTAACTGTTGGTGTTTCAAAAACGTTTACAGCCAACGAGCTTGCGCTTGCACTTGTACCATTACCGTTAGTTGCTGTACAAAAAACAGTATAATTTGTACTTGTATTTGGAAACGAAATGGTGGTAACAGAATTAGAAGGTGTTCCAAAAACAACTCCTGCTGATGGAAAGCAAGACCATGTATAATAAGCAGGCGAGTTAGTTGCCGAAGTAGAATAGCTTTGAGCTGCTGCCGGTGCCGAACAAACATTTCCTGAACCTGTCAGAGCTCCCATAACCGGGATCTGTGCAGATACTCTGGTTAGAATGGCACTTAAAAATAAAATGTAGTATTTTTTCATAATGTAAATCTATGTTATTCAAATATATACAAAAAAAATACAGTTTTATTATTTTTTTGCCATAAATACTCATTTATAGGTATTTAAAAACAGATCTTTTATGTTCAGAGAGCCTCAATAGAACTACCTCACCAGTTCGGGTAACTTCTCATAATTTAATATATTAAAAATGTGAACCTGCTGGCCTTATTGGAAGCCAAAATGTGCGTTTAAGACGGGAGTTATAGCCAAAGAAGATACAAATGTTTAAAATTTGAAAAAAAACTTCAAAAACAGCCTTTTTACACAAGGATAATGTAACTTTGCGTCCTAAAACGGTTATAGTTAAAAACCACTTTTATGATCAGACATACTCTTATTGCTTTTGTTTTTTTGTTTTGTTATTCGGCTTATGGTCAAACAGTTGACGCATCCGGCAAAAAGCAGGGCTATTGGAAAAAGAAAGATGATAAAACAAATAAGCTTGTTTACGAAGGTTTATTTAAAGACGATAAGCCGCAGGGCATATTTAAATATTATTATCCTTTCGACAGTATAAAGGTCATTATGAACTTTAAGCAGGATGGCAAAATAGCCTATTCTACTATGTTTCATCCAACCGGAAAAAAAATGGCTTTTGGAAAATACATTAGCGAACAAAAAGATTCTGTCTGGACTTATTTTGATGATAAAGGTGTTTTATTGTCGCGAGAGACATTTAGTATGGGGAAAAAGAATGGGAAGGAAATGGTGTATTTCCCGGATGGTGTTATAAGTGAAGAACGTAATTTTAAAATGGATGTGCAGGATGGCCCTTTTAAATTATATTTTGACAAAAATACTGTAAAAGGCGAAGGAACATATGTAAATGGGCAACTAGAAGGAAAAAATGCGTATTATTTTCCTAACGGCATTGCAGCGGCAATTGGCTATTATAAAAACGGAAAGAAAATCGGGCCATGGATCTATAGAGGATCTAACGGTAAAGTAAAGGAAAAAGAATTGTATACAGCAGGCGAATTAGCCACTAAAGCTGAAACAGAGGCCTTTTTTAATAAGAATAAGGTGGCAGATGAAAAGCCAAAAGCAGGAACTACAACCACCAGTACAGTAACCCCTAAATCAAAAACGACCAAACCGGTACAAAAAGCAACTAAATAATCAACTTTAAATAAACATAAAGCAATAAACGTTGTTTAAGAACTACCATTGAAATCAGATAAAGACTCTATATTCTTTTTGACTATATGGTTTAAGTAATAAAAAAATGAGCAAACACGGAAAAGTATTAGTGGCAATGAGTGGAGGGATTGATAGTTCCGTAGCTGCCATGATGTTACATGAACAAGGATATGAAGTGATAGGAATTACCATGAAAACATGGGATTATGAGTCGTCGGGTAGCAGTAAAAAAGAGACCGGTTGTTGCAGTCTGGATAGTATCAATGATGCCCGTTCTATGGCTGTTACGTTTGGTTTCCCGCATTATATTTTAGATATCCGTGGAGAGTTTGGCGATCATATCATCAATAATTTTGTAGAAGAATACCTTGCAGGTCGCACACCTAATCCCTGCGTATTATGTAATACACATATAAAATGGGAAGCCTTGCTAAAACGTGCCGATATGCTGGATTGCGAGTTTATTGCAACAGGGCACTATGCACAGTTAAGAGAAGAAAATAACCGTAAAATTATTTTTAAAGGGCTCGATCAAACTAAAGACCAGACTTATGTATTATGGGGTCTTGGGCAGGAAAGTTTGAAGCGTACGATGTTTCCTTTAGGTGGTTACAAAAAACCGGAGATCAAGCAAATGGCAAAAGATGCAGGCTTTATTGACCTCGCTAATAAAAGCGAGAGCTATGATATTTGTTTTGTACCTGATAATGATTACCGCGCTTTTTTAAAGCACCGTTTGCCTGATTTGGAGGCAAGTGTAGAAGGTGGGGATTATGTATTTAAAGGAAAAAAAGTAGGAACACATCGTGGTTATCCGTTTTATACAATAGGCCAACGTAAAGGACTGGATCTGGCTATGGGAGAACCTGTTTTTGTCAAAGAAATTATTCCTGAAACCAATACGGTTGTGTTAGGCGATTTGGAAGACCTGAAAGAACAGGAAATAAATGTGCGTGATTTTAATTTAATTAAATACGACTCGTTGCCGCAGGATTATGTAGCACTTACTAAAATTCGTTACAAAGATGCCGGCCGTTTAAGCACCATTAATACAATCGACAATAAACTGAATATTGTGTTCCATGAATCGGCTACAGGTATTGCACCCGGCCAAAGCGCGGTTATTTATGAAGGCGACGATTTAATTGGTGGCGGTTTTATTGACAGGAAACCATTATTGAGCCTTCTTCAATAAATTGATAAACATTAAATTAAAGCCCTTTCAGTTTATATTCTGAAAGGGCTTTTTCATTAAACCGTATTAAACCGACCACTTATTTTAGAAACACAGCCACTTATATATTGGTCTGAACTTTTAGAAAACAAGGGATGTATAATCATTTAGAATTGTCTAACACTCTAAATATATACGTTATGAATACTATTATTTCTTCCATCGATTACCAGTTTGCTTTACCGGTTGTATGTGTGTTTGTTTTAGGTTTTTTTCTTTTCACTTTATTCTTAAAGCAAAAAAATCATTAGGGGTGTTGTTTTGTTTGTTTAGGAAACCTGATAAGAGTTATGTATTCTTATCAGGTTTTTTTAGTGCTTATTCCTGATAGAAGATGAGCAGATCTTCATATATTTTAATGCCCTGGTCTAGAGCTATTACCGGAATTTTTTCGTTATTAGCATGCACACTTTCAACCATATCTTTCGTTAGCTCAAAAGGTAAAACTCCGAATGTAGGCACTTTTACATTTCTAAAATAACTGTTATCAGTCGTTGCCGGAAATAACAAAGGAATAATATGCGCGCTGGGAAAAGTATGTTGTATAGAGTGCTTTAGTCGCTCGTAATGAACATCCAGCTTAGAAGGTTCGGCTTCAGGAGATTCGTCAAGAATGGTGATTTTTATTCTGGGATCAACAATCCGAAATAATAATTTCATCAAAAAAGGCTTTTCTGATTTATTAGGCAATAGCCTGCAATCGTAATAAGCTGCAGCAGTTTGCGATACCTGATTGATAGCGCCCTGCGGATTTTGAATTTGCGTTAATTGATAGGAGTTGGTTACCAGAGTTTGTAATGCCTCGTTGGAGTGAATTACTTTTTTACGCAGAGGTTTAAAAATCCACCAATTAATATGCTTTAAAATAAAACCTTTGTAACCGCCCATAATATGACCCAGAGCTTTAAAAGTTTGTTCTGCATTTTTATCAATGACAATACGCTCTTCGGTATTTTCAATTTTTTGAATCGCTTTTAATAATAAACGGTTGGCTGTTTTAGAAGAAGGAATAGAGCCATGCCCATGAGATTTAACAGTTGCTTCCAGTTTTAGCCACAGGCTTTTTTTCTCGGCATTAGATACAAAAAAACACAGTTCATTTTCTTTGCCATCAATCACACCTTTTAATCCACCACCGCCTTCGCCAAATACAACTAATGGATTTAACTGATTTAAAATATCGGGCTTAATCATTTTGGCTGCGCCATTGAGTCCGCCGGTTTCCTCGCCTGATAAAAATAAAATAATACTATTTGTTTTTAATGAATCTGATACTCCTCTTTCTTTTATTTTTTTCAATGCAAATAACTGCATTACGGCTAAACCTTTCATATCAATGGTTCCACGGCCATATAAGGTGTCTTTAGCTACAATCCCGGAAAAAGCCGGATGTTTCCAACTTCCTTTTTCGTCAACAGGAACCACATCCATATGATTGATCAAAAGAACAGAAGGCAGGTTTTTTTCTAAAGGTAAAAGAGAGGCGCAAAAATTATAAGAAGAATCTGTATCAGAAAAAACGGTTGTGCACAAACCAAAATCTTCACACAATTTTTTCATGTATTGCCCGGCAGCTTTTTCATTACCGGAAACACTTTTTATTTTAATGTACTTTGATAAAACCTGGATGGGGTTAATTTGGGAGACAGCCGCACTGTTAATGCATATAACGATAAAGAAAGTACAAGCCCTATAAACTATTTTTATCATATATCTATAGTAGCGATGCTAAGACTTCCCATCATTTTCAATAATTTAATCAATTGCTTCTTGTAGTTTATCCATTTTATCTTCCGAAAATTTTCCGGAAACCACTTCAATGATTTTACCGTTCGTGTCAATCACGTAAAAGTATGGTAAACCCTCATCAGCAGGCTTTAACTGGGCTTTAAGAACCGCAATGTCTGTATCGCAATCAATAACATTTTTCCAAAGGTCTTTTTGCGTGGCTGCTTTAAAATCGGCGGCAGCCTTTTTAAAACCGCTGATCAACGGAATAAAATAATAATTCACATCGTAGTAATTGGCAACGTCAAAATAATCAGCACCGCTGGCCTTAGCCACAAAGGTTTCGTACATGGGCTGGATCCAGGTTTTTAAATTTTCTTCGGCACTTCTTTTAAAACAAATCCCTACAATGGTAAATTTTTTAGTACCTGCCAAAGGAAGATTAATGCTTGTGCCTTCTAAGGTATGGCCTGCCAGCGCCGGGAAAGGGCCTTTTTGCGCATAAAAAGAAAGCGATAAAAATAAAGCGAGCAAAGTTGTGATACGTTTCATAATCAGGCTATTTTAGGTTCAGGGTTTTAAAGTTAGGTGTTTAAGTTATAACGGTTTCAACGAGAATTCATTACACATTTTAACGTTCTTTTTCTGTATGTTAAATAATCATTAAAGACCTCCGAGCATACAGATATGGTCGAACTCCTCTGCTTTTACAGCTCCTACCGATAAACGGGAGAGTTTTACCAATTGCATGTCTTGTAATAAAGGATCTTCTTTTATCTGGGCTAATGTTACCGGTTTTTTTAAGGCTTTAAAAGGCGCAAAATCTACTGCAAGCCAGGCTTCTTCTTTGGTGGTAGGATCCTGGTAATGTTCTTTTACTACTTTGGCAATGCCAACAATACAAAGCCCTTCGTTACTATGGTAAAAAAAAGCCAGATCGCCTTTTTTCATGGATCTGAGGTTATTGCGGGCTGCGTAGTTCCTTACACCATCCCAGGTAGTAGATTTATCTTTTTTAAATTGATCCCAGCTGTATTTAAATGGTTCTGATTTTATAAGCCAATAATTCATAATAATGGTGCGATTTGATAGTTTGAAAATTAGGCAATTGCGCACATAATTACAACAAAAATTGATAACATTTTCCTCAATAAAATTAGTAGAAATTAAGTTTGAGATGTTATTCAAATTGTTAGATTTGTTACGCATTTTAAAACCTGTTTAATGACACATTTATCAGATAGAGTAAACCTTATTTCAGAGTCGCAAACCATTGCTATGGCGCGTAAAAGCCGTGAGTTAAAAGCACAGGGAATAGATATTATAAGCTTAAGTTTAGGTGAGCCTGATTTTGCAACACCTGATGTTGTAAAGCAAGCTGCCATTAAAGCCATAAACGATAATTTTAGTTACTATACGCACGTGAGTGGTTATGTAGAATTAAGACAGGCAATCGCACACAAATTTAAACGCGACAATAATCTGGACTATTCTCCGGATGATATTGTGGTTTCTACAGGTGCTAAGCAAAGTATTGCCAACGCTGTGTTATGCCTCATCAACCCGGGCGATGAAGTTATTATTCCAGCTCCGTTTTGGGTAAGCTATTTAGAGATCCTGAAACTGGCCGGTGGTGTTCCCGTTATTATTGATACAACAATAGAGAACGATTTTAAAATTACGGCTGAAGAATTAAAAGCGCATATTACGCCTAAAACGCGTATGATGATGTTTAGCACTCCATGTAATCCTACGGGTTCTGTTTATAGCAAACAAGAGTTAAGGGCTATTGCAGATGTGGTAAAACAACATGACGAGCTTTACATTATGAGTGACGAAATTTATGAGCACATTAATTTTGTTGGTGGGCATGAGAGCATGGCTCAGTTTCCGGATATTAAAGACAGGGTAATTACAATTAATGGCGTATCAAAAGGTTTTGCAATGACAGGCTGGAGGGGCGGCATTATGGCTGCTCCAAAATGGATTGCACAAGCCTGTGATAAAATGCAGGGGCAGTTTACTTCTGCAACCAGCAGTATTACTCAAAAGGCAATGCATGCGGCAATGGAACTCCCTGCCGAAAGTACACACTACATGCGTGATGCGTTTTTAAAAAGAAGAAATTTAGTATTGGAGTTAATGAAGGAAATTCCGGGATTTAAAACCAATACCCCGCAAGGTGCGTTCTATGTTTATCCCGAAGTATCTGCTTTATTTGGTAAATCCTATAATGGATTTACGGTAAACAACGCTACGGATCTTTCTCTGTTTTTATTAGATGTGGCATACGTTGCTTTAGTACCGGGCGCTGCGTTTGGAGATGATAAATACATCCGTTTTTCGTATGCTACCTCCGAAGATAAATTAAGGGAAGCCTTGAAGAGAATGAAAGAGGCTATTCTAAAATTGAGTTAAGATTTAAGTTTTTTGTTGTTAGATATATCCAAAGCAAACAACAAACATCAAACAACTGTTTTTAAAAAATGAAAAAATTATCTGTAAAAAAAGAACACATCCGCGAGATCTTTAAATCGTTTAATAATTTAAACGTATTAATTATTGGTGACGTGATGATTGATAGTTATATGTGGGGGAAAGTGAATCGTATTTCTCCTGAAGCTCCGGTTCCTATTATTGCTATCCAAAAAAAGGAGAAACGTCTGGGAGGTGCTGCTAATGTGGCTCTTAACATACAGGCTATGGGAGCTAATCCTATTTTGTGTTCGGTAATAGGAATTGATTATGAAGGACAAACTTTCCTTGACCTGTTGAAAAAACAAAAACTGAGTCAGAAAGGGATTTTGAAATCGCGTGATCGTATTACCACTGAAAAAACCCGTGTGATAGGAAACAACCATCAGTTATTACGTATTGATGAAGAGATCGAAGAAGATATTACGGCTGCCGAAACGCAACAATTAATTACACTGATCTCTTATATTATTCAGCATGATAAAATTGATGTCATTTTATTTGAAGATTATAATAAAGGATTGATCACACCCAAGTTAATCAGTAAGGTGGTAGAACTTGCCAGGAGCAAGGGAATTCCAACTTGTGTAGATCCTAAGACCAGGAACTTTAATTCGTATAAAGGAGTGACATTATTTAAACCTAATTTGAAAGAACTGAGAGAAGGTTTGAAAATGGATATAAGTTCGGACAACATCAATGAATTACAACGTGCTATTAGTAGTTTTAGAGTAAAACAAAAATTTGATACGGCACTTGTAACGCTTGCCGAAAAAGGAGTGATTACAAATTCGCGTTCAGTTAAGGAACATATTCCGGCACACATCCGCAGTATTGCAGATGTAAGCGGGGCGGGGGATACGGTAATAAGTGTAGCCGCCTTATTAGTGGCACTGCATGTTAATCCGGTAGTGATGGCATCCATTTCTAATTTAGCCGGTGGACTGGTGTGTGAAAAGATTGGTGTAGTGCCAGTTGATAAAGAGCAATTGCTGGAAGAGGCTTTGAAGCTTGATTTTGTGAAATAAATTGTCCCGCAGATTTCGCAAATCGGCACGGATAAATTTCATATAATTTTATAAATCTGCGAAAATCCGCGAGATCAGCGGGAATAATATGGAACCAATTACACCCTATAATAATAACGAATCAAAAAAAGAGCAGGTAGCTCAAATGTTTGATAACATTGCTTTTCGTTACGATTTTTTAAACTCGCTCTTATCTCTTGGAATTCATAAAGGTTGGAGAAGAAGATGCATCAGACTAATAGCAGATAAAAAGCCGAAACATATTTTAGACGTAGCAACAGGTACTGCAGATTTCGCTATTGAAGCAATGAAATTAAACCCTGTTTCTGTTACAGGTATTGATATCAGTGAAGGGATGATGAAATTTGGCAGGGAAAAAATCACTAAACTAAATTTTGACAAGACCATCACTTTGCAATATGGCGATGCTGAAACCTGTGATTTACCTGATAATTCGATAGATGCTATTACGGTTGGTTTTGGTGTGAGAAATTTTGAACACCTCGAAAAAGGCTTGGCTAATATGCTGCGTATGTTAAAACCGGGTGGACAGCTTTGTATCCTTGAATTTTCTTCGCCCCGTAAATTTCCTGTAAAGCAATTTTATAATTTTCATTTCAAATACATTACGCCTACTTTAGGAAAGATGTTTTCGAAAGATACAAGGGCTTATACTTATTTACCTGAATCCATTAAAGCATTTCCGGATAACGAGCGCTTTACAGCTATATTGGAGAAAACAGGATATAAAAAGGCTTCTTTTAGTTCAGTTGGCTTAGGCCTTGCCGCTATTTATCTGGCAGAGAAATAAATTAAAATTACCTTAAGATACTTGCTTTTGCCTTATCGTAAAGGTCGTGCACAATACCATCAGATAAACCAATTTGAGGAACAAAGATATTTTCAATGTCGGCAGTTTTCATAATGGTAATGAAAATTTTTGAGGCATGAATAATAACATCCGCGCGATCAGGCTTTAACCCCAGTACTTCCACACGCTCATTATACGTATAAGAATTGAGCATGTCATTAATGCCTTTAAGCTTATTGTAACTCAAACTCTTATTATCTTTTTTGGTCATCTTGAAGATCTTGTTGATGTTTCCGCCAGAACCAATAGCACTTAAAGGCCTTACTCCAAGAGTCGTAGATTTGATCCAGGATTTCATTTTATCCCATTCGTCTTTTTCTACTTTATCCAATAACATCCTTACAGTACCAATATTAAACGACCTCGAGGCCATCACTTTATGATTATAATAGAGCGTTAATTCAGTGCTTCCACCACCAACATCGATATATAAATACGCATGTTTCGGGTTCAGCATTTCTTCAATGTGATTCGAAAATACCAATTGTGCTTCTACTTTTCCATCAATAATCTCAACCGTTATACCTGCTTCTCTTTGAATTCGTTCAATAACCTCCAGACCATTAGAGGCATCACGCATAGCGCTGGTAGCAACGGCTCTGTAGGCATCAACTTCGTATACTTTAATTAATTCGCTAAAGCCACGCATGGCAGTAGTAAGTTTGTCAGCTTTTTTTTCGGAAATTTTACCATTCAAAAACACATCTTCACCTAAACGAATAGGTAAACGAATCAACTCTTCCTTACTAAAAACAGGCTTTCCGTTGACTTCATATGCTCTGCAAAATAATAATCGCATGGCATTACTTCCAATATCTACAGCTGCAAAGATCATAAGGAGGCCATGTGTTTTTTAGAATGCGTTAATGTTTTAAAGTAAGCTTCTTTTTCTTTTTTCAGGTAATTATAAATTTCGTCCTGCACGCGTATTTTTCGTTCGCCAAGTTTAGGAGAAATGTAAAAGTTTTGCTGCAACCTGTCAAGGATACGCACCTTTGTATTTCCTGATAATTGTATATCGATGATATCTTTAATTTGTTTTTTTACTTCAGGACTGTATATAGGAACCGCTACCTCGCTTCTGCTATCAAGGTTTCGACTCATCCAGTCTGCAGAAGTAATATAGATTTTTTCGTCGCCGTTGTTACCAAAAATAAATACCCGGGCATGTTCAAGGTATTTATCTACAATGCTGTATGCTTTTATGTTATCGCTGAAGCCCTGAATTTCGGTAACCAGTGAACAGATTCCACGAACGATCAATGTTATTTTAACTCCTGCCTGTGATGCTTCATATAATTTAGTGATCATATCCTTATCAACCAGACTGTTCATTTTAAGGACCATATAAGCTTTCTTTTTGGCTTTAGCGTTTTCTATTTCCTTATTGATAAGGTTAACAAATGTTTGACGCATAAAGAACGGAGCAACCGCCAGGTGCTTATAGTTGCCGGTTTTAAAGTTGTTGGTATAAAAATCAAAAACGTTGGTTATTTCTTCCGTAATGTTTTTATCAGCGGTTAGTAAGCTGAAATCTGTATAGATCCTCGCTGTTTTCTCATTGAAGTTACCTGTTCCAATATGAGCATATTTTATTTCTTTCCCATTGACACGGGTTGTAATTAAAAAAAGCTTACTGTGAACTTTTAATCCCGGAACACCATAAATAACAGTAGCGCCTTCTTCCTGAAGTTTATTGGCCCAGTAAATATTATTCTCTTCATCAAAACGAGCCTGCAACTCAACCAATACGGTTACTTTTTTACCATTTTTAATAGCATTGATCAGGGCATTGGCAATTTTTGAAGAATCGGCTACCCTGTAGAATGTAATTTTTATAGATTCAACGGTAGGATCAATAGAGGCTTCCCTTAGTAAAGTAATAATATGATCAAACGTATGATAAGGATAATGTAATAATATATCTTTTTGCTTGATCACCTGTAAGATACTGGTATGTATATTCTCTAAATATTTATGATCGAGTGCAGGCGGATGGTTATACACTAATTTTTTCTCGCCAATATTTGGGAAGCGGATAAAATCTTTAAAATTATGATATCTACCACCCGGAATAGCATTGTCTTTTTTGTCCATGCCTAGTTTTTTCATAATAAAACCAAGCATTTCACGACTCATATGACTATCATAAACAAAACGTACAGGCAGCCCTTTCTTACGGTCTTTTACACTTTTAGAAATCTTTTCGAGCATACTTTTACTTACATCGTGGTCAATGTCAAGTTCTGCATCGCGGGTTAATTTTATGTTGATGGCTTCTTTAACCGTGTAACCAAATACAGAAAACATTTCGTTGGCGTTGAAACGAATGACATCATCCAGCAAAATAATATACTTTTTGTTTTTTTCCTGTGGCAGAATAATAAAGCGGGTATTTGTTTTTGAAGGAATTTCAATTAAAGCATATTTATTCTTTTGCTTACTGTTATTAGCAATGAGCCTTACAAATAAATATCCCGATTTGTCTTTCATATAAGGGAAAGCCTTATACTCGTCTACCATAATAGGGAATAGGGTAGATACGACTTCGTTATGAAAATAATCTTTTACGAAAATTTGTTGTTCGGGATTTAGCTGCTTTTCGTTAATGATAAACACATTTTCTTTGGCAAGCTCATGCAATAATTCCTGGTATATGGCTTCAAAACGTTGTTGCTGTTCAATTACCTTGCGTTGTAATTTTTGTAATAATTCTTTAGGATCGTCTCCATATACGGCTATGGCCTTTTTACCAAGCTTGCTCAGCCTGTTAATGGTTGCTACCCTAACCCGGTAAAACTCGTCGCGGTTATTACTAAAAATGCCTAAAAATTTAAGGCGTTCAATAAGTGGTGTTGTTGAATCGGAAGCTTCCTGAAGTACCCGGTCATTAAATGAGAGCCAGCTTATTTCCCGGTTTATATAAGGAATTTTTTGTGTTTGCATAGTATTGGAATTCGCAATAATCAACCAAATATAATAATTATGCTCCAATAGTTTTTTATAATTTATGAGGTAAAAAAACTAAATTTATTGACTTTTAATCTGATCATTATATTACTAAATTGTTACGAATGACATTCCTCAAAAAGCATCTGCCTGTTACCATTATTGTCATTTTTCACCTTGTGGGGTTCATCGGTTTTTTAATAAGCCCGGCCTATTTTAGGGCATTAACACCCTTTAACCTGTTATTGTCCGGTTTATTACTGTTAATAACAAGTGGACAAACCAAATGGAAGTTTTACGCAGTTATGACAGGTGTGGCTTTGGCAGGGTATTTTGTAGAAGTAGCCGGTGTTAAAACCGGGCTCATATTTGGCCATTACCATTATGGGTCTGCCTTGGGCATTAAATGGTTGTCTGTGCCTTTGTTAATTGGTCTTAATTGGGCATTGCTTATTTATGCCACATCGCAGTTTTTTAGTTTCAGTAATAAATATGTCAATGCCTTTTTTGCAGCTATACTGATGGTAGCACTCGATTTTTTTATTGAACAAAGTGCGGCCAGATTCGATTTCTGGTATTGGCAAAACGCCCGTATTCCTTTGCAAAACTACATTGCCTGGTTCATCATTTCTTTTGTCATTCATGTTTTTTCTGATGCCGAGCTTTCTAAAAAACCTAACATAACGGCAAAAGCTTTTTTTGTTGTGCAGGTTGTATTTTTTGCGGCTCTTTATATTTTTGCCTGATCTAAAACAGTATATTTGATCGTATACCCATGAATTCGCATTACACATATTTACTACTCGATTTTTTGAGTGTTATCTTTCCAATTTTGCTGAGTTTTGATAAAAAAGTGGCTTTTTATAAGTTGTGGAAATACCTGCTACCGGCCATATTCGTTAATGCTACCTTATTTGTATTATGGGATATTTATTTTACGGCACATGGTGTATGGCGTTTTAATCCCGATTATATCTGTGGCATTCATGTGTTTAATTTACCAATCGAAGAAGTATTATTTTTTATAGTAGTTCCTTATTCCTGCGCTTTTATTTATGAATGTTTAAATGCCTATGTAATAAAAGAAATCGTCACAAAACCCAAGCTGGTAACGATTATTGTATTGGTTTTATCGTTGGCATCGTGCGTACTGTTTTATAATAAAATCTATACCATCGTAAATGCAGGCATTTGCTTTGCGGTTGTTTTTATAACGGCTTTTATCTATAAATTTAAACACATGGGACGTTTTTATTTCTCTTTTTTTGTAGCTTTAATCCCATTCCTGGTATTCGATGGACTGATAACAGGCTTGCCTATTGTTTATTATAATGACCAGGAAAATATGGCTATCCGGTTTTTTTGCATACCACTCGAAGACTTTTTTTATTGCCTAAGCTTACTGCTAAATACGGTACTGATTATGGATTATTTTAAAACACGTCAATCAACACATTCAATTACTTAATAGGATCACACAGATGGAAACAACTTTAAAATTTTTAAAGCAACTGGCAAAGAATAACCGCAAAGAGTGGTTTGATGAGAACAGAAAAACATACGAAACGTCTAAAGCGGAATTTGAAGCCATTGTAAAATCGGTCATTGATAAATCAATCGTTTTTGATAAACTATTGATAGGACTGGAAGCAAAAAAATGCCTGTTTCGTATTAATAAAGATGTGCGTTTTAGCAAAGACAAATCGCCCTATAAATTAAACATGGGAGCAAGTATTAATCCGGGAGGAAAAAAATCGATGATCGCCGGTTACTACATTCATATAGAACCCGGAAAGAGCTTCCTGGCGGGAGGTACATGGCAACCAATGCCTGAAGTACTTGCAGCCATCAGGCAGGAAATTGATTATAATAGCAAAGAGTTCAGGAAGATTCTTGCTGCCAAAGACTTTAAAACCTATTTCGGAGGATTGTCAGAAGAAGATAAATTGAAAACAGCTCCTAAAGGGTATGAGAAAACACATCCTGACCTTGACTTGCTTCAGCATAAAAGTTTTATAGTAGTGCATGATATTACGGATGCGCAGGTAATGGATAAAAATTTTCCAACGTATGTAGCTAAAGTATTTAAAGCCATGTTACCTCTAAATAGTTTTTTGAGGAATAGTGGAGAGTAAGTCTCTAAACCAAAAATTCTTCTAAGGAATTGAGTCGGTAATCAGCTAAAGCAAACTTAGGATTATGCTTACTTTCTTCGTCAGGAATAGCAAGTACTTTCATTTGCGCCGCTTTAGCCGCAACAATGCCGTTTATAGAATCTTCTATCACCAGGCATTCTTTAGGATCAACACCCATTTGAGCTGCACAGGCTAAAAACACATCAGGATGTGGTTTTCCGTAAGCCATATGCTCTGCAGAACATAACACATCAAAATAGCTGTTAATTTTTAACGCATCTATTACTGTATTCATAAATGCTGTATTGGAAGAGGTGCCAATGGCTATTTTATAACCGTTTTGCTTTAACAATTCCAACGCTTTATTCACGCCTTTCATGGCAGTCCCTTCTTCTATAATAAGCTCAGAAAGCCGTTTAATGACCAAAGCATCAAATTCGGGAATAGGAATATGGTGCATATTATGTTTTTTGAACCAATAAGCTGCCACTTCTTTAAAGCGCAAACCCGTGGTAATACGGCAATCGTTTTCGGTAAATGGAATACCTGCCTCTGTAAAACTTCGGACCATAATTCTTCGCCATAGTGGCTCCGAATCAATAATTACCCCATCCATGTCAAAAATAACGGCTTTTACTCCAGTTAGCATTGTTAATTTCTTTGTTTAATAAATGCAAATATACATTTATTAGCAAGCTTAATCGATGCTATTTTTGTTACATGTATTTTCCCGGTTTTGTTGAGATTGGAGTGAATGAACTCCTGTTAATTGCTTTTGGATTGTCGGTAGCGGGCATCATTATTCATTATTTTATCAATATCCTTCCTGTTGGCAGTAAAAATGCCAATGCTGCGGCTAACCCTGATCTATCTGGTGGTAAGGCAGGTAAAAAAGAACCTATTTCGGTTATTATTTGCGCAAGAAACGAAGACGATAACCTCACGGAGTTCTTACCAAAAATACTGGTACAGGATTATCCCGAGTTTGAAGTTATTGTGGTAAACGACTGCTCCATAGATAATACGGAAAATGTGATTGACGAATTCGCGAAGATTTTCCCGAATTTGAAAAAAGTAAATATTAAAGAAGATAGCTATTACAAACACGGTAAAAAGTTTGCTGTATTAGTTGGTATTAAAGGCGCTACGCACGATCAGCTTTTATTTACGGATGCCGATTGCTTTCCGGCCAATGAACACTGGATCAGCGAAATGAGCAATGGTTTTAGCACTACCAAAGAAATAGTGCTTGGTTATGGCGCTTATAAAAAAGAATCGGGATTTTTAAATAAGATCATTCGGTTCGATACGTTTTTAATTGCCGCTAATTATTTGTCGGCTGCTATTAAAGGCAAAGGTTATATGGGTGTTGGAAGAAACCTGGCCTATAAAAAGAGCCTGTTCTACAAACAAAAAGGCTTTTCAAAACATTACCATATTCAGTCGGGCGACGATGATCTTTTTATTAATGAAGCCTGCACTCCGGAGAATACCACGGTTGTTGTATCGCACGACTCCATTACCTATTCCCTTGCCAAAGACACTTTTCTGGGTTGGAAACGTCAAAAACAAAGGCATCTTACAACTGCACCGCATTATAATGCCAGCAGTAAGCTTAAAATAACTCTGGGATATATCCTTCAATACGGGTTTTATATATTGTTTTTTGTTTTATTATGCTTTAAAGCAACCTTTATTAGCGCTTTGGCAGGTTTATTATTGAAAATATGCCTGCAAATGATTATCTTTAGGAAAGTGGCAAAAAAACTAAACGAGCCCGATATGTGGGCAACGGCATTTTTTTATGAATTTGTATTATTAATGATTTACCCGGTTTTTCACATCAGTAAAATATTTCATAAGCCTAATAAATGGAAGAGTTAGACCCAAATGATAAATTAACTACCAAAGCTGTTTATGATTATAAGCTTATACAGCAAGCTTTGCATCATGGCGACCAAAAAGCTTATGCGGAATTATTACACCGCTATCGCGAATCGGTCTATTTTACAATGTTGCGTATGTGCAATAATAAAGATGATGCCGAAGATCTTACCATTGAAGCCTTTGGCAGGGCTTTTAAACGACTCGAACAATATACTCCAACCTATGCCTTTAGCACGTGGCTGTTTAAAATAGCCAGTAACAATGCCATTGATTTTTTAAGGAATAAGAAAAAAAATACGGCATTTTCCCTCGATACTAAAATGGAAAATGATGAAGGTCAGGAGTTCTCAAAAAATATTAAATCGCAAACCTTAGATCCTGAAGAAAATATCATTAAAAAGCAAAAGGTAGAAATGCTGAGGGATGTAGTGGAAAAACTAAAACCACGCTACAAAGAACTGGTAAAAATGCGCTATTACGAAGAACTGAGCTATGAAGAAATAGCACTGAAACTGGATCTCCCGGTTGGTACGGTGAAAGCACAGCTGTTTAGAGCAAGGGAATTTTTGTACAATATTCTTAAAAACCAGGAAAATAAAATTTAATTCGTGAAACCTGATATTATCCTTAACTATTTTCCTGATCTGACAAAACACCAGCAGGAACAATTCGAAAAAATGTACGACCTCTATCTGCACTGGAATGCACAGATTAATGTTGTTTCCCGTAAAGATATTGACCTTTTATTTGAACGCCATGTATTGCATTCTTTGGGCATTGCTAAAGTCATTCAGTTTAAACCCGGGACTAAAATCCTGGATGTGGGCACCGGTGGCGGTTTTCCCGGAATTCCTCTGGCAGTTATGTTTCCGGAATGTACGTTTCATCTGGTAGATTCGATCGGTAAAAAAATTAAAGTGGTTCAGGAAGTAGCTGCAGGCCTTGGTCTTACCAATGTAACGGCAGAGCACGAGCGTGCAGAGAAAATAAACGACCGCTACCATTTTATTGTAAGTCGTGCCGTTACTGAATTTCCGGCATTTTATAACTGGATTTACCGCAAAATTTTAAAAGAAAATTTTAATGATCTTCCTAATGGAATCCTGTATTTAAAAGGGGGGGATCTTAAAGAAGAATTTGGACCTCATTACGATAAAGCCACGTTCTACGACCTAAAAGATTACTTTAAAGAAGAATTCTTTGAAACCAAAAAAGTGGTGCATTATAAACTGGGGTTTGTTTAAAGTCAATACCTACGTAAGCTTAATAACATCCTCCGGCCTACGGCCACCTCCTTCAAAGGAGGAATTTGTTAGTCTTTCCTGTTTAAATTTAATTTCCTATTTGAGAATTTCTAATTCCCTCTTTCCAAGAGGGTGCCCGAAGGGTGGGAGATGTTGTTCTGGATTATCCCCAACAAAAAAGGCCTCACGATTGTGAAGCCCTTCTCCGTTAAATTCAAAGCATCTTATTTCTTAGCATCTGCTAAAAACTGAGCCAAACCTTTATCCGTTAAAGGATGGTTTAACAAAGCAGCAATCGCTGATAATGGCGCGGTAATAACATCAGCACCCAGTTTAGCACATTGTATAATATGTAAGGGATGGCGCACAGAAGCCGCTAAAATTTGAGTATCATAATTGTAATTATCAAATATGATACGGATGTCAGAGATCAACTCCATACCATCCTGGCTAATGTCATCTAAACGGCCCACAAATGGCGATACATAAGTAGCACCTGCTTTAGCTGCCAAAAGTGCTTGTCCTGCCGAAAAAACCAGTGTACAGTTGGTTTTAATGCCTTTTTCACTGAAGTATTTAATGGCTTTTAAGCCCTCTTTTATCATAGGTATTTTTACGACGATACGCTCATGAAGTTCAGCCAAAGCCTCTCCTTCACGCACCATTCCTTCAAAGTCGGTAGCAATAACTTCCGCACTCACATCGCCTGTTGTAATTTTACAAATGTCAACATAGTGTTTTAAGATGTTATCCTGTCCTTTAATGCCTTCTTTGGCCATTAACGAAGGGTTTGTGGTTACTCCATCCAATACTCCAAGATCCTGCGCTTCCTTAATTTGCCCTAAATTTGCGGTGTCAATAAAAAATTTCATAGTTAAGTGTTAGTTTTTATCTGTGTAAAATTACCTGTTTTTTAAATATTTAGCGTCTGTAGAATAAATAATTCATAGCGAATTATATATTTTTGTGTAAATTTAAAATAAGCTAAAACATAATCTACATAATGTTTGTAGATTGTTTAAAGTTTATTGACCGATATCCATGAAGAAAAAAAAGATAGTTGTTTTTAGTGGCGCAGGAATGAGTGCAGAAAGCGGGATTAAGACATTCAGGGATGCCGGTGGCTTATGGGAAGAATATAAAATAGAAGAAGTTGCAACGTATAGCGCCTGGACCAAAAATCAAAAACTGGTATTGGATTTTTATAATCAAAGGCGTAAGCAAATTATGGAGTCGAGCCCTAATGAGGCTCATAAGCTTGTAGCCGAATTGCAAAAGAAATTTGATGTACAGGTTATTACTCAAAATATCGACGATTTGCATGAGCGTGCCGGTAGTAAAAAAGTACTACACCTGCATGGCGAGATCATGAAAAGCCGCAGCAGTGTTTCAAGCGATTTAATATATGACCTCGACGACTGGGAAATCAGAGAGGGCGATCTTTGTGAAGAAGGCTCCCAACTTCGTCCGCATATCGTGTGGTTTGGAGAAGCTGTTCCTGAAATGGATAAGGCCACAGCCTTAGCCGAAGAAGCTGATATTTTTATTACCATAGGCACTTCTTTAAATGTATACCCTGCTGCTAACCTCATACATGTAGTAGATAGTACAGTACCAAAGTTCTTAATTGATCCGGGCGATTTTAACCTGGATTACATTAAAAATCTTACTGTCATAAAAGCCAAAGCCGTTGAAGGAATGGAAATTCTTATAAAAAAACTGAACGAATACATTTAATGTTTTCTTGTAGTATCCCATTCGTGGCTATCCAAATTATTTAATTAGTATTGTTATCATGAGTACACCATCAACCGTTAAATGCCCTAATTGTAAACACGAGTTTCAGCTAGGAGACGCTATATCTGCCGAAATAGAAGGCAAAATAAAAGCAAGGTATGTTGAGCGCTTCAATAAAGATCAGAAAGATCTTGCAGATAAAGAACGCCTTGTAGAACAGCAGCTGGAACACATAAAAAAACAACAGGAAGATCAGGAGCGCATCGTTGCAGATAAAGTAAGATTACAGAAATCGGTATTGGAGCAGGAAGCTACTAAAAAAGCAGCTTCTGAAATGCAGATGCAAATGGAATTGCTGAATAAAGAGCTTGCCGAAAAAGCACAAAAATTAAAAGAAAGCCAGGGTAAAGAATTAGAGTTTTTATTAAAAGAAAAAGAAATAAAAAATAAAGAAGCGGAACTCGAAATCACTATTCAGAAAAAACTTCAGCAAGAACGTGAACAGTTTACCGAGCAAATAAAAAAACAGGAGCAGGAACGTAATTCTTTAAAAGAAAAAGAACATCAGATGCAAATGCTGGAATTAAAAAAGCAGCTCGATGATCAGAAAAAATTAACCGAAGAAATGGTACGTAAGCAGGGGCAAGGCTCTATGCAATTGCAGGGCGAAGTACATGAACTGGCACTGGAAGATTTGCTAAGAAGCGCTTTTCCGTTTGATACGATTGAAGAAGTAGGGAAGGGTGTGAAAGGAGCGGATGCTATTCATACAGTAAAAAATTCGTTGGGACAAAGTTGTGGTAAAATTATTTACGAAAGTAAAAATACAAAAGCATTTGGCGGCGACTGGATCGATAAATTGAAACACGATATGCGTAACACGCAGGCAGATATTGCTGTCATTGTAACGGAAACTATGCCTAAGGATATGGATCGGTTTGGGATGCGCGAAGGGGTGTGGATCTGCAATTTTTCGGAAATTAAATCGCTGTCGTTTGTATTACGGGATAGCCTTATTAAGATATACGCGGCTCAGGCAAGTCAGGAAAATAAAGGCGATAAAATGAGTATGCTTTATGCTTACTTAACGGGTGTTGAGTTTAAGCAGCAAATAGAAGCCATTGTGGAAGGCTTTACCGAATTACAGGAAGGCATTCAAAAAGAAAAGAATGCCATGACAAAGATTTGGAAAGAAAGAGAAAAGCAACTGGAAAAGGTATTATTGAATACGACTAATTTCTATGGCTCTGTAAAAGGCATTGCGGGAAATTCTATTGCCGATATTAAAAAGCTGGAGTTGGGAGAGTAAGTTTGTATTAAACGTTATTTACTGTCCTCTTTTTTTATCCCCTTTAATAAGGCATACACCGCCATGGCGTGACCATGACCAAGGTCAAACTCCTCTTTAAGCCAATCGGTAATTTGTGTGGCTTTTACTCCGGGTGCAATATGCCCGTTTTGCGTAAAACCTTTTTCTTCAGCCAGTCTTTTAAAGTCCTCAGCTGTTTTACCCGTTTTAATACGGATATTGGTTAAATAAGCTTCAAATGACATTGTATGCTTTTAAAAACGTATACTGAATGTACAACAATTTTGGGATATTGTCAATAGCACATGAAAAACGTTTTATAAAATTACCTCGACAACTCGTCGAGCCTTTGCCTTTCTTTTTTAGAAAGGCTATCAATGCCTCTTTGGCCAATCTTATCAAGCAGTTGGTCGAGTTCTTTCTGTTTATTTACTTTTTCTTCGTTGTATTGGTCATCAATATCAAAATAGGTACTGTGCGACTTAAAATAAAAATTATCAATAAACAATACCTGTGGTTTAAGAATGATAAGAAAAATAAAAATAAGCACCGGTGTTACAATGAGAAGGATACTCAGGTAGTTGTGTGCAAAAGCCCTTGGTTCGAGCATTACTGCTATAATTAAACCAATGAGCGCCCCACCTAAATGCGCTTCGTGGCCTATATTATCTCTTTTCGAACGAATTCCATAAATAGAATAAATAACATACACCAGGCCGTAAAGCCAGCTGGGTATAGAAATAAGTCCAAACAAACTAATACCAAGATCAGGAAAGAGCGCAATACAAGCAAAAATAATTCCTGATACGGCCCCGGATGCTCCAACAGCGCTATAATCGGCATGTTGTCTGTGAATGAACAAGGCCAGTAAATTGCCTCCGAGCAAGCTCGAAAAATAAATAATTAAAAAGTTAATTCCTCCCAGGTAGCTTTCAAGCAGAGCACTAAAAGCAAATAAGCTGAACATATTAAGGATCAAATGAAGCCAGCTTACATGTAAAAAGCCTGATGTAAAAAGACGTTTGTATTCTTTGGAAACAAAAATACGGTCAACTTCAAATTTGTAATTATCAAAAAAAGTATGATCCTTAAGTCCTTTATAAGAGAAGGCGAAGTTTGCAATAATTAATACCAGTCCTATAATGCCGGTCTCTGTCATAATACGTCACGTAGCGTTTAAACAAATCTAATTATTTTACAAATAGTTTGCAAAAGGTGGCCGGATATTTATGTTCGAAGTGATGGTCTGATGTAAACCGGATCTGAGAAGTATTCATGGTACCTATCGTTTAATCCCACCAGAAATACAATTTTTTGCTTTTTTTTAGTTCGTCGGCCAATGCTTCTACTGTACCCGTTCCCTGGTCAACAATGTCAGGGCATACAGCATATGCTTCTTTTGCAAAAACCATCCAGTCGGCAGGTTCTTTATTGATTTTAAATTCGCACCAGTCGCCGCTTGTGCCCGTTAAACTTAACGAATACTTACTGTCAAATTGCTTAACAATTTTAATAAGACTGTCTGTATCTATATTGTAGTTGATCCCATCGGTTTTTATCTGTTTAATAACTTCATACTGATCGGTAGTTTTTAAAATGGCCATGACATCTTTATTGCCTCCAATTCCAAAGTTTTGTTCCACTTTAAACAGGAAATAACCTTTCGCTTTAAAATTGGCCTGTAATTCATTCATAAGTGTTTCAGTACGCGCAGGAGCTTCTTTAAATACCAACCCATTAAGTCTTATCGGATCAAGCTCTGTTTCTGTATGATCTGCATTAAATTGTTTTGAAAGCGAATAATGAAAAGGTTCTAAGCTTGCAGTAGTATGTTGTTTTAGTTCCATAATTATGGTACTATCAATTTTTAAGGAGTCTGCCAGTTTTTTGTCGTAACCGGATAAACCGGCTTCACTTTGAAGCTTTGTTTCATGATTGCAACTTAAAGCACCCAAAAAGACAGAAGTTATAAGAAATAGTTTTAGTGTTTGTTTCATAATAAAATTGCATTTGTAGTTTGATGATTAAAGATACTATGTTTACCTATATGCTGTATTTGCGGCAAAAAATAAAAAGTATGCATAGTATTGGTTTTGCAAAGTGATTTCTGAAATAAGAATGTTTCCTAAAAGGATACAGATGACTGCTAATGATGCTATTTGTTAAATAGGATAGTTTTCTAAATATGAACCAACGATAAGGCTTAATAATTATTAGATTATAATACTTAAGTCTTAGTTAGTCATATCTGAAGATAACGGCAGATTTAACTGGCATTATTGGAGCTAATTTTGATTAGCAGTTATTGGTTAAAGTTAAAATAAAGAATCAGGCACTATTTACTCAGTTAAATTAATAAATAAAATACATGAAGGAAACAATTCGGGAAGTTGCGCAGGAAGCAGTAATGCAGGAACGATTAGGATTTAATTTATTGAATACAAAAAGTATGGCATTGCTTAAACTGGAAGATAAAAAGTATGTGCAGATTGATTTTAAACGCCTCTTATACATAGAAGCTTTTGATAAATTATCGTTGCTGAATTTTGAAGACGGAACGTGTATTACCTGTCGTAGCCCTTTATATAAAGTACAGAACATGTTGCCAAGCGGTTTTGAAAGAGTTCACAGAGCTTATATTGTAAATATAAATCATATTAATTATGTAGATGTAAATAGCAAAAGCGTGTGCCTTAAAAATGATTTCAGCCTCAGCTTTGGTTTATCCTACAAAGAAAGCATTCAGAAATATTTTGTGAATCTTCATGAAAATCTTATTTGATTATTGACCTAATTGCTAAGAATATGAATATTTTGCAAAAACAGGCAAGGTGATTCATTTATTTGAAACAGGTGTGTTAACACAACAAAATACCACAAAACTGGTTCATAAAATTGAAATGATTTGCTAAATAAATTTGTATTAGAACTTAGGACAGCTTACTAAAACGCGTTTATTCTTCTTGCGTTTTTTTGCTATTTCGTAAATAACCGAAAGTTCATGAGCACCTAAAGAATTAGCCACACCAAGTCTTGAAACGGTCAAATCGAAACTGTAACCAAAGCGCACGGTTCTTGGCGCAAGATCAAGCCCTATAAGTAAGGCTATACTTTCCTGGCTTCCGTAGGTTGGCCCGTATTTTTTAAACGGTAATCCTCTGTACCAAAACCCTACATTGATAGGTAAATGAAAATAATAAATCCCGATATCCAACTGATCATATTTTGCTTCGTGCCTTAAATTAAAGGCCGGCGATACGTATCTTCTTAAATCGAGTCTGGTTTTTTGTTCAATGATAAAACGGTATCCGCCATGCAAACTGACAGACAAAGGTAAAGGTACCTTGTCGCCAACCATACTACTATTGGGTTGTGTTAAATGCTTTGCCGAAAGACCCAACCAGTATTCTGTTGAATTTAATAATGCACCTGCGGCAAAATCCATATAATTTAAAGGCTCATAATTGGTAGCTTCCACTGATGTTGCTGATCCTGTCGTGATCTGATCATTAAAACGCAGTTTACTAAAATCGATACGTTTCATGTTAAAGTTTAGGTTTGCACCCATTCTTATCTCGGCAAATTTATTTATTTTAAAATGATAGGCGTAGCTTGCCCCAATTTGTGTGTGTGTTAAGCCTGCTGTTCCTGAGCGATCCTGCATGACCGTAAAACCAATACCGCTGTTTAAATCCGACATGTTATAATCATAACTTGCCATAGCTGTTTGGTAAGCCGTTTTTACTCCCGGCCATTGGTTACGGTAGTTGGCCACAAAGCGATGCTCGTAAGTAACACCCGTAAAAGCAGGATTTAAATACATAGGCGAAGCATAAAACTGCGTAAATTGAGGATCCTGAGCCTTAACCGTACGGGCATTAAAAAGGAGAATACTAAATATTAAAAAGGTAATAAAATCTTTAGCAGATTGTTTTTGCTGATCCAAAAAAGTAACATATCTTTTATTAATCAACACGCTTATTTCTTTTTTGTAAGGTTTAAAATCAATTCATTGTCTCCCTGTTCGTTTACCAATGGCTCAAGATCAACGATCATGGTTTGGCAACCTTCTTCTTCAACAATAGCTTTATACGATTTAACAGGATTCATGACCAATAAAAATTTTCCGGTTTTTGAACTGGCATTAAAAATACCGCTTATCTGTTTGCTCTCAATATCTATCAGTGTAATTTTAGCTTTGCTGATCTCGTTTCCTATCATCACTTTCCCGTGTTTCACTTTAAGGTCATTGTCTCCAAACCGCGTATCTATCATATAAATATCAGAACCGCCAAGTCCGCCATCTTTGGCTGAAGAATAATAACCGCGTGTACCATTGGTATTTAATACGAAAAATATATCATTCAAAACCGTATTAATAGGATATCCTAAATTATCCGGTGCCGAAAATTCGTTGGTTTCGGGATTTAAAATTGTTTTATAGATATCATATGCTCCCATTGTGTTGTGGCCTTTGGAACTAAAGTAAAGTGTAGTACCATCGGGATGTAAAAAAGGAGCATCTTCATCCTTGGCTGTATTAATGGTTTGGCCTAAATTCTGTGGAAAAGACCAACGGCCGTTAGGCAATTTTTTGATACGGTAAAGATCTTTTCCGCCAAAACCTCCCGGCTTATTACTGCTAAAATAAATAACGCTGGTATCAGTACTAAAGCAGGCACTCGTTTCAATATACGGCGTGTTAATTTCTGCACCAAGCTTTTGCGGCTCTGACCATCCAATATAATCTGTATGACATATATACAAATCTCCGCTAATCATATCCGGTGCTGTACGGTAAATAATCATTTGGTTACCATCAAAACTCAGCGCTACGCAAGCATCGTGAGTACTGGTATTAATAGGTGCGCCAACATTTTTTGGTTCTCCCCACGATCCGTCTTCTGCTTTTTGCGATACGTAAACATCTTCGTAATATTTTCCGTCGCCATCTTTTAAACCACCAATACCACCGTTTCGACGCGATGTAAAATATAAAATACTTTCGTCGGGAGTAATTAAAGGAACATACTCGTCATATTCCGAATTTATTTTGTTACCTAAATTCTTTATAACCGAACGGTGCGGTTGCGATGTAAATTCTTTAGCGTTTTTAACGCAGGATAAATAATATTCTACTTCTTCATTAGGAATGCTTTTTAATTTAATCGGCATCTCCATGTATTTTGTTAAATGATTTGCGGCTTCGTCAAAATTTGAAGATTGATGGTATAAGATACCTAAGTAAAATTCAAGTTCGGGAATGGTATTGCTTTTTACTTTCAATAAATTCCATAAGCCTGAATCGGGCGATTGGTTTAGCTTTATACGGCTTATACCGGAATTCATGTTTGCCGTTTCCTGATCGGGATCAATGGCTATGACTTTCCTATACATTTTCAAGGCATTTGCATAGTCTTCCGATGCAAAATACAGGTTAGCACTTTTCAGATCCCTAGCATACAATTTACTGTTAACTTTTGTTTGGCTAACAAGTTGTATAGAGAAAAATAAAATAAAAATATATATAAGTTTATTCAAATGCTTTATCCGTTATCTTAATAAAAGTACATCGCCTGCTTTGTTTATTTTTTTGTCATCAATGGTGGTGGCAACAATTTTCCAAATATACACATCCTGTGTGCATATTTTACCTTTATAATAGCCATCCCAGCCAATATTTATATCTTTCGATACAAATAAAAGCTCACCCCAACGTGAAAAAATATTCAGCTCATATTTATCTACACCGCTTATTACCGGATGAAACACATCATTGTTAATGTCCTTAGGATTATATGATCCGCCATTAGAACCATTTTGATTCGGAGAGAAAGCATTCGGAATATCAACACCGCTTTCGAGCAGGGCAACAATTTTTGAAGGCAGATCAAAGGTGTCTTTACAACCTTTACTGTTAGTAGCTATCAGGGTAATTTGGTAAGCTCCCGGTTGCTGATAATTATGTGATGGGTTGACGTCGGTAGAAGTGCCGTTGTCACCGAAAGTCCAGGCGAAACTGACAGCACCAGATGATAAGTTACTGCACAACACAGGTTCATTAGGTACAAATACAGTATTAGGATTTGCCTGGAACAATGCAATTGGTCTTGGAAATACTTTTATAACCTTGTAAGAAGTATCTCTGCAACCATAACTGTTAGTTGCAATTAATTGAACTGTAAATATTTTATCGAATGAGCCATTGTTTGTATACACATTTGTAGGACTTAAATTTGTTGAAAAAGTTCCGTCGCCAAAACTCCACTGACAAGTAGCAGCACCGCTAATAGCAGGGAAATTCACAGATAATGCCGTACATCCCGAATCGGGAGTGGCTACAATTGTGAATTCAGGTTTTGGATGCACCACAATAGGTACAATTAAAGTATCTCTGCAGCTGTTACCGGATATGGCTATAAGCCGAACCGTTTGTGTAATATTTCCAGTCGTGTTATTTATGAATTGATACTGTTCGTTGACATTAAAGGTTGTTGCGCCGCCTGCATTCCATTCATAAGAACCGGCTCCGATGGATGCATTTGTAAACGTAAGTAGCTTAGGCGAACAGCTTGGCGTATCTACATTAAAAGCAGCTTTTGGTTTTGGGAATATAACTAATGAATTGGTAACCGAATCGCGGCAGTTGTTGGACGTTACAGCCACCAATTTTACAGTGATAGGCTGAGTAATCGTATTACTTGTATTGGTATAGGTGTGTGTTGGGTTAAGAATAACATCCGTCGTTCCATCACCGAAACGCCATATATAGGTACTGGCAAAAGTACTGGTATTGGTAAATGTTACAGGCAGTGGAGAACAGCCGGAGTTAGGAGACAAGGCAAAGTTAGAAACGGGCTTGCCATATACTACCGGATAACCATAGGTGGTATCTACACAACTAAATGCATTGGATGCAATGAGTTGTACCGTAAAAGTTTGGTTGGCTGTAGTTGTATTGGTAAAGGTATGCGTTGGATTTGCTCCAAAATTTAAAGGACTACCGTCACCAAAATTCCATTGGTAATTAACCGCCCCAAGTACAGGAGGGAAATTGACATTTAATGGAGAGCAGCCGGCATTTGGTACCATCGTAAAATTAAAGATAGGACGTGGGTAAACCGTTACTCCTAAAGTTGTACTATCCTTACAGCCATTACTACTTGTAGCAACTAACTGTGCGGTGTAGGTTTGTATAAGTAAAGTGGTATTGACATAAGTATGCGTTAAAACCGAAGAAGGAGTTCCGCTGGAAGTATTATCCCCAAAATCCCACAAATAACTACTGGCCCCCACAGAGGTATTTGAAAATGTAGCAACAATGGGTGAGCACCCGGCCAAAGCATTTAATGTAAAGGAGGCCGTTGGCTTCGGAAACACGGTGACACTGGCCGTTTTGGTATCTGCACAACCCAGGCCTGTTTGCGCCAACAAACTAATAGTGTACGATTTATTAACGGTTAATGTATTTGTAAATGGCTGACTGACATTAGTAGCGGTTGACGTACTGCCGTTACCAAAATTCCAGGTGTAGGAGGTGGCGCTTAACGAGGTATTCGTAAAATTAACCGTTAGGGTAGGGCATCCCGAAATAGGAGTTAGCGTGAAGTTTGCAGTAGGCTTAACATTTATAGTGATAGGAAGCTCTATCGTATCTTTACAATTAGCAGTAGTAACAATAAGTTCTACAGTATATGTATTTTGAATGGTGTAAGTATGATTGGGATTTTGTACCGTTGTGGTTGCCGTAGAAGAAGCATCTCCAAAGTTCCAATGCCAGGAGGTTAAGGGATCACCGGCGCCATGAACAGAGGTATCGGAAAATGTTGCAACAGATCCCACACAGGCCGATGTTGTAACAAATGAAGCAGTTGGAGTTTGATAAACTGTAATAGGTGCCGTATAGCTACTTACACAGCTATTGGTAGATGTTACGGTTAAGGATGCTACATAATTACCGGAAACAGTATAGTTTTGAGCTGCCGGAATAGGTGCTGTAGAAGATATTCCGTTTCCGAAATTCCAGTTCCACGCAACAACGCCACCGGTAGAATTATCTGTTAATACAGCTCCCATAATACTGTTACAGCCTTTATTAGGCGTGACCGAAAAATTGGCGATAGGTGCCGCCAGAATATTGACGACTGTCTTTGCCGTATCTGTACATGAGGTTCCTGCTCCCGTAATGAGCGCAACTACCGAAACAGTATAAGAGCCGGCCGCGGGATAAGTAAAGGTTTGTGGTCCAAAAGGCTTGGTTACAAAACCACCGCCTGTACCAAAATTCCATTTATAGGAATAGCCTGTAGCGCTGGTGTTGGTAAAGGTAACTGCCGCGCCTGCACAAACAGGTAGAACAGGTCCAATGATTCCTGCTGTTGGAGGGTTAACAATACTTACAGTTACATTCGTGACATCAATCCCGCATAAATTACTATCCGCTAATTGCACCGTATAATTTCCAACGGCAGGGTAGGTAATCGTAATAGGAGAAGTTGGTGGCCAAGGCCTCCAGTTAATAATGGAATCATGACCTAAACCCCAGTGATCTCCTAAATTCCATCTTTCCTGACGTTGAAATGTATTTCCTTGCGGAACACAATTTCTATTGGTAGTATTATTAAATATAAATGTATTATCAGGAAAGCATTTGATAAAAGCAGAAGGCGTGATGGCTGCGTTATCTATATCGTAAACCTGAATAGGATTGAAGTTTGCAATGGTAGGAATGTTTGTACAAAAATTGTTGGCAGACAATGTTACTGCTGTCTGACAGTTAACCGTTCCCGGGTTATAGGTATGTGATACGGTTTGTCCGGCATTGGAAGAGTTAAAAACCACAGGAGGTGTACCATCGCCAAAGTTCCAGGTAAAAGTAGTAGTAGCAGAAACATCGGTACTTGAATTTGTAAACAACAAAGCTTTAGGTGCACATATCGTTGTAACACCACCAATAGGAATCTGTATTGAAGCATTTACCGGTTTTTCCATTACCACTATTCCTGTTAAGGTGCAGGATAAACTAGGAATGATAAGGCTTAAGGTATAAGTGGTAAAGCTTCCTGAGGTATAGGTATGATTTACAAATGTATTGGCAGCATAAGAACCCGCCGTCGTATTAGGGGAACCGTCGCCCCAAATAATAGTATATGCTCCCCATCCTGCATTGGATGAAATGTTCATGTTATAACTGCCCGAACCGGTACAGTCAATAAAATAAGGGTTAGAAGATAAATTACCCAGATAGTTATAGATCTGCGGACATTGCGCACTAACCAGTTTTGATAACAAAACAAATAGAACAAGGTATCGTAGTTTTTTTATCATGTATCAGTCATTTTTAAAATAAAAACAGGTTCTATAAGCCGGGTTCTGTTTTCTGCAAGCAGAACTTTCATCATTTATCTATGCAGCCTACCCTCTCTAATATAACTTTCGTTATTGTGGCGAGCAGCCACAAAATTAGAGTTTACATGGCCTTACAACATTTGAGGTTTATCCTTCTGCAACGTTACCGCTACAGAATGTGAGCTCTTACCTCACATTTTCACTATTACCATTCCGATAAATCGGAATTAGGCTACCTCGTTTTCTGTGACACTATCTGTTATGACCTCATTTCTAAGAACATACCCACCCTTTCAAGTGGCAAATTGCTCTGTGTTGCCCGGACTTTCCTCCCTTAAAATAAAGAGCGATGAAACAAACCTGTTTTGTGTTAAAATTACAAAAAAATGGTGTACTCCCATGTAATTGTTAATTTTTTTTCTCAAAAATATAATCCTAAAAATAGGATTCTTATGTTGCTTTATAGTTACTTATAGTTTCCTTGTACGTTATTAAACGACATTCAGTTACCGAAAAAAGAACGAATAATAAAATTCCCTGTAAAATTAAGCCAAACCCAATGCCTTTCCAGAATGTTTGTACTGATTTATAAAAAATAATGAATAGTACAATCCCTACTGCAAAACATACGATGGAAATAGATTCATAGATTTTTATAGTAATCATTTTTTGCTCAACGTGCTGATTTTCATGATCCTCAATGCTACCGGCGGCATTTATTTGGTAATGCGCTTCCTGGCAGGTTGCTAAAGTATAACCACCCTGGGTTATTTGCCATGAGCCCGCGAGTAATAAAATAATGGCCAGGCCTTTAAAAAAGGAATATTTAATGATCTTTAAAAAAAAGATGGAGAGCAAAATGGCAATGAATCCTAAACAAATGAAAATAAAACTTTCCACTTTCTGGGCCGCAACAAAATTGGTAAGGGCTAAATTTTCCAAGTGTTATTTAAATTAATAGGAACATCAATAATAACAGTTGTACCTCTGCCTAAAGCTGAATCAAAATGAACAGAACCATTCAGTAACTCAATTCTGGTATTTATGCCTTTCAAACCTAATCCTTCAAAGTTATCTATGTTTGAAGAATCGAATCCAATTCCGTTATCTTCGATCATAACATTCAATTCGGTTTCATGCCTTACGAGTTGCATACTAATGTGCGAGGCCTGGGCATGTTTTATAATGTTATTTACAATTTCCTGTATCACTCTATATAAAACGGTTTCTACCTGATTATCCAATCGGGTATCCAGTCCTACAATTTCCAGATCTACTTTTAAAGTAGGAGCGTTACCAAGCTTTGTAATAAATTCCCTCACAGCACTTGCCAGCCCCAGTTTAATAAGTGTATTGGGCATCATGTTATGCGATACTGTTCTCACTTCTTTTACAGAATCATCCAGTAAAGTAAGAGCATTGTGCATGGCGGTTTCCTGATCCGTATTTTTTTCGGGAAATTTAGAATCCAGATTACTTAAGTTTAATTTAGCGGCACTCAGTAATTGTCCAACGCCATCATGCAGATCCTGTGCAATCCGTCGTCTTTCTTTTTCTTCTGCTTCGAGAATAGCTTTGGTTCTTATGTCTTTTTGAGTTGCAATTTCTGCATTAAGTTTAGCGCGGTTTTCTACCTGTTTTTTACGATAAAACAATAAGGCCATAATACCGAGTAATATAAAGAGAGTAATAACAGAAACAATGATACTGTTTTTAATAAAAGCCTGTTTTTCTTTTGTTTCAAGTTCTGCTTTATTTTTTGCAAGTTCCAGATCTTTCTTTTCTACATCATACCTGATTTGCATATCGGCAATTTGTCTGGTAAACGTATTGTTAAGAATACTGTCTTTTAGTTTAGTACTTTGCTTATAATAATTGAGCGACTTTTCAAAATTACCGAGCGCTTCATAGTTTGCTGCAAGGCTATTGCAGGCTTCCGCCATGACTTCTTTATTGTCGATCGCGGCAGCATCATCAAACGCTTTGGTATGATAGGCAATAGATTTGTTATACTCTTTTTGTCTGAAATACAAATTACCAATATTTACATAACTGGTGGTAAGGCCTTTTTTATCATTAAACTCCGTACGAAGAGCCAGGGCTTTCTGATAATAATCCAGTGCGCTCACATAGTCTTTTAAATCATAATATACATTCCCAATATTATCATAGGATGAGGAGAGACCTCTTTTATTGCCTGTTTTTTCTTTGAGCTCAGCACCCTTTAAATGATTTTGTAAAGAGAGCTCATATTGTTTTAAGAAATAATAGGAGTTACCTATGTTAGTGTACGTATAGGCCATTGTTGACTCATCATTGATGGCTATCTGCAGATCGAGTGCTTTCTGATAATATATCAGTGCTTCTTTTGGTTTTGTGAGCCCATTATTATAAACGTTACCAACCCATAAATAAGAAGCTGCAAGCTCTTTCTTGTTTCCGGTTTTTTCTCTGAACCTGCTGGCTTCTAAAAAATAAAACAAGGCTTTGCTAAAATTCGCTCTGTCGAACTGTGTGAAGCCAAAAGCCATATTACAATAGGCAATGCCACTTAGCATGTTAATTTTTTTGTACTGTTCTAGTGCTTTTCTGATATAGGTATCGCTGCTATCAAAATTTCCTCGCTCTCCTTCAAAGGATCCCTTATTATAGAGTGTGAGAGCATAGCCTTTTGTAAAGCCCGATTTGGAAGCAACCTCTATTCCTTTATTAACATAAAGGTTTGCCAGCGAATCGTTAGAATAGCGATACTCTGCAAATAAACTTGTTAAAGCATTTACCTTGTTGCTGTCGGGCCCTGATGAATTTGATACTTTTAACAAAGAATCTATTTTTTGCTCATTTTGAGCAAAGGCTACTATTTGGAGCAATAGATAAAAATATGTGAGGAAATGTTTAATTTTTGGTAATTAATAACGTAAAATTAGTAAAACAAGCCAGTTTTTAGCAAAATTTCATAGAATTATCATTAGAAAAGGGCTATAAAAGCAGTAACAGACATATGAATCATAATCGTATCTTTGCAGATCACGAAAAAGATCAATGAAGACTAAAACGCTCAAAAAAAATAAAGTAAATGTTGTAACGCTGGGTTGCAGTAAAAATATTGTAGATAGTGAGGTGTTGATGGGGCAACTGCGTGCCAATAATTTTAATGTGGAGCATGAAAGCGAAGACGATAATCATAACATTGTCATTATTAATACCTGTGGTTTTGTGGAAAACGCCAAACAGGAAAGCATTGATACCATTCTGCGTTATGTAGATGCCAAAAAAGAAGGAAGTATTGAAAAACTATATGTAACGGGTTGTTTAAGCGAACGCTATAAATCTGATCTGGAAAAAGAAATCCCGGATGTAGATGCTTACTTTGGTACCCGTGAATTGCCTAAGATCTTAAAAACATTAAAAGCCGATTACAAAAAAGAACTGGTAGGCGAACGTTTATTAACCACTCCAAACCACTATGCTTATTTTAAAATTAGTGAAGGTTGTGACAGGCCATGTAGCTTTTGTGCCATTCCCTTAATGCGTGGTGGCCATATTTCGGAACCAATTGAACAATTAGTGAGCCGCGCCAAATTACTGGCCAGTAAAGGTACACGTGAATTATTGCTTATTGCTCAGGATTTGACGTATTACGGATTGGATATTTATAAAAAACGCGAATTGGCTAATTTAGTAGATCAGTTAAGCGATGTGGAAGGTATTGATTGGATCCGTTTGCACTATGCGTTCCCGAGTGGCTTCCCTATGGATGTATTGGATGTGATGAATAAAAGAAGTAATGTGTGTAATTATTTAGATATGCCTTTACAGCATATTACAGACAATATGCTCAAAAGCATGCGTCGTGGTATTACCAAACAAAAAACCATTGATACCGTAAATCAAATTCGTGATAAAGTTCCGGGTATTGCAATCCGTACAACCCTTATTGCCGGCTACCCTGGCGAAACTCAGCAAGATCATGAAGAAATGCTGCAATGGGTAAGCGATAGTAAATTTGAACGTTTAGGGATTTTCACCTACTCGCACGAAGAAAACACGCATGCGCATTTATTGAAAGATGATGTGAAAGAAAAAGTAAAAAGGGAGCGTGCAGATGCGGTAATGAAAGTACAACAGGAAATTTCGTATACTCTTAACCAGGACAAAATTGGCAAAACGTATAAAGTATTATTCGACAGAAAAGAGAATGATTACTTTGTTGGCCGTACAGAGTTTGATAGTCCGGATGTGGATAACGAAGTATTGGTAAAAGCTACGGATGATAATTATATAAGGATCGGAGATTTTGCAAATGTTAAGATCAATGAGGCCAGTGATTTTGATTTATATGGAGATTTAGTATAAGAATTGATATAAAGTCTCCAGCGGATTTCGCTGATGCCGCAGAACATGTTGTGTTTTTAATCATCCGTGCAAATCTGCGAGTTTTTCTAAACCTGGTTTTAGATATAATACTATTTTGTATCTTTAATCATCCGCGCAAATCTGTGAGATCTGCGGGACAATAAAAAACAAAAAATATGAAAAAAGCGATTTTAATTTTATGTGTCCTGTTTAGCGGGATTGCTTATTCTCAAACCATTCAAAACAGTAGCTATAGCACGGAAGGATATATCAAGGAGGATGGTACGGTGCAGAACAGCAGCTACTCTACCATTGGCTATATCAAAAGTGATGGCAGCGTTCAAAATAGTAGTTACTCTACCATTGGTTATATTAAAGATGATGGGACTATCCAGAACAAAAGTTATTCTACTATCGGTTATATTAAAAGCGATGGTACGATCCAGAATAACAGTTATTCAACGATAGGTTACATTAAAAGTGATGGTACCATGCAAAACAGCAGTTACAGTACTATCGGTTATGCCAAAAATATTAACCGTACCTGGGCAGCCGCGGCTGTTTTCTTTTTCTTTTTCAGATTAAATTAATTATCTGGGAAGTGTGATGTATGCTAAACTTTTTTAAGAAGCATACCTTGTATAAAGTATTTATTTAAGGGGTTTTATAACGCGCTTGTCTACGCAATATTTTAAGAGGCCGATCACACTTTTAGTATCGGTTTTACGAAAGATGTTCTTGCGGTGTGTTTCCACTGTTCTTTCGCTTATAAATAAAGCCTCTGCAATTTTCGCATTGGTATATTCTTTGGCAATCAGTTCAATGACTTCTATTTCGCGGGCCGACAGAGAAATTTCTCTGGCCGCCGTTTCAGGAGAAACCCTCATCATTTCGGCACTTACTTCATCACTGAAAAAAGTTCCGCCATTGGCTACTTTATCAATAGCTTTTAAAAGCTCCTGTTTACCGGTATTTTTTAAAATATAGCCGCTCACTCCGGCTTTCAGCATATCGCTAATTGTTTCGCGTTCGCCAAACATAGAAAGGGCAATTACTTTTATGGAGGGATGTTGCTTTTTAATTTCTTTCGTTAACTCAATGCCATCCATTTCAGGCATATTAATATCCGTAAGCACAATATCAGGGCGGTATTCACCAATTTCTTTTAAAGCGGTTTTAGCTAAAGTACTTTCGCCAACCAGGGAAATAGTTTTTTCGCCATCCAATAAAGCTTTCAATCCATCAATCAACATCTGATGGTCATCAACAATATATAATTTTAAAAATGCCAATTCTAAATTGTTTCGGGGTTAGGGTTTACTAAAATAATCATTTATTGCATTATAATAGCAGTTCGATGCTTCGTATAAGCGTTTAGGAACTTTTTGACCCTGTATTTCATAATCGTAGGTAATTAAACGAATGCATTCGTTTATATTATCCTGATATAGGCATTCGCCATACACCAGTACCGAATTAATCGTGCGGCAAAGTGCCAGATTCCTGCAAAATACACCATTCGAAGGAGCTTTCATGCAATTATCTCTAAGGTAATCGGCATCGTTTTTTTGAGCAATGGGTATAGCCATTTTACTGCTGAATTGATTTACAGTAAGCGAAGACAATTTTTCCGATTCAGTGAGTTGGTCAGTTAATAATAACCTTAAGAAATGAACTTTATTGATTGGCTTCGAAAAATTGTCACTCGTCATACCGCCACCAATAAAGGTCATTGTAAAATTCTTTTTAGTAGGATTGAGCCAGTCTGTATTTTTTTCGTCTACGTTGTAATGGATAATAATGGTGGCATCGGGTTTAAATTCATTAATTATTCTGGAGCGTTCCAGCAATTCAAAATCTCTGAAAAATTCCCAGAACAATTTGTCTTTCGGCAGATTCATAAGTTTAGTGTAACGTTTGCCATCGATGGCATTTTCTTTTAATAAAGAATCTAAAACAATTTTCTTTCTTTTTAAGAGCCAGTCATCATATGTCATTTGAAAAGAAGTGAAATTCTGTTTGGGTCTTGTTACCATTACAATAGCGCCTTGTTCCAACAATCGTTGCTTCAGTATTTCGGCTGTCAGGAAGGTTAAGGTTCCTTCATTGAAACGAACCGTATCTTTTAAAGCATTTAAAGGCGAAGGAGAAAAATCAATGAACTTTTGTTCTATACGTGCTGTTTGCATATTCCCTGCAAAGTGTCCTGGATCAATGGCAATTTTTTTTCCTTTTAATGCGGGTTGTTTATACGCCTGAATAGTGTTTTCAGCAACATTCCCTTTAAGGCTGTCTAGTTGTTTTGAGCTAAGGTGTTTGTTCTTTTTCCAGGCGTAAACCGCTAAAAAATCGGTGGGTTTTCCTTTTTTTAAAAGCAGTGATAGAGTAGGGAGTTCATCGGAGAATACAGTAAATTCTGGCGTTCCGGCATTAAGGATAGAAACAGAATTAGCATTAAATGTTACAAGCGAATTTAAAGATCCGTTGAAGCTGAGGTAAGTATCAAATTTTTTCTTTAAATCGGAAGTAGACTGTGCAGAAAGAGTAAAAGAAAAAATAAGTAAAAAGAAAAAGCAGAAAAATTTCATATGCAGATATTATTGTTTTTTAAGGCCATTACTTGTCCCGAACTCGTTTCGGGATGGTATAGTCATGTTAGCTTCATTGGTGTTTGTGCTGCTAGCAACATGACTATTTCATAACATAAATATAGCTATTGAAACAAGGGGGAACTTTAAAAAGCCGTGAAGAAATAAACAGCCTTTATTTAATAGTGGTTGCAAATGCCTTTTTGTAATCGTCCCATTTAGTTACCTGGTAATCGCCGGATCCGTAATAATGGATAATGGGGTCGAACTGATTTGGGGCCATAAACCCTTTTAAAATATCAATGCGCTGGATCTGGTTATTTAAAAATACGATAGAAGGATAAGCAAGCTGGTTATCAAGAATGGAGGCTGCAAACTGATGTGTAGCCTTTGGGTTATTATTATCTGAACTTACAAAAACATACTTATCAAATTTTACGCTGTCCTTTGATTCGGCATCAAATTTAACGGCATAAAAATTATCATTAATGTATTTGGCTATTGAAGGATGGTTAAAGGTTTGAGCACTCATCATTTTGCAGGGGCCGCACCAGGTTGTATATACATCTATTAAAATAGGACGGGGGTTTAACTTGCATTTTTTATATGCCTCGTCAAAAGAAATCCAGTTAACCAGCGAAGAATGATCTTTGTATTCGGTGTAGGTATTGGCCGATACAAACTCAAAGTTTTCGGTACTTTGATCGACATAATTGCTTACTCTGTTTTCGGGGGTAGTAATGGAAGCCTGAAGTGTGCTTTTTTTAAAGGCAAAGAATAGTACAGCTAAAACAATAAGGCTTGCCATACATATATCTTTCCAGTTGAACATAGTGCTTACAAAATTAAGATGTATACGTTACTTACAAATTTACTGAATATTAAAGTAATGTTATTCCTGTAACACTAAAAATGTCGACCAAATGTTAAATTTATTGGGTAAAGAGAGCTTATTTAACATTTCCCATAAGCTTTTTCACTAAGGGGGAGATGGTAATTAAGATGGCACCGGCAATAAGAGCGTATAAAGCCAGCTGTTTGTATCCGTCGCAATAAATTATTAAAGCTTCTAATCCTGTTTTATTTTCAGCTACTTTAGCGATATCTGCACCTAACAAACCTGCAAAATATTGTCCGTAGGCACTTGCTAAAAACCACATCCCCATCATTCCCGCCTGTAATTTTTGTGGGGAAAGCTTGGTCATTACCGACATTCCTATAGGAGATAAACACAATTCGCCAAAAGTGATAATAAACCATGCAAATGTAAATAGGTTTAAAGAAGTAACACCGTTTGAATCAGCAAAAAATTTACAGTAATAAAAAATGTAAAAGCCTATTGCCAAAAACAAAAAGCCTATTCCGAATTTTACGGTAGTATTAGGCTCAATTTTCTTTTTGTTCATCCACAACCATACCAATCCAACCAAAGCGGCAAATAGGATAACAAAGGCTGAATTAGCAGAATTATTTACGCCATTCGGATCTACAGTTAGTCCTAATAATTTTGTTTTGAGATTATGTTCTGCAAACAAACTGAGTGATCCTCCGCTTTGCTCGAAAAAAGCCCAGAAAAAAATAGAGAAAAATATAAAGATCAGCGCTGCAATTATTTTTTTATTTACCTGCCATCCGTAGTTTCTCATTTCAAATAAGAAATAAGCCAATGCGCAAGGGCCTATAATAAACATAAACCTATCAGTATACTTTGGATTAGACACCAAAATAATAATGAACGGAATAATCACCAATGAACCTACATAAGTTGCCATTTCGAGGATCCTTCTGGTTGTGATCTTTACATTTAATAACGGAGATATTCCGATTGGTCCTAAGCTTTTTTGTGTCCATACAAACGTAAAAAGACTGAGAGCCATTACAACAGAAGCAAAACCAAAGGCCACATTCCATCTAAGATGTTCAGGAACCAATGTGCTTAGCATAGATCCGTTTGCAACAGCAATACAAACATAACCGCCAATTAAAGCGCCAAGGTTTACACCCATATAAAAAAAAGAAAAGCCGGCATCTGTTCGCGGATCGCCATCTTTATAAAGTCTACCAACCATGGTAGAAATATTAGGCTTAAAAAAACCTGTACCGATAATATTAAACCCAAGTCCTAAAAAGAAAAATTCTTTTGGGTCAACGGCAAGTATAATACTGCCAACGATCATTAAGATGCCGCCCCAAAAAAGGGATTTACGATAACCTAAAATTTTATCAGCGAACAAGCCTCCCACAAAAGTAAAAGCATACACAAAGGCTTGCGACGCACCATATTGTAAATTAGCATCTACTTTATTAAGACCAAGTTGGTTAACCATAAAAATAACCAACATGCCGCGCATACCGTAAAAACTGAAACGTTCCCACATTTCACTAAAAAACAAGTACCACAATTGCTTGGGGTACTTGCCTTTAAAATTTTGTATTTCTTCCAGGGAACTTAAAGAGGTTTCTGCGTTATGCATCGTTTGTTGCTTATTTTACGCCATTCATTAATTTTTTCAATACAGGTGTCAGGGAGAATAAAATAATTGCTGCAACTCCTGTTAATACCACAAACACCATGAAGAACTCAAATAAGTTATGAATCTCAAAACCAACAAATACAGGATTTGAGGCACTGATTTGATTTTCATCTAATAATTTTATCTGCTCAGCAGTTGGAGTGATGGCCTTATTCAGGATAGCCTGCAAATCAATTCCTAACTCCTGTGCTTTTTTAAATTTATCGCCTGTAGCAGGGATTAATGCTCCTAAAGAACCTGCTAAGGCGTAACCCGCAGCATTAGATAAAAAGAAAACCCCAAATAATAAGGAAGCAAAACGTTTAGGCGATAATTTACCTACCAGCGATAAACCAATTGGAGACAAGCAAAGCTCAGCAAATGTTTGGATCAGGTATAAAAGAATTAACCATTGAATTCCTAATAAACCGCTATTACCTAAGTCTTTTACATTATGTGCAATAATGAAATAACTCACAGCTATTAATGCCAGACCGATTGCCTGTTTTACGGTAGATAAAGGCTCTTTACCTTTTGCTCTTAATTTATCCCATAAGATACTGAATGGAAATGCAAATCCAAACACGAATACGCCGTTAAAAATCTGAACCATACTTGGTGGCATTTCCCAGCCAAAAATGTGTCGGTCGGTTTGATTATCGGCTATAAACGTTAAGGATGAACCCGCTTGTTCAAAAGCTGCCCAAAAGAATATGATGAAGAAACCTACAATGTAGATCACTAAAATTCTTTGCAACTCTACTTTAGTTAATGATTTATCAGAAATAATTAATCCGGCAAGCGTTAAACCAAGCGCGTAAATAATGGGATAGATAATTGTTTTAACCGGATTTGTTCCGGCCAATAAATACCTGAACACAAAAAATAAAACAACGAAAGAAATGAGTGCAACGACTAATGATGTTGGAGAAAAAACTGCTTTTTGAGCTTCTCCTTCTTCGTAATGGGAAGCATCATTATGTTTTGGTAATCCTCCTAATGGTTTACCTTCAGGAGTTACTACATATTTGTTTTTCAGAAAATAAAAAACGGCCGATCCAACTAACATGGCCATAGAAGCTGCTAAAAAGCCCCATTTAAAAGCATGAATATCTCTAATACCGCCTGCATCTTTCACATCGCCAAGGATAGGGCAAATCAATTGTCCTAAAAAGGCTCCAAGGTTAATACCCATATAGAAAATAGTGAACGCTGTATCTAATTTGCTTTTTTCCTGTTTTGGATATAAGCTACCTACCATACTGGAGATATTTGGCTTAAAAAAACCATTACCAAATATGATGATAGTTAATGCAACCCATAATAATGTTTTTGCTAATTCTAAATTTGAACCAAATACGCTAGCACTTGCAAATAAAATCATCTGGCCAATGGCCATCATAATTCCACCTAACAAAATGCAATTTCTGTTTCCAAAAAAACGATCAGAAATAAAGCCCCCAAGCATGGGCGTTAAATAACACAATCCTAAAAATCCACCGTATATTAATGAGGAATCTGCTTCTTTCATCATCAAGGAATTAACCATGAATAAGGTTAAGATTGCTCTCATTCCATAAAAGTTAAACCTTTCCCACATTTCAGTTCCGAATAATACCCACAGCCCTTTAGGGTGTCCTTTTGAAGCAGTTGCTTGTTCCATATGTTGTTTGTGTATGTTTAATTAGTGGCCCTAAAATACCCTTTTTTTTGATTAATCAATAGCGATCCGTCGTTTTTGAGCAAATTATAGGGCATAAAAAAATCCATCAGCTGGCTGATGGATCTTCTGTTAAATGGTATTATATAACTAAGATAGTTTTACGTTTACTGCATTTAAACCTTTTTTACCTTCCTGAATGTCGAAAGTAACGGCGTCGTTTTCTCTAATTTTGTCTGATAAACCTGTTACGTGTACAAAGTACTCTTTTCCTGATTCGTCCTCTTTAATAAAACCAAATCCTTTTGTTTCATTAAAAAATTTTACTGTTCCTGTGCTCATTTTTTTGTTTTAAAAATTGTTATGTCCAAATTTAAGTAATTATTTATCAATAAAACAAATATTTTATTTCGGATTATAATATTTTTTTGCCTCGGGCATAAAGCCTTTAAGGGTAGTTATCCTGGTTTCGTCGCTCGGATGGGTACTTAGGAGCTCCATTGGCTTTTGCCCGGTACTCATTTTTGCCATCCTTTCCCAGAAGCCAATAGCTGTCTCCGGGTTGTATCCGGCCATGGCCGCAAATACCAATCCCATCTTATCTGCTTCAGTTTCGTGGGTGCGGCTATATTTAAGGATTCCCAGTTGTGAGGTAACTCCATATGCCTGCTGAAAAATAGCCTGTGTAAGGGCCGGTTTTTGTTGTGTAGCTACGGATATGGCAGTACCACCAAACTGTGCCAGCATACCCTGACTCATGCGTTCATTACCATGTTTGGCTACCGCGTGAGCAATTTCGTGTCCCATTACTATGGCCAGACTTGCTTCATCCTGCGTTACGGGTAAAATACCGCTGTAGACTACCACTTTTCCACCGGGCATGCACCGTTGGGTCGTTTACTACATTAAATTCCCACTTGTACCCTTGTAACTGGCTGCTTAATCCTTTTTCGGCATAATATTTTTCTACAGCCTGCTGAATACGGGTGCCTACGTTACGCACCATAATCACTTTTGAGTCGGTTGCCGGTAAAGGAGGATTAGTGGATAAAAACTTGCTGTATTCGGTTAAACTCATACCAATCATTTCTGATTCGGGAACCAGGTTTAAGCCCCTGCGGCCGGTAATGGCATTTTTTTGACAGGAAATAAATGTTGTAAGTATCAGGGCTAAAAATACAGCTCTTGTTTTCATATGTAGATGTTATTGTTTTTTAAGGCCATATGGTATAGTCATGTTATCTTCATTAGTCCTTATGCTGCCTGTAACATGACTATTTCATAATGTGTTCTTGTAAATTTTAAATGAGGCTATCCAAATAGAATGCCAAAAGGCTATTTGAATAAATAATGTCAATAAATAAAAGGTACGCTAAGGTTTAGTTAATTTCGGCGCTTAGTCCTTTCTCTAACAACGTTTCGCAAATGGGTCTTAATGCATTGAGGGGTCCTTCTTTTATACCGCATTTTCCATTGTAATGAACAATATGAGCACATTGTTCTGCCTGTATACTGTCATGGTCGCAATACTTCATTAAACATTCAATTACCCATTCAAACGTATTAACGTCATCATTAAATAAAATGATCGTATTTAATTTATCTTCTTTGGTAAGAAGATCAGCTTCCAATAACTCTTCGGTGTCTGTATAATTATTTAAAACCATACTACAAAATTAAACCATTTTTTCTACTTATTCAAGTATTGTATGGCTTCTGCTCCATAAAGCTTTTTCCCGTCTTTATACACGGTTATAAAGGCATCTGCTATCCCTAAGCTTACAGCTTCTTCTTTTAATTTTTTAGCAAATGATACGCCCGTAAAATTACCTACCGTGTAAATATACAGGCCGTTAATAACCACATTATTTACAGGCCATGTTTTTATGTTCATAAATTTGGCGGCAATGTCGTTAGGCACCTGGTTTTTATAAGCGCCGATCTGTACTTTGTAAGAAACTCCTGCATCATCGGTTTTAACGCCATTATCGGCAGTAGGAGCAGGGCCTTGTGTAACACCATTATTAAATACCGGCACATTGGTGTTTACCGGAGTTACTGCTGTGGCAGTAGTGGTGTTAGTAGCAGATACATTTGTTGGCTGAGGTGCTGCACCCGAAAAAATAATCGGGTTTTCGGTTTCCATTTTTAAATTGGTGTTTTCATGTACTGGAAATGCTGGTGGGTTTTCTAG
>JAZJZF010000041.1:151286-159761 GCA_040389965.1 Bacteroidota bacterium
CTGTAATTTTTGTCCTTCGGCAAAAGGAATCCGTTTGGCATTGTAGTAAGCCGATACAAAGGCGTCTTTTATGCCCAGGTCAACTACCTTACGTTTGTCTTCCAATAATTTAGAAGGTTGATTGTAGATACCTGCTGTATAACGGTATAAGCCGCTTGGCAGTTTTTCGGTATATATAGGCCTTAAGTTAAAGAGCTGAGCACGTGTCACTTGTTTTGAGTACACACCAATTTGTACGGTATATAAAAGCCCGTTCATTTTCTCCAGCTCATTGGTAACATCAACAGGCTGACTATCGGTTTGTGTCGTTGGCGGGTTTGTGATCGTATTTTTAGGCACGTTTGAATTAGCAGTGATACCGGCACTGGTATTATTAGCTGTTGAGAGGTCTACGGTCTGGCCTGATTCCTGTGCTTTTGCAACACCTTCGTTCAGATTAATTCTTTTACCATTGTAATAAGCAACCACAAAGGCATCGCTGTAACCAAGGTTTTTAAGATCATTTTTTACAGCATTGGCACTTTCGTATTTTTGAAAATTACCTGCCATATAACGGATATATCCATTGGGAGTAGTTTGCGCTATTACCGGACTTAAACCTTTAAAGGTATTATTTGGTAAGGTGGTTTTAAAAGCACCAATTTGTACTTTAAACACCAGGCCATCAGGTATTTTCTCGTCAACGGGTATAGGATTGTTGGCGGTGTAGGCATTGTTTGTTTTTACTTCGAGGCCTTCTACTTTTAATTTAACGGTATTGTTATTGGCGGGGTTGCTTGTGTTTGAAGCATTATTTGCATTCGTTCTTACATTTGTACCGCCAGTATTGTTTGTTGCCGTATTATTATTGGGAGGATTATTTGCTGTTACAGCATTGTCACCGGCTTTGATCTGGTTTAACAGGTTAATGGCTTCCTGTCCGTCTTTATTGCCATTCACCAATAATTCTTTTTTTCTATTTAAATCGCCGGCCTGTTTAGCTTGTGCTAATGCAGTTTGAAATCTTTTATAAAAATCCTGCGCTTTTGTTTTTAAGGCAAGGTCGTTACCTTTTAATACTGCCGGTAAGGCTGCCAGCCTGCTTTTGTATTCTTTCTCTATTGCCTCTGCCAATAACAATAAACCATCAACATGTAATTGATCGTTTGTGTTAAGTGAGGTTTTTGTTTCTTTTAACTTTGCAGCGGCTTCGGGGTTAGTTGCAGAAGTATTAGCTGTTTTTGGAACATAGTTCGAGAAATATTTTTTATAGGTTTCAAGCAATGTTTTTTGTTTGCTTAATGCCCACATTTCTTTTTCTTCTGCGTTGCTAAATCCACCTAGTTTTGCAGCATCTGTAGGATAAGCATTGGTTTCTTCCCTTAATTTTTTGCCCTGGTTAAAATAGATCGTCGCTTCATTAAGCTGCATGTCGGCAGTACTTAATTCATTAATGTTTTTTCCTTTTGCCATTGCTGCAAGCTCTTCAAGGCTTTGGTGATTGGCTTCAAACGTGGCAGCGTTTAATTGTTGTTGTTGCGCGGCGGCTTCTACTTTTTTAGTAATGGCTTTGTTCTCTAGTTCTTTGGCTTGTTGAATGTCTTTATCTTTTTCTTCTCCTGTTTTTGTTGCTGCCGATTTTCTTAATTCATAGGCGTCATCGTTCATTTTTTCAGCTTCGCTGATGGTTGTATTAATGCCTTCCTGCGATACATTCTGAGATGTGGAAGATGTATTTAGTTGATTCACATTATCAAGTGAAGCGATGATGTTTTTATCTTCATTGAGCGCGGCATTTATTTTTTCGGCCGCTTTTTCTTTAAGGCTTATTGCATCTGTATTACTGTAAGCATTAAAACCGGTTAAGTTGCCTTCTGTTGTATTGTTTAAGCCCGCCTTTAGTTTATTGATATCCGAAGTAAGATCTGTATTTGTTGGTGTAATTGTATTTGAACTTACAGCATTATCCGGATTGGTTTTGTTCTGCGATGTATTTGTATCGGTAGTATTTGTATCGGTAGTATTTGTATCGGTAGTATTTGTTGCCGTATTTTGAGTATTATCCGGATTGGTTTTGTTTTGTGATGTATTTGTATCAGTATTATTTGTTGCTGTATTTTGAATATTGTCCGGATTGGTTTTATTTTGTGATGTATTTGTGTCAGTAGTATTTGTTGCCGTATTTTGAGTGTTATCCGGATTGGTTTTGTTCTGCGATGTATTTGTATCGGTAGTATTTGTTGCTGTATTTTGAGTGTTGTCCGGATTATTTTCAGTAGTATTAGTACTTACTGTATTTGTATTCACAGCAATGTTATTATCCGTATTCGTTAACAAAGCGGAGGCGTCATTGAGTTTCTTCAATGCTTCAATTTCTTTATCATTGGCTTTTAACAAGAGGTTGGTTTTTTCGCTTACAGAAGCGGCACTGGATGATTGGGCTATAAATCCTTTGGCTTCATTATTTAAATTATCCGATTCTTTTTTAAGATCTGCTGCCTGGCTATTTGTTTTTAAGGCAGGATTTTTTGCAAGCTTGTCGTTTTGTAATTTAAGTTCGTTTTGGTTTGTTTTACTTAATGCGGAATAAGCGTCAAACTGCGATTGTGCCGTTTTATTAATTTCTTTATTAAGGGAAGCGATGGTTTCTGCCGGATTGTTATTACCTGCCGGATTTTTAAGTTTATAATTTGGGTTAACTTTTAATAAGAGGTCGATGGCTTTTTGTTGTTTTAATAAAGCTTCGTTTTCTTTTTCTTCTGCATTGCCAAGTCCGCCAAGTTTTGCAGAACCTGAAGGATAGGCGTTAGATTCATCTCTTATTTTTTGTGCTTGTTTATAGTTAATAACAGCTTCGTCGGCTAGCATATTTGCCTGCGAAATGTCGTTGCTTGTTTTAGATCCTGTAAGTTTTTGTAGCTCATTTAAATCGGAGGCATTTGCCTCGAATTTTGTTTTATTTTGTTTTTCCTGTACTACAGCTGCTTGTAGTTTTTTATCTACTGCCAGCTTTTCGTTTTCAACTGCCAGTTTCAACAATTCTTCTTTTTCGTTCCCTGATTTTGATGCAGATTCTTTCCTTTGTTGAAAGGCTTTGTTATTAAGCGATTCAGCTTCATTTAATAAGGTTTCCGCATTATTTCCGCTGTTTGCTTTAATGCTGTTTTCTGTATTAACTATAAGGTTATTTAAGCCTGATTCGTTTTGTTTTGCTGATTCAAATTTCTTATCCGCATATTGTTTCATCGTTAAGGATGTTGACTCTTTATAATTATTATAGTCAAATAATTTGGTGGCAGCTCCTGAGCCTATGTTAAGTCCGTTCTTTAATTTATTCAGTTCTTCAAGGTAAGCGTTATTATTACCTGCTGTTTTAGGATCAATTGGGTTAATTCCTGTAGCATTGGCAACTGTATTGTTATCTATTGCTGTCGTGTTCGTGTTGTCTGAATTTACAGGATCAACCGTGTTTGTTTTGGCTGAGTTAGTATTGGTATTTTCTGTCGTGTTATTCTCAATAGCGGCGGTACTGGTTGTTTCTGTATTAACAGATGCAATGGTGTTTGTTTCTAATTGTTTTAGTGACGTGTTATTTGCAGTAATAAATGTATCATTTTGGGATTTTTGTTTTTCAAGGTCTTTAATTTCCTGATTAAGTTTTTTCTTTACGGCTGCATCTTTTGTTTTTGATACTTCTGTTTTATCAAGTGTTATAAGGTCATTGAGTTCTTTATTGTAATTTTTCAGAATGGTATTCTGATTCGTCAATTCCTGTTTATTGGTCTTGTCTATTTCGTTTCCTTTAACTTTAGTGTCGTACTTGGCTGTTATGTCCTGGTATGAAAGCTGAGTGGTATTTTCTGTTGCGTTCTGGCCGGTGCCAACTGTATTGGTTTTTGCGGTAGTGGAATTGGTAGTTGTATTAATGGCAACCGTAGAATTGTTTTCATCTAATATTTTAGAGGCTATATCAAGTTCCTGGTTTAGGCCCGTTACCTGATTTTGTAAGTTTGCTATTTTTTGATTGTTATTACTTAGCTCTTTATTTTTTGAGTCAATATCATTTGTCAGTTCTTTTATCTGAGCTGTTATATTTTCTTTAAGCGATTTGTCGTTTTCATTGGCAAGGTCTGTTTCCAGAGTTTTAGACTCTGTTTTTATAGAATTGATCTCATTAACGATTTCATTATTTTTAGCTTCCGATTTTTTTAATTCATTTTGTTTCAGTTCCAGTTCAGCTTTTATAGAAGAAAATAATTCGTCTGATTGGTTTTTCTGTTTCGAAATATCATCCAGCTGTTTCTGAATTTGTTCTAATTTGGCAAGGGCTTCTTTGTTGTTCTTGTTTTTTGTGACGGCCTCCAGCTCTTTAATGTATTGGTTTGTCAAATCTGCTTCCTGCTGTTTTTGATTGGCATCTACTTCCAGTTTTTTGGCAAGGTTTGTGGCGGTGTTTGCTACTGTTGTTGCAATTTTAGCATCTTCTTTGAGCTGATTTATTTTTACAGTCTCTTCATCTTTTTGTGTGACATCTGTAATGTTGTTTAGGTTGGCGGTTGCTTCGTCGGTCTGTTTTTGTATAGCAACGGCTTCTGCTGTTTTTTGAGTAGCCAGATCAAATGCTTCCTGAGCATCCTGTTTTAGTTTTTTGCTTTCATTTTCGGCTTCTACGGCATCCATTTTAGCAATGGAGAGTAGTTGCTCGTTGGTTACATTTTTATTTGTATTCGTTTTAGTAGCGTTTGGATCGTTCCCCTGTACTGTGGGATTATTAGTAGTTACCGCATTTGTGTTGGTGTTATCAGAAGAAGTGTTGTTTGGGTTTTTAGGAGTTTCTTTCAGGTTGTTATTATAAGGTTCGTTTTCATTAACTTCCAGTTTTGCTTTTTTCTCGATAAGGTCCATCATCATCGAATAATTTTCGTCGGCAATTTGTCCATCGAAATAATTAATGATCTTTAAGACTTTTTTCTCGTAAGATATAACCTGTTTATAAGGCTTGAGAGAGTAAGCAATAGGCATTTGCACACCATCCGATTGGGTTGTAAGCCCCGGAGTTTCTACCGTAAAAATAAATTTTCCGCCATTCGGCAATTCCATGTAATAATCGCCATTCTCCTGTGCCTGATATGTACCAACGATTTCGCCATTAGCCATGTTTTTTACGGTTATTTTTGATAATATACTCTGGCTTACATCTTCTTTTACAACTGTGCCTTTTAAAACGGCAAAGTTCATGGGCCGGCGTTCTGTGTTTATTCTTAGCACATCAATTTTACCGTAAGGGCTGTACCTTCCTGTACTGAAAAAAGCGGTTTTTTCGAGCGAATCGGTTACAAATAAAATGTCATCGTCGGGTGAATTTATTGGGAAGTCAAGATTCTCCGGCTTGCTCCAGGTTTGTGTTTCGGTGTTATAAGTGGTTTTAAATACATCGTAACCACCCATGCTATTATGCCCTTTAGAACTAAAATAAAGTGTTTTGCCATTAGGATGCAGGAAAGCATAATCCTCATCGTACTCTGTATTAATGGGTGCAGGCATTGGTTGTGGCTTGCTCCAGCTGCCGTTTGGTAATCTGTTTACAAAATAAATGTCTCTTCCGTTTGAACCATTTTCCCCGTAACTGGAGTAATACACGCGCTCACCGCTTCTTGGCAAATACACGACAGAGTTATCTTTTTTCTTTTTATCGTATCCTGTTTTAAAATCTTCGGGTTTTACCAATAACTTTCCGCCAATATCTTTTATATCGTAGCTTCTGAAATAATCGGCTTCATTGAGTTGTTTTTTACTAATCACCACCAGATCAGATAAATTGGATAGCAAATGCTTTCCATTTTTACAGGCGGTTATTTCCCTGTCAACCTGCAATTTCCTGATAGAGGAAGCACTGGCCGTTTGCTTGTATTCGTTATACAGTTTTATGGCCTCGTCGAATTTATAGTTTATGTGGTAGGTTTTTGCCAGATAGAATTTGGCATCTTTAGAAGCGTCGTTAGGGTTTTTAAGTGCAATCTGAAAATAGATAAAAGGTTTTTTCTTATCGGGCTCTGTAAAGAGCATGCACACACCAAGCCTGTAGTTGTATTCAGGATCTTTGGGATAAAGAGAAACAAGCTGAGAATAGAACTTGTAAGCCGCGCTGTATTCTTCTTCTTCGAAAGAAGCGTTTGCCTGTTTTTTTAATTCTTCTTCATTTTTTACCTGCGAAAAGCTATTATTCGATAAAAAAAATAAGATTAGCACATACAAAAGGTTGAGATGTATGCTTTTAACACAAAAAATATGTTTAAACGGGTTCAGACGCAAAACCAAATTTAACTATAAAAAACTAAATATTTAGGATAAAGATGCTAATTATTACTGATTTACATAAATAATCCAAAATATGATTTTTTGTGAGAATGCAGCGGTTTTTTAGAGGAGGTAAATTTTTATTTTAAGGAAACTAATTGTATGTTTGGAAATATTAATTATAAAAAAAACACACAAACACATGAAAAAAATTTATTTAACATTAGGACTAGGGGCTTTAGTTCTTGGAGCAAACGCCCAACAAAAGGTTACCAAAGTCATGACTGAGCATGCTGTAGCAAATACAATGTCGGTTAACAACAATGCTGCTAAAGCTTTAGCAACTACTACACTTAACCCTTCTACTTTTAATACAGGTGGATGCGCCCTTACAGCAGGAAACGTAGTATATTATTCAATTACACAATACACTGCTACTCCAACTTATACAGTAGATGCAAGAGGTGCTGCTTTTGGTACTAATATTACTTATTATACTCAAGCTGCAACAACTTATACTTTAGGTAGCCCAAGAGCTGCTCAAAAATATAATGTAACAGGTACAGCTACTATCAGCGCGGTATTAGTAGGTTCAGGAACTCATAAATCGGATGCTGCTACAACAGTGATAAGTGCTAAAATTTATTCTGAAAACACAACTACTAAAGCACCTAATGCACAGGTTGGAGCAACTGCTACTAAAGCATTAAATTCTTTCACAGGTAACGATATGTTCTCTTTTTCAACTCCAATTGTAGTTCCTGCAGGTAACTTTTTTGCTTCTATCGAATCTCCGGTTATAGGTGGAGCTACTCACGATACATTAGCTATTTTATCTACTAAAGAAGGTTGTTCTTCAACAGACAGTTTATCTTGGCAGTATAACACTGTAAACGGAGCTGGCGCAGGTTGGTCTTCAGTTACTTCTGGTGTTGCGTCAGCAAACTTAGACCTTGTAATTTTTGTAGTAGCGGATATCGCTCCTTCTTCAACAGGAATCAACAGCATCTCTAAAGGTAACTTAACGTTATTAGCTGCATATCCAAATCCGGCTGCTAATGAAGTAAATATTAACTTTGGTTTAAACCAGTCTTCTAAAGTAGAAGTTTCTATTTACGATGTTACAGGTAAATTAATAAGCACAACTAAATTAGATGAGTTAGAAATTGGCAACCATACTACTACACTGGATGTTTCGTCTTTAAACTCTGGTGTTTATATGTACAGTGTAAAATCAAACGGATCTCAGTTATTCAGTAAATTTACTGTAGCTAAATAATTTTAAGTATTTGCTTAAAAGCCCTTTACTTACTGGTAAAGGGCTTTTTTTATGATGTTTTTTATTGATTTTTGGATACCGGGCATAACAAAACCCCGGTTTTTATGTTATTTGCTAAGAAGATGCATAAATTGCATTTAAAATTTAAACCTATTAGCTACCTTTGTCCCTATGATTATGGAAAATCCACAGGAAGTAATTTTAGATTCTCAACTTGTAAGCACTGAATTAAAAAACATTGCTCAAAAAGTATTTCATGGCGAACGTATTTCTTTTGATGAAGGAGTTTATTTGTTTGAACATGCAAACCTTTCTTATTTAGGCACATTAGCCAATTTTGTAAGAGAGAAAAAAAATAAGAACCTCGTATATTTTAACCGTAATTTTCACGTAGAGCCAACTAATATTTGTGTGTATACCTGTTCTTTTTGTGCTTATTCGCGCCTTATCAAGCAACGTGCAGAAGGCTGGGAACTGTCTATTGAACAAATGCTTGACATTATAAAGCAATATGATGGTAAGGAAGTAACAGAGGTGCATATGACGGGAGGAGTTATCCCAAAACAGGATCTCGCATTTTATACCGAATTATTCAGAACCATAAAAAAACACCGTCCCGAACTTCATATCAAAGCTTTAACTCCGGTGGAGTTGCATTACATTTTTAAAAAAGCAAAAGTGAGCTACGAAGAAGGTATGAAGCTGATGAAAGAAGCCGGATTGGATTCTATGCCTGGTGGTGGAGCCGAAATTTTTGATAAAGAGATTCGTGATAAAATTGCCGGTGGAAAATGCAGTGCCGAAGAATGGCTTTCTATACACGAAGTATGGCACAACCTTGGAATGCAGTCGAATGCCACCATGCTTTACGGACATATTGAAACGTATGCACACCGTATTGATCATTTGGAAAGGCTAAG
>JAZJZF010000041.1:159771-194027 GCA_040389965.1 Bacteroidota bacterium
ATTAGGCGAATTTTCCAAATCAGTATATTACTGAAGGGTTTTAATGCATTTATCCCTTTAAAATTCAGGAATGGTAATAATGATATGTCGGATGTACCCGAAGTAAGTGTTATTGAAGATTTGAGGAATTATGCCATCAGCAGGATTTACCTTGATAACTTTGATCATATAAAAGCTTACTGGGCCATGATAGGCCGCAGTACGGCACAGTTATCTTTAAATTTTGGAGTAGATGATATTGACGGTACCATTGATGATACCACTAAAATATATAGTATGGCCGGTGCCGAAGAGCAAACGCCGAAATTAAGTACGCAGCAGTTGGTTGACCTCATTAAACAGGTTAAGCGCACGCCGGTAGAAAGAGATACTTTATATCATATTGTAAAGGATTATTCTGAAAATTAACGGTGCATGGCGGTTTTCTTATTGATAATCTTTTCCTGTTGTTTTTTAATTCCCTTGTTCAGCTATGGTATTTTCCCCTGGCTGCTTAAGCAGAAAGCAAAGAAGATCAGTTATCAAAAGAATGATTACTCCACCGTTTCCGAATGGCCTGCTGTAACAGTTGTTTTCTCTGTTTTTAACGAAGAAAAAGTAATCCGCCGTAAGCTTGAATCACTCCTTAATTCAGGCTATCCGAAAGACAAATTATTTATTTTAATAGGATCAGATCACTCTACAGATGCTACAAATGCGATTATTTTAGAATATGCCGCATCGTATGCAACTATTAAGCTGATAGAGAAAAAGACGCGTTCGGGCAAGCTCAAAATTATTAATGAGTTAGTAGAACTTACTACTACAGATCATTTGGTATTTACGGATGCCAATGTTTTTTTTGAACCAGATACCTTAAAAGCACTGGTATTTAATCTCCTGAAAAAAGATGCTAAAATGGTGTGTGGGAATATTAAAAAGTTTTCTCCTCACAATGAAGGCATTTCGGGTCAGGAAATTTTTTACATGAATTTTGAGAATCAATTAAAGCACCACGAAAGCCAGGTGTATCAGTTTGTGGTGGGTGTTGAAGGAGGCTGTTATGCCATTATGAGAGATTGGTTTGTAAAGGTGCCCGACGGATTTTTAATGGACGATTTTTTTATTACACTGGATGTGATTTCGCGAAAAGGAAAAGTATTGTTTGAGCCCGAAGCCGTTTGTTATGAAGATGTAAACGACGCTCCTTTAATTGAATTTAAACGCAAAATACGGATCTCGCTTGGTAATTTCAGAAACTTATATCATTACTGGAACTTGTTATTTCCTTTTTATAAAGGATTTGGTTTTGCTTTTTTATCACATAAAGTATTGCGCTGGGCTACTCCCTTTGCGCTCATAATCTCCTATTTGATGTCGGTATGTATTTCCTTTTACTACCCTTTATTTTTCTTTGTTACCCTATCTTATGTTTTTGTTATCATTTTGCCCATACTCACCATTTATCTCGAAAAAGCCAGAGTAAAACTGCCCCTGATCAATTCTCTTGGCCATTTTATTTTAATGAACACCGCTTTATTCCTCGGTTTTTTTAAGTTTATTTCCTCTACGGCCGACAGTGCCTGGGAACCGCCTAAACGGAATGTTTAACAAAAACAGACCCAAGCTGGGCTCCGGCTAATTATCAAATTGTCAAATTGCCTAATTTTCACTATCTTTGCCGCCTTAAATTTTTATAATTAATTGTAATGGTTTCTATTAATGGCGTAACGGTTTCTTTTGGCGGATATGATTTATTTGACAATGTCTCTTTTTTGATTAATCCAAAAGACAGGATTGGTTTGGCAGGTAAAAACGGAGCAGGGAAAAGTACCATGCTTAAAATTCTGGCGGGATTTCAAATACCGACCAAAGGAGAAGTATCCCGTCCAAAAGATTGTAAAATAGGATATTTACCCCAGGATATGACTCATCAGCATGGACGTACGGTATATGAAGAAACGGAGTCTGCGTTTGAGGAAATTAAAAAATTGCAGGCAAAATTAGTTGATATTAATCATCAGTTAGAAACCCGTACAGACTACGAAAGTGATTCGTATATGGTTTTAATACAGGATTTAACAGATATTAATGAACGCTTAAACATGATTGGCGTTGAAAATACAGAAGAGGAGATTGAAAAAGTATTGATAGGTTTAGGATTTCAGCGCAAGCAATTTCATATGCAAACCAGCGAGTTTAGTGGAGGATGGCGTATGCGTATCGAGTTGGCAAAATTGTTATTACAAAAACCGGATGTGTTGATGTTGGATGAGCCAACCAATCACCTTGATATTGAAGCGATTCAATGGCTGGAAGAAGTAATGGAAGTGTTTCCGGGAGCCGTTGTATTAATAAGCCATGATAAAACATTTTTAGATACGGTAACTAAACGTACTATTGAGATTGTTAATCAGAAAATTTACGATTACAAAACAAACTATTCGCATTATTTAGTATTGCGTCAGGAACGTAAACAACAGCAGGAAAACGCTCAAAAAAATCAACAAAAAATGATTGATCAAACAGAAATGTTGATCGATAAATTCAGAGCCAAAGCCAGTAAATCAGCCATGGCGCAATCGTTAATTAAAAAACTGGACAGGCTGGATAGGGTAGAAGTAGACGATATGGATACGGCTACTGTTCGATTTCGTTTTCCGCCACCAGCGCATAGTGGTAAAATTGTAATTACTGCTGAGAATGCCGGAAAAACCTATGGAGATAAATTCATTTTCGGTGGAGCGAATTTTATCATTACCAAAGGTGAAAAAATTGGATTGGTTGGCCGTAACGGCGAAGGAAAATCAACCATGATGAAAATGATAGCCGACAAAATTAAATACGATGGTTCTATACAAATGGGACATAATATTTTAATGGGTTATTTCGAACAGGATCAGGAAGAAAAAATAGATTTGGATAAAACTGTTTTTGAAACCATTGATGAGTTGGCCGTTGGCGATGTACGAAGACAGGTACGTAGTTTGTTAGGTTCATTTTTATTTCAGGGAGATGATATTGACAAGAAAGTAAAAGTATTAAGCGGAGGTGAGCGTGGACGTTTGGCGCTTTGTAAATTGTTATTAGAGCCTTATAATTTATTATTACTCGATGAGCCTACGAATCACTTGGACATTAAATCGAAAGAAGTATTAAAACAATCGTTGATCGATTATGAAGGAACTTTGGTAATGGTAAGTCACGATAGGGATTTTATGACAGGTATGTGCGACCGTTTGTTTGAGTTTAGAGACGGGCATGTGAAAGAATACTTATGCGACATTAAAGAATTTATGGAGATCCGCAAAGTAGAGCGTTTAAACGAACTGGATCTTGATAAATCGGGTGTGAAAGCTGTGCCTGTGGCTGAAAAGAAAGTGGCACCTGCTTCTGATTTTGAAGCTCAGGAAAAGAAACGCTTGCAAACGCAGATTCAGTCTCAGATAAAAAAAGCGGAAGAAAATATTGAACGTTTGGAAGCAGAAATAAAATTATTGGATACAAAGCTTGCTGATCCGGTTGCTTATGAGGCCTTATCAAAAGACCCGAACTTTTTTACTTCTTACAATAAATTGAAAAAAGACCTGGAAACAGAAATGGAAAAATGGGAAGACCTGAGTTCTAAATTGGCTTAATACCTGTTTGAATGATTTATAAAAAACCCTCTGTTTCCTAACGAAACAGAGGGTTTTGTTTTTGAGTTCATTCAGCCTTTACTTGTCGTAAGGGAATAATAGTTTAAAGGCTTCGTTAATACTTTGGTGCAATATGGTTGCATGGTTTTCTTTAGGAAGTGGAAGGAAATCTAATTTAAGGTTTGATTTATTTGCTTGTTGTAAGATTACTGATAATTCTTTAGCATCTTTCTGCATTACTTTTTCTTCCTGTCCACCCACAGAAATATAAACATAACGCTTTGCATCATTTTGTTTTTCAACTAAGAGTTTAGCACCTTTTAAAAGAGATTCATTATCCCACCATAAGCTGGGGCTTACAATTAAATAATGACTGAACAGATCCGGTTTTTTTAATAGAATTTCTGCAGCCAGTAAGCCTCCCAATGATTGTCCAATAATATATTTGACATCGCTGGTTTTATAGTTCGACGAAATAAATGGTTGTAATTCTGTTTCAATAAATTTTATGAATTTTTCGGAGCCGCCTGTGGTAGGAAATTCTTTTTTTAAATCCGGCAGTTCGGTGTGAAATGTAAAGTCTCTTCTTCTGTCGACGTTTGCAATTCCTACAACAATAAATTCGGGCATTTTAAGCATATTAAAAAACTGTACAAGCCCTGCTATATGTAAAAAGTCTTCATTAACAGAGCCATCCAGCAAATAAATAACAGGATATGTTTTTTCTTTAGCATATCCATAAGGCAGGTAAACGTTCAATGTTCTGTTTTCTCCTAAAACGGCAGATTTAATTTCCCGTATTTCTCCTATGGTAAAAGGTTTATTGTTTTCTGTATTAATTTGTGCGCTAATGCTTAAAGCAAAACAGAGTGCTATCGCAATGCCTAGGATGTTGTTTTTCATAAGTAGTGGTGTAAATGCGGTGTATGCAATTTTACAAATAATTATTTAAGAATCCCCTGTTTTACCAGTTCTTTAAATTGGTAACGCTGGTTTTTGTAAATCGCAATCACAAAGGAATCCTTAATGCCATTCTTTTTTGCTCTCAGCAATAATTGATTGGCTTCTTCAAGTGTTTTAAAAGAGCCTAATGTAAATCGGGTAATTTCATCTGCATAGTATTTTCTTTCCGCTTTGGGTAGCCCTATGAGTTTGGCATAATTAAAATTTTCTATAATTCTATAAGCGCCTATCTGTACTTTATATTCAAGGCTATCAATTAAACTGTTTCCGTAGTTGGCTAAAAGATCGGCGTAGGTGTAAGTTAAGCCGGAGAAATTATCTTCTTTAAAAGCGGCTGAATCAATTTTTAATTGATTTAATTTTAAGTAGTCGTCCGAAAATAATTCGGCATTAATATCAAGCCGTGCAAATGAATCGACTGTAGCGGTCGAAATGTCTTTAATTAAGCTTGTTTGCTGGTATTTATATATAATTTCATATTCGTTCCCCGAAGGAAGATTAACTAAGTAGTTGCCGGTTATAGAATTCGAAAAAAAATCGCCGGAAAAATCTTTGCGATTTAATTTAGACCTTACATTAATTTGTGCTTTAACCGGTTTATTGTCGCAGGTTACATTACCTGTTACCAATATCAGTGCTGTTGGTTTACCAAACAAGCCGGGCTCTACCATGTAAATATCCTGCAAGCCCATTCCTGCTTTATTTTCAGAAGAATAATAACCTCTTTCTCCATCCGATGAAACAACATAAAATTTATCGTCTTGTGTTGTATTTACGGGCTTGCCTACATTATAAGGCGTCGACCATTTACCCTGTTTTAATTCACTTCTAAAAATGTCGTAGCCACCAATGGTGTTGTAACCTGTTGACGAGAAAAAAAGTGTTTTGCCATCGGAGTGAATAAAAGGAGCATCTTCATCGAACTTGGTATTAATTTCGGGGCCTATATTTTTTACATTACCCCAATTTCCATCGGGCATTAATTGCGCATAGTAGATATCTCTTCCGCCATAGCCGCCCTGCCGTTCAGAAGAAAAATAAATTATTTTTTCGTCGGGAGAAAGGCAAACACTTCCTTCCCAGAAATTGGAATTGATGCCTTTTACTTTCTCGGGCGCTGTCCAGTTTAATCCGTCGAGTTTACTCATAAAAATATCGCCATGACCAATGCCTATGTTTTTATAGGTAAATAATTTTGATCCGTCGTGCGATATATAAACAGTGGCATCATGGCCGGTTGTGTTAATGCTAGTAATTGATTTTGGTTTTGTCCAGTTATTGTTACTGTCTTTTTCAGAGATCATCACATCTTCAAAATAGACGCCGTTTTTTTCGTCGGGTTTATCAGGAACAATTTGTTTTCCACCGGTGGAGCGCTCGCCACGGTATGTAAAAACCATAAAACTTTCGTTGGAAGGAAATACGGGTGTGTATTCGGAAGCCGCACTATTTACAGGAGCACCTATATTGGTTATTCTGGCAACGGCCGATTTATTTTTTAAGGAAATAGCATTCATACAAATGCCTATTTGCCGGTTGACTTCATTTTTAATATCGTTGTTTAGCGGATTTAATTTATAGGCTGAGAACTGAACAATGGCTTCCTGGTATTTATCATTAGCCATATAAGCCCGTCCTAAATAATAATCATAATCCGGAAGCTTTGATCTGATTTGTTCTGCCGCTTTAATGAATGATTCGGAGGTAAGCTGGTAGCGTGGATCGTAAACATTGCAGGAACCTAATAAGTAGCCGATATATACATTTGATTTGTGTTTTTTATACAGGGTATCATATATAGGTCTGGCAAATAAATAATTGCCATTCATAAAATAATTATCGGCAATACTTAATCTTTGCCTGTCGCCCACCAACCATTTTGAAGTTTGTTCTTCGCTCAGATCATAGCTTACCTGCCCGTAGCCTCTAGTGGCTATTACAAATAATAAAATGATCAGCAGCTTTTTTACCATTGATTTAAGATAACTATACTCTAAGTTAATCTTAAAAATACCATAAAATAATGCCGGTAAAGATTAATTACTCATATAAAAAAAGCCTGTCATAATATATTATGACAGGCTTTTTAACAATTTTATAAAAACTACTCCGCTAATACAATAACGTTATTTTTAAATACTTCAACAACTCCGCCTTTTACTGCAAATTGTTGAGTAGCGTTATTCTCTTCGATTAATTCGATGGTGCCGTTTTTTAATGTAGCGATCATAGCCGCGTGATTATTCAACACACCAAAAGAGCCTTCAGAACCCGGAAATACAGCTGATTTCACGTTTCCTTCAAACAATTTTTTATCCGGAGTAATAATTTCTAATTTCATTTTTATTCAGTTTCTGGTTTAAAATTTAAAGTTTCGGATTTTTCAACCGGAAACTTTAAACTAGAAATAATAACTATTTTGCGTCTGCTAAGATTTTTTTACCTTTTTCAATCGCTTCTTCGATAGAACCTACTAAGTTGAAAGCTGCTTCAGGATACTCATCTACTTTGCCATCTAAAATCATGTTAAATCCTTTGATAGTATCTTCAATTGGAACCAAAACCCCTTTTAAACCTGTAAATTGCTCTGCTACGTGGAAAGGCTGAGATAAGAAACGTTGTACACGACGTGCACGGTGTACTGTTAATTTATCTTCTTCACTTAACTCGTCCATACCTAAGATGGCAATAATATCCTGTAATTCTTTGTAACGTTGTAAAGTTAATTTAACACGTTGAGCACAGTTGTAGTGAGCATCACCAATAACTGAAGGTGTTAAGATACGGGATGTAGAATCCAATGGATCTACCGCAGGATAAATACCTAACTCAGCAATTTTACGACTTAATACCGTTGTAGCATCTAAGTGGGCAAACGTTGTTGCCGGAGCCGGATCGGTTAAATCATCCGCAGGTACGTATACCGCTTGTACTGAAGTAATAGATCCTTTTTTGGTTGATGTAATACGTTCCTGCATAGCACCCATTTCTGAAGCTAATGTTGGTTGGTAACCTACCGCTGAAGGCATACGACCTAATAACGCTGATACCTCTGCTCCTGCTTGTGTAAAACGGAAGATATTATCTACGAAAAATAAGATATCACGACCCGGGCCTGTTCCATCTCCATCACGGAAATACTCAGCCATGGTTAATCCTGATAAAGCTACACGGGCACGTGCTCCTGGAGGCTCATTCATTTGTCCGAAAACCAATGTTGCTTTTGAATCTTCCAACGCTTTAAGATCTACTTTCGAAAGATCCCATCCGCCTTTTTCCATATCATGTTTAAACTCATCACCGTATTTAATTACGTCTGATTCGATAAACTCTCTTAATAAGTCATTTCCTTCACGTGTACGCTCACCCACACCGGCAAACACTGATAAACCTGCATATGCCTTAGCAATGTTGTTTACCAATTCCATGATCAATACCGTTTTGCCTACACCTGCACCACCAAACAAACCAATTTTACCACCTTTTGAGTATGGCTCAATTAAGTCAATTACCTTAATACCTGTAAATAATACTTCAGATGAAGTAGAAAGATCCTCAAAACGAGGAGCCGGACGGTGAATAGATACACCATCGTCTTTTTTCATTGTGTTGATACCATCAATAGCATCACCTACTACGTTAAATAAACGGCCTTTTACTTTGTCACCAATAGGCATTTTGATAGGAGAACCGGTCATATGAACTTCCATACCACGGCATAAACCGTCAGTACTGTCCATGGCAATAGCACGAACTGTATCTTCTCCGATATGTTTTTGAACTTCAAGAATTAGAGGCTGTGAGCCTCCGCGAACGATTTCTAATGCATCAAGGATATTAGGTAGTTTCCCACCGTTTAAATCAAAACTAACGTCCACTACGGGACCAATAACTTGAGCAATTTTACCAATCTGGTTAGACATGTTATAATTGTTTTTTAAATTCGGGTGCAAATGTAGGGTTTTAAGTTAAAACGGCAAACCAAATTGCTGTTTTTTAGACGAATAATTCAGTGATTTATTCACAATTGAGGCGGGATTGTTAAAAGTAATGAGTTTCCAGGATTAGCCTGAAAAGTTTAGGATGAGTTTCATAATCTTATATTTGTAATAGCTGCAATAACATCCATTTTAAAGAGTTATATCAGGGTAGCGGATATCCGAAAAATCCGGAACCCGTCTACATGGCTTTTTTAGATAATGAACTTTTTATGTAAATTCATCCGATGCGGTCAGACTTTAAAATAACCGGGTTTAGTTTTTATGCCTTGGTATTTATTATTTCCTTTTTTGTAGTGGTATTCCCGCCCATCAATACGTTTTCTTATGATGTGTTTGGCTACTATATGTATTTACCGCTGACCTTTAAATACCATGATGTTACCATTCAAAACTATTCCACCATTACCGAAATCTTAAACACTTACCATGCAAGTGAAACATTTTACCAGGCTGTAAAGTGGGATAATGGTAATTGGGTAATGCGTTACCCGATAGGTTTATCTGTTTTATTTGCGCCTTTTTATTTTATAGCCGATGTTATTGCAGGCTTTACCAATTACCCTAAAGATGGCTTTTCGAGGCCATATCAATTAAGTGTATTGTATGGCTGCCTGTTTTACACCATTGCCGGGCTTTATTTTGTGAAAAGAATTTTAATGCAGTTTTTCGATAATCAAACATCGGCTATTACTCTTATCTGCATTGCTCTTGGCACTAATTATTTCTTTCATGTGGCAATACACGGGCAGGGGACAATGTCTCATAACCTGTTATTTAGTTTATATGCTGCTATTATTTATTTTACCATCAAATGGCATGAAACTTACAGGCCTAAACACATTCTTATCCTTGGGCTTTGTATAGGCTTAACAGCCCTTTGCCGACCTTCTGAAATTATATCAGGGCTTATTCCGCTTCTTTATGGCGTAACGAATTCAGAAAGTCTTAAAGCAAAAATAAAGTTGTTCCTGAAATTAAAAATTCAGATCATAGGATTTATACTGGTTGTTTTGTGTGTCGGGTTTTTACAGTTTGCATATTGGAAATATGCCTCGGGTAAATTTGTTATAAATCCTTATGGTTCGGGGAATCCGGGAGAAGGACTTGAATTACTGCATCCGCATATTCTGGAAGTTTTATTTAGTTTCAGGAAGGGATGGTTTATTTATACTCCTTTGATGGTGTTTACAATAATAGGCTTTTGGTACTTCTATCAAAACAATAAAAAAATGTTTACGCCTGTGTTTATTTATTTTTTGATTAATCTATACATTGTGTCGAGCTGGTCTTGCTGGTGGTATGGAGCGTGTTTCGGTGTGAGAAGTTTAATACCCAGTTATGCTGCATTAAGTATTCCATTGGGGTATTTTATGTCTGCTGTTTTAAAACATAACATAAAATATGTATTTATGAGTTTGCTTGTAGCTTGTGTTGCATTGAATTTATTTCAGTCGTGGCAGATGTATACAGGCATAATGGATTCTACCAATATGTCGCGGGCATACTATGCATCCACTTTTCTGCAAACCTCTCCGCCTACGCAGGAACAGAAACAATTATTGCTAACCGGAAAATTTAACGATGGGGTAGAAGTGTTTAAACAAGAAGATTCTTTAACACATATGCTGAACTATGCCAAATTAATAAATTTTGAAAATGCAAGCGATGCTGTCAATCCCATATTTTTAGCTCAAACTATTCATCGGTCGGGGACACATAGTTTAAAGATCGATTCAGATAATCCTTGCAGTCCTTTTATAGAAGTGATGTATAAAGACATCTCTTCAAAATCTTATTCCTGGATAAAAGCAAGTGTGTGGGTATATTCGGAATACCCTGCAGACAGCCTCGATGCTGTTTTTTCAATTTCAATGGAACATAGGAACTATACGTTTAAAGAAAAAAAACACCCTCTTGATGCTACAAAATTTAAACCCAATGTCTGGACTAAATTAGAGTACTACTACCTTATTCCTGATGATTTAAGAAGTAAAAAAGATGAAGTAAAAACGTTTATTTCCAATAAGAGTAAATACTCTTTATATATTGATGATCTGCTGCTCGAAAGCTACGAGCCGGTTATTGATAAATCGGTTTTTTAAGCAGACTTTATTTTTTTCTGTGAAGTAAATCAATAACCAGTTCGGGAGGCCTGCCAATAATAGCTTTGTAACCATCAATAACAATAGGCCTCTCAATTAAAATAGGATTTTCGAGTAAGAGTTGAATCCATTCTTCGTTGGTAAATGTTTTGTTTTTGAATTTTTTCTCGTACAGAGCTTCTTTTTTTCTTACAATATCAAAAGCCTTTAATCCTAATTTAGAAAGGATATTTTTCAGTTCCTTTTTAGTAATCTTTTCTTTTAAATACTCTACTACTTCTATTTCGCAACTTTCGCCTTCGAGCAAACTCAAGGCTTCGCGGCATTTGCTGCAACGGGGGTTGTATAGGATTTGAATTTTCTTTTTCATTTGTGTTTTTTATGCTCCGTCATTGCGAGGGTTTACCCGAAGCAATCTCAAACTACGATCTGCAAAGCTTGAGATTGCTTCACTACGTTCGCAATGACGAACAATTACTTTCTTTTTCCCTGGCTCATCAAAAATGTTTTCAAAAGCTCATCAATGTTACCATCGAGTACACCTTCGGCATCTGTAATTTTTAGTTCGGTGCGGTGGTCGTTAACCATTTTATAGGGATGCAATACGTAACTGCGAATTTGAGATCCCCATTCAATTTTCATTTTCCCTTCTTCTACAGCATCACGGGCTTCGTTACGTTTACGCATTTCCAGTTCATATAACTGAGAACGTAACATTTGCATGGCTTTCTCCTTGTTTCCTAATTGCGAGCGGTCAACCTGGCACACTACCACAATGCCTGTTGGCTTATGTGTTAATTGAACTTTAGTTTCTACTTTGTTTACGTTTTGTCCGCCGGCACCGCCACTGCGCGATGTGTGAATTTCAATATCATTTGGATGAATATTAATTTCTATGGTATCATCTACCACAGGATAAACATACACGGAGGCAAAAGAGGTGTGCCGTTTAGCATTACTATCAAACGGACTAATACGCACCAGGCGGTGTACACCATTTTCGCCTTTTAAATTACCGTAAGCGTAATCACCGTCAATTTGTATCGACACCGATTTAATACCGGCTACATCTCCATCTGTTCTGTCGAGTTCCGTTAATTTAAAGCCGTTCTTTTCTGCCCACATCATATACATACGCTCAAGCATACTGGCCCAGTCGCAGCTTTCTGTTCCACCGGCTCCTGCATTAATTTGTAATACGCAACTTAAAGCATCGTCGGGAGAGTTGAGCATATTTTTAAATTCAACATCGTCCAAAATTTTTAATGCTGTTTGGTATAACTCTTCTGCATCTGCTTCAGTAGCATCACCGGCTTTAAAAAACTCATACATCGTATCCAAATCATCGATAGCTCCGGTTAGCTTATCATAGGATGTAACCCAGGACTTGCGCTGCTTTACTTCTTTTAATACGGCTTCTGCTTTTTTTGAATCGGTCCAGAAATTAGGGTCAAGGGTTTTTTCTTCGAGCTCCTTTAGCTCGTGACTTTTCTTATCATAGTCAAAGAAACCCCTTCAGAGCGATATGTCGTTCGTGAAGGTCCTTTAGTTGGTCTGTTGTAAACATAGCGCAAAGTTAAGATTTATTATGGAAATATGAAATAAGGTGTTCGGCAGATTTATTGGAACGCAGATGACACAGATTTGGCAGATCAGCACCGATAGGACAGAATGATCTAAATAATTATGAAGTTTATGTGTATCGCAGATTACTTTCGGGTACAATAGAACGCTGATAACACAGATTGGGCGGGTTAAAACAGATAGAATAGTTAAGATTTTGAAAATATGATCTGTTAAATCCGTGTTCTATTTTCTTCTGCGCGATCTGCGAGAGAATAATCATATTTCAAAAACAAGATATAACATATCATCATCATAATCCCGAAGCTGAATAGCCCCATAGCAAAGGCAATGATCAGGTGCTGTGTAATTCCGAAAGCTAACATCCCTATTTTGAAACGCCTGAACCAGATAAGTGCCGGAAACACTAATTGATACGCAAAGGTGAGATAAGTAAGTACCATGCAAATCCATAATGGTAATAGTTGTAAAGAACTATTGCTGTATTCCTGAATTTGAAAAATCTGGTGTACCGCACTACCATTAAGCCAGGAGGCATCGGTGAGTTTGAACAAGGCTGCTAAAAAATAAGCGAGGCATATTTGTAATTTAATTCCAGCCAGTGCCATGTTATGCAGAGCATTTTTAAGATCGTTTAACGTGGGATTGGAATTTTGTTTGACTGAAAAAAAGATATTGAAAAAGAGTAATTGATTCAATAAATAATCGCCTGCAGTAAGCGTTGAATACAAATAGCTATTCATATTCAACATTAACAGCCATAACAAGAGGTTTGTCACATAATTCGATTTTTTACATAAACCGATAATTGCCAATACTGCAAGGCCGGTAAAACAGGCAATACCTAATGGAATAGAGTAATGGTTATTTAGTTCGAAGGCAAGATCTTTTATACCACCCAAAGAACGTGGCTCTGTGCAGATCATTTTTTTGACTGAAAATAAAGTCCGGTAATGGTAAAAGTACATGCACGCTTTATAAAGCAAAAACAGGTATAAAGCGTTTCTGAACCAGGAAATTTCTTTTACCTGATTTTTAGTTTTAAAAAAATATGTGACTAAACGGTTTATTTTAATGACAGGTTTTTAAAGTAATAATACGTTGTTTTCTCCGGCGATTTTGCTACGACTGCCATCTCATATTGCTTCCCCTCTTTCCAGCATCTGTAATTTCTGAAATAATTTCTGGCGGCATGTTCTAATACCTTAAAGCTCGGAAGGTCTGGTTTTTGCTCGTATACATGGTTTGTATCGCCTAAGTCGTAAACCAGGTAATTAATAGCATTGGTAACCAGTAACACTTCTGTTTCTTTGCCCATAATAATGCTCTTTCTGTTTTTTTTAATTAATGTTTTTGTAACATTCATCCATAATTGCCAGGAAGTGCCGTTACCATTTCTGATATATAAGTCAAATTGCCTGGTAGGCGTTGGTACAAATACCGTCCATTGCTGATGAAAGAAAGGATAACAATAACGATTGCTTGCTGAGCTGAGAGGCTTGCCAATTTTAAAGGGCGATGCATAATTGAAAACCAATAAGAAATGACCTGCTAAAAACAAGAATAAAGCTACGGCTATGATGCGCTTTCCTGTAACCGGCATAATTAAGGCTTAATCGCTTTTTTATCAAATTCGAGTTCTACCTTCTTGTGTGTAATGCTTTCTAGAAGCGGCTTCAAGATGGTTTGTGCATTGAGTTCCGTTTCTTTAAACACAATCTGATTCAGACTATCGCTTTTAAAATAATTTTCGGCCTGCTTATATGCCAGTTGTGTAATTTGTGCCTCATTGTCTAACAAAAAATACGTGGTGGCATTGTAGATCCTCGTTTTTTGCTGGTCTATTTTATAGTAACAAACTTCAGGTTTTGGAAGCGTTATTTTTACTATGGAATCTTTGATACTGATTTGATCCTGACGTATTTTAGTCAAATCGATGCAACCCGCCATTTCGCCACTTACCACCAAAAGAACTTTCGAATCGGGTAAGTAGTCACGCTCTATGTTATATTCTAATACATCTTTAATAGTGAGTTTAACCAATTCCATTTTTCCAATTGCCTGTATTTTCGTTACAGCCATATCATTGGTTTCTTTTACCTGAGTGCTATCTTCTTTATCCCTGAATATAAACCAGGAAATAATAAACGTAAGCACTATAACAACCAGATAAGGTGTTATAGACCGGGAATAGAAGGAAGCAAACTTTTTATTCATGATATAAATATCAAAATCAGATTTTAATAAATGTAAATATAACGATTTGACAACCTCTTTTTTTGTAGAAAAAGGTTCTGTTTGTTGAATTTATTCTACAAACGAGTCCTTGTTTTTCTGTAATAAGTCTGTAATTAGACTTTAATGAGGCGATAAGTCTTTAAAAAACCGATATTTAGTATAAAAAAGGATCTTATAATTGATTATATACAAGATAGGTGGCACAAAAGTTAATATGTGAATGTAATGTTCATGAAAACTCATAAAAAATAACAAAAAATTACAAATTAAATGGGTTACATCAATATTAGAAAGGTATTAATCTATAAATTCGCAAAATCTAAACTTTAAAAACCAAACTTATGAAAAATCTTAAATTGATATTAGTAGCAGTAATCTTATCTGCATCTAGCTTATTTACTACATCTTGCAACGGTGGAGCAGAAAAAGAAAAAAATCCTCTTGCTGACAGTTTATCAGGTGTAAATGGAGAGTTAAATGGACAGTTGACAGAGAAGGAAGCTGCATTACAGGAGTTTGTTACATCTTTCAATGAAATTCAGGATAACTTAAATGCTATTAAAGAAAAAGAGAAAATTGTTTCTAAAAATGCTCAAAGCGGCGATGTAAAAAGCAAAGAAGAGCAAATCAAAGAAGATATCCAGGCTATCTATGATTTATTAGCTAAAAATAAAAACAGAATTGGTTCTTTAACTAAAAAATTAAAAGATTCAAATTCTAAAATTGCAGGTTTAGATGAAATGATTGCAAGCTTACAAGCTCAGATAGATGCTAAAGATGCTGAAGTAGCAGATTTAAAAACCCAGTTAGAAGCTAAAAATATTGAGTTAAGCAATATTCAAATGAACCTTGAAACAGTTGAAGCTGAAAGCTCTACTAAAACAAGTATGTTAAACACTGCATATTATGCAATGGGAACATCTAAAGAATTGAAAGAGAAAAATGTAATTACTAAAGAAGGTGGTTTCATCGGAATAGGTAAATCTACTAAAGTGAAAGAAGACTTCAACAAAGACTACTTTACTAAAGTGGATATCTCTCAAACAAATTCAATTAATATTGGTGCTAAAAAAGTTAAGATTTTAACTACACACCCAAGCAGTTCTTATAAATTAGTAGGTGAAAAACCGGTTGAAAGAATCGAAATCACAAACCCTACTGAGTTCTGGTCTACTTCAAAATACTTAGTAATTGTTACAGAATAATTAGTACAGAAATTTTTAAAAAGCCGTCACGACTTGTCGTGACGGCTTTTTTTTGATCTATTTTTTAAGCATTAAAATCAAATAACACGGTGCTTAATTTTGTATGTTTGTTATACCATAAAGTACACCTATGAAATATATAACAATCCTGTTACTGTGTTTACATTTTAGTGGAGCAAGAGCTCAGGGTGATTCGCTGGTTAAACAGTTTGACCGGAAGAAACAAAAACTTAACCATACGGGCATGATTGTGCTGAGCTCGTGGGCAGGAGCAAATATTGCAGGGAGTGCTATTGGTTATAAACTCACAAACAGTTACGGGGAAAAGCAATTTTATATTATGAACGGAGCATGGGGACTTATTAATTTGGGAATAGCCTTGCCGGGCGTGTTTGCCAAGCCCAAAGAAAGTGCCGGCATATATGAGCTCCAAAAAAGCCAGACCAAAATGGAAAAGATTTTTTTGGCAAATGCCGTATTGGATGTGGCTTACATTACCGGGGGAGTGTATTTAAAACAATACAGCTATAATCAATCCGATATAAAAAAGCAGCAACAATTTAATGGTTATGGCAATTCTGTCATTATACAAGGTGCGGGTTTATTTGTTTTTGATACGTTTATGACCCTTCTCAATAATCGTAACCGTAAAAAGAACCTGGATCCCTTTTTAAAGAATGCCACCGTGTCTTTTACCGGTAATTATTTCAGAATAGGATATCGCTTTAATTAAACATTCCCTTATCTTTACTGTATGCAAGCTATTATTGAATTAAAAGCGATAAAAAAAGAATACAAGATAGGCACCGAAGAAATTCATGCATTAAGTGGTGTTTCTCTCGATATTTATAAAAACGAATATGTTGCTTTAATGGGGCCGAGTGGAAGCGGTAAATCAACGTTAATGAATATGTTGGGCTGCCTTGATTCCCCATCGTCGGGCGAATATATTTTAAATAATTTATCGGTTGCCAAAATGAGCGATAACCAATTGGCAGAGGTAAGAAACAAGCAAATAGGTTTTGTATTTCAAACCTTTAATTTATTGCCCCGTTCAACAACATTGGAAAATGTAATGTTACCATTGGTATACTCCGGCATCGAAAAAACGAAGCGTGAAGAAATGGCAAAAAAAGTATTGGATCAGGTAGGGTTGGCTAATCGTATGTCGCACAAACCAAACGAGTTATCAGGTGGGCAACGCCAGCGTGTGGCTATAGCAAGAGCTTTGGTAAATAATCCCGCTATTATTCTGGCCGATGAGCCTACAGGAAATTTAGACAGTAAAACTTCTGTTGAAATTATGGGTTTATTTGAAGAAATTCATAGGAACGGAAATACAATTATTTTAGTAACACACGAAGAAGACATCGCATTACATGCACACCGTATTGTTCGCTTAAAAGACGGATTAGTAGAATCTGATAATCCAAACACAACCATTACATCATTTAAAACGAGGATGGAAAAATTCCATTAACGGCTGTATTCAAATTAGTATCATCCACATTTATTAAGTACTATTTCGCGACATGATCTTTAGAAATGCTACAATAGCAGATATGGAGGAGATGCAAAGTTTGTATGTGAATACAATCCAAACAGTTTGCAATAAAGATTATGATACAGATCAACGGAATGTATGGGCATCCGGAATCAATAATACACAACGTTGGCTCGATGTCATGAACGACCAGTATATTTTATTAGCAATTGTGGAAAATACAATTGTAGGTTTTTGTACATTGAAAGGAGCAGATTATATTGACTTTTTTTATGTACACAAAGATTTTCAAAGGCAAGGTATTGCTGATAAAATGCTTGCTGCGCTTGAAACAAAAGCAAAAGAATTAAACGCAGAAATTCTGACATCTGATATAAGCATAACAGCAAAACCTTTCTTTTTAAAAAAAGGGTTTGAAGCGTTGGCAGAGCAAAGCAATCATAGAGGAAATGTTGTGCTGATCAACTATAAAATGCGAAAATTTCTATAAATAGAAACAACAGATCATAACAGTAATGTCATGAAGATTGTCTGCGTACTAATAACATAGCCAATCTTTAGAGCATATGGTTATGCTTTATACTCCGGTTGTTTTTTTATTGCTTTTTTTTGTACATCTTTATAAGATATATGATCTCAAAAGTTATAATGAAATCAATTTACCTTTTGTTTTTTGTTTTTTTCTCGATTACTTGCTTTCCTCAGTGCATAGACTGTGGAAACGGAGTAGTAGATGCCGGAGAAACAACAGCAAATTGTCCGCAAGACGTTTCTCATGATGCTACCTGCACCAGTCCCTGTTCACAGCCAACGGCGTTTGAATCTACAACAGGTGTAAGAGATGCTTACGATTTTGTGGGAGCAACCACCTATGCAACAGCTTCTTTGCCAACAGGCTGGGCGTTTGCCGGAGCGCCCACTGTTACTACAGCAGGTGCCTTGCCTGCTGCAGATGCTTATGGGGCCAAAGCAGGATTAGTACAGCCAAATTGCAGCGGGTCTTGTACCGGTACCAATGGATTTTGTATTGGAAACCTTGCCAATAGTGTTGCTGTTGGCACCGGAGGTATTTCAGGGAAACTTGGAGCTAATTTTGATGGTCGGGCCAACATTGCTCAAAATTTAAGCTATGCGGTTTTAAGAGGACAAAATAACCCCACCTTAGTTTCGCCAACCTATAGTTTATCAGGGGTTGAAGGATTTAAAATTCAATTTTGGCTTTTTCCATCCGAAGCAAGTTGTGGACAATCAAATTCCTGGGGGGCATGTGTAGGGAATGTGGCTTATCTTGATTTTTCAGCAAATGGTGGTACTTCCTGGACACAGATGTTAACGATGAACCTGAGCAGTACCAATAGCGACATGTGCACCAATAATTCTACTAATACCTTATGGATGACATCATCAGGGTGGTCGAGGGTATGTTTAACGGTATTTAAAACTTCTGCTTCGCCCGGAAATTTTTATCCCGCTGCAACTTCTACAAGTGCGGCATCAGGAATTATGACAGACGCCACTTTTTTTACAAGTAATTTTAAATACAGGATTCGTTATGCGCAAACAGCCTCCTGCACATCGGGCATTACCACTACCAATCCCGGCAGATACCTCGCAATTGATTACCCGATACTAACTTCCGGTAATCAAATGATTCCCTGCGGCATTTCGTTTAGTAATATGTGTGGTTATGGCGCGGATAACAATGATGATGGAGTAGGAAGTACCGCTGCTACTACGTCAACGGTTGCATTTGGTACAGTTCTAAGAGGGGTTAATAACGCTGAGCGGGGTGTTGAAATATTTACTTCGCAGACATCTGCTTTTGCTTCGCAAAATTTAAGCGGTTCTACGTTTCCTTCAAATTTCGACCTCTGTAATGCAGAAGGAGGGGACAGGCAATGCGTTGACTGGAGAACGAATACCAATTTTTATTATGGAGTTTATGAGTGTATTGCTGATTGGGAGGCCCCTTCCGCAACGGGTATCAGTGTTCAGTATTACAATGGTACAACTCCGCAATCTACCGGAATGTCAAAGGTAACTACTGCGGGTAAAACTGCTGCTATTGGCTGGAGGTATTCTGCTAGTAGAATTGTATCCTGTGGCTCTTCGTCTGATTTGAATGCAGGGTGTAATGGCTATTCATTTTTATCAGGAAGTTTACCCACTCAATTTTCCAGAGGATTTTATCAATTAGCTATTAATTCTCTTGGGAGAGCCTGGACATTTTATGGCGCCACAAGCTGCAGTAATTACTTCAACGGGCCAAGCTTCGCACCAATTGCAATGCCCGATACCATAAGCTCAGGGGCAGGAAATTACGTGACCTGTAGTGGAGGTGCTCCTGTGTTTACAGGTGTGGTAGACTATTGTTCAAGTCCGGTGGGATTTACAGGAAATCCTCAACTGACCATCACGGGGCCTAACGGTTTTACAGAAACTATCAATAGCGGCGACGTGGGAATAAATCCCATTGTTGATCCCGGAAGCTACTATATCACTGCTACTCCGCCATCAAACCCCACACAATGTTTGAATTGCAGTCGTTCGGTATGCATTACAGTTACTACAGCTGATCTGGATCCTTGTCTCTTACTGCCTGTTGAGTTGCTCAATTTTGATGGTAAATGTGAGCAGGATGAAATGGTTTTAAATTGGTGTACTGCTTCTGAAAAGAACAACGATTATTTTGTTATTGAACAATCGGCAGATGGTATCGATTATAAAGTAATTGCTACTGTAAAAGGCCATGGAACGGCTGAAGAGAAGCATTGTTACAGCGTTACAGCGAATCCTGTTTCGGATATGAATTATTTCAGATTAAAACAAACCGATCTCGATAAAGAAAAAACGCAAAAGTTTAAAGTTATTTCTATTGCTTCGTGTCGTAAAAATGACCGCTCCGTTTTAATCACAAATGATGGCACGCAGAATATGAAACTGCTAACGCATTTTTTATCCGGTCAAACTCTTCAACTTTATATTTATGATATATTAGGGCAATTGGTGCAGTCTGAAACCATAGAGGTTAAACCGGGAGAGAGCAACCAACTCATCCATTTAAAGCACGACCTGAAAGGAACTTATTCTGTTTCACTTTATTCGGCAACTGAAAAACTGGTAGAAAAGAAAATTTTATTGCTTGATAATTAAAGGACGAATTAGTTTAATTTCTTTTAAAATTTTGCCAGTATTTTTTACCGTAACTACAAAAAATCTCTTCGCTTATTTTAATATCTCTTAGTGCTACGAGACAAACCAAACCGTTTTCAGTTAAGGAAATTTTCGAATTGTTTCTGAACTGACGTTTGTTGTATGCCTCCGCATCATTAGCATATTTGGCAAAACAGGCAATGTATTTCGAATCCATGATGGAGCCATCCAACATATTGATAAAATACCCGTCCATGTTATTTTTGGCTCTTAACGCAGCTTCTTTATTGGAAAGGATCTCTCCTTTAAATAAAGAGATGACTTCATTTTCGTAGATTTGTATAGAAGTAAATAATCCGTTTCCTGCACCAATAATTCCTGATGGTTTTAAATACAAATAGTCAGTCTCCTTTGCATCAATGGTGTCAGGTAATTCGTTGTTATACTTACTCATGTATTGTATAAAGCTTATTTAACAAGCTCTATTAATTTTTCAGTAGAGATTTCTTCCTGTGTACCGGTACTCATATTTTTGAGCATGATGGTATGATTGGCAATTTCGTTTGTACCAATAATAGCAACAAATGGAATTTGTTTTTTATCGGCATATTCAAATTGCTTTTTCATTTTGGCAGCATCAGGATATACTTCTGTATTAATGCCGGCGGCGCGTAATGTAGCTGCGAGGCCAATGCAATGCATTTGTTCAGCCTCTCCAAAATTGGTAAATAATACTTTGGTGGTTGATACTTTATTTACTTCTTCCGGAAATAAATTCAGGTCTTCCATCACATCATAAATACGATCAATACCAAATGAAATACCAACACCTGATAAACCTTTTAAGCCAAAAATACCTGTAAGATCATCGTAGCGGCCGCCTCCTAAAATGCTCGGTGTAAAAGTTCCGGCATTGGCTTTGGCTTCAAAAATAGTTCCTGTATAATAGTTTAAGCCGCGAGCCAGTGTAATATCCAGTTCTATTGCCACGTGTTTTATATTGACAGTAGATATATTATTTAGTAAAAATTCAATTTCTTCAATACCTTTTTTACCGATCTCACTTGTTTGTAAAAATGTTTTTAATACATCTACTTTTTCGGCGTTAGAGCCGGCAAGGTCTATTAATGGCTCTAATTGCTTAATGGCAGCGTCTGAGATTTCTTTACTTTGCAATTCTTTAATAACACCGTCTTTACCGATTTTATCCAGTTTATCAATAGCAACCGTAATATCAATGATCTTATCGCTGGCATTCAAAATTTCGGCAATACCGCTTAATACTTTACGATTATTAAATTTGATCAATACAGGAATATTCAGTTCAGCAAATGATTTATCCATCATAGCCAAAAGTTCCAGTTCATTTATCAATGAGTTTGATCCTATGACATCGGCATCGCACTGGTAAAATTCACGGTAACGCCCTTTCTGAGGTTTATCGGCACGCCACACTGGCTGTATTTGGTAGCGTTTAAACGGATACGTTAAGTTATGGTGGTTCATTACGACATAACGTGCAAATGGAACCGTTAAATCGTAACGTAGTGCTTTTTCTGTAAGTAATTCTGAGTTTAAAGATTTCTCTAAGGAAAGATCAAATTCTTTTTTTAATTCTTCTTTCTTTTTGCTTTCGTTTAAACGTGAATTTAAAATTTTAAAAATTAACTGGTCGCCTTCTTCGCCATACTTTCCTGTAAGTGTATTAATATTTTCCATGCTGGGTGTTTCAATAGGAGCATAGCCAAACAACTGAAAGTTAGTTTTTACAATATTAAAAATATACTGGCGCTTTTGCATTTCGGCAGGGCCGAAATCACGTGTGCCTTTAGGAATAGATGGTTTCATAATTAATTAAAAGTGTAAAAGTATACATTAAAAAAGAGCTTTGCAAAGACGGGTATCGGCATAAAAAAAGCCCGGAGAGCCGGGCTTTATCGTTTTATGAAAGTAACATTACTTGACTTTTGCCTCTTCTACCTGTAACACCTCATAGTACGTCGGACTTGATGGGTCTGCATCGTATACATAAGCTACTACATGGCATTTTGCCGGTCTGTAAGCGGCATCAATAGGGAAGTTAGTGTAGGGTTTTACAACCGAATCGTTTATGCCTGCACCAACTCCGCCAAATACAGCGTCGCCCCAGGTACTATTGATAGCAGCTCTTAAGACGTGGTTAAATTCGTAATTTGTAATAACCTGGCTGCCCGAACTAATCCTGTAATCCAGCTGTTCTGCAATAATACTGTCTTCTGTTAAAAGCACTACCAACTTATAAGTACCGGTATTATAGGCCAATGATTTTACAGTAACACTTGTGTTTAAACTATTACCGGATGTATTAAATGTGTTTTTAATTTTAATATCAAATTTGGCTGTTTGTGTCAGCATTTGATAAGCTACACCTTCCCAGCTTGTATAGGCTTTAATAAAGCCACCTGTACCATAACCGATGCGATTTACTAATCCATTAGGGTTTCCTGCATTTGAAATACCAAACTGGTTATCATAAGCAGTACCTTCCGGTTTTCTGAGATCAGTAGGATAGGCGCCACCTACAGTTGCGAAAAAGCCCGCATGTATAGCCAAAGGAATTATTTTCCCGGGGTATTTAGTTTCAAGGTACGACAAGGTATCAGCAGCAGCCGGACAATTTCCGCATTTATGCCCGGTATAATCCTCCACCAATACTTTTCTGCTACCCTCTGCTTTAGGCGCAGCAGGGTCCCTGGCATCTTTTACATAATCACAGGCAGTTACACCTATAATTAGTATAAGAAAGCATACAATTTGTGAAATTATTTTTTTCATGAGATACATTTTATAATTTTTTAGAGCAATTAAAAACTGGATGATATGCTAATGGAGACACCGCTGGATGCCGGAACAAAACGGCAAACACCTCCTGCACAAAAGATCCCCTGACGCTGGCGTCCGTAACTTACCGATATCCGCGTTGGGCCATTTACGTATCCAAGCATCGCATAATAATAGTGAACTCTTTTTGCAAGATCAGGATTGTTGTAATTATATTGATCAGCCAAAGTAATACTCCAGTTACTGGTTGGAGTCCATTCAATTAATTCCGATACCCACGAGCCTGTATTATTGGTAATGTTTACGTCTCCGTTCTTATCAAATTTATGTTGCCCGTAACCGTATTTTGCAAAAAATCCCTGTGTCTCGAAACGAATGGCAGAGCCGGTTTTGTACCTGTAAGTAATATCCAAAACACCAATGTTGGATTTCACATCCGGATGTTCTTCCTTATCAAGTGTATTAAACTGAACAACGGATTGGTTCAGGAACTGGTTTGCATACATTAACGTAAACTTTAATTTTTTGCTTATTTTTCTGGTGATCTCAATGTTGAAGTCATGGTAATATTGATTTCCAACATTGCCATAATTTGTAGCGTAGTTATAATGGTTTGAAGAATCCTTTATACCATTTAACCCCATTGTATCGAGTGCATAATAGGCCGATCCGTTTATGGTAATATCCATTCCGTATTTACCACCCAATACGGTTCCTTTTTTAAATTTATACTGAACTTCTCCTGATCCGCCCACTTCACCATTAGGTTGAGTGGCATAAGGATAATAGGCCATTAAAGAATACGTATGAAACTTACTGAAGTCAGGTTGATAGTTGATCATATCAATCGTGTTCTGAGCATCACGGTCACTTCTAAAGCTCATGTTATCCAGCATTTTTCCGGAAAACATCACAGAGAAACCATTCGTACCGTAGGATGCGGATGCAATGACTGCCTGCCCTTTTTTGTAGCTGTATTTATTTTGGTACGAAGGATCATTAATTTTGTAAGCATACTCTGTATTAAAATTAAATCCTCCGCGAATGATTGTTATACGCCCTGCGCTATTGGCTACGTTTTCAGGAAGCACGAGGGTAGGGTCCTGATCCTGCTGGTATTTACTTACAAAACTTCCTCCAACAATTATTTTTGTTTTTGATTTTGCAAGCGAATCAAACAATTCTGTAATGTTTACTTCTCCATCAAAACCACGTACCACACCCGGAGATAAAGAAAAATAAGTACGTTGCTTTCCTACGAGTCCTTTTAAGGTAATACCTCTTTTAGGTGAATAAATAACACGCATCCCATCAAGTGCATTATCATATAACAAGCCCCTGTTCTCATATGATCTTAAAGTGATCCCACTTCCAAATTGCTCATAAAAATTCCCTATCGTAATATCAATATCCTTGTGCTTGTAACGCGCAAAACGGTAAGGGATTCCAGAACCTTTGTAACCCGGTAAATATCCTAACAAAGGAGGATTATAACTTTCGAAACGTACACCGGCCGAAAAATCGCCAAGTGTGTAGTTCACATTTCCAAAGGCATTGTAACGAAATACTTCTTTGCCCGGATCAGCTTTAATGGCCGAGTCTTTTTGATAATAAGCGGCATCGATCTGGAAGTTTCCGCTTACATGGCCTATTGGATGGGCTGTTTGAGCAAATGAGGTATTGATATAACAAAGGCTCAAGCCAATTGTAATGTGCTTTAAAAGTTTTTTCACAGTTTTTTAGAGGGGGAATTTAGTGGTCTAATTTTTCGCCTTTAGCTACTTTTTTTACGTTTGCAATTAAGATGTCTTCATCGCCTTCGGCATATGAATTGTGGCTCCATACCGTTTGGCCATTACCATCAATGATGAACGTATGAGGGACATTATTCACGTTCATAGCGCGTTTAAAATCCTGATTCTCGTCAATATATACTTCGTATTCCCAACCTTTTGTTTTTACATCTGTCATTACTTTCCCTGAACTACGGGCATCATCAATTGATATGGCAATTAATTTTACGCCGGTTTCTTTTACCAGGTCAGCATATTCTTCATTAATAGCATCCAGTTCTTTTTTGCAGGGTTTGCACCAGGTTGCCCAAAAACTAATGATCATAGGCTTACCGTTATTTGAAAAAGTATTTGAATTAATACTTGATCCGTCTAGTTTTTTTACGGTTGCAGAAGGTAATTTTCCACTCTCGGTTGTTTTAAAAGCAGTTAGGCTAAAAATGGCTATGCAGGAAAGAATAATGAGTTTTTTCATGTGTGATTCGTGTTTTATTTAAACAAATATAACGATTTAGAGCAGTTTTTGAAAATCTAAAACGGGGATTTTGACTGTTAAATTGGATTCTTAGATGAGTTTTAACAGAATGAAAACCGAAGATATTTTGTAGATATGAATAAGCCTTTAAAAATAGGGCATTCAGCGTGTTTTCTCTGTAATTTGTATATACATTTATGGCTATACTTTGCCGTTGTATTTTCTTAAAAACCATTCGGTTGAAAGCAGGATCAGGATCACAAAAAAGATCCATTTTAAATTAACCAGGTCGCTTAATTGTTTATGAGAATAGGTAATGGATTTTATCGTGTCTGTTTCAAGAATTGTTTTTTGCATAGCATCCAGTTGGTTTTTGTAAAAGAGTTTTCCGCCGCTTTGTTGCGCAATCTGGAATAATAATTTATGATTGGCAACCATATTTAATTTTTCGGAAACAATCTCTTTAATAATAACCACACCCGTTTTTGTATAAAGCTTATCGCCCGATTTTACTTTGGCCTCGAAAGTATATTCACCTGCCGGAAACTGGCCAGCCGATAAGCTATACATGGTTTGTTTTTTGTTAAACGTGTAATTGTAAGCTTTTCCTTTGGCATCTTTCAAGGTTAATGTTACATCCGGTTCGGTAATTAACTCATAGCTCTGGTTGTATACTTCTGCTGTAAAATCAAGTGCTTCGTTTTCGTTGATGATCTTTTTAGTATATACTCTGAAAAAACTTTTATCAGCTTTTACCGAAAGGTATTGCACTGTTTTACTGATGAGCTCATTAAATAAATTGTGATTGTTATGATCAGCATAATCTCTCATGCTCCATTTCCACAAGCCGTCTCCTAAAAAACCGGCTGTTTTTATACCGTTATTTTCGGTAAAGAAAAGCAGGGGCTCATCGGTATTAACTACCCCGATTTGTTGAGTCAGCAAGCTATTAACGCCATTAGTGGTGACTGTATTTTTGAACGGAGTTTTCACAGCAGGTAACTCTTTTATATAGTTTTGCAGTTCGGGGCTTATGGTAAATAAAGAGAATTCTTTTTTGAAATTCGCTTCCACTTCGTTGCTCCGTTGCTCCAAACGGGTAGTTGGACTGAAGCCATTACTGCCAATAAAAAATACAGGGATGTTATTGGATTTTATGTCAGCGGCAATAGCAGGAGGCAGATTGCTTATTTGATGGAGAATAACTAAGGAATAAGGTTTTAAGGGTTTTGTGAAATTGCTAACGAGAGAAACTTCTGTTTCGTAAGTCTGCGCATTACTAATGCTTTGCTCAATGGCAGCAATATCAGGGTGTGGGGCATTTGCCAGGATTAAAATCTTTTCCCGGTTATCAATTACATCAATAATAAAGGATTGAGTGTTATTCTGTTTGTTTTTATCATCGTTTACTCCCGAAACAGAAACTGTATATTTTTGTATTCCCGGTTTATCGGCATCAAATACATAATTGAATGTTTTACTAAATGTATTTGAGTTAACCGCTACATTTTCTGTTTTTAATAATTTACCATCGTGCGATATAGAAATAGTTGCCTGTGCCTGATTCAGATCAATGGCATTAATAACAACCTCAACCGGGAATGAATTGCCTAAGTAGGCTACCTGGTTATGGTTAATGTTTTGGATCCATATATCTTTTAAAGGAAGCGTATCTCCTAATGCAATTGTATAGATAGGCGCATTTATTTTTTTGATACTGTATAAGGGATTGGTGCCTTTGTTATAAATTCCATCGCTTGCCAATACAATGGCACCAATGTTTTTGTTGGCATAGTTGTTTTCAATATCCGTAAATACTTTCGAGATGTCGGTTTCTTTTCCTTTAAAATCAAAGCTTTCGGAAGGTTTCACTTCTGAGTCGAATTGATAAGGCTTTACATCATACTTTTCTTTCACGGCATTTACAAAAGCGGATAAGGCTTTGGTATATCCGCTTTTTATTTCTGTTGAATCTTTGCCGCTAACCAATGAAGAAGAATTGTCCTGCATTAAAATAATAACAGGCTTTTCGGTTTCATTAACCAGGCGTTTCATGAAAATGTCTAATAGTAACAAAGCAATAATCGTAACGGAAGCAAAGCGTAAGGCCATGAGGCTATAGCGTAATGCTTTAGGTCTTTCTGCATGATGCTTATCTCTTACATATAGCGCGGCAGAAAAAACAAACCCTGCTAAAAAACATAACAGGGTGTAATACCAGGGATAGTTAGAGATCAGTTGCATGTGTTAATGATGTATCGCCAATGTGAAAATAATATAATGTCAGTTCGAGCGTGGTCGAGAACTATAAACAGTACTCCTGGAACGCTTCTCGATTACGCTCGAAGTGACAGTGTCAATTATAATTAAGTTAACATTCCTCCGCAAATATTGATGCATTGGCCTGTAATGTAAGAACTCATATCACTTGCTAAAAATAAGGTAAGGTTAGCCACATCCTCTGCTGTACCACCACGTTTCAAAGGAATGCCATCTCTCCAGCCCTGTACGGTTTTTTCATCCAGAGCTCCTGTCATTTCCGTTTCAATAAAGCCCGGAGCAATAGCATTGCTGCGGATGTTACGGCTTCCTAATTCAAGAGCCACCGATTTCGTAAAACCTATAATACCGGCTTTTGAAGCCGAATAATTTGCCTGTCCTGCATTACCTTTTACACCAACTACAGAACTCATATTAATGATGGAACCGTAACGGGCTTTCAGCATAGGTTTTTGAACCGCTTTGGTTAAATTAAATACCGATTTTAAGTTGGCATTCATTACCTCATCCCATTGTTGCTCGCTCATACGCATTAATAAGGTGTCGCGTGTAATACCGGCGTTATTTACTAAAATATCAACTGTACCAAATTCTGCAACTACATCATTAACCAATTGTTCAGCTGCTTTAAAATCAGCCGCATCACTTTGATAGCCTTTTGCTTTAACGCCATATGCTGCCAGTTCTGCTTCAAAAGCCTTTGCTTTTTCTACAGAGCTTAAATAAGTGAAGGCAATGTTACAGCCCTGTTCTGCAAATTTTGTGGCAATTCCTTTTCCAATCCCTCTTGATGCGCCCGTAATAATGGCAACTTTATTTTGAAGTAATTTCATAATGTATCTGATAATTTTAACAGGCTAAATATACAAATTATCACGTTAGTATATTTTGGATTACATACTAAAGTTTTACACGTTTTTTTCTTTAAATGTAAGATTTATCTCACAGAAATTTTTTGACTGTAAACGGTGTTGTTGCTTCTCATTACTACCATATAGGAGCCTGCTGCCAGTTTGTAGTAAGTCGAAAGATCCAATACCAGATCGTTTTCGGTAACGTATAAATCTTTCGAAAAACACTGGCGCCCGAGGGCATCTGTAATGCTCAATGAGAGCTGTTGATTTTGAAGGCCTTTAATGTTTATGCTGATGTCGCCATTTGAAGGGTTTGGAAAAACAATAAAAGCATCTGAGCCGTTATTAAAGTTCAGAGCCACGTTATATGAATAGGTAAAATTACCATTGTTATCTGTTTGTTTTAAACGGTAATACGAGAGCCCGTTAAATGGATATTCATCCATACCGGAGTAATTGGTTGTACTGCTTGTATTTCCCTTACCGGCGCAGCTAAATACTGTTTCATATGAAATTCCGTCTTTACTTTTTTCAACATTAAAAGAGGCATTCTCTTTTTCTGATGCAGTAGCCCAGTTAATATCCACTTTACTGTTATTCTTAGTGGCATTAAAACTTAATAGTTCAACAGGCAAGGGGCTTATTAAATAATTACGGGTGCCTATGGTGTAATAACCATCGTTAGTTAAAGTAACTCCCGGAAATACAACTCTATCTCCAACCACAGAAGTTGCTGTTACAAGTTCTGTCCAGTTTCCTGTTTGAGCTGCCCTGTATAGCAGAACATAGTCGCTTGCGGAGCCTAAAGTGGTGGCAATACCTCCATCACTCATATCAAACTCAATGGTATTGGTTAAAGCAGTAGATGTATTAGTGATGTCAATGTACCATATTCTAAACCAACGAGCATTATTAATGCCGGTCATTCCGCCAACATCGTACAAGATCTGTGCATTACCGGGCGAAGCATGCCCCGCTAAAATATAATCTCCTACATCTAGACCGCCTGTGTTTGCAATGGTTAAACCACTCGAAACAGAAGCAGAAAACGTAGGGTTACTACCTGAACTTTCTTTTCCAATTCCTGCTACCTCCCTGTCGTAATCACCATTTCCGGGGGTGTCGCCAAGGTATTTGTCATTGGCGGTTAATGGAACATTGTATTTGGAAGAAAGGTAATTATTTACAATAATACGTTCGGCGTCATTCACCGTCACCGTATAAATAATCACTTCGGCAATGTAACCTCCAAAAGGCCTGTTATTGGAGGCATGCGTACAGCCTATGTTTAGAGGAGAGGGTTTGTCGGGAACAAGCGCGCTGCTTTCAGAAAATGTTTTCCGTAAAGCTTCGCCTTCATATATTTTTGACCGGGAGGCCGATGGTAATGAGCCATCGTAAATACCATCCATAATGTAAGGTGTATTGGTAGTGTAGGTAAGAGGCGTAGTAGATTGCCTGTCGCCAAGACCATCAACATCAAAATAAAGATAACTGGGTTCCCAAAAGAATAACATAAAGGCTTCATCAACGTCAATGGCTGTGCGTTTTGATACAATGCAGCGGGCATCGACACCTATCGCATTTAATTTGGTAGTGGTAAAAAACGAATAACCCGGAGTGTTATCCAGCTTTGAATTATCAGGTGCTGTGAGGTAATCGTTTTGGCCGGAAGTGGAGTTATTATCGAACTGTATAGCAGGGAAGCCGTTTAATACATTAGTAGCAAACGAAGGTTGTTGTACTGAAATAGTTTGTGTAACATTAATGCCGTTTCCGGATTGATCATTCCAGACATTTATGGCTGTGCCATTAGTAATAGACGATGTTCCTTTATCTCCTTTTATCCAAAACACGTTTGTTGCCGGTGTACCAACACCGGCCGGACCTGTTTGACAAATTACAGGAACAATACGAAATACAATGAAAAAGAATAAGAGCGAAATCCTCATGCTACACAAAAGTACTCGGTTTTAGCTAATTTTATGTTAAAATTGAGGTTTATTTAACATTTTCGTGGATTAGTATATCTGATTTCTTCTTTGGCCGCTTGTTTTCCAGCCATACAAAATCTTTAAGGCGGGTTTCCTTATCGTCGAAGTCGTGTAGGGGAAACACAGTAGATTCAGGCTTATTTTTAAAAGTGGCCCTGTCAACACCCTCTGCATTCATCCAAACAGTAATATCACTGCATATGGTTTTGTTAACTCCTTTATATATTTTTTTCTGCTTTAAATAGTAAATGATTTGGGCATTCCCTATAACATTCATCTTTCGGATAGAGTCTTTTTCGAAGAAACCTTCCACACGCCTCCCGGCAATCTGGTTAAATTTATTTTCATCCAGGCTGTCTACTTTTTGGATGACAATGGCATTTGTTACTAATTCGAAATATTTGATGGAGTGTCCGCCTGCTGTTAAGTTAATGGTTTTAGCAGTTACCTGCCCGTTGTTAGTCCACAGCACAGGCGAGTTATACATTTTCATAAGCGAATCGTGTACGGCATAGGTCAACGAATCGCACATGCCCTGCAGGTCTTTCTTAAAGATCTTAACATGCCTGTATGCTTTTACATAGGAATGCAGTGAATCGGGTTCATCGTAAAATAAAACATCAGCAGATAGAAAAAGGGTATCCTTATCTATGATCCTGCCGTAGATGGCATCTTCTGTTACTTTTGAACGGTTACCCTTTTCGTAGTGCTCAGCAAACCCTCCGGTGATAATTGATTTGTTGGTTGTGTCAATGATCTGTATGTTTTTTGTTGCACGGCCATATCCTTTTTTACGGTCATAAAATACACTATCGCCTGTAAGCTTTTGATCTTTGGTAGTAATAATAGCATTCTTGCTGAAACGCGATATTTCTTTATCTGTATCGTACCAACCGTTTTCGCAGTAAATGTAATTTTCTTTACTTGTGATAATAGATGGCCCCAAAAAGTAAGATGTCTTGTTGATGGTGTTATACCGTAGGGTATCGCCCCGCATTTTGTAATCAGGATTGGTTAGTACAACATCGTAATGAAATGTAAGGTCTTTTGTAGCCGAATAATAATGCCCGTTTTTACTTACCAGTGTATTTTCTTTATTTACGATTGTTCCGCCATTGTAATAGCTGGCAATGCCTTTGCCCACCTCATACGTTAAAATGCCTGTGGTAAGCGTCATGTCTTTTTCAATGCACTTTACATTTCCCTTTAAATTGGCCAGTTTTGTGGCGGCATCATACCTTAAAGAATCGCCATACACAAAAATACTATCGCCTTTTATAATGGAAATGTGCCCAAAAGCCTCCATTTTTTTATCGGTATAAAGGTATGCACTGTCGCAACGCATAATGGCACCGTCGTGTTCGCACTCTACATTACCAATAAGTCTCCGCGCGTCAACACCCAACGACTTATCGTAAGCTAACCTGCCGGCATGATTAATTTTAATAACCTTGCCGTTATCGGTTTTAACCGTGCTTTGGCTAATACCACAGTAGCTGCATATCAAAAATAAAGCAATGAATGCTTTTTTGAGAAAATGGATAGTATGTTTTAAAATAGGGGCAATCATATAACAGCCCAAATTTAATCATATATATTTTAACAGACGGGGTGTTAGGGTTTTTTAAGAGATAGAGCATTGTCTGTTGTATCCTGTCCCATGTCTTTTGTAGAAAGTCTGCATCTGCCATGTTCTATACAAACCCAGACTTTCTACACTGGACAATATACAACCGACAGTCTTCTTTTCCATCTTCCATTTTCCATTTACTTCTAAATCACTTATCTTTACAGCCCTATGAGTAAAATTAAAAAGAATATTTTTGTTGAAAATGCCAATATCGTTGATATTTCTTCAGAAGGAAAATCTGTGGCAAAAGTAGAGGGTATGGTTATTTTTGTAGATGGAGGTGTGCCGGGCGATGTAGCGGATGTAATGATTACCCGTAAAAAAAATAATTACGCCGAAGGACATATTGTTACTTTAAAAAAGCCTTCAGCCAATAGAATAGAGCCTGTTTGCCGGCATTTTGGCTCATGTGGCGGCTGTAAATGGCAACACCTCGACTATGCCACGCAATTGGTATTTAAACAAAAAACAGTTTCCGATGCCCTTACCAGGATTGGGAAGCTTGATATATCTACTCTACAGCCTATATTTGGAAACAAAGAGGAATATTATTACCGTAATAAACTGGAGTTTTCATTTTCGGATAAAAAATGGTTGACCAGCGATGAGATTAAAAGTGGCGAAAATATTGATAACCGTAATGCTTTAGGGTTTCATATTCCTAAAATGTTTGATAAAATACTCGACATTCAAACCTGTTATTTGCAGGAGGAGCCTTCTAATGCTATCCGAAACGGAATCAGGGACTTTGCCAATAAACATGGCCTTACCTTTTTTGGTGTGCGCGATAAAACGGGTTTGCTGAGAACTTTAATGTTGCGCACATCCAGTACAGGAGAGCTGATGCTGGTTATTCAGTTTTTTGAGAACCAGCCCGAAAACATAGCGTTATTACTCAATTATTTAAAAGATACGTTTCCTCAGATTACCTCCTTGCAATACGTGATCAACCAAAAAGGAAATGATACGCTGCAAGACCTTGATTTGATTACCTTTTATGGCCGTGATCATATTTTTGAAGAAATGGAAGGGCTTAAATTCAAGATCAGCGCCAAATCTTTTTACCAAACTAATTCGCAGCAGGCTTATGAATTGTATAAAATAACCCGCAATTTTTGTGGTTTAACGGGTAATGAAACAGTATACGATCTTTATACCGGCACCGGAACTATTGCCAATTTCGTGGCTAAACAGGCAGGTAAGGTTATTGGAGTGGAGTATGTAGAAGATGCTGTAAAAGACGCCAGAGTAAACTCAGAGCTGAACGGTATTAACAATACCACCTTTTTTGCGGGAGATATGAAAGATATTTTAAACGAAGCATTCATTGAAACGCACGGTAAACCGGATGTTATTATTACAGACCCGCCACGTGCCGGCATGCATGAGGATGTGGTAAGGGTATTATTGAAAGCAGCGCCTGCAAAAATAGTATACGTAAGTTGCAATCCTGCCACCCAGGCCCGTGATCTGGCAATGATGACAGAGCATTATGAGATAAAAAACATACAGGCTGTAGATATGTTTCCACAAACAGCGCATGTTGAAAACGTGGCACTGCTTGTTAGGAAATAAAACCGTTTTTAAGTTCTTTTACAAATTAAGTGTAACCATTTTACCTAAATTTATGTTTAAGTATTTACAATCGTTGTTTAATCTAAAAAAAATAAGTTTATGACAAGCACATTCGAAACTATAGATAAAGAAAAAATAGAGTCTTTAAAATTTCCAAGTATTGAGGTTTTGACGGATAAGGACGCTATAAAGGAAAGAGAGTCAGAATTGAACAGAGCTTTAACACTTGGTAATCTTGAGCATACTAAGATTAAAATTTATTTTGAAGATGATATGTCTAAAAAAATTGTTGAAACAACTGTGTGGGGCGTTACCGATAAAAGGGTTATTCTGAAACAAGGCGTTGTAATCCCTATTCATAGGGTTCACAAAATATCTTTATAGGTTTTAAGGTTTATTAGTTTAGTAAAAAGCCCTCCGTTAATTTACGGAGGGCTTTTTTTTGTCTTATCTTATTTTGGGAAGCAG
>JAZJZF010000042.1:0-858 GCA_040389965.1 Bacteroidota bacterium
ATGCATAATCATCCAGAATTAGCACACCGTTTATTAGCTAAAATTGCAAAAGTAGATGTTGAGTATGAATTAGTAGAAGGTACTTCCGGAAGCATTCCGAATTTATCTTATTTATTTACGTCTTATAGAACCGAATTTTCGCCTGAGCGTTCAAAGGAGTTGCCTTACACACTAGATGGAGCCGGAACTAAGATAGCTTGTTCTTATTACTTTTTGCTCTATGCAAACGAAACTATGGATTTCATCGCTGATTCATTTGACGAGCCGGGCGCATTCTTTAAAATAAATCCTAAGGCTAAATAATTAGTAAAAGAAAAAGGAGATAGCCGAAAATCTTTAAACAAAGCAGGCAACAACTGTTTGAAACGGCAAAGACAACAGCTATAAAATAAATTAAAATCAATCAGTACATTAAATAAAACAACGTATGGAAACACAAACAGTAAAACCACAAGGGAAAGGATTAGCAATAGCAGGTTTCGTTATAGCGCTTATAGGATTAGTATTTTATTTTATTATCGCGGCAGCTGTAACTGTTCAGGCGGCATTGGGCGGTGGATACGGCTTAGGGATATTCTGGCTGGTATTATGCTTGGGAGCAACAGCTATGAGTGTTTTAGGGATGATGAAATTAGGAAAAACCGGTGGTAAAAAAGGATTGGCAATCACAGGAATGATCATTGGCCTTATAGCTACGATACTAACAATACTATTAGTAAGTATATTAGCCTTTTGAAGATTATTTATATTATTTCATTTTATCAGAAGCAAGCCAATCGTATTTTAATATTAATGCAGCAGGCGCAGCAGTCAAAAACTTGAACGCAGATATACTTAAACTATTACCGATTTACTTAC
>JAZJZF010000042.1:868-17141 GCA_040389965.1 Bacteroidota bacterium
GCTTCTGAATATGGCGACCATGTTCAACAGGAAATACAGAAATCAATAGACGAAGCAAAAGCAGAATAAGATAGTAACGTAAATTACCTGGTACTGTTATATAGTGTCAGGTAATTTTTTTAATTTTAATACTAAACTAACTATTACAATGGGATTATTCGATTCGTTTTTTGGAAAGAGGAAAGACAATTTGATTACACATACAAACAACCTCTCAATGGAAGAGATGGAGAAGGTTCAGGATTCATTAAGTGATAAAATGGCCCCTGAAGATTATAATAATACCTTTAACCAGGCTTGCCGCCTTGTTCCGAAAGGAAAATACGCAGATGCGTTAATGATGTTTGAACAGGTAAAAAGCACCGCACCCGATCAAAATACGAAAGCTACCTGCGACAATCAAATTGGCGTTTGTTATTTCTTCCTGGAAGATTTTGAAAAAGCAATTGAATATTACAGAAGCTCTTTTCATAATGGCTTTGATAAAGATATGGCCGACGATAATATTTGGGAAGCCTGCGAAAAGCTTATGGATAAAGATAATGACAAGCAAAAATGGGCAAGACATTATCTCGGTATTTTTCCGGAAGGAAACTACAGTAAAAAAGCGCAGAAATTCATTTAAATGTTTTATTAAACAGGCATTAAACAAAAAATCCGGCACAATACGATTGCAGCCGGATTTTTTATGCTTTAAAATAGTTTAATTCCCGTCGCCCATTATTTTAACGGTAATATTATCCATATCAGGATTTAGCTTTAACTGGCATGCCAGGCGCGATGTATCTGTAATGTTTGGCAAGGTATCTAACATGGCATATTCATCGTCTGTAATTTCAGGCAAAGCCTCAAAACCATTGGTAACACTCACATGGCAGGTGGCACATAATGCCATTCCGCCACAGGTTGCTAAAATATCATAGTCACAGCCTTTTAAAAATTCCATTAAACTTAAACCCATATCGGTTGGGGCTTCGTGGGTTGTGGTGGTATTATCGCTGTTTAGTACGTTTACTTTTATGTCTATCATCGTGTACAAAAATAAAAAATCCCTTTGTAATAAAGGGATTCTTTTTTGAAAATATTACGCTTCGTTTAATAAGCAATACCCGGGTTCTTAAACAAGGACATTAAAACTCATTAACCCCGTTAACCGTTGTATACTTCATGGTATACTTAACGCCCGGGTTCATGTATTTATAAGCACTGTGGCTCATTAAAGCAGCTTCATGGAAACCGCATAAAATAAGTTTCAGTTTGTTTTTATACGTATTAATATCGCCAATAGCATACACGCCAGGTATGTTGGTTGAATAATCATCGGTATTTACCTCAATGGCGTTTTTATCAATATTCAGGTTCCATTTTTCAATAGGCCCTAACTTAGGACTTAAACCAAACAACGGAATTAAATGATCGGTTGCAATAGCTGATTTTTCCTGTGTTTTAGAGTTAATCATGGCTACCGATTCTAATTTATCAGTACCATCAACGCTGGTTAAATTTGTATTTAACAACAATTTAATTTTCCCTTCCTCTGCCAGTTTCATTACCTTATTAACGCTGTCAGGAGCACCTCTAAAGGCTTCGCTTCTGTGTACCAAAGTTAATTCGGAACATACATCACTTAAAAAAATAGCCCAGTCCAAAGCACTGTCGCCGCCGCCGGCAATAACCATACGCTGATTGCGGTATTTTTCAGGATCAAGGATCATGTAATTAACACCTTTTCCATTTTCAAATCTGGTTAAGCCTTCCATTTCCGGCTTACGTGGCTCAAAGCAACCTAATCCGCCTGCAATAACAATTACCTTTGCGTGAATTTCTGTACCCATATTGGTTACGAGTAAAAAATCTGCTTCTCCACGTTTTTCAAGGGTTTCAATGCGCTCTCCAAAGGTATAACCCGGATGAAAAGGCTCTGCCTGTTTTAATAAATTATCAACCAGCTCCTGTGCCAATACAGTAGGGTAACCGGGAATATCATAAATTGGTTTTTTGGGATATATTTCAGATAACTGTCCGCCGGCTTGTGGTAAATAGTCAACTAAATGACAACGCATTTTTAATAAACCCGCTTCAAAAATTGCAAATAAACCTACAGGACCTGCTCCAATAATCGCTAAATCTGTTGTAATCATTTCGTGTGTAAAAATTTTGGCAAATTTACGAATTTAGACTCAATTAAAATAGCATTCCTTCTACCGTTTTTAAGCGAAGGTAATTTTGGAAACTACCTGTTTTTTAGCTAATTACAATTCTTAAGTAGTTATTTCGGGTTGACTTTTGCAAAAAAGGAGCAGATCGTCAAAAAAAATGGAAAACTCCTCTTCAATTTCGTTGTACTGACTGTTAAGGATCGGAATGGCCAGCTGTAACTCATAACGATGTCTTATTCGGTGGCTTAAATGCGTTAAAACGGTTTCAATGCCTTCAAGTGATGAATAATGATACAGGATATTCCGCTCCGTCATATAGCTATAAAAACGCTGCGCATTTTCAGGCAAAAATCCAAAATTGTCTTTTAAAATTTTATAAATATCGGTGGCATAATCCTGCAAAGGCACAGAAGAATAGTGGCTAAAATTTTTTGCCAGGAAATGATCGTAAATAATATCCATTAAAACACCGCTGTATTTATCAAAATCCTTGCGAAACCTGTGTTTACTGGTTAAATAAACAGGATGCGTATCTGTATAAGAATCTATTTTCCGGTGCAATCTTATGCCATTTACAATACCTGCCGGCAAACCCTCAAAATGATTTCCATGCATAGAATCGGCAATAAAGTTTCCAATTATGATTTCCGGTTTATGAAAGGATAAAAAAGTATGTGCTAAATAATTCAATACAAAAACAATTATGAACCAGCACGAATATACAAATCTAAGGACGATTAACAGCGGATTCGTATATTCGTATTTTAATTCGCGATACATAATGAATACGTTTTTTGGGATCATACAAAATAATGCAGCTATTTTAAGTGAAGAAGAGTCTCTGCATTGTGTTAAAGTTCTTAGGCATAAAGTTGGCGATACCATACAGGTTATTGATGGTAAAGGGACACGGGCTATCGGCACTATTGAGGCTGCTCATGCCAAGCAATGTGCGGTATCTTTATCAAAAAAAGAGACAGTCGCTAAAAACAGAAATTACGATCTGCATATTGCCATTGCACCTACCAAAAATATTGAACGTATTGAATGGTTTGTAGAAAAAGTCGTTGAAATAGGCATAGATACAATCTCTTCCATTAAATGTAAAAACTCTGAACGAACAGTTGTAAAAGAAGACCGCCTTCGTAAAGTGGCCGAAAGTGCTGTTAAACAAAGCCAACAGGCATATATTCCGGTAATTGATCCTTTGCTTGAATTTAAAGAGTTTATTAAAAAAACAACTGCCGATGTAAAACTCATTGCGCATTGCGAAAAAGACGAAAAGAAAAACATAAAGAATTACATTATTGCGTGCAAATCCTACTGCATTTTAATAGGACCTGAAGGCGATTTCACAAAAGAAGAAATTCAATTGGCATTACAGGCCGGTTATTTGCCTGTAAGCCTTGGCGATAACCGTTTGCGTACAGAAACAGCCGGTTTATATGCCTGTGCGGCCTTAGCCGTTTTAAACAGCCGTTAACTTTTTTTGTAAGAGAGAACCTCACAATTACAGGACTAATAATTTACTTTGTAGCGTACAATATATAACGATTTATAGCGTATCACTTAAAACACATTTTTATGGAAAATATAACCATTCTTTGGGCCGATGATGAAATAGAATTATTAAAGCCGCATATCTTATTCCTGAACCAGAAAGGTTACGACATTATTACAGCCTTAAGTGGCGATGAAGCTATTGATATTGTGAAAGAGAATAACAGCATCTCAGCGGTACTATTGGATGAGAATATGCCTGGTATTACAGGTCTGGAAGCACTTACAAAAATTAAGCAATTAAAATCCGAATTGCCTGTAATTATGATCACTAAAAGTGAAGAAGAATATATTATGGAAGACGCGATTGGCAGTAAGATTGCCGATTATTTAATTAAACCCGTAAATCCTAATCAGATCCTTTTATCGCTTAAAAAAGCATTGGATAACAAAAGGCTTGTATCAGAAAAAACCAATACAGAGTACCGTAAAGAGTTTGGACAAATAGGCATGACTTTATCAGATAATTTAAACTGGCAGGAATGGCAGGAAGTATTTAAAAAAATTGTGTACTGGGAACTCGAAATGGACCAGGCACAGGATAAAGGAATGCTGGAAGTTTTAAGAATGCAGAAATCAGATGCCAATTTGCAGTTCTTTAAATTTATTGAAAAAAAATACATTAACTGGCTCAATGGCTCTGATACCAATATTCCTACCATGAGCCATACGTTATTGAAAAATAAATTCTTTTCTAATTTGGATCATAATGCCTGTACATTTTTAGTAGTAATCGATAATTTACGTTACGATCAATGGAAAATGTTGCAGCCCATTATTCAGGATTATTTTAAAGTAGATAATGAAGAATTGTTTTTCAGTATCCTTCCCTCTGCTACGCAGTATGCCCGAAATGCTTTATTTTCAGGGCTTTTACCAAGCGAAATGGAAAAACGTCATCCCGACTGGTGGAAAAATGATGAAGATGAAGGCGGAAAGAATATGCATGAAGAAGATTTTTTAAATGCACAGTTAAAGCGTTTAGGTAAAGATGTGAAAATGAGCTATAACAAGATCACTAATTTTGCAGCCGGCAAAAAACTCTCTGAGAATATGTCTAATTTAATGCAGAATAAATTAAATGTGATCGTTTATAACTTTGTAGATATGCTTAGTCATGCCCGTACAGAGCTTGAAATGATTCGCGAGTTGGCCGACGATGAACCTGCCTACAGAAGCTTAACGGTATCCTGGTTTGAACATTCGCCTTTACTGGATATGATCAAATTTATAGCCTCTAAAGGTGCTAAAATGGTTATTACAACTGATCACGGAACGGTTCACGTAAAAGAACCCACTAAAGTTATTGGCGATAAAAGCGTGAATACCAATCTACGCTACAAGCAGGGTAGGGCACTCGATTATAATCCTAAAGAAGTATTTGAAGTTAAAAACCCTGCCGATGCTTTTTTACCAAAGCAGAATGTAAGCACGCGTTATATCTTTGCCCGTGAGGATAAGTTTTTTGCCTATCCTAATAACTACAATCATTATGTACAGTATTATAAAAATACCTTCCAGCATGGTGGTATAAGCCTCGAGGAAATGATTATTCCTTACATTACACTCAGCGCAAAATAACAGCAATAAAAAAAAGGCCTCTGATAATTATCAGAGGCCTTTTTTAATTTTAATCAATTATGTTTTAAAATTTGTAGTTAAATCCTACACCAAGTACTTGTTTAAACTGCAAATCAGGTCCTACTGTTCCTTTTTTGTCGCCCGAAGTACGTAACAGGTTAATATCATCGTCATAAATTAACTGAGTAGTTAAAGTAGCCGAAATAAATTTGTTTACTTTAAAAGTGGTTAAGGTTGACCAGTTAACGTCAATGTTTTGTGGATTGTGTAAGTAATTAGAAAATAACTCTAATGTGGTTTGAAACGTAATATTATCCATTACTTTAGTCTGGTATTGCATTTTCACGTATGCACCTAACTCCGAACGGCTTTTTAAATAATTTTGAGATTTATGACCATCAGCATCTATAATCTCTTTTTGAACGCCATAAGCACCATGTTTAGCAAGGGTATCGTCATTTACAAACGTAAATTTACCTGTAGCAGGAGCTATAAATAAAGAGAAATGATCATTAGGCTTATAATCCAAACCCAAGGCCAGAACTAAGTAGCCCGGAGCCATAAAACGCGAAATATAAGTCGAATCATTAGGATAGCTATAACCATTGGTAAATTGCGTTTTAAAATCGCCTAAAGCAGTGTAATACCATTTTTTAAATGCTTGTCTTCCGTATTTTGAAGTTATCTGGATCTTATCATCTGTTTTCCACCAGGTTTTATTAGTTCCTTGTTTCATGATCCCGTATCCTAAATCAACATTATTATCCCAGGTAGATTTTCCTTTTTTATATCTGGCATAACCTGAAATAATTCCTCCAAACGAAATAGAGTTGCTTCCCCCGGCAGCCCAGTTGGTTAAGGAAACCTGCTGACCGTTAACGGAGATAACACCACCGAATTTCCAGTTTTTAACGCTGTCAGGTGAAATACCTTTTAGTTTGTCCGACTCTAATTGTAATTTAGCTGCTTCGTCTTTTGTTACATCCTGGGCGTATGATGACGCGCCAATAAATACGAAAGCAACAAATAATAATAATTTTTTAGTCATACAGTTTTTTTTGCAAAGCTAGCAAAACAATCTTTATGCCAAAAATAAAATTATGTTACGTATAGGTTAAATTAATTCCCTTGTATTTTAGACCATTTAGTGGAATTGGTAGGATTTACTTTCGTAAGATTCTCTACTGCTTTTGTTTTTTCTTCCGGAAACCCTTTCGAAAAGATGTTTACCAGCTCGTCGGCTTTGGCGTTGAAGAATAACTCCATAATAAAGGAAGCGGGTCTGTCTTTATATACTTTTAATAATAAATCGGTTGAGTTGAGGATTGCTTTTCTTCCATCATCGGGCTTAGCATTCATAATATCCAGTCCTAAACGATGGTATTGGTACATACATTCTCTTATAGGCTGAAACACAGGCTGCAAGGCGTTTTCTACGATCCAGTATCTGTTTTTGTTGCTTTCAAACGATTTCCAACCTATTTCTCCACCGCTTTGTGCATTGGATACAATGGTTTGCGCTTTCTGAAAATATTCGGTGCCTGCTAAGTTCGAAAACGTATCGTAATCATTTGCTATTACAATATAAGCGTAAAATGCCAGTACAGAAGTAAGGTTGTTGGCGTAATTATTTATATTAAATTCCAGTTGCTGGTACTGGCCAAATTTAAATACAAAATTCTCATCAATATAATTTACAAGTGGTGTATAATAAGAGCTTTTGTAGGTAGGACGTCTGCTTTGAACCTGTATGGTTGCTTTATAATCATCGGTCCCTAATTGAGTTGTAATATTAATCAAAATGGAGCAGTCGATGCGTTCGTTTGTTGTATAATTATCTTTTGTCCATTTTGTATTATTCATGAACTCAAAAATCACTTTTTGTAACTGATCGGTAATTGGTTTTAATTGGGTTCCCTGTACCTGTGTGTTTACCGTAACCTGGCAGTTTAACTCCTGTGCGGAGCCCGACTTTAGGGCAAAGATCAATAAAAATAATATGCTGTATTTAAACATTTGTAGTTGACAATAATTTAAGCGTAAAATGTGCAATATCCTTTGCAACTTCCTGCTTGCTTTTTAACTCAAAATTAGTGATTTTATTGTGTTTGTCAATAATAGTTATTTTGTTCGTATCTGTTCCAAAACCGGCTCCGGTTTCAACAGCCGAATTAGCCACAATAAAATCAAGATTTTTCTTTTTAATTTTGGCCTGGGCGTAGGCAATAAGGTCGTTTGTTTCCAAAGCAAAACCAACCAGGAGTTGATGTTTTTTCTGTTTTCCCAACGATTCAAGGATGTCTGTTGTTTTAACCAGTTCAAGAGAGAGCTCCGTATCTGTTTTCTTGATTTTTGAATTGGCTACGTTTTTTGGCTTGTAATCTGCCACTGCAGCAGATAATATAGCAATATCAGCCATTTGGAATGCAGATTGACAGGCATTAAACATCTCTTCAGTACTTTCTACTCTTATAACCGTTACGGATCTTTCTTTTGGTAATTGATGGGAAGGGCCTAGTACCAGTGTAACATCTGCCCCCAGTTTGGAAAATTCATCGGCAATGGCCACGCCCATTTTGCCCGACGAACGATTGCCTATAAACCTTACCGGATCAATAGCTTCGTATGTAGGGCCGGCATTTACCAATACTTTTTTACCGGTTAGCGGCAGGTTTTCGAACAATGCTTTTTTTACAAATTCAATAATATGTTCCGGTTCTGCCATTCTTCCTTCTCCTGTAAGTCCACTGGCTAATTCGCCGCTTTCAGCAGGAATAATTTGATGGCCATACTGCATTAAGGTATCCAGGTTTTTTTTGGTAGTAGGATGCTGATACATATCCAAATCCATTGCCGGTGCAATAAACACTTTGCTGCGGGCCGATAGATAACAGGCAGTAACAATAGTATCGCAGATACCGGTAGCAAATTTGGCAAGTGTATTAGCCGTTAGCGGGGCAACAATCATGGCATCAGCCCATTCAGCCAATGTAACGTGGTTGTTCCAGTTATTATTTGAATCGAAAAAACCGGTAACCACTTCGTTTTTACTAAGTACAGAAAGTGTTTTGGCCGTTACAAATTCCTGAGAAGCCTCCGTCATGATCACTTTTACAATAGCGCCCTCTTTAATTAATAAACGCACTAAATGTGCACATTTATAGGCTGCTATTCCGCCGGTAATACCTAATAGAATATGTTTATTTTTTAAGGTCATATAAAACAAAAACCCAAATACACTGCGTATTTGGGCTTATAGTGATTTAAAAAATCATTAATCTTTAGCAGGATTTCTGTAATATGTTTTGTCTTCTAAATATTCGTTGATAGAGATCAAAGAAGGTTTAGGTAATTTTTCGTAAAATTTAGAAATTTCAATTTGTTCCCTGTTTTCAAAAATCTCTTCCAGGTTATCAGAATGGCTAGCAAACTCAGCTAATTTAGCAGATAATTCTTCTTTCATTTCTGAACTGATTTGATTAGCACGTTTAGATATAATTGCTACCGCTTCATAAATGTTACCGGTAGGGCCATCAAATTTTCTGATATCACGTGTTACCGTGCTTGACTCTGCGTTTGTTTTTTTAAAATCCATCTTATAATTTATTTATGTTACTTTTCAATCTTTGGCAGCTTTCGTAAAGGTTTTCTGCCCGCTGTAAATAGCTACTTTTAGGGTACAAATCTAACATTTTTAAATAACTTTCCATAGCTAAATCTAATCTTTCTAACTTCTTGGTTTCCACGCTATTAACTGCCAAAAGGTAATAAGAGTCAATCATCAGGTAAAGCATTTCATCAATATTTTTTGATTCAGGAAAGTCTTTGGCGAAATTTTTTGCCGAAACGATGGCTGCTTTGTAATCGGAAATATTAAAATATTGTTTGGTAATATCGTACTCTTTATGTTCCAGTTTACCTCTTAAAAGATCCGCAATTCTATTGCAGGAATCAATTCTGGAACTTTCAGGAAACTGATCAACAAAGTTTTGAAGCTCTGCCATGGCATTTTTAGTATCGGTTTGATCTAATTTGTAGATCGGTGAATTCAGATAATAGCAATACGCATTCATGAATAAAGATTCTTCGGAATGCTTACCGGACGGGAAACTGCGGTAGTAGTTTTTAAAATGGTATTGTGCTAAAGCATAATCGCCCTGGTAATAATTACAGTAAGAAAAATAATAGTAGATCTCCTCAGCTTTAACATCTCCTTTGTAAACGGGAATTAACTCTTCGTACAGAGCACTGGCTTTAACGTAATTACCTTTAGCATAATAGTCGTTGGCACGTTGCAACTTTAATTCGTAATTCGAACTTTTAAGGAGCTTGTTATAGCCGTCGCAGCTGGCAAATACAATGGCGAATAAAAAAATTATGTAAAGACTGTACTTTTTCAAGGATTACAAAGATAAGTGAATTAACGGAAAGGAAGAAGCTTTATTGTTAAAAAGGTTTAAGAAATCAGATATGAGATAAAGTATTTTAAGAAGAAAGATAAAAGATTGCTTTGAATTTTCTTTAATCTTAATACTTTTTATCTTTTCTTTTTAAAGCTAATGTTTCCGAACAGGTCCAGTACTTTTTTGAATATATCAAAATACAGGGTAATCATCAGCATGATGCTCATAATCCAGATGACAGAGATATTAAACCAGAAAGTTGGAATAAAATTGCCCATGAATTTTTTATTTGGCGCATAAAAATGAGCGCCGCCAAAATTTGATTCTGTTGGATCAGCATATACCGGATCTATCCTCTGTATGAGTCTTCCGTCTTTTTCGAGGCAGGCTTCTCCACTAATATCATTGGCATTTCTTACCAGCTGCGAAAGGCTTTCATTTTCATACTCTTCCTGCAAGTTAATAAAATTGTCGTTGCCCATTTTCTCGATCATCTCATGAACGACTTTCTCTTTCTCGGCTCTTTTTTTGTTTTCGCGCAATACGTAATGCTCATTGATCTTATCTAGGAATACCTTTAAAGCGGCCGCTACTTCAGGCGTATAGTCCTTCACATTCAACTTATCAATATATTCGAATTGATATTTGTTATTAAGGAACAATTGCTCTTTAAGGATTTCATTTTTCAGTAAAGCAAGGTCTTTCTCTGTTTCATCTTTCTTTAAATATTCTTTATTTTCTCTGCTGATCTTGCTCATTTTGCCTTCCAGCTTCTGTTTCCAGTAGTTCTTTTTGTAGCCGGCAATGCTGATGGCTTTTTCGTATTTATAAAAGTTTTTAAAATATTTGTTTTCTTTAAACTGGTTTACGGCTAAGGCTTCAAATGCCCAACGGCTTGCCATCATTTCGCCAACGATAGGCACACCGCCTTGTTTGGCCAATACAGGATTAAGCTTATCAAATTTTACAACCACGCCGGCCAATAATAATTGTGGTATAATTAAAGACGGAATCAAAATATAAATAGTAACCGCACTATTGAATGCACTCGAAATATTTAAACCAAGCATATTGGCGAAACAGGATGTTGTAAATAATACCAACCAGTAGTCGGTAAACATACCTTTAACGCCCAATACCGAATTACCAACCATTACAAATAACAAGGTCTGAAAAGCAGACAGGGCAAACATAATAATGATCTTACTACCGAGGTAACTGCCTTTACTTAAATTTAAGAATGATTCCCGTTTGCGGATTTTTCTGTCGCGGATAATTTCTTCGGCACTTACGGTTAGGCCCAGAAACAAGGCCACAACGACTGCCATAAACATATAAGCCGTTAAGTTCTCATTTTTAAAGAAGACGTAACCTACCGAATTATCATCATCTGTATTGAAGTAACGTACTAAAAACGCCAAAATAAAGGCAAGTAGGGGTGCTTCAATAAAATTGATCAGTAAATATTGTGTGTTGGTTAATTTACTTTTTACGTCCCTGGTTATAAAAACTTTAAATTGTTTAAAGGCATTCGGGATCTTAAAAATAGCTTCCGGGATTTCGTCCTGATGCTGAATATCCCCAATGGTAGCTTCAATTTTTTCTACATAGCTTTTGTTCCATTCAGCGGGGCTTGTTTTACGGTTGTGCGTTAAGTTACCGTACTCATCCAATACCTTGCTTTCAATAATATTAAAGATCAACTCAGGGTTTACGTTACCACAGTTCCAGCATTCGCTTTCCTCTGCGTTAACATGTTGCACCAATGTTTTAAAGTAAGATACAGCATCGACAGGATTTCCGTAATAAATGGGATAACCACCCACATCAAGGATTTGCAGCTTATCAAACATTTTAAAAATGTCGGATGAAGGCTGATGGATTACCACAAAAATTAATTTTCCTTTCAAAGAAAGCTCTTTTAAAAGGTCCATAATATTTTCAGAGTCACGTGATGATAAACCTGAAGTTGGTTCATCCACATATAATACGGATGGTTCACGAATTAATTCTAAACCAATATTTAAACGTTTACGTTGCCCGCCCGAAATGGTTTTCTCTAAAGGAGAGCCTACTTTCAGGTCTTTGGTTTCTGTTAAACCCAAATCGGCCAATAAAGAAACACACTTTTTAGCGATCTCTTCATCCGTCAAATTACCAAAGCAAAGCTTGGCATTATAAAATAAGTTTTGATAAACCGTGAGCTCTTCAATTAAAAGGTCATCCTGTGTCACATGACCAATAACGCCTTCTACGAACTTTTTCTCAACGTGAATATTTTTACCGTTAATTAAAACTTGTCCTGCACTTGGAATTTCAACACCATTTAAAACATTGAGTAAGGTTGATTTACCTGCCCCGGAGCCACCCATGATCCCGATCAGTTTTCCACTTTCTTCACGGATATTGATATTACGCAGACCTAATTTACCGCCTTTAAATTTGTATTCAATGTTTTTTGCTTCAAACGAAATACGTGCTTTTGAGCTATCTGCAAGGAAACGGCCAATAATATCGCTATAATAAATTGGTTTTACTTTGGAGTTTCTTAACGAAGAACCCGGAGTTAAAATGTGAACGCGCTCTTTAGAAATCCCTTGTCCGTTTAACTGAAGCTCAATGTTTCCGTAGATACGCAGGGCATACATACCAACGCTGTCAATCTGTATAACACGTACGTCTGATGTAAGCGTGTCGCAATAAATATGTTTGCAGGCATTTTCGTAACCGTTAGGTTTATTATTAATTACGAGAATGTTTGGTGTATTGGGGATTTTTTCGGCAGTATCTTCAATAAATGCTCTTAGCTGATTAAACTCTTCAACAGAAATATTAAAGGTATCGGCCACCGTAATTACAAATTCGTTTTCCTGTTCCGAAATTTCGTCGCTGGAATAAATAAATTCCAACAAACGAATTAATACGATGACTTTCTGCGGCTGTTCAAGTTCCTGATTTATTTGGGTGCAAATCTTTAATACTTTAACCGAGTTTAATGAGGTACGTTTAGCAGTACCATCTTTCTTTTTTGAACTTGCCTGTTGTGCTTCGATGAACTCATCGAAAATAACAAGGTATTTTTCTACCTGCTCTTTATTTAATTGTTGTTTTAAGAAAGATTCAACAATAGAACGGCCTGTATTTGTAATTCCATCAACTTTTGCAATGATGGCAAACATTTGCATTAAGGCCCGTAGTATTCGTTCACTCATAGTTTTTTAGTTAGTGGGATGGTTCAAGACAAAGTACGAAAGATACTAATTATTAATAGTTTAACAAATTTCAACATAATATTTTATAGCTTTACTTTTGCTCACTCAAAACATGAATTCACTCAAAGAAGAATATAGTGCAGCCGAAATTGCAGCCAAATTTATTAATCAAACCAATAAGCCTGTTTTCCTCACCGGAAAGGCCGGTACCGGCAAAACTACTTTTTTAAGAAACATCATTGAGCATACTCATAAAAATGCCATTATTGTCGCGCCTACAGGCATTGCAGCCATTAACGCGGGGGGAGTAACCATTCATTCTCAATTTGGCTTGCCATTTGGCCTTTTTGTTCCCGACAGCAGTTTTAAACCCGACGATTTTCAGGTAAAAATAAATACCCCCTATACCATGGTAAAGCATTTGAACATGCGCGACCAGAAACGGAAATTATTACAGGAGCTGGAGCTGCTGATTATTGACGAAGTAAGTATGTTGAGGGCTGATTTGTTGGATACCATCGATTTTGTTTTAAAGAGTATTCGCCGCCAGCAACACAGGCCTTTTGGAGGTGTACAGGTGCTTTTTATAGGTGATCTGATGCAATTGCCTCCAGTAGTAAAAGAAGAGGAGTGGAACGTGCTCCGCAATTATTATAACAGTATTTATTTTTTTGATGCCCAGGTTTTAAAACAAGAAAAACCGGTTTACATAGAACTCGATAAAATTTATCGTCAGTCGGATAATACGTTTATTGATCTGCTTAATAACCTCAGAAATAATAAAGTAACACAGGCAAACATTGATTTGCTGAACACTTATTATAAACCCGATTTTGATGTTACATCTGCTTTAAATACGATTACACTTACAACGCATAATAACAAAGCAGATACGCTCAACAGGTCTGCTTTGCAGGAATTGAAAGGCAGATCTTATTTTTATAATGCCCGGATTGAAGGAGAATTTAATGAGTATGCTTACCCGGTTGAGCAATCTTTAGAACTAAAACTCGGTGCTCAGATCATGTTTATTAAGAACGATGTAAGCGGCAAACAGCAATATTTTAATGGAAAAATAGGTGTTGTTTCTTTTTTAAGTGATAAGGAAATAGAGATCGATTTTAAGGATGGTACAAAGCCTTTTACCCTGGAACTACACCAGTGGCGAAATATTAAATATGAGCTAAATCCACTTACTAATGAAATAGACGAACAGGATATCGGGGAATTTATTCAGTATCCTATAAAACTGGCCTGGGCTATTACCGTTCACAAAAGCCAGGGTTTAACTTTTGAAAAAGCCATACTCGATATCAACCGCGCTTTTGCCCCGGGGCAGGTGTATGTGGCTTTGTCGCGTTTAAAATCACTGGATGGATTGGTGCTTACATCGCCGGTGCAGTTTAATGCCATAGCGCAGGATAAAGTACTGGTGGAATATGCCGAAATGAAACCTAAAAATGAAGAGGTCAGGCAATTGATTGATCAGGAAACCGTCTTTTTTTTACGGGCCTATTTATTAAAAGTATATGATTTTGTTTGGCTGAACACGTCTTTAAAACACCATGTTGAAAGCTATACAATGGCCGAAAATAAATCGACCAAGCAAAGATATCAGGGCTGGGCGCAGGAGCTCTTTACTAAATTTGAACCCTTAAAATTAAATGCCGATAAATTTAGTAATCAGCTTATTTTGTTGTTTGAGAAAAGAGAAGGGGAGTACCTTCAAACTGTTCATACACGGCACATAGCGGCTAAAAATTATTTTTATCCTGTTTTAAAAGAATTATCGAAAAGCGTTTTGGTACAGATTGAATTGTTGAAAGAAGAAAAACAAATTAAACTTTACCTTGAAGAATTACTGGAGCTGGAAGGCCTGTTGTTTAAGCATTTGCAACAGCTCGATAAAGTATCAACTGTTTTGGAGAACATTTTAAATAATGTAGAATTCAATAAAGTACAATTAAAACAAAATGTAAATCAGAATGAGCGTTTAGAGCTGGTAAGACAAACCATTGCCATTACTGAAAAATCCGCCTTTGAAGAACGGAGATCCAAATCAGCTGCTAAAAAAACAAGTTCGGGAAAAGTAAAAAAAGAAAGAAAACCGAGAGAACCAAGGCAATCAAAAGTAGAAAAAGAGCCGAAACCTGATACCAAAGAAACCAGTTTTGAATTATATAAATCCGGTAAAACCCTTGCTGAGATTGCTATTGAAAGAGGTATGGCTATTACAACTATCGAAAATCATATGACACATTATGTGAGTTTGGGAATGGTTCCTGTAACACAATTTGTACCTAAAGAAAAGTATGACGCCATTATAGAGAGCTATAAAAAACATGGCGACGGGTTATCAACTCCCATTAAAGAGGAACTGGGGGAAGATTATACTTATTCGGAAATTCGTTTTGTGCTTGCTACACAAAAGTATTTGAAGAAGGAGTAGGTAAACCTTAAAAATAGAAGCAAAATAATATCCTCCTTTCAAGGTGTATATTAAACAAAAGCAGAAATACAAAAGGATCCTATTTCTAAGATCCTTTTTGTAACGTTTTATTTAATATAATGAATTAACTCACTACACCTTTTTTCAATTCGGCTTCCAGGCTTTGCAGACCGGCATCCAGTTCTCTTCTGGTCTGAGTTCCCTGTTCGTGAATGGCTTTTACTTCTGTTAAAGTATCAATCAACGATTTGGTAGTTTGTTTGAGTGTATCTAAAGACACAATGGTGTTTTCATTTTCTTTGGCTACTTCAATACTGTTCTGTTTCAGCATTTCGGCATTTTTCTGAAGAATAGTGTTAGTAGTTTCAGATACTTTACGCTGAATTTCAATATTGGCTTTTTGTCTTTGTAAGGCCACTGCCAGTGTTAACTGGTTTTTCCAAACCGGCATGGTAGTAGTTAAAATAGATTGTGCTTTTTCAGCGATAGAGGTATTATTGTTTTGCACTACACGTATTTGCGCCAGTGACTGAATCATAATAAAACGAACAACTTTCATGTCTGCTAAACGCTTATCTAAACGGTTTACAAAGTTACGTTTGTCAGCGATTTCGTAATCCTGATATTGTGCAGGATTTGCTTCCATGGCAGCAAGCTCATCACTTGACTGTTTAAATTTTAACTGACCGGCCACAATGTATTTCTCCATTTCTTTGATCAGGTTTACGTTTCCATCGAACATGGTTTGTAAAGATGAGTTATCTTTTACCGAGTTGATCATGCCGGCTTTTACCTTATTGCTGATCTTATCCACGTTAGCAGTGATTTTATCGTATTGCTGGAACAATTTTTTGATATCCACTACGAGCTTGTTCAACAAAGGAATTTTTGACAAAAACCGTTTGAAAG
>JAZJZF010000042.1:17151-29424 GCA_040389965.1 Bacteroidota bacterium
GTTTGAAAGGGCTTTGATTCAACTGATCCACATCAATGTAATTCAGTTCGGTTAAGAGCTCATTGATATGGCCACCTACATCGCCTGAATTATAAGTACGTACATTTGATAAAAATGTATCACTTTGTTTGGCAATCGAATTTTGGATGTCAGCGCCATAGTTCATGATCGAATTGACATCTTTTTCATTGATCTGATTTGAAATGGCGGTATAGTTTGCCAGATCCGTTGGCTGAATTTTTTCCAGACTTACGTTTCCGTCTTTATCAATAGGGTTTGTAGTGCTATCTACAATAGTTACCTCGTTATTTTCCATGTGGTTTTATGTTTTACAAATGATTGTTTTGTATTGTGACAATTGTTTCTTCTAAGCGTTTATCGGTAGTTGGTGCACCAATGGCATTAAATTTCCATTCATTATTCTTTTTGTAGAACACGCCTAATACCATAGATACGCTTCCTGCAAAAGTTTTATCATTGGCGGCATCGTATTTGGCAAACACTTCGGTTACCTGTGTTGGTGTTCCTTCATAAATACGGATACTCGCAAATGGAATGTCTTTAAAATCCTGTCCGCGGAAGCTATTAATAAAGAAAGCTACGTAATTGGCATTAGGATTTAGTTTGGAAAAATCAAGCTTGATCACTTCATTATCCAATCCATCATCGCCGTTCAAATCTCCGGTTAAATCATCGCCACTGTGCTGAATAGCCTGATCATCTGACCGTTTTTTACGGAAGTGAACCGCATCAATGTTCTTTTTGTTGGCGTCATATACGGCGCAGCTGGCGTCTAAATCCACTGCTTCTTTTTTTGTTCCAAAGATACCTTTGCTTTCAATAGCTCCCCAGTTCACACCCACGCATATGTTGTTAAGTTTGGTACCGTTACTTTTTTCGAGGTTAATGCGTTGTCCTTTTTCTAAATTGATGGCCATTTTGTAGTGTTTTTGATTTATTAATTAGATTGACTGTTTATAAGTCCTTTGAAAAACTGGATCCCACCAAAAATGATGGCTCCCCAGAAGATGGCTCCGATACTGGATGCCGTAGCAATAATGCCGCCAACGCACCATAAGGCGCCATAGAGCATATCTTTATTTGCCTGCTTCCTGCGCGCCTCATCATACATAGATTGCATATCCGGCTGAGTGTTCGTTTGCTGGTTGATGTTGTATGAACTTGAAAATGTAGCTTCCGAATACAAAGGTTTTTCCGATGGCATTGCAAAATCGGACAACTTCAGTCCACGTTTTTCAAGTTCCTGTTGGGCTGCTTCCACGGCTTCCGGCTGGTACTGGTCTCTTTTTACCGTTAAAATTTTTACAAGCGTTTCATTGCTGTGTCCCGACATGACTTCTGTATAATCTGCTGTCATAAGTTAATTGGTTTTCTTTTTTCTTAAGTAGGCTATGTGATTAATACCGCCATTAATTTGGCCATAAGAGTTAAAATTTAAAATTTCCCAGCCTTTATCCTGATATTCTTTTACTTTTTTTAGTAAGGGATTAGTATTAAATTCTGTACTTTCTTCTTTCGATAGTTCAACTTTTTCTTTTAAGAATATTTCTCCATCGATCGATATAGTAATTGTTCTTTGTGTTAAGTAATTAATCGTCATAAACTCATACTTATCCTGCGCAACCGCAATACTGGCAGATATAACCAACACTGCTACTAAGAAAAACTTTTTCATCTAAAAATTAATTATATTTTTTCAAATAATCTTCCAGTCCGCCTTTCATACCTGCTCCAATGGCTTCAAATTTCCATTGTGCATCTTTTTTGTAGATACGGCCAAATTCAACTGCTGTTTCTACAGAGAAGTCTTCGTCTAATTCGTATTTCACTAATACATTGTTTTGTTCGTCTACAATACGGATAAAAGAGTTACGTACCTGACCGAAATTTTGTTTTCTGTCGCCTGCATCATGAATAGTTACTACTACACATATTTCCTGAACAGAAGCATTTATTTTAGAAAGATCTACCACGATTGATTCATCATCGCCGTCGCCATCTCCTGTTAAGTTATCACCTGTGTGTGTTACCGCTCCATCAGGAGATTTACTGTTGTTATAAAACACAAAATAGTCGTCGCCAACCAATTTTGAGTTAGCTCCTAAAACAAATACGGAAGCATCTAAATCAAAAGCTGCTCCTGTGGAACTAGCGTTAGTATCCCAGCCTAAACCGATCGTGAATTTTTGAGCGTTTAAGTTTTCTCTTTGTCCTTTTTGTAAGTTAATTGCCATAATTGATGTGTTTAATTATTTGTGTTAAGTTAGTTTTATATTCAGTCATTAAATGATAATTGTTACCAATGGCATAATCTGTAATCTTTTCCAGGGTATGTTTTGGTACCTCTAAAATAAGAGAATTTATTGAATTCTTTTCATTTAGGATAAATTTTATAGTCCGTGTATTTATTTGCAAATCGTGTCTGTTGAGCAAGCTGCTGATCTCAGGAATACCTTTTACATGGTAATAATTGAGGTAGTTCTCAAAGGTAGGGGCAATGTTGGTATTGGTTAATTCGGCAAAATACACAAACATAAAATTCCCTTCAATATTGTTTTGCTGTAAAATCTTCCGGATAATTAATTCGTGACTTCCCGTAATTTTAATATCGTCTAAAAAAATACATAAACGGTTGGTCAAAAACTTGGTATCAACATGATACGTATCTGATGAAATCAGGCTCAGACGTTCTTCAAAACTCAGGCTGCCATAATCTTCGCTGTATGTTTTATAGCGGTGGATCTTGGATTCCAATAATGCTTTTTTATCGTGCAGATGTAAAAACTTATTGAGTTCCGTTTTAAATTTTTGTGATAAATAGTAAGAGGCTGTTGGTATAAAATTGAACGGACTGGGTAGAAAAACGATGTCGGTATGTTGCAATAACAAATCACTGTTTTGGCTTAAAAAGCCTTCAGCAAGCTGTTTTCCGAATTCTCCGGTTGCATCGGGATCGCCAAATTTAAATTTGCTATAATCGGCCGGACTGAAGCTGAGTTGGGTATCATCTTCAATTTTGTGTAATGAATAGTGATGATACATGTATTAGTTATTATGGATGTTTAAACTCAGTAAAGAGATATTGTTTGAATTGATTAAAGCGCTTTGCATGCCCTGTTGTTGTGCACCATAAAAATCGGCATTGGGGTTATCGCCAATGTGAAGAATAGAGGACGTTTCGATGGTATTAAATTGTTTAATGTTATCAAATACCAATTGGTACATTTCTTTGGAAGGCTTGGAAACGTGTACTTCATCCGAATAGATTTCAAATTTAAGCAGAGGCCCGATCTCAAGGATCTGCAATAATTTTGTTAAGGTAGACCCTTTTATAAAACCTGTATTACTCAACAGGCTTAAAGTGATACCTTTGCCTGATAATTGTTGTAAATACTCAATCAATTTTTCTTCGTATACTACAGGGTGGAAGCGGAAGAACAGTTCTTCCATGTTGTTATAGTAATCCTGTAAAATAGCAGGCGTTATTTTACGGAGATCACATTCCAGATCGGCTAATATCAGTAACACGAGTTCATCAGAGTCGATGTTTTTGCCGCTGGCTTCGTTAATAGCATTAAAACGTAAATCCCACATTCTTATTTTGGCTGAAATAACCTCTATAGAATGTGGGATTTGAAAATAAGCTTTTAATAACTCATCACGTTTTTGTTTGAATACAGGATTCGATTTAATTAATGTTAACCATAAATCAAATGAAACGTGACGGACATTAAAAAAATCGGGCATTTATAAATACGATTTTACGATTCGTTGAATCGTTTGTCCTAAAAACACATCTTCTGTAGGATCTCCAATGGCATTGAATTTCCACTCGTTGTCTTTTTTATATAATTTACCCATGATCAGGGCTTTTTTGCCTGTGTATTGTGCTTCAGCCGATACGTTATAATCAGCAAATACTTCTTTTACTTTAGTTGGAGTTCCTTCATACATACGGATTTTAGCGTATGGGATCTGAGAAAAATCTTCCTGACCTACGTTGTTTAAGAAAAAGAAAATTTGTGCAATAGAAGGTTCTACGGCATTTAAGTTTACAGCAATTACTTCATTGTCTAATCCATCATCTCCACCTGTATCACCCGCACGGTCATCACCTGAATGTCTTAAGGCGCTGTTACGTGATAATAATTTTCCCGGAGGTAAACCAAACTTAGCTAAAAAATCAGGTTTGTAATCAGGAGAATACAAATGATCAGATACCTGACCGTTGCCATCGATCATTACACAGCTTAAGTCAAGATCCACATTCACAGTAGTTTTTCCTAAGCCAAGAAATCCACCTTTTTTTTCAATTGCTCCCCAGTTTACACCAACACAAAATTCGCTTAATGTTGCTCCACCTGTTTTTCTCAGATCAATTCTTTGTCCTTTCTGTAAGTTAATAGCCATAGTTTAATTGTTTAAGTTTAATTATATGATTTGTTTGTGTTTATTTAATAATGTCTCCTGTAAAATATTTACTTACGAAGAAAGATAAATCTTCTTTGTAACCGATGCCGCTGGCTTCAAATTTCCAGGCGCCATTGCGTTTGTAGAGTCTTCCAAATTCAACAGCTGTTTCAATCGAAAAATCTTCGCCTAATTCATATTTCGCAATTTCAGTATTTGTACTGTCGTCTACAATACGAATGTAGGAGTTACGTACCTGCCCGAAATTTTGTTTTCTTTGTTCAGATTCGTGAATGGTAACGACAAATAATATTTCTTCAATATCAGGGTTTACTACTGATAGGTTAACCTGAATGGTTTCATCATCGCCCTCTGCGCTATTACCACCCGTAGGATCATCGCCTGTGTGATGCAGGGCTTTATCGGGAGAATCTGTATTACCATAGAATACAAAATACTCATCGGCCGGAATTACTTTTTTAGGATTCAACATAAATGCTGAAGCATCTAAATCGAAATCATTTCCTGTTCCTTCGTTAGGATTCCATCCTAAACCTACACTCATTTTTGTGAGGCCAATATCTATTTTTTGACCTTTTTGTAAATTAATTGCCATAATAAAAAAATATCATTGATGTTAAAAATAATAATAATTTGATAAAAAAGAAGATTTTGAATGAAAAATTAACGCAAAATTGCCCCTAACTTTTCAGTGTAGGTTTTAATCAGTTTTTGCATTACGGTATCAATTTGTTTATCATTTAAGGTAGCCTCTTCATCAAGCAAAGTAAAGCTTAACGCGTAAGATCTTTTACCTGCTTCTAATTTATCGCCTTCATAAATATCGAACAGATTAACCGATTTCAGAAGCTTGCGCTCTGTATTAAAGGCAAGTTCTTCCAGCTCTTTATACGTAATTTTTTTATCGATCAATAAGGCCAAATCTCTTCGTACTGAAGGGAATTTAGGAATTCCGGTAAATTCTAATTTGGTTTTACCAATAAGCGATAACACATTGTCCCAGTTAAAATCGGCATAAAATACTTCGGCATTTACATCCAGCTTTTTGCAAATGGCTTTATCTACCTGGCCAAAGCTAACCAAGGGTTTGTTTTTATGCGAAAACAATAAACCGTAGCTAAATTGAGGATCCGTTAAATCGGTTGTTTTAAATTTAATGGAGAGTTTAGTTAATACCGCTTCTATACATGCTTTAATGTATGAAAAATCAACTTTATCGTTTTTACCATATGGGTTTTCTGCATATTTTTTGCCGGTTACAAACAAGGTTAAATGTTTTGCTTCTGCGTATTTAAATGCTGCCTCTATTTTCTCATACGTTTTTCCAAATTCAAAGAGTTTTAAATCGGCTTGCTTACGGTTAATGTTATAAGCCAGTGATTCCAGTCCGCCAAACAGCATGCTATGTCGCATAACGTTTAAATCGGTACTTAAAGGGTTTAAAATTTTAACCAGGGGAGTGCCTTCTTCGTAATACGATTCTTTGGTTAAAGATAAGCCCATCATTTCATTGAAGCCAAAGCCGATCAGTAAATTAGCAGCAGTGTTTTCGGTAGAAGTTGCTTTTTCTCTGTTGGCAAATTTTGCTGTAAATTTTATTTGCGAACTCTCTTCCACATTGTTGTAGCCGTATATACGCATTACTTCTTCAATCACATCGGCTTCGCGTGTGACATCTGTTTTGTATTGAGGTACAGAAAGTAACAGACCGTCGTTTCCTTCCTGTTCAATGCTGATACCAAGCGCTAAAATAATATGCTTGATAATGCTTCTGTCAATTTCTTTGCCAATAAGCTCCTGGCAATTGGTATAAGAAAAAGCTACTTTAAAAGGTTCCAGTTTTTCAGGATAAAGGTCAACTACATCCATGCTCAATACGCCACCGGCCAATTCAAAAATTAAGGCAGCTGCGCGTTTAAGCGCCGTAACTGTCATTTCCGGATCTGTACCGCGTTCAAAACGGAAGCTGCTGTCGGTTTTTAAACCATGTTGCTTGCTGCTTCTTCTAACAAACCCCGGATCAAAATATGCGGCTTCTAAAAATATGGCTGTTGTGTTTTCTGTTACACCACTGTCTGCACCACCAAATACGCCTGCTATACACATAGGCTCGGTTTCGTTGCAGATCATCAGATCATTTTCGAAAAGTGTGCGTTCAACACCATCAAGGGTTTTAAATTTTGTGCCTTGTAATCCTGTTTTTACAATAATTTTATTTCCGGTTACTTTATCCAGATCAAAGGCGTGTAGCGGTTGCCCGAGGTCATGTAACACAAAGTTGGTAATATCAACAATGTTATTGATAGGGCGTAAGCCAATGGCCAGCAGGTAATTTTTTAACCAATCCGGAGACGGTTTTACTGTAATACCCGAAATTACCAGTCCGCTATAACGCTTGCAGGCATCACGGTTTTCAACAGCAATGTTCATAGTGTTGATATTGCTTGCCTGTGGCAATTCGAGAATGTTATGCAGCTCCGCTTTATACTCGGTTGTATTATGTTTTGTATTTAAAATAGCTTGTAAGTCTCTGGCAACGCCATAATGCGAAGCAGCATCGGCACGGTTGGGTGTTAAACCGATTTCAAATACGGTATCTTTTTCCAGCTTAAAAAATTCGCCTGCAGGCATACCAATGGTAGCATCTGCCGGTAAAATTAAAATTCCGTCGTGGCCTGTTCCTAAGCCTATCTCGTCTTCGGCGCAGATCATCCCTTCGCTTACAGCACCACGGATTTTTGATTTTTTAATGTCAAAAGGTTCACCTGTAGTAGGATATAATTTAGCGCCAACGGTTGCCACCAATACTTTTTGTCCGGCAGCCACATTTGGTGCGCCGCATACAATATTCAACAATTCAGATCCTCCCACATTTACTTTGGTAATACTGAGTTTATCGGCATCAGGGTGCTTTTCTTTTTCTACAACTTCGCCAATCACAATGCCTTGCAGCCCACCTTTAACGCTTTCAAAGGATTCCATGCCTTCTACTTCAAGGCCTGAATCTGTTAGGTATTCGGAAATCTGTTCAGGAGTAAGATCAATCTTTATAAGCGTTTTAAGCCAGTTGTAAGATATTTTCATAGCTGTGTTTTTTGCCCCAGAGGGTTATAGAAAGTAAGCGTGTGTAAAGGAAATTCTATGTAACCGTGTGGTTTATTTTATGTTTTTGTGTATTGAATTAAAGAGCTTAAAAATACAAAAATTAACTTTAAAAATGCTCTATATTTGCACCGTGGCACAAACAGGAACAGACGTAACGTTAGCAAAGCAATTTTTAGAGAATGGTCAATTGGTAGCAATACCAACCGAAACGGTATATGGCCTGGCGGCCAATGCATTGGATCCCATAGCAGTAGCTAAAATTTTTGAAGCCAAAAACAGGCCAACCTTCGATCCTTTAATTGTACATACGTATAACCTGGCCGGGGTGTATGATTTTGTAACAGATATTCATCCTCAGTTATTAAAATTGGCGGAAGCTTTTTGGCCGGGACCATTGACCTTATTACTTCCTAAAAAAAGTAATATTCCTGATCTCACCACATCGGGCCTCGACAGAGTAGGGGTGCGGATTCCTAACCATTCGCTTTCATTAGAATTATTGTCGCAATTGTCTTTTCCTTTAGCAGCGCCAAGTGCAAATCCTTTTGGCTATATAAGCCCTACCACTGCTGCGCATGTGCAAAAACAACTGGGCGATAAAATACAATACATTTTAGATGGCGGTAATTGTGAGGTAGGCCTTGAATCGACCATTGTAGGTGAAGAAGAGGGGGAACTGATTATTTACCGCTTAGGTGGTTTATCAGTAGATGCTATTGAAAGCGTTGTTGGGAGTGTATCTATACAATTGAACCAATCGAGCAACCCAAAAGCACCCGGGCAACTCAAGAGTCATTATGCCCCTAAAAAACCTGTGTATACAGGGGATTTGGCGGAACTTCAAAAGAAACACAAACATCAAAAAACGGGTTTTATCGTATTTGGAGAAACATCGGTTGAAGCACCCGGCAGTATTGTCAAAAATTTGTCGCCTGCTCAAAATTATCATGAAGCGGCCGCTAATTTATTTTCTTTTTTAAGGGAACTCGACGAGGCCGATGTTGATGTTATTATTTGTGACCTGTTGCCGGGTATGGACCTTGGCCTTGCTATTAACGACAGGCTACGTAGGGCAGCAGGTTAGGCTCATTATAATATAACATTTTTTTGTTTTACACCCAATAAAAAAGTCCTACATTTACCTCAATGTCAAAAATTACCATTGCTATAGACGGTTACTCATCGTGCGGTAAAAGCACACTTGCCAAAGCATTGGCTCAAAAACTGAATTACAATTATATTGATACCGGCGCTATGTACAGGGCTGTTACCATTTATTGTTTAAGGAATGGGATCATTCAAGATGGTAAAGTGGATCAGGAGAAATTAATTGCCTCTCTGAAAAATATTGAAGTTTCTTTTGGATATAATACGCTTACAAAAACGTCGGAAGTATTATTGAACAATGAACATGTAGAGCGGGAAATACGTACGATGGAAGTTGCCAATAGTGTGAGCGCTATTAGTTCTATAAAAGAGGTTCGCCAAAAAATGGTGATCCTGCAAAGAGAGATGGGCAAACACAAAGGCGTAATTATGGATGGCAGGGATATTGGCTCACATGTGTTTCCGGATGCTGAATTAAAATTGTTTATGACAGCGGATAATGCGGTACGTACCCAACGTCGCCTCGATGAATTAAGTAGTAAAGGCGAATACCACACGTTTGAAGATGTCAGAAAAAACCTGGAGAAACGTGATCACGACGATACTACCAGGAAAGAAAATCCCCTGGTACAGGCTGAAGATGCGATTGTGCTTGATAATACAGATCTTAGCAAAGAAGAGCAACTAGATTTTGTAGTCAAACTTATTAATGATTTATTGCTCACGAAAGATGAGTTTAACCAGATTTCTTCGAAAAGGAATTAGAGTTTAGGTCTATTGTCTTCCTGTAAATTCTTTTGCATCGGATTGTTTATTTCAAGTTCCATATAGAACAAACACCCCCTGCCTATCGGCAGACCCCTCTTACAGAGGAGAATCAGAACAATTAAAATTATAAACCTACCATTTTCTGCTTCTCAAAATCCCATACTTTCAGGCGAAAGCAAGCCATGACATCTTTAGGTTTTAAGGATGTTTTTTTAGGGTTTTGTAATTCAGGAATAGCAGCCATTACTTCCGGCAAACGGTAAAACGGAATGCGCGAATTCATATGGTGGATGTGATGATACCCAATGTTTGCTGTGGCCCAGCGAAGCGGCATAATTAATTCCATATAGCTTGACGAGTCCAGTGCAGCTCCTTCGTAGGTCCACTCTTCGTTACCGGCAAAGGTTACTGCAGGGAAATTATGCTGGGCATAAAATAAATAGCTACCTAAACCACCGGAAATAAAATGAGGTATAGCACACATCAAGATCCAGGTTTGCCAGCCAAGGAAATAAAAAACACTGAACTGGTAGGCAAAATGCACAATAAGAGCCACAAGGGAATCAATGTTTTTTGAAAATCGGTTAATAATAGATTTAATGCACATGCCATACATGAACGTAAAAAAGAAACCAAAAATAATAGTTAAAGGATGCCTTATAAACAAGTAGTGGCGTCGCTCGCTTTTACTCACTTTTTCAAATTTTTGTTTGGTATAAATAGGGTAGGAGCCAATACTGGCGCTAAACAGTTTTGAATTGTTTTTGTGATGGTAGTCGTGGCTGGCGCTCCAGATACCCGTTGGGGCTAATACATAAAACCCGAAGAGTGTAAATAAGGCCTGGGCTAACGGTGATTTATCGAGAATGGCTTTATGCTGGTGATCGTGGTAAATAACAAATATGCGTACAATAACAAAGCCTGCACAAATACTACACAGCAGCTTAAGGCTCCAGTGAATGTTATACACTGTACCAAAAAGTAATGCAATTAAAATAAAAAAACTTGAAAGTGTTAAGAGCCAGCTTTTTGTACGATCTTCTTTTGCAAATGGTTTAGTTGCCAGTATGAGTTGTTTTCCTGTAAGCATTCAGTTGTAAAGATATATGTTAATGGAACATTAACAAAAAAGTTTATAACCAAAAAGAGGCTGAAAAATAACAGCCTCTTTTTTAAGAAAATATAATGATTAGGTTTTAACCTTTTACTTTTACCATTCCCTGAGCCATTTTTACAGCTTCATATAAATTAACGATCCCACCTGTTTTAGATAATTCGCTAAATTTAACCAGTTCGTCGCCTTTTCTGGAAGCTTCAGGTTTAATTACTTTGGCATCTTTATAGGTCTTAACCGATGATTTAGTTAAAATTTTAATGATTTGTTTAGGGGTTAATTCAGGAAAATAAGATTTTAAAACAGCCGCTACACCTGCTACAACCGGCGCCGCCATACTTGTTCCGCTGGCATCTTTATACTGGTTTAAATCAGGTACGGTTGAGTATATATCAACTCCCGGAGCAAATATGTCTACTGTTTTTTTACCGTAATTACTGAATGGTGCAACAATTTCGTCTCCACCTTTCCAGCTTAATGCACCAATATCAATGAAATTAGAAGGAATTTTTCCGTTCTCTAATTTTTTGCAAGGATAGTGTACTATTTCATCAATATCTTCGGAAGCGTTACCGGCCGCGTGAATTAATAATACTCCTTTACTTTCGGCGTATTTTACAGCATCATCCACCACTTTTTTACCCGGAGAATATTTTTTACCAAAACTCATGTTTAATATTACTGCTCCGTTATCTACGGCATATCTAATAGCATTAGCAATATCCTTATCACGTTCATCACCATCGGGCACACAACGTACACTCATAATACGTACATTATCAGCAACGCCATCCATACCAATGTTGTTTTTTCTTGAAGCGGCAATAATTCCGGCTACGTGAGTACCATGGAAAGCACCAGGGCCTTTGCAATCTCCGTTTCCATAGTATTTCTCAGTCATGTCGCTATAATTATCTCCAACAATAGAACGTGTATCCAGTTTAGTATCTAAACGACTTCCGTCCATGCCTTTAAGCGCTTCATCCAATTGAGAAACCAACTCTTCGGGTTCCATACCTGCTGCGGCCTGAGCCATGGCAATCATTTTACCTTGTTTATCTTTTTGCTCTTTGGCGTCAAATTTTTTAAGATCATCAAGCGTTACTTTATCAACTCCTTTTTCTTTTTTTATTTTGTCAAGAACACCGACTACAGCTTCACGAATAAATTTATACTGGTTTGCTGTGGCTTCAGCGTCGGCAGCTTCCTTATCGTAATCTGCTTTAACGATTTGGTATAATTTAAATTCTTTTTTTTCGTCTTTAGATTTAAGATCTGCTTCTGTTTTCCCACTGTATTTAGCGTTCAGGTCTTTGTACACGCGGGTTAGTTCGAGGTTGTCTTTTTCTACGTTCTTGCCATCTTTTCCGCCAATAAAATTCCAGCCGTGAATGTCGTCGATGTAACCGTTTTTATCGTCATCAATGCCATTTCCTGCAATTTCTCCGGGGTTTGTCCACATCACATCTTTCAAATCTTCGTGGGTATAATCTACTCCGCTATCGAGCACGCCAACAATAATGGTGGTTGATTTTTTTCCTTTTAAAAGTTCTTCATAGGTTCTTTCAGTACTAACGCCATTTACATTGTTTTTAGTGGCATCTAAATTAAACCAGTTATCAGGACGTTTGGTTTGAGCCTGGCTTATTAAAGCGAAACACAAAGCTGCAGCAAGAGTGATTTTTTTCATAATGATTTTAATATATAAAGCAATTTAGGGCTTTATT
>JAZJZF010000042.1:29439-55728 GCA_040389965.1 Bacteroidota bacterium
AAAGAGTATTTTTGTTTAAATGTTAATTTTTGTAGAATGAAATAACACTTGATAAGTGGTTAATTACTCATTTGAGAAATGCCCTGGATCAGATCGTGTTTGGTAATAATATGCACGCTTCCGGCGAGATCAGTCATTAACACGGCATTATTTTCCTTATTAATGAGTCTTGAAATTTCTTCCATAGGAGCTTGTTCATTAACCATAGGGAAAGGTAACTGCATTAACTCCGATACCAGTTTTGTTTTTAGTGACGGGTCAGCAAACAGTTTAGAGAACAACATGCTATCATTTAATGAACCCACAAATTCATTTCCTTTTTTAACAGGCATTTGCGAGATACCAAATTTATTCATCACGTTTAATGCATCCGTAATTGTAGAGTCGGCATCTACCGTAATGAGTTTTTGATTTTTATGAGAAGAAATCAAATCAATGGCTTTTGGTTTTTTGATCTCAAGGAATCCACGGTCTCTCATCCAATCGTCGTTGAACATTTTCCCTAAGTAACGTGTGCCATGATCATGGAAAATAACCACAACCACATCACCCGGTTTAAACATGGCTTTCATCTGCATTAAACCTGCCATGGCAGAACCTGCGCTGTTTCCGGCAAAAATACCTTCTTCGCGCGGGATGCGTCGTGTCATAATAGCGGCATCTCTATCGGTTACTTTTTCAAAATGATCAATTAAATTAATGTCTACATTTTGTGGTAAAAAATCTTCACCAATTCCTTCGGTGATGTATGGGTAAATTTCGTTTTTATCAATTTCCCCGGTTTCTTTTAATTTTTTAAAGATAGAGCCATATGTATCAATACCTAATACTTTGATGTTCGGATTTTTTTCTTTTAAAAATTTTCCGGTTCCGCTGATGGTTCCACCGGTACCAACACCTACTACCAAGTGCGTGATTTTACCTTCGGTTTGTTCCCAGATTTCAGGACCTGTTTGCTCGTAATGGGCAACGGAATTTGATAAATTATCATACTGGTTAGGTTTCCATGCATTTGGAATTTCTTTTACCAGGCGTGATGATACGGAATAATAAGATTTAGGATCTTCCGGTTCAACATCTGTTGGGCACACAATTACATCGGCACCAAAGGCGCGCAAAGCGTCTACTTTTTCTTTACTTTGTTTATCTGTAGTAGTAAAAACACATTTATAACCTTTAATAATAGCGGCTATAGCCAGGCCCATCCCTGTGTTGCCGCTGGTTCCTTCTATAATGGTTCCACCCGGTTTTAAACGCCCGTCTTTTTCAGCATCTTCAATCATTTTAAGAGCCATACGGTCTTTTATGGAGTTTCCCGGATTGGTGGTTTCAACTTTTGCCAATACAGTACAAGGCAGGTCTTTGGTAATACTGTTTATTTGTACTAGTGGCGTATTGCCAATGGTTTCAAGAATGTTTTTGCTGATTTTTTGATACATTATAAAGGATTTATTTTTGTGATGTAAAAATAAAAAAACAGCGTATATTATCTATACACTGTTTAAAAATGTTGGTAACTCTAAGGTTAAAGCATTAAAAAATGCTGTTTTACTGGTTATTCAGTGCTCCTAGAATGTTTTTTTCGACACGCTCTAAGATATGTTCGGTAGGGTGTTTCACAAACGTATCGCCTGTTACTTTTTCATACAATTCAATATAGCGTGCAGATATTTCATTTACCCATTCTTCGCTCATTTCAGGAATGGTCTGGCCTTCTTTACCCTGAAAACCGTTATCAATCAACCAACGGCGTACAAACTCTTTACTTAGTTGTTTTTGCTCTTCGTTTTTATCTTGTCTTTCCTGGTATCCTTCCAAATAGAAATAGCGTGAAGAATCAGGTGTATGGATCTCGTCCATTAAAATAACTTTGCCGTCGTATAAGCCAAATTCATATTTGGTATCAACCAGTATTAATCCCATTTTATGAGCAATTTTCTGGCCGCGGGCGTATAATTTGCGGGTATAATCTTCCAGTTGCACGTAGTATTTCTCTTCTACTATGCCTTGTTTTAAAATTTCTTCTCTGCTAATATCTTCATCATGTCCCTCGGAAGCTTTCGTAGTAGGGGTAATGATGGGTTCAGGTAATTTGTCATTTTCTTTTAAGCCTTCGGGTAATGTTACGCCGCAAAGTGTTCTTAAACCGCTGTTATAGGTTCGTGCAGCGTGACCTGCCAGGTAACCTCTTATAACCATTTCAACTTTAAATGGCTCGCACAACCTGCCAATACTAACCACAGGATCAGGAACAGCCGTTATCCAGTTAGGAACAATGTCTTTTGTTGCTTCCAAAAATTTAGAAGCAATCTGGTTAAGTACCTGTCCTTTGTATGGAATGCCTTTAGGCAAAACAACATCAAACGCGCTGATGCGATCGCTTGCCACCATTACCAGAAGTTTATGATCGATATTATAAACGTCGCGAACCTTGCCTTTATAAAAACTTTTTTGATTAGGAAGGTTAAATTGAGTGGAAGTAAGTGCTTGCATTGTTTATGTATTTTAAGGCAACAAATATAAAATTATTTAGCAAGAGCCGGATCAATTTTAAGCGGTTCATCCGACGAAATTTCAGATTCGGCAGTTTCGTTGGCCGTATCTTTTTCCAGGAACTTTACATAGTCAAGCTTTGTGTAGTAATAGAGCCACATAAAGGCCATAAACCCGCCAAAGGTATAATTTCCCTGTCGGGCCAATTGCAATAAAATAATCACCAATACAGCATTTGAAATTAGCCAATGGTAATCAGCTTCGGGATGAAAGGGATCTTTCCGGATATAATTATTCTTAATAAATAAGATCATAAATATAAGGCCAAATAAGCCTGTTTCGGATATGATACGCAGCAACATCGAATTGGCATCGGCTGTGTTATTATCATATTCACCTCCCAGCAAATAGCTAAGATCATATTTCCTGAAAATGTATTGATGAGATCCTAATCCTGTTCCAAATAAAGGGTTTTGAAAAAAATTGTTTTTTGCCACCACATAATTATTGTATTGCACAAAACTGGATCCGTGTATTGTTTTGAGTAATCGCCTTTTTGTGATAATTTGCTCGTAAGCTCCTCCATGAGAATCCCTGCTTTTTTCTTTTTCAAGAATATCGTCAAGATATAAGGCTTTTACCCCGTCTGCTCTGGTTCTGAACTCTTTTACATTAGTGTATAAAAAGTAAAACATAATCAAACTCAAAGGGATAACAATTGCAATGTAACGAACAATTCCGTAGTTTATTAATAACAGAATCAGGATAAAAAACACGCCTATATACGCCACGGATGACGTAGAAAATAAATAAACAAATGCTATGGCCACGGATTGTAATCTTGTAATGAAATAAGATTTAGTGAAAATTAAATTATAGACGCTTATAAAAAATGCAGGCCCAAGTGTAGATCCCACGTAGGAAGGTTCACAGAAAAAGCTGTTGATGCGTATGCCCAGACCCCCAGGGGTAATTCCCCATTTATTTACACCAAAAAGAATCCTGAAATCGTATCCGGGTTTAAACCCAACTTGATAAGAGATTAATTGTACAATACCAAATATGGCCGCTACATAAGCCCATACCATATATATTGAAAAGAATTTTACAACATCACGGTCATAATATTCAAATACGTAATAGAAAAATAAAACTGAAATGAAAATATTCGCATATATTTTGATGAAAAAAGAAAAGGTATCGTTGCCATATGCAATATTAATTATCCCAAAAATCAATAATGGTATGAGTAGGTATAATATGTGCGTTGGAAATTTATATTTAAATAAAAAAGAAAGTAATAAAATGATTAATCCAACATACGATAAATAAAATTCGAAAGGTGTTTTAAACAAAATAATTGAGCTGATAAAAATCACAGAAAAAATGGATATATCGACTATTTTGCTTAACATTTAAATGGCGTATAATTATATGGTGTGTTTTGTGGTTTTTTAATACCCGGTTTATTTTATACTGTTTATCAGTTTTTCAAAAATATTATTCCAGTTAAAGGTAGAGCTTAAAAGGTTTAATGAATGGTGTTTTTTTGAACTTAATATGTCATGAGAGTTTGCAGCCTCTTTTATTATTTTTTCCAACTCCTCTTTATTCCCCGGTTCTATCAGCCATCCATTTTTAGCGCTTACCATTGCTGAAACAGCCCCTACATCAGTTGCTATTATTGCCAATCCGCTCGCCATTCCTTCTAAAATAACATTTGGAAATCCTTCGCTCCAGCTTGGACACACTAATACATCCGATTGCTCTAAAATACTTCTAATTTCCTTAAAATCCCTTATTTCTCCATGGTATACAATGTTAGGGGACTTAATTTGATTCATTTCAGGTATTGGACCAATAAACTCAAATTTAAAAGATAAACCTTCATTTACGAGCTTTTTTAACACATCATGTAATTCCAGGATTCCTTTTCGCCTCTCGTACCGGCCTAAAAAGACAAATTTTATTGAACTATTAGTGTGCTTGGAAATGGAAGTGCTAATCATTTCCTTTTGTATACCTGAAGGTATTTCTGCTATTTTTGATTCAGGAACCCCTAAAGAACGGATAATACCAGTAATTTTTCCACCATATGAAAAAGCAAGATCAGCCTGAAGGGTAAGCTGCTTTACAAATGGTTTTAGCATGTATTGTTGTAGTTTTGATTTTAGGTCAGGTGCTATCTGAAACATTTCATAACCGTGAAAATTTACTCCTATTTTACAGCAATCTATCTTTCCCCGGTGTTTTTCCTTGATTAACTTCCAGCCTGTAAAACCTTTGGTGTAAATAAAATCATACATATGCAGTGTTGGTTTAAGGGCATTGTATGCGTGTTTCGAATAAAGATAAGAGGCATATACATAATGCCCAGGGAATTTGGCAGTTTTAGGGAATTCAAGAACGATAGAGTGAATGAATTTTCTTTCCTCTTCTGTAAAACATTCCAGTTTACTAATATCTAAGGTGGAGTTGTTGTAATGAATCAGATCCACATAAATTTGGTGTTGCGCAAAGTATTTTGCCAAATAGAAAGAATGCTTTTGCATTCCTCCAATCACGTATGGTGATATTCCGTCTGTTATCAGGGCAATACGCATTATAATTTAATCCGGGAAGATAGGTTTTTTGAGGTTTTTTCAATTAAAAGATACATGATGTAAGCAGATATAAAAGTAACTATTAATCCTACCATAATAATGCCCGTTTTTTGAAAATTATTACTTATATGTCTGCTAAGAATGTTAACTACTGCGGCTCCTATTATAGGATGGACCAAGTAGATCGAATAACTCATTTTGCCCATCTGGTTTAACCCCGGAATTTTATATGAAGAAAACCACAAGATGACCAAAGCCGTTAGAAGACCGCAATAAGCCATTAGCGGGTCAATAACGATATAATTATAGGCAAAGCAGGCTATAATAATGATGATACATTCATAAATGGTTATAATATGCGTTTTATACTGAAAAACACAAATACCCAGCAAAAATAATGGTGCATATGCCGGATAATGATATAACGCCGGATCAGGAATGTAATAAGCGCCTATAAAACATATAAGGTAGGCAATGACCCTGATAAGCACACGTTTATCAATGTATAAAAAAAACATTAGAGACATAGCCAGGTAATATTGAAATTCGATAGCTAGTGTCCAGTACACATTATTAAGCCATTTGTACTGTGGGAAAAAATTTATAAGGTAGCCAAAATGAAGTCCGATGCGTTTTGCGGATATAACATCACCAGATTCAACGCCTATATGCAGTTTGGTTTTTATAAATATAAAACATAATACAAGTACTATGGAAACGAGGTAAGGCGGCTCTAATCTTATAAGGCGTTTGGAAAGAAATTTAAAAATTGATTTTAATGAATAGTGGTTATGGTACATTGACCATGGAATAATAAAACCGGATATAGTAAAGAATATATATATACCATATTGACCGTAGTAAAAAAAAGATGAAACATTTCCGGGGAAAGTAAGCCCGGTTGTTGTACAAATAAAGTGATACAGGCATACGCTTAGTGCCGCTAATGATCTTAAGCTATCTATAATATTAACCTGTTTCATTGATTTAAAAGAGTTGTATACTGCTCTTTAAATTTTTCTTTTTTAAAACATGCATTACCTAATGCATGAATCCTTAATTTTTCCGAATAAAGAACTTTTGCGATAGCATCTTTATCAAAATGAAGATCTTCAAAAGTTGAAAAGTCACTGTAATCCCCCAGGTTTTTAGATATTAATACTTTTAAGCCACAGCTCAGGTATTCAGCAAATTTTACGGGAGAGGCCACTTTATTTGTCATACTTTGTTCCCGAAATAAGATCCCGTAATCGGCTATCCATAAATAGTCTTTTACTTTTTCGGGTTCAACAAACGTAACAGATACTTTTTCTTTAAATAATTGCATGACTTTAAAAGAAGAATCAAAATGATTGGAAAGTACCAGTAATTTGGCATCAGGATGTTTTAAATATTCGCACATCATTTCATCAATTAAACTAAAGGACTGCCAACCGGCCGATGATCCTGAGTAAACAAATATAATATCATCTGCTCCATAGCCCATTGCTTTTCTTTTATGAGAAAGCTGCTCTTCGGACGGAAATGAAAAGTAAAAATCGTTACTCAACGTACAGGGAATAATCACATGATTTGTTTTAGTGTAATTATAGTTTTCCTGCCAGTAATTAACCAGGGCGTTTGAAACAGCCAGTTTAAAATCTGATTTATGAATAGCAAATTCCTCAGTTTCTTTAATTTGTAACTTAACTGTGCTATCTTTTACAATATCATATTCATTCAATTCTGCTTCATATGCTCCTCTTGCATCAAAGATTACCTTTTTACACAAGTGATATTTTTTTAGCCTTATTGCCAGGTTAGTGGCAAAAGGCCCTCTTGCCATGATTGTTTTACTGCGGTTAAATAATAAAATAATGGCAATACTGTATATATTCAGTTTCCAAAAAGCAGCTTTCGGAAACATAGGGATAACAATGGCGTTAGGACACCTTGCTGTAATTTTTTGTTTGTTGGCGAAAAACTTCCTTAAAGAAATCAATGCAACCAGTCTTACTTTTTTTTGTGAAAGCTGGTTCAGGTAGTTAACAACGTCAATTACCTGGGAGTTATATATTCCGGAGGGAGGATCATTATACGTTAAGTAAATCATTACAAAACTTTCGACAGGTTTTCGAAAATACGTTCACTGGCTTTCCCATCCCATAATTTAGGAATAGCGCCTTTTTTATAGCTTTCGTTTTCTATCTGCACTACATAAGGTTTAATCTGTTCAAGATCAAAAGGAACAAGTGTGTTTGTCCCCACAGTGCAGGTTACAGGTCTTTCTGTATTTTCTCTTAACGTTAAACATGGCACTCTTAAAAATGTGCTTTCTTCCTGAATTCCACCGCTATCAGTTAAAATAAATTTACTGTACTTAATCAGCTTCTGAAATGCAAAATAATCTAAAGGTTCTGTGAAAATAAGTTCTTTAATACTTTCGAACTCATTTTTTAAATCAAAATTGCCAATATTTTTTAATGTTCTTGGATGAACAGGAAATACAATCTTATAGCTTTTTGAAACATACCTTATAATTTCCAGTAATTTAGTCAACCCTTCTTTAGTATCTACACAGGCCGGGCGGTGCATGGTCATTAGTACATAGGGCTTTTGCTCAATATGTAATTTCGTCAGTATATCTGCGTCTTCAATCTGATCGTGATAGGCAATCATCGTATCTATCATTGTATTACCTACAAAAAATACGGCATTTTGATCTATCCCATCCTTCATTAAGTTATCCCATCCGCTTTGCTCTGTTACCAAAAAATAATTCGTAATGTTATCGGTAATAATGCGGTTATGTTCCTCGGGCATTGTTTTATCGTAACTTCTGAGTCCGCTTTCTACGTGGGCTATTTTAATATTTAATTTATTGGCTGTAATAGCTGCAGCCATAGTTGAGTTCACATCGCCAACTACCATCATTAAATCAGGCTTAAAGTCTGTTTTAATCAGATGTTCAAGTTTGATCATAATTTCGGCAATTTGGGTATTGGCCGATACGGTTGTTGAAATATTTAAAAAATAATCAGGAACAAGATTAAACTGGTTAAAAAATACGTCGGCCATTTTTTCATCAAAATGCTGTCCGGTGTGTACGATTTTTAAATCAATATCTTTGTAAGCAGAAGCAACTTTTTTAAATTGAGTTACTTTAATAAAATTGGGCCTTGTGCCAATAACTACGAGTATTTTCTTCATATAATTAAGTAGATAAAGCTATGAAAAAATAATTTGGTTTACCAATTTTTAAGATCGTTTGTAAACTATTCAAAAAATTAAGATAAATACCCCAAAACAAGGAAAGGAACCTGGTATCTGTCCTGTTAAAATGATGGGTATAACAGATGGGTTTAATTTGGTTTACTTTAAAGTTCATTTTCTCAAAAAAAGCCTGAAACTCTTCATATTCCAAAATGAATTTGTTTTCGTTGGGGTGTTTTTTTTGAAACCATACAAAGTTTTTTCCTTTTGTATTTGGAACGATGATGATTAATTTACTATTGGACACTTCTTTTAGCTTTTGCTGAAGTAAAATCAGAATTTCGGAGGCGTTATCAAATAAGAAAAGAGAATTTATCAGGCAATAGGTGGAATTAGATTTTATAAAAGCAACAGACTCCTTTATATCTGCACACATAAAACTAATATTGGTTCCTTTATAATTATTTTTTGCTGTTTTTATGGATTCTGAAGATAAGTCTATTCCTAAAACAGAAGCCCCTGTGGCTTTAGAAAGATGATGCGTTGTTTCTCCATTTCCGCATGGGCAATCAATAATTAATTTTGTTTCGGATAAATTCTGATCAATATAGCTAACCAGTTCTTTTCCAAAAACGCATTGAGGGTATATAAATTCAGATAGCCAATGTTTCATTAGACTTTAATAATTTCAATGAGTTTTTCGGTAATGACTTCAATATTAAAACTGTTGATATTAGCCTCTTTATTAAACAGGTCATTATTTTTGATTAAGTCTGACAGCACATTTTTTTCGGATAACTCCAGCATTTCCGGAGTTAATGTAATTCCAATACGCTGTTTTTGAAGATAGTCGGATAAATTTCCTTCCGGGCCAAAATACACAATAGGTTTTCTTAAAAACACGTATTCATAAAATTTGGTGTTGAAGGCAGAACCGTGATCCAAAGCCGAAAAAAGCATACAATAGTCTGACGCATTAATGGCTTGTATAATATTTTTATGGCTTATATTCCCGTAGCATTTTACAATTTCAGATCCGTGAGCATGAATATATTCTTTGGCAAGATGATCCATATTACCATAAAAATTGAATTCCAACCTCGAATATAAATCAGGATCTTGTTTTTTTATTTGATTTAAGCAGGCCAATAAAGGTTTTAATAAATAGATAAGATTAGGGTAAAAAGAGCCGCTGTAGATAAAACGGATTTTATCATCCTTAGCCAATGTTTGCTGTTCATTTATGGAATAATCATCAGGATCGAAGCCATTAGGCAAATGATGGAATTTATTTTTATTTTTTATTTTTTGCTTTAAAATCTCGAGGCTGTTGTTATTTACATCAAGCACAATATCATAAGTGTTTAAAACCGCCAACTCATATTTTTCTTCTTCTTTTAAACGAGTTGCTGTGATGTTAGAAAAGCCATGATAAGATTTATTATCAGTCCATGGGTCTCTGTAATCCACAATTAGCTTAACATTTGGGAACAGTTGTTTTAGTGGTAATAAATAGTATGCCATTTTATAAGGTGGGATACTTACAATGACCGTATTTATCTGATGTTTATTGATAATGTTTTCGGCGGAACTTAGCAGGTTCTTTTTTATGAAAAAGATTTTGTCGTGCGTGTTTCCTTTTATGATAAACGGAGAAATTTTCCAAAGCAATTTATAAATTCCTTTTTTAAAGAATGTAGTAGGAGTAAAGCTTAGTACTTTTGAAAATCCCAAGGGAATAGTATAAGATATGGCATTTGTAACATCTTTTGTCCATTCCGATTCAACATCCGATTCATTCTTTGCCGCCAAAGTATAAACCTTGTGACCATTTTTAGAAAGGTATTTTGCAAACTTAGCCCATCTTCTTCCTCCAATTCCGGGGAAAGGAGGAAAGGAGAAACAAATAATTAAAATGTTATCCGGCTTATTTTGCAAGACGCTTTGTTATGTTTTTTAAAGGTTTTAGCACTTTAATTGCTTTGAAATAAATGTCCCAGTATCTTGAAATACAAGGATACTCTTCATGCTTGTGAATTGGGGAATTCATATAGTTTTCAAATTCTTCGGTTGTGAATTCCAGTTTTTTTATAACATATTCTTTGTCTTCAGAACATTGAAGGGCATTATATGCGGGTAGGGCATATTCAACAAAAGCCTCATCGCGGGTAATTTGTTTTGATTGTACTAATACTGAGATATGAAACTGACGTTTATCAATTTTAAATTTTTCTTTTAGGATATATCCCTGATAAAAACGTGTAAAGATAGATTCATAATGTTTTCCGCCATAATCTCTCCATCCCATTTTTTCTATAATCAATTCTTTTACGGCAGCTTTATTATAACTCGTATAATTTAATAAATGAACGTAATTCAGTTTTTTATTAATTCTGTATTGTTTTAAAAAAGAAAAATGAGGGAAACTTTTCATGGGTAATTTTCCGAAAAGTTTATGAATGCCTTTTATGTTGACGATATCCATTTTTGCATGCCTCCAGCTTTTTGGGAGATAAGTGCCTTCTGTAACAATATTATGGCCTGTAAGAACGTATTTTACTCTATATTTTAAAGCAGCTTTATAAATGCTTATGATTAAAGCATAATCATAAGGTAATTCAATATCTACAACACCGGCTTTAAAAAAAGAAAGCTGAATGTCTTTAAATTCCTGCCAGTCTAATACCAGTGTATGCAAATCGAAGCCTGTTTTTTGAACAATGTTTTCAATATTCATAACAGATAGCTCTGAATTCCAGCCATTATCACAATGTACCAACAGTGGTCTTAATCCATGCTGTTTTGCAACGTAACATAAATAAGTACTGTCTACCCCTCCGCTAACGCCAATCACACAGTCGTAAGGTTTGCCCTTTCCTTCTGCTTTTATCTTTTCTACAGTTTCATTAAAATGTATGTCAGCATTATTTCCGGTAGGTATTTTACTAAATGCAGTATCAAAATTATGGCAATGATTACATATACCATTTTTATCCAGAATAAGATCAGGATCATTCTGATCATCCATTATGCAGCGCTTACAGGTGTGTACCATTAAAAAATCATTTTCTTGTAATCAGTGATCAAATTATATTTAGTGTTTATTTTATTAATGATCTTATCAAACTGTTTAATATTGTGGTTACTTAACATTTTAGGATGAGAAATAAAATGAAAATAATCATTTTCTTTCATATAATTTAGAAAATGTTTCCTGTTTAGTCTCGTTAATAGCTCAATAGAAGCCATAACCTCGGTATAATTCTTTTTTTCTTTAAGCTCTTCGGTAAGAATATTATTTTTTACGCTAAAGCCATCTCCAAAATTAATATTTTTTCTTATCTGTAAATATTTCAACAAATATCTATTTAAAATTTTTGTTTGCTTATTAATTTTAATACTTGTGATCGTAAATTCTTTAAATTCTCCTCCAACTATATTCTGATCTATTTCTTTCGAAAACGAATAGATCTGCTTTTGTGGTATTTTTGTAAAATCGTAATAGATGATATTAGACTGATGCCTGGAGTTTCTTAAAACTGAAAAATCATATTTTATTCCATATTCTTTAAAAAACGGCTTAAATGTACTAAATGGCTGTAAGCACCATCCGCCGGCTCTGTAAGAGTCTATGTCATAACTAACATTTGCTAATGCCTGGATCTCTTTTATGAGTTTTATTGAATTTTCAAATAAGTAGATCTGCTCTTCATTTGAAATATTATGAAACCGGTATTTTTCTAATTTATTTAAATACCAAATATTTTTCACTTCGTTATATTCCGCATCTATCCAGTGTGGATGAATGTGCGGGAAAATGTAGTGACCTTGTTTAAGAATATCAATTAATTGGTTTTTAATATTGATAAGGTCATTTTGGCAAGCTGCGTGTGTTTGTTTTTGTAGATAAATGAGGTAACTGGTGTCTATAAAAAATATGGTGCTTTTAATATGATGCCTTTTCAAAACATTTAACACCAGGTTTGTAGGTTTAATAATGCAATTTTCAACAGTTCCACTTTCTTTCCCAAGAAACAATTCATAATCAAATGTTATCAGAAGATTCTTATCTTTTAGCAGAATACTGTCTTCTACAAAATTACGGTCTTCAATACAGGCAACAATTTTTTTTGACAAGTATTTTACTGAAAATTCATCAATATTAAAATTAGAATTCCAATTCAAATGTTCTTTGTTATTATATTTATCAATGATCTGTTTAATGCAGGAAAGTGTATTGTTAGGATCGATCCAGTAGCCAAGATTATTTTGCAGGATAAAGTCAACACTGGCGCCTTTATTGGCCATTATGATAATTTTTTTCTTTTGAGAGATATACTCGCAAAATTTCGTGCTTAACGAAAAATTGTAAACGTTATTTAAAAATAATAAGCAAAAATCAGCTTCATTGATTTTATCATATACTTCATTCAAAGGCACTTTTTCATGTATATTGATGCACTCTTCTATATCATATGTATCAATAATTTGCCTATACTCTATAGGGAAAGTACCCAGGAAATTAAATTCTATTTTGGAAAATACGTGAGGCTCTTCTGATTTTAATTTTGCAAGCGAACTAAAAAATGGAATTAAGATATAAGAAAGATTTTTATATAAAGTACCGGTAAAAACAAATTTTATTTTATCATTAGTGCCATTTTTATTGTTTAAATTTAATTGATTAAAATCTTCTTCATCAAATCCATTAGGAATAGTAAGTGTTTTATTCTTTATGGTAAGTGAATCAAAATAAAGTGTCATTTTATCGGCCACAGTTATGATGTTATCGGCAAGATGAACTGTTTTCTTTTCCCATCTTTTCTCTAATAATTTTCGCTTTTGCGGCAAAGATGAAAAAGAAGTGATCTCTACGTCCTCTGTCCATAAGTCTCTATAATCAATTATAAACTTAACTTTGGGATAGCTTATCTTCATTTGGGCTACATAGTAAGACAACCTGAATGGCCCGGAAGACACAATGACTGTATCAACATTTTTTTTATCAATATATTCTGATATTTTTTTTTGAATCTGATCTTTCCAAAAAATAGACCGGTCGTAATAATTACCACGGTCAATTAACTTTAAAACAGGGATAGATGCCTTATATAAAATTTTATTAATAAGGCTTCCATTTGGCATATACACCCATTTGGGATATAAGAACGGAAGGTATTCTACTTTGATTCCTTCTATATCATGCATCCAGTTCGACTCCGTTTTACTAACCGGTTCTGATGCAATTACAAACACGTTATACCCGTGTCTTTGAAGATGTTTAGCGAATTTTGCCCATCTTCTTCCGGCTATTCCCTGGTTTGGAGGAAATCCGTGAGCGATAATAAGAATATTTCTTTCCGTATTCAGATGATATTACTTATCGTAAGGATATTTGATATAAGTGACTTTAAAAATCGGTTTGTAGATTGCGTTATTTTTTCCGCCAAATACTACCCGTTCTAATCTGTCATCTCTTTTTACTGCATAAGCTCTGTTCGGTTGGGCATTTACAAGATAGAATCCGTAATTGTATATTTTTCCGGTAATAATTTTATTCATTTGTCGGGCAATATTAAATTTATAATATTTATTGGTATCATTATAAACACCTCCGTATTTTATAAAATCAGTGGTTTCCAGCTGATCGTAGACTAACTCCTCAATACCACCCGGGCCGCAGGCTACTAAGGCTAAATTGGCGGGGTAGCCAAAAGTAGAATTATAACCTGTTTGATCTATCTTTAAAATTAACTCTGCACGACTAATCGAAACGTTTTGAGAATCGGAAAACGCTTTTAAATAAGGTAAATACACTTTTACCCTTGTTCCTCCAAAGCTATTCAGGTAAACATTAGTACTGCCTTTAGTGGTATCGTTTCCGATAACCTGATCAAAAAGATTAGAAGATGCTGCCGCGTTATAGTTATGATCAATATGATTTAGTCTTTAAGCATCCGTTCCGCTAAATGTAAACCGCGTCACATTTACTTTTGCACTTACAGAGTTCCCATCATGATAGTACATATTAATACCTGATAAAGGATCATCCAGATCAAATCTTCTTATCGCGCCCTTGTCGATAGGAGAGATGTTTGAATTGTCGGAACTGGTTATGTAAATTCCTTTGTAGGCAGCAATAAAGGCTGCATTATTTATAAGGTTAGCCGGTGTTTGTATAATGTATTGTGCCAGGTTATCATCAAAGGGTAAAACCAAACAAAGAACCCCGCCTCGAACAACAAGCTGTGTTTTTATGGAAGCTACTTTGGTTTTTGAAAATTTTTGTACGGTGTAATAGGCAACCCCCGATGTAATATTCTCATTCAGTAAATACACATCATACGTTAAGGCTGTCGTTAAATCTCCTGCATATTGGTCGGCAAAACGTAGTACAATTTCAGATGAATCCAATACGGGATTATTGCCGTAAGACACATTGGTTAAGCTGTTAGCGATCGAAAAATTACTGTATATACTGGCATGTGTCTGACCAAAAGTTGGATCCTGTACGCTGCCTAAAAATTTATAATTATCGTTATAAGTCCTTACAGAGTCAATTTTTTGCGTGTGCATAAACACAGATGCCGAATCCGTTATGGTAATACCCAATAAGTCATTATCAGGTTGTACATCGAGTCCTAAAACGCTTTCAGTATCTTTTTTCTTGCAGGAAAAGAGAATCAAAATAAAAGATAAAAAAAATACTGTGCGCAGTCCACTCATAGCTTATAATTAAAAACGCATAATTAATCAAAATTATGCGTAATTAATAGTTAAAATTGTAAAATTTATTATTCTAAAATCTTAGTCTGCAAGTACTTCCGTATCTTCTAAAACCAGATCATAAAACTCGTTGTAAGCATCCGTGTATTCAGCCTCACCTTTGTATGCTAAAACAGGTTTTCCTGATTTTTTCGCGTATTTTTCGATTTCAGGATTAATGACTTCGCTGCCAAAAGCAATCCCGTCAGAATGGTCAATCGCCAGCTTCATTAAATTGATGTAAGAAGCATCTTCAATATGCTTAAGGTCTTTTTTAGTAACCCCGTCAATAATGGCCTTATCTACAATTTTTTTATTTAAAGCTTTGGTGTATTCCTCGTCATATACCGTAAATATAATTTTGGTATCAGAAAACAAAGGATCTTCGGCAAATGCTTTTTTAATGTAAATAGGCATTAAACCTGTAAACCAGCCGTGGCAATGAATGACATCCGGTGCCCAGCCAAGTTTTTTTACAGTTTCAATAACTCCGCGGTTAAAAAAGATAGCGCGTTCATCATTATCATCAAAATATTTTCCGGTAGCCTTATCTGTTAAAACAGATTTTCTTTGAAAATAATCGTCGTTATCAATAAAATATACCTGCATACGAGCTGTAGGGATAGATGCTACTTTGATAATGAGCGGATGATCAGCATTATTGATTACAATATTCATACCCGATAAGCGAATCACCTCATGAAGCTGATGGCGCCTTTCGTTAATATTACCATACTTTGGCATAAAAGTTCTAATTTCTTTACCTCTCTCCTGAATAGCCTGTGGCAATCTTCTGGTTATTTTTCCGATATGGGTTTCATCTAAATAGGGGGTAATTTCCTGCGACACAAAAAGAACTCTTGCTTTTCTCATAAATTGGGTTTAGATTAATTTTCTTTCGTTATACAAAAGTAATAAAAAAAAATCCATATATCAAAGTATTATTTAGCTTTGAACCCAATTATTTATATATTAAGAGCCATTTATGCTGGTATTTGATAAAATAAAAGAGCTTAAGCAACACCTTGCGTTAAAGAGGCTAAAAGGAGCAACAGTAGGCTTTGTACCTACCATGGGAGCCTTACATGAAGGACATATTTCGTTGATTGGTATCTCGAAAAAAGAAACAGATATTACGGTATGCAGTATCTTTGTAAACCCCACGCAATTCAATAACGCAGGCGATCTTACCAAATACCCGCGAACACCCCAAAAAGACATAGCTTTGCTGGAAGCTGCCGGCTGTGATGTACTATACATGCCCGATGTAAAGGATGTGTACCCTGAAAACGATACACGGAAATTTAACTTTGGTTACCTCGATACCATTTTGGAAGGAGAGCACCGCCCCGGCCATTTTAATGGCGTAGGGCAGGTGGTAAGTATTTTATTGGAAGGAGTGGATCCTGATAAGGCTTATTTTGGTAGTAAAGATTACCAACAGGTAATGGTAGTAAAGGATCTGGTAAAGCAGCTCCACCTGCGTGCCGAGATCGTAGCATGCCCTATTTTAAGGGAAGCGGATGGCCTTGCCATGAGTTCAAGGAATATGAGGCTAAACCCCGAAGAACGTAAAGTAGCAGGTCTTGTACCTATTATGATGCAGAAAGCCAGGGAAATAGTAAAACAAAAAGGTATTTTAGCCGCCAAAGCATTTATAACTGATTTTACAAATAAACAACCTTTAATGAAGCTCGATTACTACGAAGTATGTAATGCCAATACTTTGGAGCCTCTTAAAGATTATTCCTCTCAGCAACAGGCCATTAGTTTAATTGCTGTTTTTGTAGGAAATGTAAGGCTTATCGATAACTGGCCGGTTTAATTAATTTTTATGCTCCAGTTGCCATACGGCTTCAAGCACCAGCATAGAGTCGAGTGGAATATTTCGTTCGCGGGATCTTTTTTTAGTATCTCTAAACCATTGTTCATCTGTTTTAATGTAGTTGATCAGGTCCTCTATTTTAAGCTGATACTCTGTTTTTACAGGCTTTGTCGCCGCTCTGTGCCCTTTATAATAGTTTTCGGCATTTTCAATAAAGCCCCAGCTTATTTTACGTAGAGTAGCTTCAGTAGCCATCACCACAAATACCTCATGTTTATCAAGTGCTTCGCCAAGATCCTCATCTTCCACTAATGAACCTTTAGGAGTATCATCGGCATAAACTTCCCGGTTATAATACCAAAAATGACTGGCCTCAAAGCAATTGGCAATGCCCAGACCATACATTCCAAAATAAAAACTGTCGGAAATAACCAACACCTTTGGTTTTACTTTGCCTTTTGCATTTACGGCTATCATATTAGGATAAGCCATATCAAAGCTTTTGAATTTAAACAGCAGGTTCATACCGTCCGCAATATCGTAATCAACGTCATGTGGCTGCTTCATCACCACGTCGTTAAATTTTAATTCAGGCGCATCAATGTGTCGGAGTGCTTCCATAAACCTGATTAACGAATCGGCGGCAAGCACAGTGCCATAGGTACTCCAGTGCACACCGTATTGAGGATACATAGGATATTTGGAAGTCTTTTTTTGTTCTATAAACCATTTATTAAAATCGATCACATTTAATCCTGCTGCTTTAGCGCCATCCGACAGATATTTGTAATTGGTTTTATCCTTTACGGGTAAATACCTGTCAGGAATGTACTCGGGATAGAAAGAAGCTTTGCCGGCAGCGAAGACCACAATAAGCTGTTTGCCCAATTTAGCAAGTGTATCCGATACGAATTTTAAACGGGCAATAGTATGATTAATACTGTCTTCGCCAAGAAAATCGGCTCCTGTATAAGCTTTTATATAATTCTCTTCATACAAATAGTTTTCCTTACCAATGATCACTCCATTGGCTTTTGCTTTCCCAAAAATGCTATAGGCCAGTTGATTATTGAGCCTTACAAACTGGTTTCTAAATCCAAATGATTCGTTAAGGTATTTTTCTTTTTCTTCCTGGTAATAGCCGCTAAACCAATCGTCTTTATCAAACACAAGATTTTCCAAAGACTTGACGTCGCCTTTTAACGGTGCCTCTTTTTTTAAGTGCAGGCCATCCTGTAGGATCGGAATAAGCATAACAGCAAAAATGCCTGCTAAGAATAACATTTTGTATGTGCTCTTTCCCTTTAGCATTAAAATCGGAAATAAATAAAAGGGTTAAAGCCGGATGATGTAATAGAACTAACTGATAATATAAATAGTATGAGGCAAGTACTCCATACTAAAAAATGCCTTCTGTTGGTGTAGTCATTAAAGTAAACGGCATCCTGAATTTTTTGCCCCCATTTAGTAATCGCAAAAAAAGCAAAGATCAATGCTATTACCAACCATGTTAAAAACTCGGGATCAAAGGCTGATTGAGCATTTCCGTTAAACGTGAACATGTGTTTGATGTAACGAAAAGCATCTTTAATTTTTTCGACTCTAAAAAATACCCAGCCAATGTTTACAATAAAAAAGGTGAAGAGGATAGCCGGTAACTTGCCAATTTTAACAAGTACATTTCCAAAAAAGGCCCTTTCTATGACCAGGAAAAAACCGTGGTAAGCTCCCCAGAATATAAAGCTCCAGCTGGCGCCATGCCATAAGCCGGATGCCAGAAACACCAGCCACAAATTAAAATACAATCTAAACGTTGATACCCTGTTACCACCTAATGGAATGTAAAGGTAATTACGCATCCAGTTACCCAGCGTCATATGCCAGCGCCTCCAGAATTCTGTTATGCTTTGCGAGATATACGGATTATTAAAGTTTTCAGGGAATTTAAAGCCCATCATTTTACCGAGCCCAATGGCCATATCACTGTAACCGCTAAAGTCAAAATAAATCTGAAGCGTATACGCCAGGCTTCCTACCCAGGCTGTGGCTGTGCTCATTTGCGCATAATCGCTTCCAAAAATAGAATCTGCCACAAGACCCATTTGGTTGGCAATAAGTACTTTTTTGCCAAGTCCCAGAGTAAAGCGGTAAAAGCCTGTTAAGCGGTTATCAATGGTTTCGCTGTGTGTACGATCCTGTATTTGATCGGCCAGTTCATGATAACGGATAATAGGGCCCGCAATTAATTTAGGAAACAGGATAATGTAGAGCTGATAATCCCAGAATTTGTTCAGTGGCTTATGCACTCGCCTGTACACATCCACTACATAAGTAATGGTTTCAAACGTGTAAAACGAAATACCAATTGGCAGAACCAGTTTTGTCCAGTGTATTTGTTTGCTAGTAAAAACGGATAAAGCCGCATTCACGTTTTCAATAAAAAAGTTTGAATATTTAAAGTAAAATAACAGCCCAATGTTTACTGATACAGAAATAGTTAAGAGAAGCTTTCGCTTGGTTTCATTGGTGATTTTATCCATCCATGTTACCAGGTAAAAATCGAGAAAGGTGGTAAAGAGAATCACAAAAATGAATTTAGGTGCTCCCCATGAATAGAAGAAGATACTGCCAATAAGGATCACAGCATTCTTATATCTTTTATCTATAAAAAAATAGACCAACATAAAAATTGGCAAAAAGTATAAAAGAAAGACAATGCTGCTAAAAACCATAAGCGAAATAACGTGGCTAAGATAAAATTATTTTTGTTAATGAAAATTTTATTGGTCGCAGGATAAGCCATAAAAAATGCTATTTTTGGTGCCTGTTATTTAGTCGTTTATCAATTAATTACCAATAGTATGAGCAACATTAAGCCCGAAGATTTTTTTAAGAATATTATTTCTCACAGTAAAGAGTATGGTTTTATTTTTCAAAGCAGTGAAATTTACGACGGCTTAAGTGCAGTATACGATTACGGCCAAATGGGAGTTGAGCTTAAAAAAAACATTCGCGATTATTGGTGGAAAGCCATGGTGCAAATGCATGAGAACATTGTGGGGATTGATTCTGCTATTTTTATGCACCCTACAACCTGGAAAGCGAGTGGGCACGTTGATGCGTTTAATGACCCTTTAATTGATAACAAAGACAGTAAAAAACGCTATAGAGCCGATGTATTGATTGAAGAGCACGTTGCTAAAATTGAAGATAAAATAAACAAGGAAGTTGAAAAAGCAGCAAAACGTTTCGAGAACTTTGATGCGGAAATGTTTAAGTCTACCAACGGGCGCGTAAAAGAATACCAGGATAAGATTGATGCCATTAACGAGCGTTTTAAAACGGCTTTAAATGCTAATAATTTAGAAGAAGTAAAACAGATCATCTTGGATCTGGAAATTGTTTGTCCTGTAAGCGGAACAAAAAACTGGACAGATGTTCGTCAGTTCAACTTAATGTTCAATACCTCTACAGGTGCTGTAACAGATGAAACCAACATTATTTATTTACGTCCCGAAACAGCGCAGGGTATTTTTGTGAACTATTTAAATGTTCAGAAAACCGGCCGTATGAAAATTCCGTTTGGGATCGCACAAACCGGCAAAGCCTTCAGGAACGAGATTGTAGCAAGACAATTCATTTTCCGTATGCGTGAATTTGAACAAATGGAAATGCAGTTTTTTGTGAAACCGGGTACAGAAATGGAATGGTACGAATACTGGAAAAAAGCCCGTTTAAACTGGCATTTATCGCTTGGTTTAGGTGCTGAGAAATACCGTTTTCATGATCACTTAAAGTTGGCCCATTATGCGAATGCAGCAGCAGATATTGAACACCAGTTCCCTTTTGGATTTAAAGAACTCGAAGGAATTCACTCCCGTACTGATTTCGATTTAAAACAACACCAGGAGTTCTCCGGAAAAAAATTACAGTATTTTGATTCAGAAATGAATGAAAGCTATGTACCTTATGTTGTAGAAACATCGGTAGGACTAGATCGTTTATTTTTAGCTGTGTTGTCTTCTGCACTAAAAGAAGAATCTCTGGAGGGTGGTGATACACGTACAGTTTTAAATCTGCCTCCGGCTTTGGCTCCCTACAAAGCAGCTATTTTTCCCTTGGTAAAAAAAGATGGTCTGCCTGAATTGGCGGAAAGCATTATGAAGGATTTGAAATTTGATTTTATGCTGGCTTATGACGAAAAAGATACTGTTGGTAAGCGTTACAGAAGACAGGATGCTATTGGCACACCTTTTTGTATCACAGTTGATCATCAGAGTCTGGAAGATAAAACAGTTACCATTCGCCATCGTGATAGCATGAAGCAGGACAGGGTAGCTATTACAGAATTGCATGCCATACTTACTGAAAAAACAAGTATGCAAAGCTTATTGAAAGGGTTGTAGATTGTCATTGCGAAGAGGCACGACGAAGCAATCTCAAACTTATATTAACTTTTATTGAGAAATCATTTTATGTTGTTATGCTGTCACGCAGGCTTATGGTAAAGTCGAAATGTAAGTACAAACATTAATTATTTCACGATTACCAATTTCTTATTAGAAACAGAATTACTTCCTTTGATAGTAATGTTATAAATGCCCGCAGCTAAATGACCTGCATCTATAATTGTTTTCTCGTTTTCAATACTTTGAGAAAGAACAACATTGCCAGTTATATCAAAGAGTTGAATGGATTGTCTTTCATTATTATTTAATTCAATAGTAAAGCTTCCGTTAGATGGGTTTGGATATACATTCATGAACGTTTCTGTTTGTTCATATAAACCAGTGATAGTTACAGCGCATCCGTTTGTATTTCCCGCGCTACATAAAGGATAGCTAAGCAATGTGGCATCCATTGCAGGCACATAATTAGGAAGGCAGGTAAATGGATTGTTTTTTATATCAAAGTCTATAACAGGCGGCACTCCTGGACTGTAATAATATTCTGATTGTATTGGTGGCAATAATGGTAAGCAGGTAATATTGTTATAAGAGCAAATTAAAAATTCTAATCCACTTGGTAAAACCGGTAAACTGTTCAGTTGATTATATGAACAAATTAAATGAGAGAGACCTGAAGGTAATGTAGGTAAACTGTTCAGTTGATTATACGAACAATTTAAAACCAATAGACCTGTTGGCAACGTAGGTAAACTGGTTAAATTATTATAAAAGCAATATAAATAATTAGTACCGGAAGGTATTGGAGGAAGAGAAGTAAGTAGATTATTATAGCACCAAAGACCTAGCAATGATGACGGTAAAGCAGGAAGACTAGACAATTGATTATATGAACAGTATAGATACCTTATTGTATTTGGTAATAAAGGAAGATTGGTTAACTGGTTATTTGAGCAGTCCATATACCCTAAAACATATGGCAGGGAAGGTATTGATGTTAGTTGATTTTGAGAACAAGTAAGACTTAATAATCTGGATGGTAATGACGGTAAAAATGAGAGCTGATTGTTTGTACAATCAAGGGCTTTTAGCGAATCAAAATACTGTACACCTGTTAAATCGGTAATTCCCAGATTTTGAACATTAATATAGGTATAAGTCGTAATTGCCACATTGGTAGTATCCATTTGGTTGCCATTCATGGCCGATGGCACATTAGTTTGCAACCAGCTTACGAAATTAGCATTGGGTATGGTAACAAATTGTGCTTTAAGATTTGTTAAACAAAGTGCTAAAGCAAGTAGGATAAATAATTTTTTCATGATAATACTCTTTATTTGTTATAAAGGTATATAAGATGATAACCACCGTTTAGGTTGTTTGCTATATGCTTGAGTTCAATTAATAAATGATGGCTTTTTAGAGATAAGTGAATAAATCTATTATTTGTAATTATTAATGAAAATTTCTTAATGAAGAGAAACCTGCGCGAGGGATGCAAGCGAAAATCCTTTTGCCTGTTCTTGCAAAAGATTGTAGCGACAGCCCGGTTCCTGCTGCCTTTTTGCAGGAACGCGCCCATATCATTATAAAAACTATTTTTTCAAATCAACAACATACCCTGCCTTCTCCACAGGATAAGCATTAAAGGTTCCCATGGCTTTTGCAATAACTATATTATTACGATTCGTACACATAATGTCGCCGCTAGTAATGATCAGGCGTTTACCGGCATTTTCTATTTTGCCAACGCCAAATAATTCGTCTCCCAACAGAGAAGGAGCAAGGTAGTTTATTTTAAATTCAACGGTTGAGACGATCCTGTTTTCTAAGACTGTTTTTGACAAGGCAGCCACACCTAACACGCCATCCATCATAGCGGCAATAACACCTCCATGCGTTGCGCGTGGTGTAGAAAGATGGGTTTCATTAATGGTTAGAAAATAATGAACGATACCGGGTTCAACGATCTTAAACTCCATTCCCACAACCCGTCCAAAATTATTGTCTTTTATGTATTGTTCGATGATGTTCATATGGTTTTCTCTGGCGAATTTACAGATTTGTTTTGCTGTGGCAAGCAATTAATTTACTATCTGCAAGCGGTCGTGTTTTTTTGATGTGTAAGTTTTGGTGAATGTCAGTTCGAGCGGAGTCGAGAACTAAGATTAACAATTTCAGAGCGCTTCTCGACTCCGCTCGAAGTGACATTAAATTATGAGTTTGTTACAAAACAAAACCCCTGATTTTTTTAGTAAAATCAGGGGTTTAAAGTTTATATAGAAAATAATTAAGCGTTTTGTTTAGCAACTACTTTAGGAGCAGCAGATAAAATTTCTTCATTAGCTGCTGAAGCATATTGCTCAAAGTTTTTAATGAATTGACCTGCTAAGTTTTGTGCAGTTTGGCTAAATGCATCTTTATCTTTCCACGCATTTTGTGGTTCAAGAATTTCAGTAGGCACACCGGAACATGCTTTAGGGAATTTTAATCCAAAATAAGGAGTAGTACCATATTCTACATTATCCAATTCTCCGTTTAAAGCAGCTGTAATTAAAGCACGTGTGTACGATAATTTGATACGGCTTCCTACGCCGTAGCTTCCGCCAACCCATCCGGTATTTAATAACCAAACGTTTACGTTATGTTTTTTTAATTTTTCGCCTAACAACTCCGCATATTTTGTAGGGTGTAAAGGCAGGAATGCTTTACCGAAACAAGCAGAGAATGTAGTAGTCGGTTCAGTAATTCCCATTTCTGTTCCCGCAACTTTAGCAGTATAACCTGATATAAAATTATACATGGCCTGTGCGTTACTCAATTTAGAAATTGGAGGTAAAACACCAAAAGCATCGCAGGTTAAAAAGAAAATATTTTTAGGAATATCACCCACTGCAGGAGTAACGGCGTTGTCGATATAGCTTGAAGGGTAACTTACACGTGTGTTTTCAGTACGTGAAATATCAGCATAATTAACAGTTGTTGTTCCTTCGTAATAATTAATGTTCTCTAATAAAGAACCAAATTTAATAGCATTAAAAATTTGAGGCTCTTTTTCTGCAGTTAAATCAACGCATTTTGCGTAGCAACCACCTTCAAAGTTAAATACTGATTTATCAGCCCATCCGTGTTCGTCATCACCAATTAATTTACGGTTAGGATCAGCAGATAAGGTTGTTTTCCCTGTTCCTGATAAACCAAAGAAAATAGCAGTATCACCGTCTTTACCAATGTTTGCAGAGCAGTGCATAGAAAGCACTTTTTTCTCGTGAGGTAAAATATAGTTTAATACAGCGAAAATAGATTTTTTAATCTCGCCTGTATAGGCTGTTCCACCAATTAAAATGGTTTTTTTAGTAAAGTTGATAATGGCAAAGTTATGTTGGCGTGTTCCGTCAATTTTTGGATCAGCCATAAAACCCGGAGCATTAATAATCACCCAGTCATGTTTGAACGTTTTGATTTCTTCAGCTGTAGGGCGTAAAAATAAGTTAGATGAAAATAAATTAGCCCATGGTGTTTCGTTTACCACACGGATATTAATTCTGTATGCAGGATCAGCACAAGCATAAGCATCTCTAACCCATACTTCTTTGTTTCCTAAGTATGCTAACATACGGTTATGTAAAGCATCAAACTTATCAGATTCGAAACGGTTATTTACATCTCCCCACCAAACGCTGTCTTTAGTATTATCATCATAAACTACAAATTTATCTTTAGGAGAGCGGCCAGTAAATTCTCCAGTATCAATTGCTAAAGCACCAACATCAGTTAATTCACCTTGTCCGCGAACGATCGTTTCTTCAATCAACTCCGAAGGGTGTAAGTTCCAATAAGCCATTTCTACGTTTGCTAAGCCTAATTGGGCAACAGAAGCATCTTGTGCTTTTAATCCAATTTCATTCATTATTAAAAAGAATTTAGTTTTAAGTTAGGCTGCAAAAATACGAAAAAAATCGGGTCAGAATCGACCCGATTTTCCACAATTTTGAGATGAAAACTTGTTTTTTGTTGAAAAATTATCTCCCTTTATGTTGGCAAATGGCATTTTCGGACAGAATAACCTGATCACTACCCGAAACCACTTTTTTAACGTCGTTTATGAAGTCAGTCTGCTCTTTTTTGGACAATTCTTTCAGGCTAAGGCAATAATCTGTTTCGCCCTCGCGCCCCCATAATACAGCCTTATTGGCCGGTTTTTTAGGATGCGACTCTACATACGCTAAAAAAGCAGTGCGTTTTTCAGCATTTACTCCTGCGCCTTTGCTGGTAAAAGAAACGATCAGGCGGTATGTTTGTTCTTTAGAATCAGCAGCAGAATCAGTTGTTGCTGCGGTTGTTGTTGTATTTTTCTGTGATTTGCAGGACATAGACATGACAGCAAAACTGAGGACAGAAGCAAGAAGCAGGATAGTTTTCATAAGGATTAAATAGCTGGGTTTTATAAAAAATGTCAATTATTATACCGAAATTTATTTGAATTTGCGATCCATTTCCCGGTTCAGGTCTTTTGTTTTAAGATCTTCGCGTTTATCATAGTTCTTTTTCCCTTTAGCCACTGCTATTTCTACCTTTGCATAACCACTATCAGAGGTAAATAAGAGGGTAGGGATGATAGTTAAACCTTTATCCACCATCTTTTTTTGCAGTTTGGCAAGTTCCTGTTTACTTAATAATAATTTACGCTCACGGGTTGGTTCGTGATTATATAAATTTCCTTCCGTATAAATGCTGATGTTAAGGCTTTTTATAAAAAGCTCCCCGTTCCTGAAATAGCAGTAGCTATCAACCAACGAAGCCTTTCCTTCCCTGATGGATTTGATTTCGGTACCAACAAGCACAATACCTGCAGTGTATTTTTCTATAAAACTATAATCAAAAGAAGCTCTTCTGTTTTTGATTGATATTTTTTGCTGTATATTTGGCTTCACAATCTATATTTCGTTCTGTCATTCATTGAAATTGCCTTCCAAAAAACAATTTCAGCGGTAAAGATACACAA
>JAZJZF010000043.1:0-23443 GCA_040389965.1 Bacteroidota bacterium
CAATACAATAAACCACATAAAATCCAGGGAAAGTTTTTTGACGATCAGTGCAGACGAAGCACCAAGCACTTTACGGATCCCGATTTCTTTAGCTCTTTTTTCTGCAGATAAAGCTGCTAACCCAAACAAACCAATGCATGAAATAAAAATGGTAAGAATTGCCGAGAGGGTAACGATCTGTTTCCATTTCGCTTCACTTTCATAATTACTTTTCTGTTCTTCGTCCCACCATTTATACTGATAGGGTTGCATAGGATATGATTTTCGAAAGATCTTTTCAAGATAAGATAATCCCTGTGCTTTTTTTCCTTCTTTTAGTTTAATAAATACTTTTCTGTACGAATACGAATTATCAATATTAAACACCTGCGGAATTATTTTGGCAGTCAGCGCTTCAAAATGATAATCTTTAATAACACCTATAACCTTATATTTTTTCGACTGATACCAGAAGTCTATCGTTTGCCCGATAGGATCTGCCCAGCCGGCGGCTTTTACAAAGGCTTCATTCACAATTAAAGATTCGGAAGAATCAGGGCTTGTGACTGAAAAATTTCTTCCTTTCGTAAAAGGAATTTTAAAAAGTGAAAAATAATTATCGTCTACATGTTTAAAATTAAAATTTTGTTCGGTTTCCCCGTTAATGTGTGCGATGGTATTCCACGAACCGGCCTGCTCAGCTGTTACCGATTCAATAGATGGTTCTTTGCTCAATTCAGCTTTTAGCAGTTCAAGTTTATCCAGTTTTAAATCCGGTGTGTTTACGGATACAACGTTATCACCACGGATGCCAAGATCATAATTCATTAAAAAATTAAATTGCGAGTAAATGGTAAGGGTGGCGATGATCAAAAATGTAGTGAGTGTAAACTGAAATACGATAAGACTTTTTGACAATCTGTTTTTTCCTGTAAACCTGAATTTACCATATAATGTTTCTACAGGATTAAAGCCCGAAATAACCAGGGCAGGATAAAACCCGGCTAATATACCGGTAAGAACAAACAAGCCCGCATAACCTGCCATAAGGTTTGCATCGATCAAATAGGAGAAAGATAATGCCTTGCCGGAAACCTTATTAAATAAAGGAAGTAGCACTATCACTAAAGTAATAGCCATTACAAAAGAGATAAATACCAGCATAAATGACTCACTCAAAAACTGGAAGATCAATTGTTGTCTTTGCCCACCTACTGCTTTACGAATCCCAATTTCTTTCGCCCTTTTTAAAGACCTTGCTACTGTGAGATTCACAAAATTAATACAGGCAATCACTAAAATAAATGCTGCGATAGCCACTAAAATATAAGAGTAAACGGGATTACTGCCATTGGTTAAACCATTATCTGATCCATAATCGGTACTCAAATGGATCTCGGTGAGGGGCTGAAGATGGTACAACACCCGATCATCCATTCCATAACTTTTAGCTTCTTTTATTTGTTCTTTGGCTTCTGACAGATACAGACGATCCATTTTCTGTTCCAGTAGTTTAAGGTCTGTTCCGGGCTTTAAAACCACAAAGGTATTCAGGAAGAAATTCAACCACTGCTTATCATCATATTTCGATTGGCTGAATTTCATAGGTAATACCATTTCCGGCTTAATGGAAGAGTTTTGAGGTGCATTTTTCATAACCCCTGTTACCACAAAGGGAACCCAGGCTTCATCAATATTTAGTTCCAGTAATTTTCCCATGGGATTCTGTTTTCCAAAGGATTTTTGGGCAAAGCTTTCGGAGATCACCACAGAGTGCAGATCTTTTAATACTGCCGTTGGATTTCCATAAATAAACGGAAATGAAAATACTGAAAAGAAATTATCATCTGCGTACAAGACCTCTTGTTCCAATACATCGTTGCCTTGCTTAATATTAAAGTACCCGGGTTTTATCCTTACAAAATCTACGATCTCCGGAAGGTTGCGTTTAAACTCAGGGCCTGGCATCATCCCTGTGCTTCCCTGTTTATCCGTTCTTTTTGAATTGATCAGATCAGCCGTGATCCTGTAAATATGATCTTTATTTGCATGAAACTGATCGAAGCTCACTTCATCTTTGGCATATAAAAAAATCAGCATGCAACAAGCAAGTCCAACACTAAGTCCAAGGATATTAATGACAGAGAAAAATTTATTTCTCAGCAAATTTCGTAGAGCAATTATGTAGTAATTTTTAAACATGATTTTTTATTTTATTATTCTGTTCTTAAACTTTTTGTAGGATTATTCATCGCGGCTTTAATCGTTTGAAAGCTTACGGTCAAAAAAGCAATTAGTGTGGCTGCAAACGCAGTTAACAAAAACACCCAAAAACTGAGCTCAATCTTAAATGCAAAATTCTCCAACCACTTTCGCAAGACAAGCCATGCCAAAGGCCATCCAATGGCATTTGCAAGAACAACCAGTTTCAGGAAATCGCGGTTCAACAAAAGGGTAATGCTTTGTACGGATGCACCAAATACTTTACGAACGCCTATTTCTTTCACCCTTTTTTCTGTTGCATATGTCACCAAACCAAATAAACCTAAAGACGCAATAATAATGGCAATGGTCGAAAGAATTCCAACGATACGACTCAGCTGCATATCAGCACTGTACAGATTTTTAAAATCTTCGTCCAGGAAATTATATTCAAAAGGTGTATCCGGGACAATGGCTTTCCAGGAATTTTCTAAATGCTTCAAAGCAGCATTTACATTATTTCCTGCCACTTTCACTGAGATCTCCGAAAAAGGGGATTCATCACTATTAGAAATAGTAAGCGTTTCAATTTTATTATGAAAAGAATTGAAGTTGAAGTCTTTAGTAATGCCAATAATAGAGCCAAGCGTATCCTGATCATATAATCCGAAAGGCGTACCAATCAGTTTTTCCATAGGAGTTCCGGGACTATTTTTCAAAATTTCCTTTGCCATGGTTTCATTGATCAAAAACGCTTTGCCCTGATCACTCTCGCGGAAATCTCTTCCTGCCACCAGCTTTATATTATAAAGTTTTAAGAAATCACGATCCACACGAATTTGTGATGTGGCAATTTCTCTTTCAGGACCAATGCCTGTAAATTTTATTCCCGTTTGATGTAAATTATTTCCAAGTCTTTGGAAAGAGCCCGTGACATAAGAAACACCCGGACTTTTCAAAAACTGTTGTTTGAGTTTTTTAAAGTTTTCTCCTGTGTTTTCATAACAGGTAATAGAGACTACCTGGTCTTTATTAAACCCCGGATTATTGGTTTGCATGAAGTTGAGTTGCCGGATCACAAATACAGTAGAAATAATTAAAAAGATAGCCCCTGCAAATTGACAAACTACAAGAATATTTCTACCAAGACTTTTATTTTTACCAATCTGTACTGAACCCTTCAATACTTTTGAAGGAATAAAAGACGATAGGTAAAGAGCAGGATAAGCTCCAGAAAGTAACCCTACCAAAAGTGTTCCAACCAATAATAAACAGATTGCTTTTGGTTCGAATAAAACAGCATATGAAATATGATGCTCACTCAAATTATTAAGATAAGGTAAAAATAATCTGACAAGCCCTAATGATAATAACAATGCAATGAACGCAAATAATAAGGATTCCTGTATGAATTGCTGGGCTAGCTGCCACCTGCCTGCTCCAATGGTTTTCCGAATACCTACTTCTTTCGCACGCCCTGCCGATTTTGCTGTAGAGAGATTCACAAAATTCATACAACCAATTCCCAGTACAATAAAAGCGATGATGATAAATACGTAAGTATTGCTTCTGTCGAATTTCTGATAATTGACATAGTCATGTGTAATGTCACTTGAATTGGAATGCACTTCGTTGAGCGGTTGCAAAAATAATTCGTAATCCTTTTCTCCGGGGCCGATGTGTTTTTTAAGATAAGCGGGAAACTGCGTTTCGAGTTTTGCGATATTGGCATGATCGGAAAGCTCGAGGTAAGTTACTACCCAATTTCCTCCCCAGTTGTCAGCATATTCTTTTTTTACATCTGTTGTTAATACAGCTACCATGTCCATTTGCAAATGTGAGGTTTCCGGCACATCTTTCATGATTCCGGCCACCGTAAGTTGAACGAAATCTCCTCCGCCCTGCGTTATTGGTTTACCCAGAGGATCTGTATTCCCAAATATTTTTTTTGATAAACTCTCTGAAAGCACTACGTTTCCGGATCTTCCAAGAACGTTACGTTTGTTTCCTTTTAGCAAAGGAAAATCGAACATCTGAAAAAAGACAGAGTCCACCCACATAAAAGAGGGAACAATGATCTTTTTGTTATTATAAAGAAAAGATCTTTTTTCACTTCTGATGATTCTTGTATAATTCACTACCTCCGGAAAATCACGTTTCAGCGTAGGTCCCATCGGGAACATAGACAGTGCTACTTTTTGAGGAGCTACCAGTCCTTCGAATTTTTGCACTTCATCCAAGCGGTAAATATTCTTAGTATGAAATGCATCGACACTGTTTTCACGATTCACAAATAAGGCAACCACAATACATACTGCTATCGCTAAAGAAAGACCGATAATGTTAATGGCAGAAAATGTTTTGTTTTTAAACAGTTGTCTTATTGCTATTTTAAAATAGTTACCGATCATGTACTTTAAGATTTTAAGTTCTGTGTCACAATTTGTCCATCCAACATATTAATAACACGGTGTGTAAAACGTGCATCGTGTTCAGAGTGTGTTACCATAATAATGGTGGTTCCTTTCTCGTTCAGATCCGTTAATAATTGCATCACTTCATTCCCATTCCGCGAATCAAGATTCCCTGTGGGCTCATCGGCCAGGATTAATTTAGGATTATTAACTACGGCACGTGCTACGGCAACACGCTGCTGTTGCCCGCCTGAAAGCTGCTGCGGAAAATGGTTTCGACGGTGCGCAATTTGTATTTTATCAAGCACTTCATCTACAATTTTTTTTCTTTCGCTGGTACCAACGCCTGTATAGATCAGTGGTAATTCTACATTTTCAAAAACCGTGAGTTCATCAATTAAATTAAAGCTCTGAAACACAAACCCGATGTTATGTTTCCGTAATTCTGCCCGTTTGCGTTCATTGAATTTTGATACCTCGATGCCGTTAAATAAATAACTGCCACCATCCACATCATCCAGCAATCCTATAATATTTAGCAGCGTTGATTTACCGCAGCCTGAGGGCCCCATCATGGCTACAAATTCCCCCTCTTTAATGTCGAACGAAATGGCATTCAAGGCAACAGTTTCAATATCTTCTGTCCTGTAAATTTTTTCGAGTTGATTTACTTTTATCATAGTGCGTATGTTTAGTCTTTTTTAATAATAGATGTAGACGTTGATCCTTTTGTTTTAGCATAAGAAACGCTATAGCCTTTCGTAATGTGGTACTTTTTTTTAAACACTTCCAGTATTTCGGTCGGTTGCTTTTTATTATTTACTTCAAACTTATCGTAGTTCAAGCTAAAGGCCACATTATTCTGATCTTTAATAATCTTGAGTTTAACCAAATCATTCAAAATAGAGTCCGTTAATTGTTTTGATGGTTCAAGTTCCTCTAATATTTCACTAACAACTATACTATCCGAAGAATCAATTGTGTTTTGGGAAATAGCTCCCGTTCTAAAAAAACCAAATGCAATAATTAGTGTGAGTGTTTTCATTTTCATAAATTTATTTTTTTTCTTTTAATATTAGCTCCTGCGTGCTCATGTAATTATCGTAACCTGATGTAATGATCTTATCTCCCGGTTGCAGACCTTGTAACACCTCGTAATACTCAGGGTTTTGTCGCCCCAGTTGAATGTCTATTTTATACGCAACCGAACCGTCTTCATTTAATTTAAATACCCAGTTGCCTCCTGTTTGCTGGTAAAATCCTCCTTTAGCCAATAATAACGCCTGTGTTTCATCACTCAAAGCCAAACGGATTTGCAGGGTTTGTCCCCTGCGAATGTCTTTAGGAATCTCTCCTTCAAATTTCATGTCTACCTGAAATTTTCCATTTTTTACCTGTGAATACACTTTATTAATCGTGAGCTCGTAATTTTTTCCGGACAGTGTAAATTCTCCGTTTAAACCGGGGTAGATACGGGTAATGTAATGCTCATCGATTTCTACACGCACTTTAAAACCTGTTACTACATCTATCTGGCCTAAACGCTCGCCTTTGTTTTTGTTTTGACCTATTTCTGCTGCCAACGAGGTTAGCTGTCCGTCGATTGGCGCTCGTACCGTAAGGTCTTCCACTTTACGACGCATGATTTTTAAAGCTTCCTGTGTACGCTTAAACGATTCTTTAGCTTGTCCTATTTCTTCTATACTCGATACAGAATCCTGCGCTAAAATTTGATCTGTGAGTTTTTTCTTTTGTAAGGCGTAATTATAATTGTTTTCTGATTGTTTAAATTCCTGCAAAGAAATTGCCTGCGATGAGTACAATTGTTTATTCAGATCATAAATTCGTTTTGCTTCACGGTAAACATTCTCTACATCTGTCCCCTGATTCAGTTTCATGATCGTGTTTTGTGTAGCAGCATTTTTAGAGATCCGCATTTGCGTTAGCAGGTTAAATACTGATGTTTCCTGGTTTGCAAGGCTTAACTCCAGATCCGTATTTGAAAGTCTTAAGATAGGATCTCCTTTTTTCATGACAGCACCATCCTCTACAAATAATTCTTCTACACGACCACCTTCAACAGCATCTAAATAAATAGTAGACACAGGCAATACAATTCCGTTTACAGGAATAAATTCACGGAAGGGTCCTTTTTTAACTTCACTGATCGTAATTCTTTCGGTATCAACATTTAGTTTTGTTCCACCCATTGTATAGTAAATACTTCCTGTAATTAGCGTAGCAATTCCTGTTACTAAGGCGATAGTAAGTATTTTTTTAGTAGTCCACTTCTTTTTAGGTATTGCCCTGTCCATATATTTAATATCTGTATTCTTTGTCTATTCCCCGAGATGCATGAGGATATTTATCTTTAACGTCGTACAATCAAAAAACTACCGGCTTCATGCATCTCAGAACAGGAATAAACACCTTGTTTATAATGAATAGTGTGCCAGATTTATAATTACTGATAATCAATGTTTTGCAAAATCAAATGGTTCTAAAAGTGTTCGATTCTGCATGAGAGTGTTCGGTTTTGATACACTCTGCTGTGACGCACATTTTTATAATTTGTTTTTATTCAGTTAAATAGCTTTTGGGTATATTTATTGGGCTTAAAGTGGCAAAGAAATAATAATGGATTTGAAGAGAGCAAAAATAGTAGTAGTTGACGACGATAATGATGTATTAACTGCCATGAACTTACTTTTAAAAAAGGAAGTAACGGAAATAGTGACAGAAAAGAATCCTGAAAATTTATTGTCTTTATTAAAGAAACATTCTTTTGACCTCCTATTGCTCGATATGAATTTTAATGCCTCCATCAATACCGGGAACGAAGGTATTTACTGGCTTAAACGCATTAAGGAAACACATCCCGATATTAGCATTATCATGATTACAGCCTACGCAGACATTGATCTGGCAATTCGTTCATTAAAAGAAGGTGCATCCGATTTTATTGTAAAGCCGTGGAATAATCAAAGCCTCGTAGAATCTTTAAAAGAAATTCTTCGCAAAAAAAGTTCTCCCGAAAAAACACATACGGCACCCGATTATGAACGATCCGGAATAATTGGTAAAAGTGACCTAATGGCGGATATTTTTAATAAGATAGAAAAGGTAGCGCCTACCGATGCCAATATTTTAATACTGGGGGAAAACGGAACCGGCAAAGACCTTATTGCAAAAGCCATTCATCAAAAATCATTAAGAGCTCAAAAACAATTTGTAAAAGTAGATGTAGGAGCTTTAACTGAAACTTTATTTGAAAGTGAATTATTTGGCCATAAAAAAGGATCGTTCACAGACGCACGTGAAGACCGTGAAGGCCGCTTCGAATCTGCAAACAATGGCACTTTGTTTTTAGATGAGATTGGAAATATCAGTCTGCAACAACAAGCTAAACTATTAACGGTACTACAAAACCGGCAGGTAACTAAGTTGGGAAGCAATGTGCCAAATTCAATTAACATCCGTTTGATCTGTGCTACCAATGTGGCATTAACAGAACTTTCCAACGAAATGCGGTTCAGAAAAGATTTAATTTACCGTATTAATACCGTTGAAATTATTGTTCCTCCTCTGAGAGCAAGGAAAGAAGATATTCCTTTACTGGCAATGTACTACCTTAAGTTTTATCAGGAAAAATATTTTAAATCGCCGATGGAATTTCAGATAAAAGCACTCGAAAAATTAAATGACTATCATTATCCCGGCAATATCCGCGAGTTACAATATATTATTGAGAGGGCTGTTATTATGGCTGATACAGAGGTTTTACAGCCTAACGACCTGATTTTTTCTCCTATTGAATCCAATACAAAAAATGCAATGGAAATGGAAAACGAAACAAAATTAAGTACAATTGAAAAACAAACGATTTTACGGGTAATCGAAAAAAATAATGGCAACATTAGCAAAGCCGCCAAGGAATTGGGAATAACAAGAACAGCTTTGTATCGCAGATTAGGAAAGTATGAGTTATAAACCGGCCGGATTAAATAATTTACTGAGAACATTGCTCTTGTTTGTTATCTTGCTGATAAGCGCGGTGGCATTTGTAAAGCAATGGTATTGGGTTGAAATTATTACGGTGCCTGTTGTTTTGTTTTTAATATATGATCATTATAAATACCTGAACAGAACCAAGTGGGAAATTGAGCAGTTTATGGAATCCATACACTACCGCGATTTTTCAAGGCATTTTGATGTAAAAAAAACGCCTTTAGAATTACAGCCTTTCAGAATTGCTTTTAATGAAATTAATGCCACTTTTAAAAGCATTAGTAAAGAAAAAGAAACTCAGTTTCTCCATTTAAAAAACATTTTAGAGATTGTAGATACCGGCATTTTATCTTACGAAATCCATACGGGAGAAGTGCTGTGGATGAACGAGTCTCTTAAAAATTTATTACAGATCCCTTATTTAAAAACCATTCACTCACTCGAAAAACGAAACGAGTTCCTTTATAAGGAAATACTGAATTTACTACGCGGCCAAAAAACAGTGACCAGCATTACGAGGGATAATAGTTCTTTTAAAATCCTGTTATCGGCCAGCATGTTCGAAAACGAACATAAAACCTATAAACTGATTGCCTTTCAAAATATTAATGATGCCCTCGATGAAGGCGAATCGCAAGCCTGGCAGAAGCTCTTAAGCGTCATGACACACGAAATTATGAATTCAGTGGCTCCTATTTCGTCACTTGCCGAAACTTTAAAAAGCAGGATTACGGAATCTGCCCAAAGCTCTGAAAATTATAAAGAGACCTTGGCAGATATTGAAACCGGCATTAATACGATTAAAAAACGCAGTGAAGGCCTTTTAAAATTTACGGAAACATATCGTAATTTAAGTAAAATCAATAAAGTAAGCCGGGCTACCATATACGCTGCCGAATTGTTTGATCATGTTCAACAGTTGATGCAGCCCAGTATTGATAAGAAAGGGATCGATTTTGAAGTCGTCTTAAAAGATCCTTTGTTAACGGTTAATGTCGATTCAGGATTAATAGAACAGGTATTGATTAACCTGATCCTGAATGCCATAGATGCTGTAAAGGAGGTTGTTCAACCTAAGATCAGTATCAGTGCCGAATCTTTAAACGAAAAAACATTGATTATAGTAACAGATAACGGTTTGGGAATTGCCCCTGAACTGATCGACAAAATCTTTATTCCTTTTTTCAGTACTAAGAAAACAGGCAATGGTATTGGCTTAAGTTTATGCAAGCAGGTGATGATGCTTCACAAAGGTCATATCTCTGTTAAATCGGCAGAAAATGAAGGAACCGCATTTTTATTGGCCTTTGATTAAGTGCTTGCCAAAATTTCTAAGGCTTTAAAATAACTATTTTTTTAGTAATGATCCCTTGTTTACCTATACCTTTTATAAAGTAAATTCCATCACGGAGATCATCCAACACCATTTTATAATTATTTCCTGCGTTTAATTCTGCGTCCTGTATATGTTGTCCAAATTCATTTAAGAGGGAAAGCTTTACTACGTCTGTAGAATTAACAAACAATATCCCGTTAGATGGGTTTGGGTATACATTAAATAGTTGATTGGTTAACTGTTTTTCTTCCTTGTTCCCCGTAATTGTATTATTAAGTAAAACTTCCACAGACCCATTACCGCAATAAGCCAGATCCGGCTTGCCATTATTATCAAAGTCAGCGGAACATACAAACTCCGCACCAGATGTGACACCAGAAATTGAGATCAGAATGCTTCCAAACGTGCCATCAGTATGTCCGTCAGAAAATGATAACGAGTGCACCCCTCCATAAGCCATTACTACATCGAGATGGCCATTTGAATCAAAATCTCCTATACAACCCGATAATGGTAATGATGGTCCTGGCGTATCTATAGATGATTGAAGTGTTCCGTCGCCATTTCCGGTAAATACACCTATTGTTCTATAGTTCAACGAAGAAGAGGTCGAATTAATTGTTATAATATCCTTTTTACCATCCATATTAAAATCATATGAGCTTATAAAAACAGGCGTTTCGGTAAAACCATAACTTATAGGTGAAGCAAAAAGCCCTGAGCCTGCATTTAAGAAGATAGAGAAACTATTTGTGAACTTATTACACACTATTAAATCTGCTTTCGCATCGTTATTAAGGTCTGCATTACAAATGCTTACAGGATTTACTGTGGTTCCGGAAGAATAATTGCCGGATACAGTTAGTCCACCACTTCCATCTCCAAACAATACGTTAACATCATTAGAAGTGAAATTGGAACAAGCGATATCCATTTTACTATCACCATTAAAATCACCAGCAGTAATAGAAGAAGGGCTCATGCCTACACTATAATTAACGGCCGAACTGAAACTTCCGTTGCCTGAACCCATCAATACACTTAGATTATTCGAATTACTATTTGCAGTAATAATGTCTGTTTTTAAATCATTGTTTAAATCTACCGCGTAGACAAAATAGGGTGTTGTTCCTACTGAAAATTCGAGCGGTGTTAAAAAATTTCCTGTCCCGGTTCCTAAAAACACTTTTATTTTATTCAAAGAATAATCGGAAACAACAAAATCCCGGTTGCCATCAAGATTAAAATCTGAATGGGCAATACTTTTGGACACTACTGTTGCGGTATAGGAACTTGTAAATACTAATTGCGCAGAGAGATTACAAAAACCAAAGGAAACAAATAAGATAAATAACAAGCTTTTCATAGGACATTATTTTTAGTATTGCTAAGTTAAACAATTTAGTACAATTTAATAAATGAGTCTAGACGTTCTGTCATATAACACAGAAGTTAAAGCACTTTATCTATTCGGTAGCGTATACATCCGCTCTCTGATCTCCACTAAAATAGCTTCTGCTTTTGCAATATCAGGTTGCTCCGGTAGCGAAGACCTGTCGTATAAGTTATCGATCTGAATTATTTTTTCGTTGGCAAGTTCTACCAGTTCTTCATAAGAAAAAGCACCTGAACGGATCTTCAACAAAAATTCACGGTCATGTCTTCTTACATTCACAACACCTTCTTTGGCAATTTCTTCCGCCATATTCAATAACCGAAACGTATGCATCATATTTTTGGCATCGTAGTTTTTGCCATGATCTATGGTGTTTTCATAACGCAGTTCATTGCGTTTTTCAACCCAATCCCAGTATTCCTTATAATCTTTACAGTATTTAGAATAACCGTCTTTATTAAAACTTAAAATAGCCAATGGTTCCAGGCCTTTTTCCACGGAGCTTAAAGACACGTCGTTGGCATCTAAACCCGAACAAATTCCTTTTAAATAACCCGTAGTGAGCTGGTTGTTGTGAAAAATGGCATAGACATCGCGCATATGGGAAATGTTAACCAAACCGCAATGTTCCTGTAAGAGGCCTTTCTTTTCTAACCATACACTTAATGTAATGGAACCCTGGTGATGAATGACATGACAGAAATCCACGATCGATTTTCGTTCTTTATCCACCGGGTTGACAATTTTTTTATTTAAGCCTTTTGCTTTTTTTATTTGCGACTGCGCATATCCTGCAAAGGTTTGTTTACATAGCTTTGATAAGAATAATTCAGGTTTCAGTAAATCCATGACAGGATGCCTGAATTTGACGGAGTCGGCCGGTGTGTTTAATAATTCAAGAATATTTGGATTGTTCTTCACCAAAAGATCCACAAAACGTCTGAGTTCGTAGTACACTTCGTCATTTGTTTCATTGTTAGCCTGTTCTTCATATTCTAATCCGTAGAACTTATGTTTAGGCAATAAAAACACACCCTTCAAATCGGTATCCGACTGAGGGGTGTGCAAGCCATAGGCTCTGCTTCCACTAATACACTCCAGTAATAAGGTATTATGCTGTTTAACCTCTTGTATGGTCATACGTTTGTTTTTACAATTTTCTTAAAGAGCTCATCCAACTCTACATTTTTTTCCGTTCTGCCGGGAAGAGTATTGAAGCGGGCTTCCGCTCTGCCAAGCTCAAATACGATAAACGCGTTGATCTCTTTTTCTGCCGGGTGCATATAACTTTCCGATTTTCCGGATTTAAGTTCTATTAAAGAGATGATCCTTTGCTTTAAATCTTCATCGAAAAACAACTCGTTTACCATGGTCATAAAAACAATAGGCGGCACAGAGTTCATTTCATGGATCCATTTACAGGCCAGGGTAGCACGTAGCGCATAAAATAATTTCTTTAATTTTACTTCGTCTTTTCCTTCCACTTCACAAAAACTATTCTTTGCCATACCCAAATAATGATGCATGGTAGCAATAGGCGCAAAACACCGTTGCGAGTAAAATCTCAAGCTGTTTTGTATTTTATTTTCCTCTTTGTAAACGATTGGCGATTGTACCCGCTCTAATAAAGCACCATTGGATTTCCACATCAGTTTTAAACATTTTTTGATGTCCCAGCCCGTTATATCCAATTCTCCGTCTTCCGACATAAACTCTATCGTGTCTTTTTTATCAGATAAAGACAAGTACCAATCCAACTCATGTACATAAATCATACGCACGTCGTAGTCGCTATCCGGTGAAGGAAAGCCCCAGGCACGCGAGCCCGTTTCGCAGGCATACAGGATCTTTACCTGATGCTGCTCTTCTATTTCCTTTAATTTATTTAGTATTCGTGTTTCCATATTATGTCATTTAATATACACATTATCTTACTTTTTTGCATTTTTTGCCCTTGCTAAAAACAATTCTGCTTTTTCCGTTATACCCAGTTTTATATATATTTCGGCTACCTCCTCTAATTGTTCAGGCGTTTTAGGCTCTGCATGTAATCGTTCCGCCAATTGTTTATGAAGCAATTTTTGAAGTCGCGTTTCCCTTCGACAACCGAAACAATTTTTTGGGTAAGAGGCTTCATTAAATCCTAAATCTTCATACCAAAACTTTTGATCCGTAGCTTCAAAAATAAATTCCTTTTTACAAGTCTGGCAGGTCATGTTTTTTGAAATATAGAACAAAATTGGTCCGCTATAACCATAGTTTTGCTTACTATAATCCGGGAACACCGCTCTCTTATTTCTTTCACAGCTCATACAGGCCCAGTCTTTAAATCTTCCTGCAAAAATCTCCTGCATCATATGCTCTCCTCCTCTGTAAAACCATTTGGTATCAAGCCAATCCTGCACTTGCTTTAAACGTGTTTGTTTAAGTAATACCTGTGTTTTACAAACCGGACAAATTAATTTCCGTTGTTCCTCAGTTATATATTTAGCGATCTTTTTCATGACACTGTTTATGAAATTTAAATTAATTTATTATGATATTCGTCATTGCGATCACGCGCCCCGGCGTGAGAAGCAATCTGTATTGTTTTTGAGATTGCGTCGTCGTGCCTCCTCGCAATGACGAAGTATGACAATTATCTAATCCTCTCTGCTTCCATCATCCGCCATACGAACCAGTTTTGGTGTGAACTTAGCCACCACATCTACTAATTCTTTTTGCGATGCCATCACGGTTTCTATATCCTTGTAAGCCATTGGTGCTTCATCCAAACCTGCACCAATTAAAGTTACACCATGATCTTTCAGCATTTTTTGCATCTCATTTTTAGTAATGCTTTTAATAGCTTGTGTTCTGCTCATTTGTCTTCCTGCACCATGCGAAGCGGAGTTAATGGCATTTGCTTCACCTTTTCCTCTTACCAAAAACCCCGGTGCAGTCATAGAACCCGGAATAATTCCCATCACATCTTTCGATGCAGGAGTTGCTCCTTTTCTATGAACGATTACTTCTTGTCCGTTCCATGTTTCTTTCCAGGCAAAGTTATGATGGTTCTCCACTTTTGCCAGCACATTTCCACCAATAGCTTTCGTTATTCGCTCGTGAATGACTTCATGACAAGCAGACGCATAATCGCCTGCGAGGTTCATCGCTAACCAGTACTCTTGTCCTTCTGCACTATTCATATCAAGGTAGGCAAGGTTAGCTGCTTCCTTAGGTAATTTACATAATTCTTTAGCCAGTTTTGTATAATGCCCGGCAACAGTAGCACCAAAGCCACGCGAACCCGAATGGGTTAACAAAGAAAGGTATTTCCCTTTTTTAATATTTAATTTTTCATCGTCGTTTTCAAATTCAATGATTCCAAATTCCACAAAGTGATTTCCGCCGCCCGAAGAACCCAATTGTGTATAGGCTTTATCATGAAGGTTTTTCACAAATGGTGTCATGTTAAATGCAGTGTTATCAAGGATGCCATGTTCTGCTCTATATTTACCATGCCATCCCGCACCTGCACCAAATTTTGTCCAGGCAATTAATTCCCTTTTATACTTTGCTTCATTTTCTAAAAAATGATTCTCCGGAATATCATAAACAGATAAGGCCATACGGCAACCAATATCAACCCCTACTCCATAAGGAATAATAGCATTGTTTGTAGCAAGTACACCGCCAATTGGCAAACCATAACCCTGGTGTGCATCGGGCATTAAGGCACCGGCAACAGTTACAGGTAATTTCATCGCTACTTCCATCTGGTCGATGGCACCTTGTTCGATATGATCTGCCCCAAATATGGTATAGGCATTCCCTGTTTCTTTTAATGGAATCAAGTCATCACTTAAACTATTAGCGTGCTCAATTAATGCATTGGCAACCGATTGCAAAGTAGTATGTTCTGTAAATCCTTTTGGGTCATTTAACACTTGTTTTAATTTAGTTAAAACCAATTCCAAATCTGCTCCGTCAAACGCTTTTTCAATTACTCTTAACGCTTTTCCTATTGCCTTTCCTTCAGGATAACCCATTTCTTTAAGGTCTGAACCTGTGATGTTTAATTTATTCATAACGGTATTTTTTTTAATTTAATATTTATTCTTTTTTCAAATTCTGTTTTACTTATTAGTTCTTTTTGGTATTGTTGTATTTCTTCAAAAAAGGATGCACAATATATATTGTCGTTTTTAATCTTATAAATGATCGGGAATTTTAATCTTTCCGACTCAGATTTAAGGTGTTGTATTTCATAATTTTGTAACTCACTTTGTATCTGATTTCTATTATTATAAATATTTATGTATTTAAAAGTTAGTAATGGCTTTAGCAGGTATTCGATCTCCATTTTTATTTTTTTATTCGAACTGTACAGCAGAAAATAGCCACCCTCATTATTTTTCCTGAATTTTTTTAATTTATTCTCATTTATCAAATTTTGTATTTCCTGTCGTATGATAGTGCCTATAATTACTACTATTATTAAAATTGATATTGCAGACACGAGTTTATAAAACACTATTACCAATGCTAGCGCAATAAATCCAAAGAATATGTTTTTGATGTTTTTCATGACACAAATCAACATCCTAAGTGCGCAGTGTAATTGCGCAGATGAATTATTTTTTTGATTATTGTTTAATTCATTGATTTACAGCACATAAATTAATGTGTGGATTTCTCGTTTTTACTAAATTAAAAGTCGAACTCACTCAATAGCTACTGCAAAACATTATAAATAGTCATAGATTAGCCTCGTATTAAATGTCGCATGTTGTTTCGCACTTAAACCATGACCCTATCATGAAAACAAAACTATTCTTATTCCTATCCACTTTTCTTTTTTCGTCTTTCCTTTTAACAGCACAAGCACCGGCCTGTGGAGATGATGTGATCAATGCCCTGCAAAAACAAAACCGAAAAGATTATGACCGGGCCACGCAAGAGATGAATGAACGGATCAAATATTACGTTGATCAACACACCACCAATACCGCACAGGGAAGATCCGCTTCAACAGGCAGCTATACGATCCCCGTCGTATTTCATGTGGTGTATCCTACAGGACAGGCTTACGGAACAGGAAACAATATTTCATACCAACAGATCTTATCGCAGCTGAATGCTTTAAATGCGGCTTACTCCAAAAATTACCCGGCATATAATAATCAGACGCATCCGGTTTATGCTCAAAATACAGACATCCAGTTTTGCCTTGCTTCTATTGCAATGCCTTCTTCGGTATCTTTTTATAATGGCCCGGGTGGCGTAGAAAAAGGCGTGATGCGGTATGCAGATAACGCCTTAACCAATCATCAGATGACCAATACCGATGCTACAGCCTTAGCGGGTCTTACACACCCTACGGGAGCTTATTTTCCGTACGACAAATACCTCAATATTTGGGTGGTTTCTTCCATTGGGGGAAGTACATCAGGCGTTGTGATGGGTTATGCACCAAGACCTCTAATGGGTGCTTATCCTCTTGATGGTGTGGTAATAAGGGGAGATGTGATTGGAGATAATTCAACCGGAAATACTTACAGCCTGGGCTTTGGCCTCACACAGGGAAAAGTACTGGTTCACGAAACAGGCCACTATTTTAACCTGATGCATATTTTTGAGGGGGGCTGTGCCGGCGCTAATGCCGCGGGTTCCATTACAGATGCCTGTGACCTTAACGGTGATATGATCTGTGATATTGAACCTTCCACTACACAGAATATCAGCTGCAATTCTCCTATACCCAATACCTGCTCAGCTAATTATGCCACAGGTACAACGGCCAATGACATGATCGAAGATTACATGAGTTACGCAGACGACGACTGCATGAATACATTTACGCAAGGTCAAAAACTGAGGATGCATGCTACTTTAAATGCTTTTCGTTCAGGACTCTGGCAAACAGGAAACCTGGCAGCTACAGGAGTAATAGGTGCCGGAGGATGCGCCAATTCTACTTTGTATATTAACATTACAAGACCCCTTACTAATTATTGTACCGGCGCTATGCTTGCCTTATCAAATCCAACCGTTGGAAACACTTCCAATTCCTGGCAATGGACACTCTCCGGCGGTTCACCGGCAACAGCCACTACAAGTAGTGTGAGTGTAACCTATACCGCTCCGGGATTATACTATGCAAAATTACGTATTGGTAACGGTAGTGTTTTTCTTACAGATAGTATTCCTATTGCCATTACCAGTTGTTCGCTCGATCCGCAAAAACTGGATCGCAGCAATTGGCTTTTCGGCGATTCCTGTTCCGTGGCATTTGCGACCGGTAACCCATTGGTAAACGATTTGGTCTTACGTAAAAAAACACAAAGGGCTTTTGAAGTGGCAGTATCCATGAGCGATTCGCTCGGAAATTTATTATTCTATTCGGATGGTGTAACCCTCTGGGATAATAACCATACAATCGTTAACAATTCTCCTATTTTCGGATGGGACATTTCTTCAGGTACAGCAAGTGTTTATAAAGGATCTTCGGTATACGGCTTTACCTCTTTCAAAGTACCCAAACAACCAGGAAAATATGTTCTGATTTGTGTTCCTCCCATTGAAATAGCCGGCAGCTCGTACAGCAAAATCTCCAGCGTTATATACGATGCCAACACGCATACCGTGAGCCCCTACCAAAGCCTTACGGACCCTTCCGTCTATACACCGGGCGTTACCTATTTGTCGGAAGACCTTTGTGTAGTACCTCACTGTAATGGTGTGGATTATTGGGTAATTGCCCGCGGTTGGACCAATGGTTCCCTTAATGGAAATATTTATGCATTTCTGTTCAATCAAAACGGACTCAATCCAACAGCCGCTCCGGTTATCTCAGGCCCATTTCTAACCCCTTCCGGAGTAGGTGGTATTAAATCCAATCCTGCAGGCGACAAGCTTATCTGTGCATCAGGCAATAAGTTTATGCTCTATAACTTTAATGCCGCTACAGGGGCGGCAAGCAATGAAGTGCAGCTAACAGCTACATTACCCTTCAACCAACCTTGCCTTACCTGCATTTTCAGTCCGAACGGGCAATACCTTTACCTTAAATACGGCGCAAGCTCCGGGAATTTTATTCAGCAGGTTGATGTGAGTTCTCTCACTGTGATAAAAACATTAACCAGTCCTGATCCTAACTGGGAGCCTCAGGCCTTTGGCTACATGGAAGTAGGCCCAGATAATAATATTTATTATAACGCCGCTAATTTTTATTATATGGGCCAGATCGCTAACCCCAATTCAGCAACGCTCTCCTCGATAGGAGCTCCCGTTGCGTTTGTACCAACCTATACCATGTGTAATACCAACCTGTCTCTCCTCAATTATATGGAAACTGCTAAACCTGCAGAAGTATATCCTCTATCTGTTCAGAATACATCCTGTAGTAGTTTCTCCTATTCTTTAAATCCCTGCTGGAATATTTATAACTCGTTCTGGAGCTTTGGTGACGGCACTTCCGCCAGTGGACATAACGTTTTGCACACTTACGCTAACCCAGGAGTATACACAGTAACCTTAACATTGAGTTACAACGGGCAAAATATTCCTGTGTTTACAAAAACCGTTTCAGCTACTACTTCTACTGCTTCTATTTCAGGACCAGCGGCTATTTGCAAAGGAAATACTTATGTAAACAATTATAGTACCGGTAATATTCCGGGAGCAAGCTATGTGTGGTCCGCTTCAAATGCCAGTATTTCCGGTTCAAGCACAATTCCATCCATTAATCTGATATCAGGTAATACAGGGGTGGCAACACTTTCCCTACAGGTTATAAATGGTGGTTGCATTGCCAATGCAACTAAAACCATTTTCATTGATACCATCCCAACAGTGACACTTGCAGGCAGTTCTACGATTACCTGTGTGGGAAGTACGGTTAACCTGACAGGAACACCGGGCGGTGGCGGCTATACAGGAGCTAATGTGATCGCTTCTGCATTTACACCAACAACAACCGGCATTCAAAAAATGTATTATACCTATACTAACGCTCACGGCTGTTCCAATACCGCGTCGTTATCTGTTACAGTAAATGCCTGTACAGGTATTGAGGAAGCGAACCAAACGACTGAGGGTTTTACTTTATTTCCAAATCCAACCAGCGATGCTATTTATATTAGCAGTACTCTACTTATTTCAAAAGTGGAGATCCTCAATACCATCGGTCAAACAATAGCACTCAAAGCCAACATCCATGAAACAAATACCTCTGTAGAGCTTGGTCACCTGGCACAGGGAATGTATTTTGTGCAGGTGTATACGGATAAAGGAGCTATGATAAGAAAGGTTCTTAAAAAATAAAGAAAACGTTTAATCTTTCTCAACCCATTTCTTAAGGAAATTCTCATCATCAGAGATCTTACCCACTACACGGTATTTTGAATTTGATAAAACGCTTGATTCGCTGATCTTGTCTTTAACCACCTTAAAGGGGAACCAACCGGTAGAATGGATAAAGAAGTGTTCATCTCCATTTATAAAAATAAAGCCGGTGTGATTATCCAGTCCTATAATATAAAGGCCATTACCGTAATCCGTCATCTTTTTCTCGAATTCATTTAATGAAACACCTGATATATGATGAATATATTCTTTAGAGGTTAAAGATCGAATCATTTCTTCGGAAGCACATTGAGCCATTTTTACGCGGTTAATAGGTACTCCCATATCACGAAGGGTAGTGGTTACAAAATACCCGCAGGCAATGCTCCCTTCCTGAGGCATTTCGGTGGTACCATTAAAATCCCATTTTGTTCCGTACCAATAAGGAAATACTTTCTGAGTAATTCCTTTTAAAAATGCGGCCTTCATCGCTTTTTTCCCGGCGCGGTCTTTTTTTAAACGGTGACGAATACCTGTAATTGTATCCAGTTCTGTTTTATAGAATTTGTTATTCAGGATCACTTCCTTGCTATCCATTAAGCGATGGTAGATGACATAGGCGCTAACGCTAAGCACTGCCAGCATAATAAGGTAAATGATTTTCTTTTTGTTCATGGGGAAATGGACTTGTATAAAGTTACAGATTAAATCTCATTTTCTTTTTCTTAGATAAAAAATTTGGCAGATGCGTGTATTGTACATAAGGCTTTTTCAGAACTTGGCTCCTATTGTTATAAAGCTACGGCCTTTAACCGTTCCTTATGCCTGCACATCAACAAAAACACAGTAATACATGCGCATCTGCCAGGCTTACCAAACCGGCTCGCCTTAGAGGATAAAAAGGAATCGAACCTTTTGCTTTCTGGTAAATCAGAAGCACTCATCCATTATGAGTTTTATCCGGTAATTATCGTTCTATTCAAATTAACAGGCTAATCACACAAACGCCCACTGATCAAACTGTTTTAAAAACACTTTCGCAATGTTTTTAGCATCATCGATTCCACGATGGTGTATCCCTTCCAATTTCAGGTTTTCCATATATAAAGCTCCCGACATGCCTGTATGCCGCTTCAGTTGCTTAATATCCGTGTACTGGTGTTTTAAACTGATATGGTATTTTAACCAATCGGTTTCGAGTTTATGCAAATTGCAATCGGCTATAAACTGATTTTTATCATAAAAGCCCCAACTACATAACACATAGTCTTCATCTGTATTTATCCAGTTCTTAAATCGCTTAATGACTTTATCAAACGTATCTGCTTTATCAATATCTGTTTGCCTGATACTTGTTAAGCCCATACAGAATTCTGACAATTCAGGGTTCATTGTTGGTTTCACAAATTCACTGAACTGACTTTCAATTTGTTTGTTTTCATTAATGCATACCGCACCGATCTCAATGATCTCATTTTTCTTTCCATGACCTTTGCCATCCCAACAGGTGGCTTCAAGATCTACTATAATATATTTCATTTTTTTACTTTTTATTATTTCTGTCATTTTTGTTTTGTCCCTTCGAGCGTAATCGAGAAGCCTTCTCGATACATTTTTTGCAAGAGGCAATGCAAAAAACACTCGAACTGACAACGCACGTTAAAGATCCTCTACTTGTCCATTGTATTCGCTTTGTATCGCTTTGCCAAATATAATACGCGTCCATCCGTTTTCATAGCCGTGGTTATTGGCAATTAAATACCCTTTGTTAGCATCTGTTTTTATTATTTTATGTGCGTCAATAAATCTTCCTTTCACTTTACAAAATACGATGTCTTTTACCTTATATGTTTCTTCTTTTTTGAAGCTTAATAAAGAACCACTTTTTAAGATGGGTAACATGGAGTTTCCGAAACATTTCATTTTTCCTGTGCCGGAGGTTTCGAGCTCCAGCTGTAATCTTTGATATTTATTCATTTTAATACATACATTCTTAATTTAATTTGTTTTTGCGAATGTATTGTCGGCCTACATGGATTCGAACCATGGACTCCCGTCTTAAAAGGACGGCGCTCTACCTACTGAGCTATAAACCGAAATCTTGTTTAAAGAAGAGGACTATTTCAAAGAACTAAATGTGGTCTATATGAGATTCGAACTCATATTTTCTTTCGAACAGCATGGTTGTAAATACGCTTCCCTACTATTATTTCGGTGCACTGTAAATTGAACTCATTATAACGCGCAGTCATAACCAGATATCCATACACTCCGTGGTTCCGTAATTTTACCACAGCTTTTCCTTTTAAGCTAATAGACCAATATTTTAATGAACGCTTGTTTTTAATAACAACGCAAAGGTTGCGTATTACTACGCACAGGAATTGCGTAGTAACTTGTTGTTTTGATGTTTTGCTTAAATCATTGAATTTCAGTTTGACTATTCGAATATCTTTTTCTCAAAACACTCTACTGCGCAAATAGAATGCGTAGGTATTTAAAATTTCCTATATTTATCCTTACATTTTAATTTGAAATTGTATGCCAATTAATAAATTAGCTTTAGTACGTTACAAAACCATTGATCATTGTCTGCAAAACCGATTTCGTAAATGGACACTGGAAGACCTGATGGAGGCTTGTTCTGATGCCTTGTACGAATACGAAGGTATTACCAAGGGTATTAGTAAACGTGCCATACAGTTAGACATACAGAATATGCGTAGCGAAAAACTGGGCTACAACGCACCTATTATTGTAACCGATAAAAAGTTTTATTGTTATGAAGACAAAAACTACAGCATCACTAATTCTCCTTTAACACAACAGGATCTGGGAACTTTAACGGAAGTGCTGGATGTTCTCAAACAGTTCACGGGCTTTGGTTATTTCCAGGAATTAAATGGCATGGTAACTCGCCTGGAAGATAAACTCTACAAACAACAGCATAAAGGCAGATCGTATATCGAATTTGAAAAGAATGAATTATTGAAAGGTTTAATTCACATTGATCCTTTGCATAAAGCCATCATCCATAAAAAAACGATTGAGATCACCTACCAATCGTTTAAAGCGAAGCTCCCACAGCAAATTATATTTTATCCCTACCTGTTGAAGGAATACCGAAACCGTTGGTTCATCATGGGTGCTAACCGCAAAGGCAAGGCTGTTATGATCCTAGCATTAGACAGGATAGAATCGTTTAAAGAACTTACGGAGAAATACCATAAACCCGATGTTGATGTGATCACCTATTTCAGTGATGTGATCGGTGTATCGAAAGTTCCTAATCAAACCGCACAAACCATTGTTCTGAAAATTACAAAAGAGCACGCGCCCTATATTATTACAAAGCCAATTCATACATCTCAAAAAATATTGAAAGAAGAAGAAGACGGTACTGTCTTTTCTATCGACGTGATCTGGAACTTTGAATTGGAACGTGAACTGATGGGCTTTGGGGAGCAGATTAAAATTCTTGGGCCTAAACGACTCTCTGGAAAGATCCAGACACGTTTCAAACGAACGCTTGAACAATATAGGCCGGACTAAAATAACACAACTTTTTATGTCAACGAACGTGGTTGTGTGCCAGGAAGGAGAGCCGTCTGGGCTAATAGCTTTTAACTCTCCATCCTTAGCATTCACAGGGATTTTCCCATTTTACCTTGTGGGAATGAAAGGATTCGAACCTTCTCAGCCAAAGCAACAGATTTACAGTCTGTCCTAACTCTCCAGCGTTAGCGCATTCCCATAGGGTGAGATACGTCCCGATAGCTA
>JAZJZF010000043.1:23453-32612 GCA_040389965.1 Bacteroidota bacterium
CGAACTCTTATAAAGATCCACAACCCGCTGTGTTAGCCTTTACACTAATCTCACCATTTGTTTTCTGCCGGGAAGGAAGTCACGACGTGTCGTGAGAATCTGCAGCCGCATGCTCCCAAAACACAGCATCTGCCAATTGAAATACTTCCCGTTTATTTTTTACTGTGGACAAGAGTGAAATCGAATCACTTTATTTCCGTCTTCAGCGGAATGCATACACCACGTCTGCCACTTGTCCGTTTGACAGAGATGTCGTAATACTTCTTCACCCTTGTCAAACTAATTATTCTATTTTAAATTTGGATACCTTGCATCGAGTTCATCGATCACACTGAAAGGAGAGCAGCCAATACCCGAATAGGTAATTTCTGAAAATCCATTTTCTTTTGTAATCAACGAATCTTTTTCGTCAATTGCACCTCTATGTTTATCAAAACCTTTTTTGTTTTCGATGTTACCGGTCGACGGATTATAACTTCCCCAATCTGCTGCTCTGTCGGGCCCGATAGGCTCAATAAAGTAAGTCTTACCGGTTCGGTACGATTCAACAACAAACCTTCCCGAATCATCCCTGTTCGTTAAAAATCTTTCTCTGAATGCGACTGTTGCTTTCATATATTTCTGTTTTTTTTAATTGTACTATCACTTTTTTGGCGGATAGTTTTTGCCATTTTGTTTTGTCGATCTGTAAGGACTCGAACCTTAAGTCTCCCGGTTCGTAGCCGGATGTGTTATCCATTACACCACAAATCGTTTCTATTTATTTTGTCGGGAAGGCAGGACTCGAACCTGCAGCCACGAGCTCCCAAAGCCCGCCATCTACCAATTGAAATACTTCCCGTATTTTGTTGGGGTGGTTAGACTCGAACTAACAACCTCGTGCGTATAAGGCACTTGCTCTCACCGTTGAGCTACATCCCATTATTTTGCGGAAGGTATAGGAATCGAACCCTGTCCTTTCGGACCGCCCAAGATTTCAAGTCTTGTTGTACACCATTGTACGCTACCTTCCAATTTTGCGGAGAAATGAGTTACCGACACTCATCACGACAAGTCGCGACACTAAGCTTAGCAGGCTAGTCCGGGCCCCGCCCGGTTATTTCTCCAGTTCTATATTGTACCTTCTATTGGATTCGAACCAATACTAACTTGTTTCTAAGACAAGCGCCTCTACCAATTGGGCTAAGAAGGCATTGTTGCCGGAAATGGGATCGAACCACTATTCTCAGAATCAAAGTCTGATGTCCTGCCTTTAGACGATCCGGCAATAAAATCTTCATTAAAAAAGCCCGGCCTTATACGGACCGGGCTTATGCATATGCATACCAATCCTTATCAATCTTTAAAAAGCGATTGAAAACTATATATATAACTATGCTGCGGTCGTTGTAACATTTTTCGTTTTTTATTTTGTGTTGTTATTCACTTGTTGTCCTTCTCGATTTCGCTCGAAGTGACAAGATTGTTTTTATTATTCGTCGTATTTAATTAAGAAGTCCGGGTTAATTGCTTTAAAAGATACACGGCCTTGCATAATGTATTTATCTACCTTTTCTTCAACCGGCCTGATAACAATTCCTTCCGCAATCGTGTCTTTATTTAAAACAGATTTCATTTTGGATTTAGAAATTAATGCTTCAACGCTATTCTCCAACCTATAATTTTCTTCTAAGACATGAACCATTTTCAAATCAAGATCAACTAATAATTGTTTTACTTCCTTTAAAGAAAAATAACGGTAAGTATCAATTTCAAATACATTAAAAAAGTAAACGGTTTGTCCTCTTAATTTGTATTTATTTTTTTGAATGCCTTCACCAATGATTTCGCCTTGTAAAGCAATGTTCTTATTGAATACTTTTAACTTTTCTTCCAATTTGTTTTCTATCGCGAATTTCCACATAGAATTACTTTCATTGTAAAGCAAATCAAGATTCCTGGAGCACACGCCAAACACACCGTCTTTCATATAGAAGGTTGCAGAACTACCATCCAATTTTTCAGTGATATAGCAGGACATTCCCTCATATTTTTCCAACAACTCTTCTAATACCTGTACCCTGGTCTCATCCGTTTTAGGAATGAAAGAAGGAAATAAGCCTTTCATTTCTCCTGCCAAATTAGCAGGGATAGGTGGTTCGAATTTAGTTACTCCCAATACTTCGGTTACGTCTATGTCTTCTGCAATAGTTGTTCCTTCGGGCAATACGCTTAATGGAAAACAAATGCCCTGAGAAATTTGCCCACGAAGTTTAATGGTTTTAATACGGTTCGTTTTTGCACGAATAAATTCAAACTCCGGCTTATCAGGCAATACACTATCAATTTCGCAGTACACGCAAAGGTCTCCAACTTTAAACTCACCTTTCCGAATTACCAATTGCCAGCCTAACACACCTGCTTTTTCAATAGCTTCAGCGCCTTCGATTTCTTCGATATATTTAATTTTTTGTATAGATGCTAATTTTCTCATATGCTTCATTCTTATTTTTTTGTTAAAGGCTGCACCACCTCTTTCTTCCCGGTGCAGCCCTTCCTCTCCGATGATACTTGCGTTATTCGTTATTTAAAATCCTTTCACTGAGAAAAGATTTTTCTTTTGTAAAACCCGGTACTTCAACACTTGTCCATTTATTTCTGATCGCACCTTCTTTCTCAAAAGCAATTTTTTCAATCAGGCGTCCTCTTTTGTATTTAGGAGCATAATCATTCCAGTTAATACCTTTTTGAAAAATGAGTTCCTGTTTTTCATCATTGCTTTTTCCCATCAATTCCTTGTGGCTATACAGAGACTGGGCTACAGAAGAAATACTGTTTCGTGTAGTATCTTGCTGTCTCCAGATAAAATAGTTTTCAACTTCTATTTTACTCGGGATTTGAAATACTCTACTGTCGAACAATGCTATTTTATCAGGGCGCAACTGGTTAAATTTTGCGGTTGCTAAACTTGCTGATACGCTACACATTTTCTGAAGATTTCCTTCAAACCATGCGCCGGTATTGATATCATCGAAATCAGTGATCAATACCGAGATCTCGTCAGACTGTACAAAAGCAAACTTTGCACCCTGAATATTCTGACAAATGTAAGCCGTTGTTTCGTCCATGTCATTTATCAATTTATCATCAAAAGGCCTTTGCAAACCCCTGGTATATGTGTGAAACGCTTTGCCGTCGATTCTTATGATAGTATAAGTTCTCCTCAAAACAGAGTACCTGGTTCTATCTTCATAAAAGTCTTTCATTCTATCACCAATTGCATCTTTCATTATTTCTTTTTTTTAATTGTTACTTTTTTGCCACAAAAAAACCCGGTTCTTTTTGAGACCGGGTTACTATCAGACATGCTGATACATACGATCTCCCTTCAGGAACTTCCTGCCAGAATATAAGCTATGGGTTGAAAACTTCGTTTCATTTCTTTTTTTGTTAAATAAAAAACCCCGATGGTGAATCGGGGTTTTTAAACTCTTTTATATTTTGTATAAAAAATAATTTACTTACCCCATATATGTGATAGCGACGAATGCCCTATTTGACTAGGCGCCAGGTGATATGTAAAATAATTTTTCATTTGATTTCTATAATTTATGTTGCAAATGTAAATCAAATTTTTCATTCACCAAATTTATTTTTTAAAATATTTCTTACATCAATACAAAATCATTTTCATGGTGCCTCTGAATACATAATAAAATCAGTACTTACAGAGGTTAATTAAAATTAATATAAATTAATTTTATCATGTTCTATTGAGTGAACCTTGTTTTTTAATTCGTGAATTGTTTTGCAAACTCTTCTGAATAAAAATAAGTAACCTGTTTTTAATTCTTGATGCCTACGAATCACCTGTATATCAAGAGATACAAAGCTTCATCATTTTTTACTTTTTGCTGCTTTTAATTTTTTTAAATATTCTGTGCTGCGTGCATGCCCGAGAATAAAACTAAAATCGGCATTTTTGCCTGCAGCGTCCTGCGCAAATTTATGACAGGTCATTGTGCAGGAGCTATTTTGGATATAAGTCTCCAGTGTGGTATTAGCAAGTGTGTCGGGCGCCGGAATTGTATCGGCCGGGAACGTCTCGCTCACAACAGACCATTGCGAACCTATAAGACGATAGTTGGCAAATACCGATCCCATATTACGCAACGCTTTTTGCCAAACCTGATTCACTGCTTCGGTGGGAGCGTAAACCGGATTGCTGCGCACAGCCTGCGTACCATACTTGCCATCCACAGCATAAGCTTTTGCGTAAGGCTTGGTTGTTTGCCAAATATAACCTCCTGTAGGTTCAGTCACAGGATTATTCTGTGTGCAGGAAGTACACGCCGGATTATAAAATGAGTATTGATTACCAGCTTGTGCAACCTGTGCCAGTTCCGGCGCATTATCTATGTGTTCGAAGGTAGTCCACACCCAAAACGGAAATTTGGTAGTCTTGTGTATGATGTGCATCGCCACCAAGCCAACAGTTTCTGTGAGGTATAGAGGCTTGCCACTCGCACTCTGATTTGCCGGTACATAAATAACCGCACTGCGGTGATAAAATTTGGTTGTATCATCAGTACCTGAAAGGATCTTCCAGGTTGCTTTGATCTCCATTGCTCCCACATTACCTTTAGCGGAACCAGCCGGGAAATTGACGGTACGTTTTTGTTGGCCTTCAAGTGTGTAGAGTGAATCCTGGAGAATGTAATCTACCTCATCGCCGTTAAGCCGAATTTCGTAGAGCGCAAAGTTAAGGTTCTTATCAATAATTGGCTGGCCGGTCGCCTCCTTGATAGAAGCCGGCACATTCAGTAATTCGTGACTCAACTTGGCAAACATGCGCAGTCCTTTACGACCTGAACCCTGTTTCACCGGGCCGGTAAAAGGCAGGAGCTGTTCGTTAGTTTCAAAAACCACGGCCGGGTCGGTGTAGTATTCCCACACACGCATAGACTGAGGATCATCGGTAAATGAGCCTTTCACTGGAGAGCCGTCTGAATTAGCCGGCCAGTTTAATGCAACAAAAGATTGCCAGGAAAATACATCGAAGCAGGGTTGTGTGCTAGGTGTAAGACCTTGATAGCCGTTGTTGAGAAAGATGTCAACCTCGTGGGGCACATAAGAGGAAAAGACAGGTACATCAGGCCCGCAGGCCACTGGCTGTGTAGAAACTTTAGTGCTATCTGAAGCAGAGTCATGGTCTTTTTCAGATGTGGAATGGCAGGAAGTGAGTGCCAGTGCCAAAACAGGGATACCTGCTCTGGCGATGAGTCGTGTAATTTTCATAGGAGTTGGTTTGATGGGTTTTCATGTCAAATATAGCCCAGAGCTAGCCTTTGCACACGAGTATAAACACCTGATTAATCTAGGTAAAAATACTTGAATTAATCTGATGCATGCTACTGCAAACACTCGGGTTAATAGATAGAACGCTTTTACTCAAAATCAAATAATTGCCAAATGCCAGCACTTAATAAAAAGCTAAGCCCAGGCTATAAAAGCAGCCCATCTATCCTCTTTAATCTACACACCTTTGAATAAAATTAAAACCCATGAAACGGAAAATCCTATTTTTAGCATTCTCAACAATCATCGCTGCATCAGTTATTCTCAGCTCCTGTTTCCATTTTAAGGCTGAAATCAATGAGGTTAACCCGGCCTTCGGACAATACATTTCGGCTTATACTTCGGGAATGGTTAGCCGCAAAACATCCATCCGCATTGAACTTGCCAGAGGGTATTTCGAAACTCATCCGGTATTAAATAAATCAGCCGTTAAAGACACAACTCTACTTGCTGTGGCGGAACCGGCTCAGTTAATTGTTTTACCCGATTCAAACCTCCTGGAAGATATTTTTTCTTTTGAGCCAAAGGTAAAAGGGAAAGCGATCTGGATCAGCGATCGGATCATTGAGTTTATTCCCGCAGAAACATTGCCGGTTAACCAACTCTACAATGTAAAATTTAACTTAGAGGAAGTGATGGTTGTTCCTGATGATTTTGAAACTTTTCGTTTTCAGTTCTCAACCTTTCCGCAAAATTTATTTGTTACTGTCGACGGGCTAAGAACTTATGACGATTATAATATCGAGTGGCAAAAACTCACAGGAAAATTAACGACTTCAGATAATGAAGACACATCCGCCATCAGAAAAACATTAAGCGTTACGCAGAATGGTAAAAAAATGCCTGTAAATCTTAGTTACAGTTATAATAATAATGAGTTCTATTTTTACGTGGATAGCATTGAACGCCACATAAAACCGGGAAAGGTTATTGTATCATGGGATGCAGAAAGCATACATGCTACACAAAAAGGCTCGCAGGAAATTCCTGTTCCTAGCCTTGGAGATTTTGCAGTAACCGAAGCAAAGGTTGTTGAAAACGAAGACCAGTATATAGAGCTGAATTTTAGCGATCCTATTCATTATAGCCAAAACCTGAAAGGTATTATTACCATACAAGGTGTTGAGAATTTAACTTATGCGGTGGAAGGAAATATCGTAAAAGTGTTTTTACCAAACCGCATCGTTGGAGAAAGAATTATTGAAGTTACTACCGGGATCAAAAACTTTAAAGGTTATAAAATGAATAACGGTTATAACTCTATCTTAACTTTCACCGAGCCTAAACCAATGGTAAAGATAAAAGGCACCGGTAACATCCTTCCAAATTCTAACGGCTTAATATTTCCCTTTGAGTCCATTAGTCTGAAAGCAGTAGATGTACGCGTGATAAAAATATTCGAAAACAATGTACACCAGTTTTTACAGGTTAATGATTTAAACGGACAGGATGGTTTAACACGGGTTGGAAAAGTAATTGCAGAAAAAAAGATCAGTCTCGATTATGATAAAAAAGCCAATCTAAAACAATGGAACCAGCATGTGATAGACCTTGGAAAATTGATTACACCTGAGCCCGGCGCTATTTACAGGATCAGCATTAAATTTAAAAAAGAATATGCTATCTGCGATTGCACCGCTGATCCTGAAGAAGAAAATACCGGTACAAATACCGACAACGAGGAGCAGGATAAAAATTGGGAAGAAAGTGATTGGCGCGAATATGGTTTTGATGATGGCTACGATTACTGGTATGGCTACGACGACGATTATTCGCCTTGCAACACTAATTATTATTACGGCAAAGCAGTTAGCAGAAACATCCTTGCCTCAGATATTGGCCTGATCTATAAACTGGATGATAATAAATTATCGCATGCCTTTGTCACAAATATGATCACCGCCAAACCTATTCCCAATGCGCAGATCGAATATTATGATTACACCAAACAATTAATTGCTTCCGGAACTGCCGATGCTAATGGAATGCTTGATCTGCAACTAAAACGCAAGCCTTTTTTAATGCTTGCCAAACACGGAAAACAAAGAGGGTATTTAAAACTGTTGGATGGCGATGCCAATTCGTTAAGCAAGTTTGATGTATCGGGAGAGGTGGTGCAAAAAGGTGTTAAAGGATTTATTTATGGCGAGCGCGGCGTGTGGAGACCCGGAGATTCTTTATTTCTGGCATTTATTATGGAAGACAAGGAAAAACGTTTGCCTCCTAACCATCCGGTAAAATTTGAATTACAGGATCCTAACGGTCAGGTTATTTACCAAACAACCAAAACAAAAAATATAAACGGCATGTATGACTTCCGCACGGCAACCAGCGACGAAGCAATGACAGGAAATTATACTGCTGTGGCAAAAATTGGTAACAGGGTATTTACACAGGGTTTAAAAATAGAAACTGTAAAACCAAACCGTTTGAAAATTTATATGGATTTCGAAAACGGAAAAGTAAACGATAGTACTGCCAAACTTCAGGTTAAGTGGCTGCATGGGGCAATTGCCAAGAATCTGCATAGCGTGGTATATGTATCTGTTAACCAAACCAAAACCAGTTTCGAAAAATATAAGTCTTATAATTTCGATTCGCCAATCCGGAATTTTTATTCGGATGGAGACTTTGTGTTTGATGGCAATTTAAATGATAAAGGTGAAGCAGATATTAAAACTTCTTTAAACGTAGGAAAAACTGCTCCCGGAATGTTGCGAGCCACCTACGTGACTAAGGTGTTTGAAGAAGGTGGCGATTTTAGCGTCGACCGTTACAGCACAAGCTATTCGCCATACAAAACGTATGTAGGTTTACATGCACCCGAAATTAAAAATTACGATCAGTCTTATGAAACGGGACAGTCTTACCGCTTTGATGTAGCAACCCTCGACCCTAAAGGAAAAGTTGTAAACGCTAATAAACTGCAGGTGAAAATTTATAAAATACAATGGCGCTGGTGGTACGAGAAAGAAGATGAAGATCCTGCAACCTATATTTCCCGTTCAGGAAGTATTGTGATAAAAGATACGATGATCAATACAAAAGAAGGCAGAGGGAATTTTAATTTCAGAGTCAATTATCCTGAATATGGTCGTTATTTAATCACCGTAACGGATCTGGAAGGTGGGCATGAAACAGGGCAGATCGTTTACATTGACTGGCCATACTGGAGCAGAGCCAACAGAAGTACAAACGAAAATGCAAATATGCTCAACTTTGCCTGCGATAAAGAAAATTACACAACCGGCGAAAACATTAAACTGTCATTTCCTTCTCCGTCAGACGGAATGGCATTAGTAAGTGTAGAATCAGGAACCAAAGTGATCAAAAAATTCTGGATCAATACGAAAAAAGGAGAAACCGTTCATCAGTTCCCGGCTACAGCAGATATGTCGCCCAATGCCTTTATACATGTAACCTTGATTCAGCCACACGCCAGTACAAAAAACGATTTACCAATCCGTATGTATGGTGTAGTGCCTGTATTAGTGGATGAACCCACAACACATTTACTTCCGCAAATACAAATGGCAGATGTCATCAAACCCGAATCGACAACGAGCATTAAAGTAAAAGAAAAGAACGGAAGAAAAATGACTTATACATTAGCCATCGTCGATGAAGGTTTGCTGGATCTTACCCGATTTAAAACACCACAACCATGGACAACTTTTTATGCACGTGAAGCGCTTGGTGTAAAAACATGGGATATGTATGATGCGGTGATTGGCGCGTACGCCGGTAAATTAGATAAACTACTAAGTGTGGGTGGTGATGGCGATGGCCATCAGTTCAGTGGCTGGCCGTTTATTGTTAGGG
>JAZJZF010000044.1:0-7529 GCA_040389965.1 Bacteroidota bacterium
ATGCCTTTTTTAGTACGAGGTATTTTATGTTTAATTCAGGGTTTGTTTCGGTACTTGCTATTAAATCACCGCTTATTACACCTTCTACATCACCACTTTCGGCATATTTAGTTAACTCGTCTTTATTTTTAGTGAAATAGTTTTGTATATCGGTTTGGTTATTTGTACCAACTACATCGATCATCCCGTTAATCAAACCTTCAATCTTTGGTTTAACAATAACCTCAGGCAAGCAATTACCGCCGGATGCTATACATACCCAGAAATAGGTGCTTTTAAAAAATATCCGGTAAGTAGGGTTAGTTCTTGATGCCTTATTTGGTCCGGAACCGACAACCTCTTTATTTATGGTTGGTTCAATATTACCACCTGTTGGGTTGGATTGCTTTTTATTACAACTTAATGCAATAGCAGAAACAGCGATACTTAAAATTATTTTTTTCATTTGTTTGGTATTAAAATTTTCTGAATCAGTCAGAAGGCTGCCTAACTTTTTAGTTAAAGCGAATCAGTTAGTTATTCCGCCGGCAGTTAATTACGCTGCCTGTTTACCCTGATTCACAAAGTATCTATCCTTATATATTCTTTTTTAGCGGCCGGCCCGAATATAACCGAATCATACACTGTGTATCAAAATATAGTACAAATAAAACAAATTTTGTGACACTATTTTAAAGTTCCGCTAAAAGCACCTACCCCCAGGGGTAGGTAAAATGTAAAAGAACGGCATTATTTTAATATGAAAAGTTTACTCAATAACCATTATTCCATTTTGAAGGGCATATTTAATTAGTCCAATAACAGATTTTGCATTTGTTTTTTTATAAATGTTTTTTCTGAAAAATTTAATGGTATTGACAGAAATATTAAGCCTTTCGGAAATATCGTCGTTGGATACATCTTCACAGATCAGTTTTAAAATATCAATTTCCCTGGAAGTTAACCGCAGTTTGTGAAGTGTTTTTTCAAAATCGCTGCGAGTCATCGTGCGTTGTATCAACGCTTTTGAAACGGTACTGCTAAAATAATAGCCTTCTGTTGCAACCGCATTAATGGCTTTGATTAATTCTTCAGGTTCACATTCTTTTCCTAAAAAAGCGTGCGCGCCATTTGCTACATAATGGTACATATGTTCTACTGCCTTGTGCATGGTTAAAACAACTACCTTTACAGTGGGATGCTTTTTTTGAACAATTTTTAATGTCTCAAAGCCACTCATGACGGGCATATTAGCATCAAGCAAAATAACGTGCGGTTTTGTTTTTTTAATAAGTTGAAGTGCCTCTTTACCGTTATAAGCTTTTCCTATAACCTTAAAGTTTGGTGTTTCGTTTAGTAAAGACTCATATGCCTCAACAATTAATTTATGATCATCCACCAGTACAATTTTGATTTCAGAGTCTTTTGCAGTCATAATAAAATGGGCGTAGTATCTGGATTGTTCAGTCTCAGTGAATCGCGTAACTCCTGCGTAAGAATAATTAGTGTGGGCATTCTTACTAAAAGACTTGCTGTTTAAATTCGCAGTTTTTGAGATTAACAGTTCAGTTTAAAACGCATTAATATATTTGAATGGTAAGGTAACCTTAGGGCACGCTATTTTGTATTACTATGTATTACAAATGTAACAGAATTAGTTACATATTGAAACAATAATTGATACGTTCTGCGAATTGGCTTTCTTGGAGGGATTTTACCTTTGAGTATGGTAATCCACATAGGAAAAAGGATAAAAGAAGAGTTATATAAACAAGGCGTTTCTGTTACTGTATTTGCTGAAAAAATAAGCAGGAGCAGAAATGTGGTGTACGATATTTTTGAACGTGAAAGTATCGATACAGATCTTCTCAATAAAATTGGAAAGCTCCTGAACTGCGATTTCTTCTCCCTTTATTCTTCACAAAAAGAATTTTCCCTTGAAAGTGTTAAGCATTTTAATTCGGGCGAACCTGCAGCTTTGTATGGCAAACAAGCTGAGGAGATATTGCTACTAAAACAGGAAAACGAAGCACTTCAAAAAGAAGTGGTTTATCTTAAGAAAATTATTACGCTTTTAGAAACGCCCAAGCCTAAAGCTAAAGCCAGGAAAACTAAATAAGGCTACTTACATCCGTTACGGGATAATTCATTGATCGCATCTTTATTACCAAGTAGCTTTGCTTGTTTAAGATCAGCGCAGGAACCGGCCGCATCATTAAGCAATTTTTTTAATTTTCCTCTTTGATAAAGTGCTTCATCGTCTTTTGGATCGAGTTCTATGTTTTTATTAAAATCTGTCAAAGCAAGGTTATGTTTTCCGAGGGTTACGTATAGCATACCTCTCTCATACAGTGCCGATTCATATTCCGGCTCCATTTTAAGAGATTCATTAAAATCGGCAAGGGCGCCTGTATGATCTTTTAGGGCAACTTTACTCAATGCCCTTTGGTAATAGGTGTCGTAATTTTTATCAAACCCCAGGGAGTTCGTGTAATCTTCTATGGAGCTGGCATATTCTTTTAACTCATAGTTGCATAATGCCCTGTAAAAGTAGGTATCCGAATTTTTTTCTTTTTGTACTGCTATATTAATATCCTGTATGGCATCCGAATATTTTTTTAAATAATAGGCGTTAACACCTCTGTACAAATAATCATTCACCAATTTTCCTCCTAAAGCAATAACGGCATTAAAGTCGGGCTCGGCTTCTTTATATTTACCGGCAATATGCAGTAGCATGGCCCTGTTGAAATAAGCATCTTTATTAGAAGGGTCTAACTCTATGGCTTTATTATTATCACTCAGTGCTTTATCATCCTTTTCTAATGCAGCATAAGAAGTTCCCCTGAAAGAATATGCTAATGCATATTTTGGATTATGCGCAATTAACGTGTCAAAATCCGTAATACTTTCAGGCCAGCGTTCGAGCCTTTGATAGATACGTGCACGCCAGTAATAAGCGTCGTAATCATCTTCGGTAGTCATGCCTTTATTGCAATCTACCAGCGCGGCTTCGTATTCATGAAGGCGATAATGGCTTAAGGCCCTGTAGTAATAGGCTGTTGTATAGGTGGAATCGAGCGCAATAGCTTTATCAAGAAATGTAACGGACTCTTTATTTCTATCCAGTCGTGATAAGATGTCGCCTTTGCCCGAAAGTGCTTTTACATAGTTAGGTTTCAGCATGAGCGCACTGTCGTAATTTGCAAGGGCAGTTTCTAAATTATCTAAGAAAAAATAACATTGCCCAAGCATATAGTAGCTCTTGTGTTTTGTACCGCCATAAAAAAGTGCTTTATTAAAATCTTTGATACCGTTTGTGTAGTCGTCTGCTCTATAGGAGCATAATCCCCTGTTATAATAGGCACTGCCGCTTTTAGGGTGTTTAATAAGGTATTGCGTATATAATTTGTACGAATTTACATAATCGTTATTGTCATATTTTGCGCCTGCCTCCGCAAACAAGGGATCTATTTCTTCCTCATCTCTTTGCGCATTAGCACTAATGACACATAACAAACATACAACAAACCAAATTATTTTTTTCATACAGACCGCTCTACCATTGGGTAAGTAGACAATGTTGTTAATCAATCCTATCTATTTACACCCGTTTTTTATTAACTCATCACTGGCTTTTTCGTTTCCTAAAAGCTTTGCCTGTTTTAAATCGGCACAAGAACCGGGTAAGTCATTCATAAATTTGCGCAGCTTGCCTCTGTAATAATAGGCTCTGTCACTTTTAGAATCTAACTCCACAGCTTTGTTAAGATCGGCAATTGCCATCGCATCTTTTTCGAGCATATAATACGAAATGCCTCTTTCGAGTACTGCCAGTTTATATTCAGGTTTCAACTTCAGCGATTCGTTAAAATCTTCAATGGCGCCTGCATAATCCTTTAATAAATATTTGCTGATACCTCTTTGGTAATAGGTGTCGTAGGCTTTTTTAAGAGCAAGTGCAGAAGTGCAATCTTCAACAACTCCTGCATCATCGGCTTGTGCATATTTACAAAGTGCCCTGTAATAATAAGAGCTTTCGCTTGTATTATCTTTTTGGATAGACACGTTTAAATCTGCCAGCGCCTGCGAATATTTTGCCTGGTAGTAGTAATTAATACCACGCCATCTGAAGTGTTTGGCATCACTCAATTTCAGATCTATGGCTGCATTAAAATCAGGTTCGGCCTCTTTGTATTTTCCCATCTCATATTTTGCAAGTGCCCTGTTGTAGTATGCCACCGCCTTTGTAGGGTCAAGTTCAATAGATTTAGTATTGTCGCGTAATGATTTTTCGTACTCTTTTAATTCGTAATACGCAATGGCTCTGTTGTAATAAGCGGTCGCATATTTTGGATCGTCATGTATTACCGAATCGTAATCGGCAATTGCTTCTTTATAACGTTCTAAACTAAGATAACTTAAACCACGCCAGAAATAAGTGTCGTAGTATTGCTTTAAAGCAAGGCATTTATTGTAGTCGGTAACGCTGCCTTCATAGTCTTTTAAATAATACTTTGTAATGCCTCTGTAATAATAAGCATTGTGGTATTCGGGATCAGATTCAACCGCCTGATTCAATACGGGCAATGCCTCTTTATATTTTTTAAGTTCGTTAAGCGAAGCACCTTTATAGGTAAGGGCTTTAGAGTAATCGGCTTTTATGCCAATAGCAGTATCAAAATCGGCAATAGCCAGATCATAATTTTTTAACTGATAATTGCAAAGGCCACGGCTGTAAAACGCATCGTGTTTTTTGCGGCCAAAGGCAATACTTTTATTAAAATTGCTGATTCCGTCCTTATAGTCTTTAAGCTCATAGGCGCACAAGCCGCGGTTATACGTGGCGTTGGCATCATTTGGTTTTTTGGTAAGAAAAGTAGTATAGTCTACATAAGCGCCCTTATAATCTTTGTCCTGGTACTTTTTAAAGGCACTGTTAAACACAGGATCATTATCGTCCATGTCTCTTTGTGCATAAGTGTTAAGGTATAAGCAGATGGAAAGAAGTAAAATAAATGGTTTCATGTTTTTTGTTTTCATTGATCTAAATTAAAAAATTATGCGGATAAAACATCCAATATGTGTAATAACTCGGGATCTAGTTCATTAATGTGTTTTATCGCGTCTTTAAAAGGGGTGTAACATACTTTTTTATCTACAATACCTATCATTTCGTTGTTATGACCTGTCTGTAGAGCCTTTACAGCGTAGTAGCCCATTAAACTGGCATTAACGCGCTCCATACAGGTGGGGTTTCCGCCACGCTGTATATGGCCTAATATGGTAACACGGACATCAAATTCGGGGCATTCTTTTTTAATGATTTTACTTACTTCCGTTGCGCCTCCGGTTTCGTCGCCCTCGGCTACTATTATAATTTTACTGGATTTAGAGGTACGCCACGATTTTATTTTTTTGAGTAACAGATCCAGATCGTCTTTTTTCTCGGGGATCAGCACGGCCTCAGCGCCGCTGCCAATAGCACTTCGTAAAGCAATTAAACCGGCGTCACGACCCATCACTTCTACTACAAAAATGCGGTCGTGGCTTTCGGCAGTATCTCTTATTTTATCAATAGATTCTACCACATTATTAATGGCAGTATCGTAGCCAATGGTAAAGTCGGTTCCTATCAAATCGTTATCAATAGTGCCGGGGCAACCAACGGTTTTTACATTATGCAGTGCGCTAAATTCCAAAGCACCTTTAAAACTACCATCACCACCAATCACAATAAAACCATCGAGCTGGTGTTCGTTAAATGTTTTAAGGGCCATTTGCATTCCTTCCGGTGTGCGGAAACGATCGCTCCTGGCGGTTTTTAAAATTGTACCCCCACGATGTATAATATTGGATACTTTACTTTTAGTCAGTTTTATAAAATCGTTTTCTATAATGCCTTCATAACCGCGGTAAAAAGCTACTACATCAATTTGCTCGTTCCTGGCGGTTCTTACAATTGCCCTGATGCAGGCATTCATTCCGGGGGCATCACCTCCTGAGGTGATCAGTCCTATCTTTCTTATCATATGTAAATTTAATCATATTCCTATTTTTTAGCTATTTCTCAACTATTCTTTTTATTTACTATCTTTAAGATTATGAAAAGAATGTTACCTATACTACTTATTTGCATTTGTCTTAACGGAGTTTCCCAAACATATCATAAAATGCTGGGTGATAGTAACCATTGGTATGTTTCTGGATTTTTTTTGGGTTTAAAATCGTCTTCGCAAAGTGCAGTGGGTATAGGGGGACCCTGTATAGGGTATTACGAAGCGACGAAAGACAGCACATATGGTAGCAAAACATATAAAATATTTACAAAAAATGGTAATGCTTTATTCTGCCCATATTCAAATGCTTCACCTCTTAATAAATTATTGATCAGGGAGGATACCATCTCTCAAAAAGTGTATATGGTTCACCCGGATTCTATAAATGAATCTGTAGCTATGGATTTCAGCATGCAGGTGGGGGATAGTTTGTATCTGCCTTTTTCAACCACATCCAACGTTTTAAAAAACGGCTATTATAAAGTAGATTCTATCCGAATGAAAACTGAAATATTGGGATCGAGAAAGCATTTATTCTTAAGTAAGCGTAATGCTCCGGTAAATTCGGTAACTCACAAAAAATTTTATATTGAATGGATCGAGTCTATTGGTGCCACACATTTTCCGGTTAATGTGATCAGTGAAGAAAGCAATTCGGATAACCAGTTATCAGGAAATTGTAATGATAAACAATACAGTTCTTATGTTACCTGCAAATTTACCAAGCAGGTTAAGTTTTATCAGGATTCCTGTGCCCTGAAATTTGTACAAACGGGTATGTATCACGCTTATAACTATTCAGGGGATAATTGCCAGTTTTATGGATTTTCCGGAGGTATTCATGAGTTATCTTTTATCAATAAGCTTGAATTATTTCCTAATCCTACATTTGGTAAACAACTTTATTTAAAGTTCGAGGCTACTGAATTTAAACCGGTTACGATTGCGGTTTATAACGTCATGGGGCAAAAAGTATATGATAAACAATATTTGATCTCTACTTCTGAGAACGTAATTGAATTAAATACAGTTGAATTGTCCCCGGGTATTTATACGCTAAAATTAAGCTCTGCTACTGAATCTTCAGCTATTAGCTTTATAAAAAATGAGTAACAGATTGGACTAAAATTATTTTCTAACGGCGTAAATCAATTCATCTAAAAATTCTCCGTTTTTGTAAATGGTTTTTTCGAATTTCCCTTCCAGTATAAATCCTGTTTTCTTAACCACTTTTTGCGAAGCTATATTGTTACCAAAAACTCTTGCAAAGATCCTTATGCAATCTAAATTAGCAAAGCCGTATTCTACTATTTGTTTAACGGCTATAGGTATAATACCCTTGCCCCAGTATTCTTCGGTTAACCAATAACCAATTTCGTAATTTTTTCTTAAAATATCCGCCTGCACATGCAAGCCAATACTACCAACAGGCTTGTCGTTTAAGGTAATGGCAAATATAGTAGCGGGTATTTTTGAATTAGCAAATTCAAT
>JAZJZF010000045.1:0-30835 GCA_040389965.1 Bacteroidota bacterium
CCATGACGGCATGGTTCGCGCCGTAACCGAGGAAGAGTTTAACAAAGCAATGGAACAGGAAGGAACCATTGTAGTTGATATGCGGAATCATTACGAAAGTGAAGTTGGACATTTTGAAGGTTCTATTTTACCCGATGCAGATACTTTTAGAGAAGAGTTGCCTCGCGTAATAGACTTACTAAAAGACAACAAAGACACTAAAGTTTTAATGTATTGCACCGGAGGAATTAGATGTGAGAAAGCGAGTGCATATTTAAAACACAAAGGCTTTAAAGATGTAAACCATTTACAAGGTGGCATTATTGAATATGCGAAACAAGTAAAGGAACAGAATTTAAAATCGAAATTTATAGGGAAGAACTTTGTGTTTGACGAGCGCATTGGGGAACGGATAACAGACGATGTATTATCAAACTGCCACCAATGTGGTAAAGCCTGTGATACACATGTGAACTGTAAGAACGACGATTGTCATTTATTATTTATACAATGTGATGAATGCGCTGAAAAAATGCAGGGATGTTGCACGCCAAAATGCATGGAAATAGCGGCTTTACCTTTGGAGGAACAACGTGCACTAAGAAAAGGAAGAATAAAAAAGGGGGAAGAATCTTTATCGGTTTATAAAAGCAGGTTAAGACCAAATTTGGCTGAGATTATCAAAAACGATCTTCATTCAAGTCTTTCTAACGAATCCGGAGAAGGACATTAAATAAAAAATTGTAAATTTAAATACCAATACATCAACAAACACTAATTCTCTCATAAAATGCCACTTTATCATCACTTAGGAAATATTCCACAAAAACGCCACACGATCTTTAAATCGCCACAGGGTAATTTTTATTACGAGCAATTGTTTGGAACAGAAGGCTTTCATGGCTTTTCTTCATTGCTATACCATACTCACAGGCCAACACAGGTAAAAGAAATTATTAAGAGTTACGATGTTTCGCCTAAAGCGGCCATCGACAAAAACATAAAAGCATTATTGCTAAAAGGTTTTGAAATTAAACCTGTGGATGACTTTTTAGACAGCAGAAAAACCATGTTGTTTAACAGCGATTGCTATATTGGGTTGGCAGCCCCTAAACAAAGTATGACTTCCTATTTTTATAAAAATGCAGATTGTGATGAGATGCTTTTTATACACAAAGGAAAAGGAACGCTTCGTACGTTTATGGGCAATATCCCTTTTGAGTATGGTGATTATTTAATTATTCCACGCGGTATGATTTATCAAATGCAGTTTGACACTACTGATAATCGCATCTTTTATGTAGAAACGCCTCATCCTTTATATACTCCAAAACGCTATAAAAATGCAAGCGGACAACATTTAGAGCATTCTCCGTTTTGTGAACGTGATTTTAAATTACCGTCTCACCTGGAAACATATGATGAAAAAGGCGACTTCCTCATAAAAATAAAAAAAGAAGGTATGATACATGAGGTAGTTTATGCTACGCATCCGTTTGATGTGGTTGGCTGGGACGGCTACAATTTTCCATGGGCATTTTCCATTCATAATTTTGAACCTATTACAGGGCGTATACATCAGCCGCCACCGGTGCATCAAACCTTTGAAACTCCGGCATTTGTAGTATGTTCGTTTTGTCCGCGTTTATACGATTATCATCCTTTATCAATTCCTGCACCTTATAACCACAGTAATATTGATAGTGACGAGGTGTTGTATTATGTGGATGGCGATTTTATGAGCCGTAATAATATTGAACAAGGTCATATTACCTTACACCCGAAAGGAATTCCTCACGGACCTGCGCCCGGAGCTATGGAGCGTAGCATTGGTAAAACAGTAACCGAAGAATTAGCCGTCATGGTAGATACCTTCCGCCCGTTAAAAGTTACGGAAGAAGCGATGGGTATTGACGATGGAAAATACTATAAAAGTTGGACAGAGTAATTTGATCCTGAGCTAATTTGAAAAATTGAAAATTAAATGATACATTCACATTTCAGCATTTAATTAAACATGCAATCTAAACTCTTAAAAAATAAATTAGAGCTCCGCGCACTCTACATGGCCATGTGGTCGTTTTAATTTTTGAATTGAATAGCTTCTGTCATATGCAGAACTTATTACATATTAAATTAAAAAATTATTTATTTCAAAAATTAAACTATCATGTCAAAAGAAATTAAAAACGTAGAATACGGATTAGAAAAAATATTTGAAGGTGCTCAGGACTTTTTACCTTTATTAGGAACCGATTATGTAGAGTTTTATGTAGGCAATGCCAAACAAGCAGCACACTATTATAAAACAGCTTTCGGCTACCAATCATTTGCCTATGCAGGGCTTGAGACAGGCGTAACAGACCGCACTTCTTATGTTTTAAAACAAGATAAAATCCGTTTGGTATTAACCACTGCTTTAAAAAGCGATTCAGCTATTGGAGAACATGTAAAAAAGCATGGTGATGGTGTAAAAGTAATTGCTCTTTGGGTAGAAGATGCCCGTAAATCGTATGAAGAAACTACGAAACGTGGCGCTAAATCTTTTATGGAACCAACCGTTGAAAAAGACGAGCATGGTGAAGTAGTACGTGCCGGTATTTATACATACGGTGAAACCGTACATATGTTTGTGGAACGTAAAAATTATAAAGGAGATTTTTTACCCGGATTTAAAGCCTGGAAAAGCGATTATAATCCTGCACCTGTTGGGTTAAAATTCATTGACCATATGGTAGGTAATGTGGGTTGGAATCAAATGAACGCTACTGTAAAATGGTATGAAGAGGTAATGGGTTTTGTAAACTTTTTATCGTTTGACGACAAGCAAATTACGACTGAATACTCCGCTTTAATGAGTAAGGTAATGAGTAACGGTAATGGTCGCATTAAATTCCCTATTAACGAACCAGCTGAAGGCAAAAAGAAATCACAGATTGAAGAGTATATTGATTTTTATGAAGGAGCCGGTGTACAGCATTTAGCTTTGGCTACAGATGATATCATTAAAACGGTAACCGAATTAAAAGAACGTGGTGTTGAGTTTTTACCTCCTCCTCCGCAAGCGTATTATGATGATATTCCAAGAAGATTGGGTGTTCACATGGATATTATGAAAGAAGATATTTCTAAATTACAGAAGTTATCTATTTTAGTGGATGCTGATGAGGATGGGTATTTATTACAGATCTTCACGAAACCTGTGGAAGACCGTCCGACTTTATTTTATGAGATCATACAACGTATGGGCGCCAAAGGTTTTGGAGCAGGTAACTTTAAAGCCTTGTTCGAATCGATTGAAAGAGAACAGGCCTTGAGAGGAACCTTGTAAGTTCAGAAAGTTAGAAGGTTTAACCAGCAATTTTAAAAGCCCGAAGCATGTCTTCGGGCTTTTTGTTTTGTGGAAGTATTTGTGCATCATACTCCCATGTTGCAGGCATCAGCTTTGAATTAAAACAGTAAATACACAACTCATGAACACAGCATTGATGGCATTGGCAACAGCAGTATTTATAGCATTATCTACCACAGCACATAAAAGAGATGGTAATACCGGAAGCGACGCTAATAATTCAAATGCTGCATTTGAATATGAAAAAGTAATACATGTATCGGGAAATCATGATCAGGTATGTGATACTACGCCCAGTAAAACCCCTATTTCAACAACGGTTGATATTACCGTTAAGGAAGGTAATACATACTAAACCGGATCCGCATCTACCTGCAAACGGTAAATACTTTTTTTATTATTGTATTGAAGGATATCCATTTCCTGTTTTAATAAATTACGAACCTGTGTTGGGGAGTATTCGCGGTTTATTTTTAAGAGGACACGTTTATGGTACTGGTCTTTTATTTTGGCCACCAAAGGGAATTCAGGCCCCAGCAACATTCCTCCGAATAAGGGTTTTAATTGTACTGCCAGCTGCTCTGCTATGTCATTTACCACGGTTATATCTTTCGAAACAACTGATAATTCAATAACACGCGTAAACGGTGGATAATGGAACTGCTCACGTTCATGGATCTGAGATTGATAAAATTGCAGGTAATTATCGGCCAGTACATGATTAATAACTTCGTGTTCGGGTTGATTGGTTTGAATATAAACGGTTCCTTTTTTTTGCTTACGCCCTGCTCTACCGCTTACCTGTACTATTAACTGGTAGGCTTTTTCATAAGACCTGAAATCAGGGAAATTCAACACACTATCTACATTTAAAACACCCACCACACTCACATTATCAAAATCGAGTCCTTTGGTTACCATTTGTGTCCCCACTAAAATATCAATATTCCCTAATTCAAATTCGTCAATCAATTGCTTATAGGCATATTTACTGCGGGTTGTATCCAAATCCATACGTGCTACTTTAGCGGTTGGAAACAAGATCTCTATTTCTTCTTCTATTTTTTCGGTGCCAAAGCCTTTATATTTTAAATTATTATTTCCGCAGGCATTACAGCTTGTTGGCGGCTGCATGGTATAACCGCAATAATGGCAACTTAGTTTATTGGTTTGTTTATGGTAGATCAAAGCCACATCACAATGTGTGCAATGCGGGATCCAATGGCAGGCATTACATTCAGTATAAGGGGCAAAGCCTCTGCGGTTTTGAAATAAAATAACCTGTTCCTTTTTTGCCAGCGATTGTGTGATCGCGTCTACCAACTGGTGCGAAAAAATAGATTTATTTTGCTGTTGCTGCGTTTCTTTTTTTAAATCACAAATAACGGTATCAGGTAAAGAAGCATTGCCAAAACGTTGCGCTATTCTTACCAATCCAAATTTATGATTCAGCGCATTATAATAGGTTTCAAAAGACGGCGTGGCTGTTCCTAATAGTACTTTTGCCTTGTGTAAACCTGCCAGGTACATAGCCGCATCGCGGGCATGATAGCGTGGAGCAGGATCCTGCTGCTTGTAAGAATTATCATGTTCTTCATCAATAATAATTAAACCCAGGTTATTGAATGGTAAAAATAAAGCCGAACGCGTTCCTAATACGACGTCAAAATGTTTGGCATCAATACTGTTATCTTTTTCATGCAAAATAGAATTCCATATTTCCACACGTTCGTTCTCACTAAATTTTGAATGATAAATCCCCACCGTATTACCAAACACAGCCCGTATACGGTTAATGAGTTGCGTGGTTAAAGCAATTTCAGGAACAAGGTATAACACCTGTTTTCCTTCTGCGACCGCCTTATGGATGAGTTCCGAATAAATTTCTGTTTTTCCGCTTCCTGTAACACCGTGTAATAATACGGCTTGTTTGGTTTCAAATTGTTGCTCAATATCCGCCACCGCACTTAATTGAAATTCATTAAGCTTTTTGTTTGTTTTCTCTTTGTTATCAAACAGCAAACGACTCGTTTCCAATTCGGTTTCAATTAAAACTTCTTTTTTAACAAGGCTTTTAATCACAGCAGTATCAATGGTTTTAAGCAATACCGATTTTTTAACAAGGCCTAATTGTTTTACGGTTTCATCTGATTTTAATAAGTGTAAGATCAGTAATAAAACCTCAGCCTGTTTAAATGCTTTTTTTTCTAAAGTATCTAAAACTTCTTTTAACTGATCGTCACTCTTTAATAAAGCCGGATTAACTCCAATATAAGAAACCAGTTTGGGCTTGTATTTATCTTTTATTTCTTCATAAATAACGATAGCACCTTTTTTAATTAATTTATTAATAAAAACCTGCACCGTCTTAATTCCCAGCATCACACTAACATCGTCAAAGCTTAAAGAGGCATTAGCCTGCAAAGCTTCCAATACCATATGTTCTTTTTCCGTAAAATAGTCGTAAGGCATTTCGTCCAGACTAAAATTCGGATTTAAGGTGATGTGTGATGTACTACTTAATTTTAACCCGCTTGGAAGTGCTGCATTCATGACATCTCCGGGATTACAGACATAGTAATGCGAAATCCAGTCCCACAACTGCAATTGCGAAGCCGTTACAATGGGTTCATCATCCAGGATATTATCAATGTATTTTGCCGTGTAATCTTTTGGCGGATTGGTATGAATCCCATACACAATGGCCGTATAAAATTTTGATTTGCCAAACTGAACGATTACCCTTTTTCCAACGGCAATTAATTCGTTCATTTCTTTAGGAACACGATACGTGAATTTGTTGGCCACCGAAAGCGGCACAATCACATCTACGAATATGGTATCGTTGTTTTCCATTTTTTGTTATGCTCAATTACTTTTTGTCTCTTCGAGCGAAGTCGAGAAGTGTTCTAATGAGTTCATAGCTCTCGACTTCGCTCGAACTGACAGGACATAGTATTGTTCCCAAAGTCATAAATTTGTTCTTAACTAATAAACGCCGCTAACAGCACACCAGCAATCATGGAGGCTATTTTTGCTATGTTATATTTATGATTCTCGCTCGTTTCAAACATAATGGCAGTTGAAATATGCAGGAAAATACCAATCACAATCCCAAACGATAATTTCAGGAATCCGTCATAGTTTTGAACGCCTATGGTATTGAGCATATAGCTGATAAAACAGCCTAAAGGTGCCATTAGCGCAAAACCAACCAGTAGCAGGATGGTTTTAGCTCTCGAGGCCTTATGTTCTAATAATAAGGTTACAAAGGCTATAGCAATAGGAATATTATGCAGTGTGATACCAAAAATAAGTGATTGTTGCGTAGAAAGCATTGTATTAACCGCTGCTCCATCAATAATGCCGCTTTGATAAATTGGAAGGCCTTCTAATAAAGAATGCAGGTAAAGCCCCGTAATCATACCTAAAGGCAAATGTTTTTTACATGAATCGGTATGCGCGTGAACATGGCCATGCTCGATACCGGCACTAAAATATTCGATAATGATTTGAACAAAAAAGCCTATCAGAATAAACAGGCCTATGGTTTTACCATTGGCTCCTTCGTAGCACTCGGGCAATAAATGGGTAACGGAAATCGTAAATAAATAAGCCGCGCTGAAAGCCAGCAAAAAGCGCAGGTTCTTGGCTTTAATTTTTAGTGATAAAAAAATAAACCCGGTTATTAAAACGGGTAATGATAATAATAAAGTAAGCTGTATTAAATTCATTCTAAAATAGTAGTTATCTCTTAAACCGCATTACATGGTAAATGTTTATGCAATGTGGCCTTTATTTTTTTTGTAATACTAAAATTAAACGGGGCGATTTTTTTAAATCAAAAGATTCGAGCTGGTAATTTCCAAATGTATTTAAAATAGTAAGGTTGCAATCGTTGGCTAAACCTTCGAAATAGGCTTTGTCAAACAGTTTTACCCTTTCCTCGAAATGAAAATCTTTGCCTTTATCTGTAAAATCAATATTCTTGATGATGGTATTACATTCTATTTTTTTGGAGATAGAAAATTCAATCCCATCCATTATTTTTTTATCGTGGCTTACAATAATTTGTTTTACATATTCTGAATTTAAATAGTCGAATACAAATATGCCACCGGGCTTTAGTGCTTTTTGTACAGCATCAAATACATGGAGGTCATCTTCTCTTTTTTCGAAATAGCCAAAACTGGTAAATAAATTAAAAACGGCATCAAAGTAATTGGTACGAAACAGCTTTCGCATATCGTGCTGATAAAACTGTAAATCGTCGTTGGCGCTTTTATTGGCTTCCAAAATACTTTGTGTAGAAAGGTCTGTTCCCACTACTTTAAATCCTTTCGAGTTCAAATAAATACTATGCCTGCCTTTTCCACAACACAGGTCCCAACACACAGAATGGCATTTAATTTTAAGAAAATCGGTGATATTATCTATAAACAGCGATGCTTCTGTATAATCCCTGTTTTTGTATAGGGTATGATAATAAGGCGTGTCGAACCAGGATGAAAACCACTCTTTTTGCATAGCCTACAAAGGTATTAAAACAAAAACACCGAACTAAATTAGTCCGGTGTTTTTTATGAATAAAAAGGGGTTTTTATTTGGTTTTATTTGGCAATTACTTTTACATATTGGTATTTGCCATATTTTTCCCTGTTTTGATAATCTCCTTCATAAACCGGACCTCTTACCTGAGAAATCGTTTTAAAGTCAATTTTAGAAGCATCACCGCCTTTAGCAGCTACATCAGCTTTAATTTTAGCTTCCAGGTTTTCAGCCCTTGATTTAGCCAGTTCTTTGTTTGATGAGAAAGCGTGTGTTGGTACCTGAGATGCACTTGACATCACCTTCACAACCGGGTTACACTCTTTTGTTTTAGCCACGATCGCCTCTATTAAGCTGTTCCAATCGTTTGCTTCATTTACCTCGTTTTTATCGTATGAAAAATAATAACCGTACGTTACAGCATTTCCGCAACCTGTATTGCTACCATTAAAGGTAGAACGGCCATTGTTATTATTACCGCTGGTATTATTGTTTTTGGGATTATTACCGCTGTTGTTGTTTGCGTTGTTATTGTTAACATTGTTAGAAGCAATAGGTGCTGAATTGATCACTAAGGTTTTTTCGTAAACTTTTTTAGCGGTTACGTTCATCGTTGTAAATAAAACCTTGTCTGACGTTATACCATTGTTTTCGCCAATTAAATCATAATTTACATCTTTAAATAACTCGATGTTTTTAATATGGCCTTTAGCATCCGTTACGCCATCATATTTACTACCATCGTTACCATTTAAAGTTACATTGGTATTTGCCAAAGGTTTACGTTTACCGTTAACAACCGTTACATTTAAAAACAGATCGAATGTTTTTGCCGGTTTGCCATCAATAAATAAAACCTGTGTAACAGATTTGCTTCCTTTAATACCTATGGTATTAAAACTGTTAACTGCCGATTTTTTACCGTTTACTTCAGCTACCAGTGTATACATTTTATCAAAAGCTAAAGGAGTTCCGTCTTTTTTGCCTTTTGCATCTGTGTCGAAATTAGTAGCAGCACCACCTTTTTCGGTCAAGGTTACTTTTGCACCGGATACAGGTTGTTTATCCTTAGCATTGTTAAGCACAATCGTATTTAAAATTACTTCTTTTGATTTTACCTTTACTTTTCCTAATAAAGATACAGGCTCCAGATTAATTTCTTTTTTAATTTCCTGATAAGTAACTTCATTTGTTACATATAAATCTTCGTTATAAAACTCTTCTCCTTTTGCCTGGTAAGAGAAATTGTAGTTTTTATTTGGAGGCAAGATCGTAGAGAATGTACCGTTTGCTTTTGGTCTGTAACGGCCAACAATTTCACCTGTTTCTTTGTTTGTAACCACAATTTCCAAATCATCAGGTAGTTTTTCTCCATCTGCAGGAATAATACCTCCTTTAAACAAAGCCAAAGGTTTTTCTTTAGCATCCGGAATAAACATCATATAAATATCTTTCTCTCCTTTTCCACCATCTTTCGAAGAAGAAAAATAACCACGTTTACCATCAGGAGACGTTACAAAAAATACGTCATCACCGGGAGTATTAATAGGATAACCCATATTAAACGGTTCTGAGAATTTTTTGTCTTCCTCAATAATAGAAACAAAAATATCAAAGCCTCCCATTGTTTTATGCCCGTTAGATGAGAAGATAAGCGTAATTCCGTCAGGATGAATAAAAGGACCATCCTCATCGTATTTTGTATTAATAATTGGACCTGCATTTTGTGCTAAACTCCATTTACCGTTAGGTAATTTTACACATCTGTAAATATCACGTCCACCATATCCACCCGGTCTGTCAGATACAAAATACAGCGTATTATTATCTGCGCTTAAGCAGGCATGCGTTTCCCAGTATTTTGTATTGATATCAGATCCAAATTGCTGTAAAGAACTCCAGTCTTTACCATCCCAGGTACTATAGTATACATCTCCTCCACCTGTACCGGCATCCTGGTATACAATCAGTGTTTGTCCATCGGGTGTTAAGTTAATGGAAGCTTCGTTACCATTTGTATTAATAAATTCGCTGATTGGTTTTGGGCCTGACCAGATATTATTATCATCCTTGTAGGATACCACAATATCTTCAGGATATTGTCCGTCCAATCCTTTTTCTGAACTGGTAGGCGTTTTACGACGGGTGGTGTAGATGATCATTCTTTCGTCGGCACTTAGCACCGGGCTAAAATCAGGATACTCGCTATTAATGCTGTCTCCTAAATTTTCCACTTTTACATTAATAGGAGCCGCTACCAGTTCTTTAGCATAAGTTGTTTGCATTTTCAGGAAAGCTACTTCCTCTTTGCTGGTTTTATCTTTTGCGTAATTTTTTTCAAAAATATCGTATTGAGCATTTGCCTCATCGAACTTATAATTAAAGTGTAAAGCCTTTCCATAAAGCAGATAAGCCATAGGAGGAGCGCCTTTTTCACTAGGACTGTCGGGGTTATAATTTTTAGAAATATTGGTAATCGCTTTAGCCAGGTATCTTTCTGCCCATGATTTTTTGGTAGCAGAATTTAAATAACATGCGCCCACATTGTAATTAATGTTAGCAGACGATGAATCTATTTTATAGGCTTGTATAAAATTTTTCTGCGCCATATCATAGTTCTCTTCTATTAAAAGAAATGTGCCCTCTCTGAAATAATCAGAATAACTACCGGATGGTAATTGGGCTTTTAAAAGATTGGAACCTACTATCAGGGTTATAATAATTAAATAAAACTTCTTCATATGATTGATTTAAACAAGTTAACAAAAATAGTATAATTTAGATATAAAGCACAATTTTGCCGATAAAAAAATCCCGCTCTGAGGCGGGATTTTAACAAATTAAGAAGTTCTGGTTATGTCCCAACTCTCGAGATAATCAGCTACTTTTCTTAAGAAGCTTCCTCCCAAAGAACCATCTACTACCCTGTGATCGTAAGATAAAGACAGGAACATAAAATGCCTGATGGCAATCACATCTCCCTGCGGGGTTTCGATAACGGCCGGTTTCTTTTTAATGGTTCCTACTGCTAAAATAGCTACCTGCGGTTGTAAAATAATTGGTGTACCCATTACATTACCAAAGCTACCCACGTTACTGATGGTAAAAGTACCTCCCTGAATTTCGTCGGGCGTTAATTTATTGGCACGTGCTCTGTTAGCCAGGTCATTTACATCTTTTGTAATACCTACCAGATTTTTTGTATCGGCATTTTTAATAACCGGAACAATTAAATTACCTGTTGGCAAGGCCGCTGCCATACCAATGTTAATATTTTTGCGTTTAATGATTTTGGTTCCTGTTTGATCTACGGATACGTTAATCATTGGGAAATCTTTAATAGCCTTAACCACTGCTTCAATAAACAAAGGAGTAAAGGTTATTTTTTCATTTTCGCGTTTTTCGAAATCTTTTTTGATTCTATCTCTCCATTGAACCAAGTTCGTCACATCAGCCTCCACAAAAGATGTTACGTGCGGAGATACATGCTTGCTCATAACCATGTTATCAGCAATCATCTTACGCATACGATCCATTTCAATGATTTCGTCGCCGGCACCAACTGATACCGCAGGGCGTTGAACCAATACGGTATTATCAGGAACACCCATACTTCCTTTAGAACCGGTTACTGCAGATTTCTCTTCTGTTTTTGCCGGAGTTTGTGTTGTAGAAGCAGCTTGTTTATTTCTGTTAGGTAAATAAGCTAAGATATCCGCTTTAGTCACTCTTCCTTCTTGTCCAGAGCCTTTTATGGCATCAAGCTCTGCTAAAGAAATACCTTCTTCTTTGGCAATGCTTTTTACCAAAGGCGAATAAAACTTGTCGGTTCCTGAATAATCGTTGTTAACTGTTTCGGTTGATTTTGCAGGAGCAGAATTTGTATTGGATATGGAGGCTGTTTCCTGTGCCGGAGCAACTGTTTTAGGAGCTTCGCTTACAGAGGCATTGGCATCAGATGAGATAATAGCAATAACTGCACCCACCTGTACAACATCATTTTCGTTAAAGAATTTTTTGATCAGTTTACCTTCAAACGGCGACGGAATTTCGGAGTCAACTTTATCAGTGGCTATTTCTAAAACCGTTTCATCTATTTTAATAGTATCGCCTTCGTTCTTGGTCCATTTTATAATGGTTGCTTCAGCAACACTTTCACCCATTTTGGGCATTGTTAATTCAAATTGTGCCATTGTAAAATTAATAAAGTAGAACGCAAAAATAAGGTAATATAGCTATTACACAAACTTTATTAATTAAGTATTTTTTACCCCGGCTTATTTTAGGCATTTAGGCCATAAAAAACAGCTTTTTAGCTGGCCACAACTTCAATAAATCCAACCGAATCTGACCTTTTTACACTCAGCGATTTGGAGTAATTGAGAATGGAATTAATAATAGAATCTGAAATAGCGGGGATTTCAACCGGCATTTCAGCAGGTTGCTTGTTTTTAGTGGTTTTTAGGGATGTAGAAACAAGAGTAGAGGTTTTATGCATAGATAATGTTTAGAGTTTATATTAAAAACGCAGCTTATGTTACTTTATTGTTCCCAAAATAAAATATTTCAAATAATTTTCGCCCCTGCCCGATTTTTGCTTTTGAGCCCTTTTTTTACTTAATTTTGGTAAAATTCCCATAAAACTATGTCAATTAAAACCCTTATTGCTGTGTTTCTTATCACAGCGCTATCCATTGTCGGATTAACTTATTATTCGTCGGTACACGCAAAAAATGATACGGCATACGTAAATCCTGCCTACAAGGAGTATGTAGCAGCCTACACCGCCGGTTACATACCTGTGGACAGCAAAATTACCATTGTATTACAGGAAGAAACCAATAACAGCATTGAAGAGGGAAAAGAAACAGATAATACCCTGTTTGAATTTAGTCCTTCTGTTCAGGGAACCATTACATGGATCGATAAAAAAACCATTGAGTTTAAACCTGCTCAGCGTTTAAACAATAATCAAACCTATAAAGCCAAATTTCATTTGGGGAATGTGCTTGGCGTAAGCGACGATTTAAAAGAATTTGAATTTGAATTTTCAACGCTTAAACAAGCTATGGAAATTACCATTGGCAATTATAAAACTACGGGAACCAATGTACTGGAAATTGATGGGACTTTAACCACTGCAGATTATGCCGATAACTTACTGGTAGAAAAAACCATGCAGGTAAACCAGGGGCAACAAAGCCTGCAAGTAACATGGTTACACGAAAATTCTACTACCCATCATTTTACCATTAGTAATGTGCAAAAGGGAAAAGGCGAATTAGTTATTGCTTATAATGGAGAACCGATAGGCGCATCCGAAACAGGAAAACAACAGGTTGCTATCCCCAATACCAATGAATTTACCTTATTAAATGTATTGGTAGATAATGAGCCCGATCAGTTTGTGACTTTGCAGTTTTCAGATAAAATAGATCCGAACCAAAATCTGGAAGGTCTGATTTCTATAAGTAATTCGGGCGCAACGGCAAATGTATCAAATGAGAACGAATACAATGATAATGTTGAAAGTGCTCCTGCAACGGAATCCAGGCTCAGCTTTATGATAGAAAACAATACGATTAAAATATATACCGGCGAACGCTATACCGAAGCAAGAGATATTATTATAAGTAATGGCGTTAAAAACAGTGATGGTAAGCATTTGAAAGAAGCCATTACTTATTCTGTATTTTTTGAAGATCTTAAACCTGCTGTAAAATTAGTAGGAAAAGGCGTTATTTTACCGAGCTCCAATGGCTTGATCTTTCCTTTTGAAGCGGTGAACCTTAATGCGGTTGATGTGCGCATTACCCGTGTCTACGAAAAAAACATGCTTCAATTTTTACAGGTTAACAGCCTCGAAGGTAGCCAGGAATTACGCCGTGTAGGTAAATTGATTGTTAAAAAGAAAGTTGCTTTACAGCCAAACGGAAATCCAACCCGCAATAAATGGAGTAAATATTCGATTGACCTGTCTTCTTTAATTAAAGCGGAACCGGGAGCATTATATAATATCCGTTTAAGTTTTAACCGTAACTATTCTATCTACAATTGCCAGGGCGATACCTCGTCGCATGGCGAAGATGAAGAATACGTTGACAGAAGCACAGATAATGACGAAGAAAAAGAATGGGATTATTATAATTCGTACGACGATTATTATGATGATTACTATTACTACGATTATTCTGAAAGAAATAATCCTTGCTCAAGAGCATACTATAATAATAAATCGGTTAACCGAAATATTTTGTCCACTAACATCGGTTTAATTGCCAAGCGTGGTAACAACGGGCAAATAAATATTTTTGCATCAGATATTATCTCGGCTAAACCGCTTGCTAATGTAAGTGTTGAGGCTTATGATTACCAACAGCAAAAACTAAAACAAGTTACTACTAACGGCGAGGGCATTGCTGTTTTAGAAACTAAATTTAAACCCTTCGTATTAATTGCCAAACGTGGTCAGGAAAGAACTTACTTAAAACTAGACGACGGAAATTCACTTTCCTTAAGCTCGTTTGAAGTAGATGGCGATGTGGTGCAAAAAGGTGTAAAAGGCTTTATATATGGCGAGCGTGGCGTATGGCGCCCGGGAGACAGTTTATACCTTTCTTTTATTTTAGAAAATAAAGCAAAGGAATTTCCTGAAAATTATCCTGCATCTCTGGAACTATTAAATCCACAGGGACAAGTGGTACAAAAATTAACCCGCACTAAACATGTGGATGGCTTTTATAATTTTGCTACAAAGACCGAAAATGCTGCTCCTACAGGAGTTTATTTGGCCAAAGTAAAAGTGGGAGGTGCTGTGTTTACCAAAAACATCCGCATAGAAACCATTATGCCGAATCGTTTAAAAATAAACCTCGATTATAAAAGGGATAAAATTTACAGCACCGATTTGAGTCTTAACAGTCCCTTGGAAATTAAATGGCTGCATGGTGCTCCCGGAAGGAACCTTGAAACAAAAATTGATGTTTCCTTATCGCAAATGGATACGGAATTTAAAGGTTATAAAGGTTTCACATTTGATAATCCTGCACAAAATTTTTCTTCTGAAACACAAACTATTTTTACAGGCACTACTAACGATGAGGGTTTTGTAGATGTAAAGGCAGAATTAAATGATACTAAAAATGCGCCGGGCTTTTTGGCTGCAAACTTTACTATCAGAGCCTTTGAAGAAGGTGGTGCTTTTAGTACCGATCGTTTCACTATTCCTGTTTCGCCTTATACACATTATGTAGGTGTTAAAGTTCCTGAAACAAAAGATGAGGAAAACTATCTTGAAACAGACATTGACCATCGTGTTGAAATTGCTACGGTTGACGAATTTGGGAAAGCAACCTCGCGATCCAATATTGAAGTAAAAGTATATAAACTGGACTGGCGCTGGTGGTGGGATAACTACAACCAGGATCTATCGTCGTACATTGGAAGCAATTACCATGAACCAATTTATACAGAACAAATTTCTTCATTGAATGGAAAAGCAAATTTCAAATTACGTGTTAATCGTCCTTCCTGGGGGCGTTACCTTGTGTATGTAAAAGATGTAGAAAGCGGCCATGCCTGCGGAAAGGTTGTATTTATTGACTGGCCAAGCTGGGCAGGTAAATCGCCAAAAGGAAATGAAGGAAGTAATGTGTTAACCATTAATACCGATAAAACAGACTATAAAGTTGGCGACAAAGCAAAAATTTTAATTCCAAGTCCTGCCGGTGGCAAGGTTTTAATTAACATCGAAAACGGCAGCCGTACCTTATTAAGTAAATGGATCGATACAAAAGAAGGTACTACCGAATATGAATTTACGGTAACCAAAGAGATGACGCCGAATATTTATGCCTTTGTGCATTTAATTCAGCCACATGCGCAAACCGCAAACGACCTGCCTATCCGCTTATATGGTGTGGCGGCTTTAATGATCAAGGATGATAATACCATTCTGAAACCACAGATTAACACCACGGCAGTATGGAAACCGGAAAGCCAGGAGATCGTTAAAGTAAGCGAAGCCAATGGTAAAGAAATGGCTTACACGCTGGCTGTGGTAGATGAAGGCTTACTGGATATTACCCGTTTTAAAACACCCGACCCCTGGAAAGCATTTTATGCTAAAGAGGCTTTAGGAGTAAAAACATGGGATGTATACGATAATGTGATTGGTACTTTTGGTAATGCTATGAGTCGCATTTTATCGATTGGTGGTGACGATGCAGCCAATATGAAACCGGAGAACAGCGCACAACGCTTTAAACCAATGGTACGTTTCATAGGGCCATTCCACTTAAAAAAAGGCGAGACAGCTACACACAAAATAGACATTCCGCAATATGTGGGATCAGTAAGAGTGATGGTAGTAGCGGGTTATCAGGGTGCATATGGTAATACCGAAAAAGCGGTTCCTGTACGGAAACCGTTAATGATCTTGTCGACCTTACCGCGGGTACTAGGCCCCGGCGAAGAAGTAAATTTACCGGTAACGGTATTTGCCATGGAGAAAAAAGTGAAAATGGCAACAGTTACCGTTACAACCGACAAATTTGCACAAACCGTAAACGGTAATTCGCAGATCGTTAGTTTTAGCGGTATTGGAGATAAAGTCATAAACTTTAAATTAAAAATTAAAGATGCTTTAGGCGTTGCAAAAATTAAAATTACAGCAAAAGGCGCCGGAGAAACCACCTCAGAAACCATTGAAATTGCTGTAAGAGCAAACAATCCGAGCATTACAGATGCCGAAGAGTTTTTACTAACCTCAGCCAAATCTTTAAATACAAGCTATGTGCCGATAGGTATTAGCGGAACCAATAAAGCCTATCTGGAATTATCTACCCTGCCTTCTATTAATTTATCGCAGCGTTTAAATTACCTGGTAGAATACCCTCACGGCTGTGTGGAACAAACTACCTCATCGGTGTTTGCGGGCTTGTATATTAATGATATTTCTGAACTAAGTGTCAATCAAAAAGCCTTTATTGATAATGCGACAAAAGCAGCCATTACCCGTTTAAAACAGTTTCAAACAGCAAGCGGAGGCTTATCATACTGGCCGGGTTTAAACGAAGCCAACGAATGGGGAACCAATTATGCCGGACATTTTTTAATCGAAGCCAAAGCAAAAGGATATTCATTACCCTATGGCTTATTAGACAACTGGAAAAAATACCAGAAACAAAAAGCACAGGGCTACGTGAATAATAAAAACACTGCTTATTATGGCGAAGACCTTACACAGGCCTATCGCCTCTACACACTGGCATTAGCCGGCACTCCGGAGCTTGGCGCTATGAACCGACTGAAAGAAAAATCGAGCCTGGCAAACGAAGTAAAATGGCGATTGGCAGCAGCGTATGCTATAGCAGGACAATTGGAAGTTGCTAAAAAAATGGTGTTCAATATTTCCATCAATGCAAAAGTGCAAAACGACTATTACTACACGTATGGCAGTACCGAACGCGATGATGCGATGATCCTGGAAACCATGACCCTTTTAAAAGACAATAACAATGCCTTTTTAAAAGTAAAAAGCCTTGCAGCCAAATTAGGCAATAATGAGTATTGGTTAAGTACCCAGTCTACCGCCTATTGTTTAATGGCCATTAGCAAGTATGCTAAATTAAATGGTAACACATCGGCTTTAGCGGCAGATGTCAACATAGGAAATGATGCCATTGCAGTGAGTGATTTTAATAAATCGAAATATAAACTCATTGAACTAAAAAATCCTAATGCTTCTACATCTGTAAAAGTAACCGTAAAAGGCGGTGGTAATTTATTTGCAAGGCTTGTCAAACAGGGTATTCCAAAGGCGGGCGAAGAAACCGACAAGTTCAGTAATTTAGAACTCCTGGTAAATTATAAAACGCTTACCGGAAACCCTATTGATGTGAACAATTTAGAACAAGGCACCGATTTTATGGCCGAAGTCACTATTAAAAATCCGGGTGTAAGAGGCATGTACCGAAACCTTGCCTTAACACAAATATTTGCCAGCGGCTGGGAAATACGCAATCAGCGTTTAGATAATATTACCTATTTAAAAGGTGATGTTCCTACTTACCAGGATATACGCGATGATAGGGTTTACAGCTATTTTGATATGGGCGTTGGCAGTATCAAAACATTTAAAGTATTACTCAATTCGTCTTACACAGGAACATTTTATTTACCAGGCGTAAGCTGCGAAGCCATGTATGACAATAGTATCTCGGCACACATCGCCGGCAAATGGGTAACGGTAAGGAAACAGGGAGAGATACTGTAAGGTTGTAGAAGAACAAGCTATAAGGAAAGTAAAATAACCACTAAAATAATGATAGGTTTTATAAAAGTAATAAAATCTACCCTAGTATAATAGTATTGTAATATGAGAACCACACTTCAATAAATAAAATGACTAAAAATAGAATTGAAATAGAATTAGGAGAGGTAAAAAATTCATGTTTTGTAGTAATGCCTTTTAGTTCATTATTTCAGAGTGAGTATGAGAATATTATTCTCCCTGCTTTTAATGAGCTAAATATTGAATGTATCCGTGGTGATGAAATTTATTCTAAACAGCGAATAATGGATGATGTTTGGCAATCAATTAGAAATTGTAGGTTAGTTTTAGCAGAACTGACTGGCAGAAACCCCAATGTACTCTATGAAGTAGGTCTAGCACATGCAATCGGTAAGCCAGTAATTATAATTACTAGAAATGGTGAGGATGTTCCATTTGACTTGAAAGACTTGCGTTACTTATATTATGATGTAAATGATCCTTTTTGGGGTAACAATTTAAAACTAGGAATTCAAGCACTTGTTAGCAAAGTGCTTGAAAATCCCGATTTAGAAAGATATCTTGAAGGAATAAGTAACCCAAATTCAATTGCCTTTCCAAAACTTTCGAAAAAAGTAAGTACAAAAAAAACGCCGGAAAAAATTCAATCAATTTCAGGAAGCTGGCTTGGATCATTTGACTTGAACGGCTATCATGATATAACATTAAATATTGAACAAGATAAGGAACTTCTTACAGCCAATGCCATTATTACAATGCAAGAGCATAATCATAAAGATGTTGTTCAGCAATTAATGTCCGGAAAAATTAATGATAAAAAAGCAACTCTTTTGGGGGTAAATTATTCATTTGTGAAAAGGGACTTGTTAGAGAATTATCTCCTAGACTCATTTGAATTTACCCTGATTGAAGAGAATATTATGACAGGAATCGTTTCTGATTCCCAAGACGATGAAAAAGGAGAAATAAGGTTAGTTAAAATCATCACAGGGCAAACTAAAAATGCCAGTCGCTAACAGTGGCTTACCGGTAATTTAGGACACATGAGTAAAGAAAATTTAGCGCTTTTAAAATATGACCAACTTTGGTTAGATTACGAAATTTTGACTTTAGATCTTTTGCTGAAACAAGCGAATGAATTTAAAAACGGCAAGGACGAAAACACAGAACATTATCGTTATGCAACTTTTAAAAATTACTTGCAGACGCAATCATTTTTATCAGAACAACTTATTACCAACCTAATTGACATTATCAAAATTGACTCTGATATTTCTATGGCAAGTTCAATGGCAATTAATCTTTTGAAGACCAAAACATTGACCGAATCAGAATTTAATACAGTGACGGACTTTTTAAAACGTTCATTCAGCAACAATATGCAAAAGTATATTGACCGAGAAACTGTTTCGCGACACAATCCCCAATAAGACAACGAACTACCCTTAGCAGAAAACAAGCGCAAACCGACAGAAGAACAAAGCATCTACAAATTCTTTCTCAGCTCAAAAAACTATTTTCGCTTTGCAAAAGTCCCGCAACATTGTATCTTTAGCCACTTTGAACAAAACTCATAGCATCAAAACACCCAAATGACAACCTGTACCAATTGTAAAACTGAAATAAATCAAAACTACTGCCCTCAATGCGGCCAGGCAAGCAAGCTTAAACGAATTGACGCGCATTATATCCAACACGAAATTGCACATGTCCTGCATCTTGAAAAAGGGATCTTTTTCACTATCAGAGAGCTATTGCTCAGGCCGGGAAAAAATGTGAGAGAGTATATTTCTGTAAACAGAACCAAGCTTGTAAAACCTATCATCTTTCTTATTGTGTGTTCTGTGATCTATACAATGATCAGTCATTTCTTTCATACGGAAGAGGTGTATGCACTACCTGCCGAAGCTAAAAAAAGAGCAAGTGCTGCTATTTCCGGATGGGTAGAAAGCCATTACGGCTACGCCAATATTATCATGGGCATATTCATTGCTTTATGGCTGAAATTGTTTTTCAAAAAACATAGCTACAACTTTTTTGAAATCATCATCCTTTTATGTTTTGTGATGGGCATGGGAATGTTGATACTCGCCGTTTTTGCCATTATTGAAGGAATTGTTAAGGTACATCTATTACAGATTGCAGGCTTCATTGCGTTTATATATTGCTCATGGGCCATCGCGCAGTTTTTTGATGAGAAAAAAATTGGCAGCTATCTGAAAGCATTTTCTGCTTATATATTAGGTGCTATTACCTTTACGCTTTCGGTGCAACTTTTAGGGTTTGCCATTGATTCGATTTTTAAGCATTAACGCATTTGTACAGCAAGGGATCTTCGAAAAACAGTTAAGACAAGCCTAAGCGACTAAATCATCTTTATTTTCCGGCTCATAAATTTTAGCATCTCATTATGCGGTTTTAACCTATATTCAGTACCTTCGTAAGAGAAAATAACACATGAAACTTGATATTTTAGCAATAGGCGTTCATCCCGATGATGTAGAGTTATCTGCATCCGGAACTCTTTTAAAACATATAGCTCTTGGTAAAAAAGTAGGGATCTTAGACCTTACACGAGGCGAATTAGGTACGCGTGGAAATGCCGCCTTAAGAACCGAAGAAGCAATGAAATCTGCCAAAATACTCGGGCTTTCGGCAAGAGAACAATTAACCCTGGCAGATGGCTTTTTTGAAAATAATGAAAGCAGTCAAAAACATATTATTCATATCCTCAGAAAATACCAACCCGAAATTGTGTTATGCAATGCTGTTTCCGACAGGCATCCCGATCATGCACGTGCTGCAAAACTGACTTCAGATGCTTGTTTTTACAGTGGCTTAATAAAAGTAGAGACCCGTGGAGAAGATAACGCTTTGCAAACTGCCTGGCGCCCTAAAGCAATTTACCATTATGTGCAGGATAATTTTATTAAACCCGATTTCGTGGTAGACATTACTCCTTACATGGAAAAAAAGATGGAAAGCATTTTTGCTTATTCTTCCCAGTTTTATGATCCTAACTCCAAAGAGCCTGAAACACCTATCTCAAGCAAGAATTTTATGGAAAACATCAAATCAAAAGCACAGGTATTTGGCCGCGCCATTAACTGCGATTATGCTGAAGGTTTTACCGTTGAACGATATATAGGTGTCGAAAATTTATTTGACCTGAGGTAGGAATTAACTCATACAGGTCAAGTAAACACTTATTTAATTCCGAAAAACTGCCCAAGATTAGCTAATTGTGTGCTGTTAGCCATGATTGATTTAAGGGCATTATTTTTATCCAGGTTAAGTTTAGATTCTGCCACATTTAACGCAGCCTGTGTAATGGCATTGTTTTTCAGCTGATCGTACAAACCTTTTTTCTGAGTATAATAGTTTAGTAAAGTATTATAAACGCTTGTTTTTTGCAGGGCCGTTAATCCCAGTTTTGATGCCATTCCCTCTGCCAACACAGTAGCTTCCTGCACAGGGAATATACTCGAAACCGACTGCATAGCGCCACCCTGGCTTGCGCATGAGGGTATTAAAAATAAAGAACCAACTGTAAGTACTAAAATTAAGCTTTTCATAAAAAAATTAGGTTATAAATTAAGGGGACAACAAAGAGTATTGTGGTAGCTGTATGTAATACTTTTGTTTTCCAAATGTAAAGTTTAATTATTCTCCACAAAAAAAATTAACATTATATAATACAAAAAGAGGCGAGGAAAATTTGAACGTCATTATTTCAATACTAATTCCGATTAATCTTTTTCCCATTTCCTGGTGGGCCGGCCTTGCTGCTTTTCTACCGGCCAATGTTCGTTTTTAGCACGCCTTAAAAGTTTTATTCTTAAACGTTTGGGATAAAAATTTTTGGTAATAATTCCTATCCTTGATCTTTGCTTACAAATACCCACCCGGCTTAAAACATCGTAGGCGCCTGCCGCACAGCGCATTCCAATAAACGCATAATCATAAGGCGCTGTTTGAAGATAGTTTTTTTCCAGGTGTTTAAATTCGGTGAGTTGCTGTTTGGTAATAGGAATACTAATCGTTGTTATCTTTAATTTACCGGTATCTCCGCACCATACCAAATTACTATCGATGCGGTATTGTCCTACTATCTTTTTTTTGTGTGCAATGATATGCCATTGTCCGTTATGTAACCCAAAGCTAAAAATATCACGATCAACTTCCATATATACATGTCCGCCATGAATACCGCCAAAATATTTTGGTTCGCTTCGTTTAAATTTATGAAGCGGTTTTGAACCATACACAAAATGAAGCTTAAAATACAAGCTATCTCCGGCAAGGGAAATATCAGTTACAAAAAGAAAAAAAAGGAAAAGAAGAAAGGTATTACGATACATTACATAACCCGTAAATTATCGAGGGTATCTTTAGCGTAAAAAAAGTTAATAAAATTTAATACCGAAAAATGAGGAATGGAGTTTCCCCCTTTTGAAGTATGAGTAGCAGTAGTCGCTTTTTCTGCCACAGCTTTTACTTTTTCCACAGGATGTGCTTTTACAATCTGAGGATGTTTTACACAGTCTTTAGGCTGTTGTTGTTGCTTTGGCTGCGGTTGAGTTGCATGCACTTTAAACAAACAAACAAATAAAAACACATATAGAAAAGCTATTGTCTTCATTTTAACAATTTTAGTATACCAAAATTAAACTTTTTTTATAAATAAACAAATACTCCTTTTTCAGCCATAATAATATGAATCGGCTTAAAATCAGACGCTTGTCATGACAAATGTGCTAAAATTACCCTATTTTACTCCAGGATTGCCTGCTTCTTTGGCTATTTTGCAGGTGGTTGAGTAATAATTGATTTTCAGGGCTTTGCAAAAGAGGATCTTCATTTAAAACTGCCTGTGCCGATGAGCGCGCCAGCTGTAAAATTTGTCCGTCCTGCGCCAGATCCGCAATTTTAAGATCCAGCACCCCGCTTTGCTGCGTTCCATCCAAATCGCCGGGGCCTCTTAATTTCAAATCCACCTCACTGATCTCAAAACCGTCGTTGGTTCTTACCATGGTTTCCATCCTGAGTTTGCTATCTGCACCCAGTTTATAGGAAGTCATTAAAATACAATAGGACTTATCGGCTCCACGCCCTACCCTTCCTCTTAGCTGGTGTAACTGAGACAAGCCAAAACGTTCGGCACTTTCAATAACCATGACGCTGGCATTAGGGATATTAACACCTACTTCAATTACTGTAGTAGCTACCATAATCTGCGTTTCGTTTTTGATGAAGCGCTGCATTTCAAATTCTTTTTGTTGCGGTGTTAATTTACCATGTACGATGCTGATCTGGTATTGAGGTTGCGGAAAATCGTCCAGGAGTGCTTCGTAGCCATTTTGCAGATTCTGGAAATCCATTTTTTCGCTTTCCTGAATGAGGGGATATACAATATACACCTGCCTGCCCAGGGCAATTTCAGACTTCATAAAACCAATGAGGCGCAAACGCTGGCTTTCCATGAAATGCATGGTGCTAATGGGTTTACGGCCTGGTGGCAGCTCATCAATAACAGAAGTATCCAAATCGCCATACAGGGTCATTGCTAACGTTCTGGGAATTGGTGTTGCCGTCATAATTAATACATGAGGCGGCTGTGTATTCTTTTTATGCATTTTAGCACGCTGTGCTACTCCAAAGCGGTGCTGCTCATCAATAACCACTAATCCCAGATTTTTAAAAATAACCACATCTTCTATCAGGGCGTGCGTACCAATTAAAATATGTATTTCACCCGATTCCAATTGTTGATGAAGCTCCCTACGGGCCTTGGCTTTTGTAGATCCTGTAAGCAATACTACTTTTAAGCCCAGAGGTTCTACCAATGATGAAATCGTTTCGTGATGTTGCTTTGCTAAAATTTCGGTAGGAGCCATTAAGCAGGATTGAAAGCCATTATCGCAAGCCAGGAGCATGCTTAGCAAAGCCACCAGTGTTTTCCCGCTTCCTACGTCTCCCTGCACCAGACGGCTCATTTGCTTTCCTGAACCCATATCTATGCGGATTTCCTTCACCACTCTTTTTTGGGCATTGGTTAACTGAAACGGTAAGTATTGATTATAAAAATTATTAAATATTTCTCCTACTTTATTAAATACAAAGCCCACTGATGCCTGATGCCTGAGGTTATTGCTTCTCAATAATTTCAGCTGCACATAAAACAGTTCTTCAAATTTTAAGCGGAACCGGGCTTTCTCCAATAATAATTTAGAATCGGGGAAATGCACCTGCTTATAGGCATCAACTCTTGATATTAAATTAAAATCGTTGATAACGGTCGGCGTTAGCGTTTCAGGAATATTTTGCTCATTTAACTGCGAAACCAATACCCGCATGGTTTTACGAAGCCCTTCGCTATCGAGGTTTTTATATTTTAATTTTTCGGTGCTGTTATATACCGATTGAAAAGACGATTGTGTTGCCAGCAGTTCCGGGGTAACCACATCAATATCGGGATGCGGCATATTAAAACGGCCCATAAAGGAAGTTGCTTTTCCGTAAACAATATATTCGGTATTGGATTTTAATTTTTCTGCCATCCATTTGGCACCCTGAAACCAAACCAGTTCTATGACTCCGGTAGCATCTTTAAATTTGGCCACCAGCCGTTTGGTGCGTTTATCTCCTGCAAACTGAATTTCTGTAATCTGTCCACGCAACTGATAATAAACAGACTCTTCCGTAACCTGCCTTACGGTTTGAAACTGCGTTTTATCGACATAGCGAAACGGATAATGTGTTAAAAAATCCTTGTATGTAAACAGCATCAATTCCTTTTGCAATGCTTCTGCCCTCGCAGCACCAATGCCTTTGAGGTAAACAACAGAAATATCTAAAAAGGATTGCGGACTGCTCATGAAACACAAATTTACTACACCGTGCTTGTTAATACAATTCTATGGGTACGAATTGTAAACAATTATTCTCTGTTATTTTTGTATCATTGAAAGCTCTCGCCTTTATAGCCATTTTATTTTTAAGCATTAGTGTGAAAGCACAGTTTTTAGATACGTTTAAAGTATTTATACGTTCGAGGCCCAGCATTGATGCCCGTTTGGAATCGCGCTATTCTTTTTTCAGTAACACGGCCACAAAAGTATCGGGTGTAAGATTGGGTGTGACCTTTAGGAGAAAATTAAGGGTTGGTATTGGTTATAGCTGGCTCAACGGCGATGTGAGCGATAAACTTAAAGTGCAGGGATTGAATGGGAGCCCGATCCTGGTAAACAATTATTTAAAATTTAGTTATCTGTGTTATTATGCCGATTTCGTTTTTTACAAAAACAAGCGCTGGCAGTTAAGTACTCCTATACAGGTGGGAACAGGCTTTGCCTGGTTTCAGTATTACTGGCCGGGTGGCGTGGTAAAATCAAAAAAGCATTTTTTACTGACCTATGAACCGGGCATTACGGTGCAGTTTAAAGCCTTTAAATGGTGCGGTGTAGGATTTGATGTATGCTATCGTTTTGCACTTAAAAACACCAATAACGTGGGCGATAAGTTGAATTCCTTTTCCTTTGGCCCAAAGGTACTGATATGGTTTGACCAGATATTTTACGAAACGTTTCCGAAATCGAAGCTTTCAAAAAAATACGGACCGGCTTATTGGTAAGTTCTAATTTTCAGGAAGGTCTTTATTATTTTCTTCCTCTGACAGATCGGGTAAGAAGAAGATGATAAACGTAGCTATTACCGGTAATACCAAACCAATTAAAAACCATATTTTAGGATTGCGCCCCATGCGTTTTGCAAAAGAGGCTGTAATTAGTGGAACACTAAACAGGGCCAAAAGACCTAAAGAGATAAACAGTGCAGCTCCCATACTCAGGTAATTTTAAAGTAAATTTAAGGAATAATATCCATTCTGTAGAATCAGTCCGGAGCTTTTTATGTGATTCAACTTTTATCCCTGTACTGTTTTGCTATTGATTCAATAGTTAAAGTTAAGCCCCACGCCAAAGCCCATATCACTATCATAATGCGTTCTGATACCCATGTTTTTGTTCAGGATGTAGCGAAAATCAACCATGTATTCTTTATCTGAATTGAGCATAAATCCAAATCTTAACCGTTTTGTAAGGGGTATGTCTTCTCGTTTCAATTGTAAAAGAACTGTGCCATCCGTAAAAACTTCCGCTTCAAAATGTATTAACATTGGTAATGTATATGAAAACCCGGCTGAAAACGCTTGTCGGGTATCTTTTGTGTCTGATTGTTTAAATAAGTTTTCTTTCTGAAAATTTATTTCTCCGTCTTGTTTTCTATAACGATAATCATACCCGATGAATGGCATAAACCATTGCATTTTACCAATATATCTTCCAAGATGTGTTTCTACTTCATAGCCGTGCATATCCATATATCCTAATCGCCATTCTGAACTCAGGCTCCAACGTGTGTTTTGTAACATTGCCATGCCATCGTTTCCATTGGTTGCAATATCGGTTTCGCCCATAAAATGAAACTTCCTGTCATCACTTTTTAATTTCCTAAAAGCGTATTTCGGATTTGGAATTAAGGGATTTTTTGGTTGATTTTCGTAAGTAAAAACCCGACCCATTCCACTCATCATATGGTATAAAATATGGCAGTGAAAAAACCAATCGCCATCCACATTTGCGTTAAACTCTAAGGTATCAGTTTCCATTGGCATAATATCAATACTATTTTTCAGTGGAGCATTTTCGCCCTGCCCATTGAGTACCCTAAAATCATGGCCATGCAAGTGCATAGGGTGGCGCATCATCGATCCATTGTAAATTATCATTCTAACATTTTCACCTTTTTTAATTAAAATTTTATCGGTTTCGGAAACTACTTTATTATCCAAACTCCACACATAACGGTTCATATTGCCGGTAAGTTCAAAATGCAGCTCTTTCACTAGCGCATCTTTTGGAAGGGTAGTTTTACCAGGTGATTTAAGCATAGCATAATTTAAGGTTACCATATCTGAAAGTGCATTTGCATTGTATTGATTATGGTTGTTACCCATATCCATTCCCTGCATCTTCACATTTGTTTTTTTATTTTCTGCTCCTGTAATTTCGGGATACATGACTACATTCATATCCATTTGATTTAGGCTCATTTGCATATCCATATCATCCAGGTCTCCATTCATTTTCATCATGCCATTCATCATTTTCATGCCCTCAAAATACTTCAATTTAGGTAAAGGCGATGCTAATTGCTTAATTCCATTTCCAATAAATAAGGAAGATGAATTGATCCGGTCTTCTGAAGTTGCCAGAAATTCGTAAGAGATACTGTCGTTTGGTATAGTGACAATGACATCATAGGTTTCCGATACAGCAATGATCAATCTGTCTACTTCAACAGGGACTACATCATTTCCATCATTGGCTACAACGGTAATTTTACCCCCGGCATATTTCAACCAAAAATAGGTGGATGCACCTCCGTTTGATATTCGCAAGCGGACTTTATCTCCTGCTTTAAATTGCGAAAGCTGGCTTTCATTTTTGCCATTCATTAAAAACCTATCATAATACACGTCGCTTACATCCATCGCCAACATCCGTTTCCATTCGTTTTTAAGTTTGGTTTTAAAATGCTTGTGTTTTATGGCTTCGGCATAACTTTGTGTCGTACCTTTTTTAATGGCAAACCAATCTGTAGCATTGTGTAACATCCGATGTACATTTTTCGGATTGTAATTTGTCCACTCGCTTAAAACCAGAGGAACAGCTGGTAAATCATCAATGCCTTTTCTAAATGCTGGATCGTCCTTTCTTTTGTTCATGATAAAGGAACCGTACATTCCTATTTGTTCCTGCAAACCCGAATGACTATGATACCAATGGGTGCCATGTTGTATAATAGGAAACTTATACATATGCGTTGTGTGGGCTTTTATTGGCATTTGCGTGAGGTAAGGCACGCCATCTTCTTTGTTTGGCAAAAACAGCCCATGCCAATGCAGGGATGTCGTTTCGTTTAGCTCGTTATGTACATAAATTTCTGCCGTATCTCCCTCTGTAAATGTAAGCGTAGGCATTGGGATTTGACCATTTACAGCAATGGCTCTTTTTTCCTTTCCCATAAAGTTTACAATTGTATCACGCACATACAGGTCGTAACGCACTGTTTTTTGGGCAAGTATTATTGCCGGAAAGGTCACTAAAAGTATAACCGACAGCCATACTTTTAGTGAACTACTATTTATTGATAACCATTTTAGAACTTTCATATTTATGAATTGATGTAAGGCATAAAATCTATTTTAGCGTTTCTACGGTTTTACCACAACTCAACATTTGACTGCCATAAAATGGATTTTTTATAACTGCTTCTTTGCTAATCCAATTGCCGCCTTTACCATCATTATACATAGGGCAGTGGTCAAAATATATTGGGTAAGAAGGTTTAATTGCTTTCATGACCTCAAACATATTTTTTGAAAGTGAACTGAAATGTTCCCTTTGATGGGCCGTTTCGGTGACGCCTTTAATGTGCTCTGCATCATAAGAAAGCTTGGCCATATATGTCATCCAAACGGTATGTTGTTCAGCAATCATTTTATCCATCGGAACTTTATCTATTGCTTTAAATAATTCTTTTGCTTTATTACTTGCCATTACGCCATCATTCGCAATTAAAGCATCCTTCAGGCCAAAATAGGCTGTGTAAACTTCTAATAAAGGACTCACAGCTTCCTTTCTGATAGTATCCTGAACTACTGCTTCATTCTTAGGAATAATAGTTGTAATAGATGTTTTCCTTCTTTCGTACTTGCAGCATTCCGGTAGTTTAGCATAGGCATCCTCCGGAGCAAGGTATTTCTCGTTATCATACCCCGCTAAAGCAATGCGCTTTAGTACCTCATCAGCGCTTGTTGTTTTTGAATCAAATGTTAATGTGGCCATTTTAGAGTCTTTATTCCAATCCACTTTCGACATCTTTTTCTTATTTCCTGCATTTTCAATGGTTGTTTTACACATATCGCAATTACCGGCTATTTTTACGGTTTCTGTTTTTATATTTTTAATTTGTGCGATACCACTCGTGTATATAAGCATAGTCAATATTATTATAACTATTTTTGTGATCGGTTTCATGATTAATTTTTTATAGGTTATTAATTTAAGTTTAATTATTTACTGTATTTTTTAATGGATAGTGCATCGTCTTTTTCATTTACGGTATGCATTAGGTCATTGCTATCAGCATTACAAAGCTCATAACTATCATTAATGCATCCTCCATGATAGTTATGGTACTCATTGGCAAATTAAATACATCGCCTAAACAGGCACATTTTATTTTTTGCTTGCTCAACACACTTTGTAACACACCAATGATGCTCATACTCATGATGATCACCGTAATCAAATTTGTTATTAATGGATTAAAGCGCATTAAATAAGCTACTCCCAATCCCAACTCAATAAAAGCGTAGATATAACCATAGCCTTTTATTCGCTTAGCTACAATATCATACATAGCGTAACTTTCTGCAAAGCCTTTTAAGTTTAATAATTTAAAGAACGAGAACACTAAAAAGAATCCTGCCATAAACTGATTCATCCATTGCATCCAATAAAAAGAACCATTTACCAATTGCACCAGAAGTGTTATACCTGTTATGTACCCAAATATTAATAGAATAGGACGATAGGTTTCTACCCAACTTTTTTGCTCCTCTACAAATTCTATAGGACTAACTTTTGGCATATCAACTCTTTTTTCACTTAATTGGTATTTTGGGTAGTCTTTTAAAGCATTTTTTAATTCTGAAATTGCTATGTGTTGTTCCATTGTAATGTCTGTTTCTCCTTTTTCTAAATCAATGGTAACATTAGTAACTCCTTTTACCTGTGATAATACCTGTTGAACTTTTGTCTGGCAACCTATGCAAGTCATACCTGATATTTTATACGTGTGTTTCATTTTTTTATGATTTTAATTACACTACAAATTTCGGCAGATATTACTTTTTCTCTGTTATGTTTTGGTCAATCCGTTTTATGTTATTTACAGGTTTTAAATTATCTAATGATAGTCGTTTTTTGTCTTTTACACTTTTAAAATAGCTGGGTGTTAATCCGGTTGTTTTCTTAAATTGGGTTGATAGGTAGGCTACACTGCTATATCCCAGTTTATCGGCAATCTCGCTCAAACTTAACTCATCATAAACTAACAGTTCTTTTACCTTTTCAATTTTTTGAAAAATAATAAATTGTTCTATCGTTATCCCTTCTATCTCTGAAAATAAATTGCTCAAATAATTATATTTCTTTTTTAACTTGTTCTCTATGTGATTAGAGTAATTAATTTTCATTTCTTCATCTGAGCGATGCACCAATTCTATAATAATATTCTTTATTTTCTCAATAATTCGAGCATTACTCTTATCAATAATTTCAAAGCCATATTCTTTTAGAATAACGCTAAATTTTTGATACTGTATTTCAGACAGTTCATTTTCAAGTTCAACTTCTCCCAAATCAACATTTACAGGCTTGATACCTAGCTTTGTTAATTCATACCTAACCGCCATTTTACAGCGATCGCAAACCATATTTTTAATGTAAAACTTCATTTCAAAAATTTATAAGAGCGTAGTTTGCCAATCAAACAAATGAGCTATGAAACATCACTAAAAGTCAGCAAATACG
>JAZJZF010000046.1:0-13504 GCA_040389965.1 Bacteroidota bacterium
ATTTATCTGGAATTTTATCTTCAAAACTAATCCATACTTCATCGCCTACTTTAAACTTATTCATCTACAAAAGGCTCCCCGCAAAAATAGGCATAGCAAACTCTCCTATCCCATTTAGGTAACAGAGAAAACGCTTCTTTAACTTCCTCCAACATTTTCCTTCCGCATTTGTTCGTGCAGTCTGGTGATGCACAGTATGTTTTGTCTTTGAAACATCCTAAAAGGAATAGTTTATTCTTCTTCATCCGGGCATCCATTATTTACCCATTCCAGGGCTGTCTTATGTCCTTCTTCGGCTTCTTTCCAAGTAGAATATCTTTCGCAATAGATATCATTGCCGTTGCCATTAAATACCATTGTCTCAAATAAAAGAGGACGGCCACCAAAGTGATTATGGTCTAGGCCAAGGAATACGGTTGATACTTGGATTTCTCCAATATCATCAAATGCAACTTTTCTCCTTTGTTGACCTTCTATTGTATGATACATTTGACCCCACTGATGCAACGTACACGGAATAGTATTATTTTCAGCATCTAATGTGTACCATAAATCTAACTCAATACTCATTCGAAACCTCTTAAAAATGGAGCGATACCACAAGTCTAATTTGTCATATGGAGTCCCAGTATTAGCACTGTCCATACTATTCATACATGGGTATCGCATAAACTTTACTGCTCGTTCCGCTGTTACCAATCCATTTAACCCCACCATTTAAGAGGCACGGACTCCCCAAAAAGTGACAATCGGCCCGAATTGCACGGACTATCGGGTTTTCGCCTCTTCCCCGCAACGCTCCTTAGACATGCGTATAACGTGATTTAGCTCACATGGTGCCAGTCCCAGGCTGCACGTCACTGTCCGTGCTGCGATTGTCATAAATTTGTGATTTAAATACTATTTCGGCATCTCAATGCAATATATCCGATGGATTAATAGCGCTCATCTCATCGTGCAACTTTTTAATAGCCAATTTAACGCTTTCAGCAGCCTGTGAAAGGTTTAAGCCGTCTTCGTATTTCATAAAATTCGCAGCGATAGTGTTTAAAAACTTTCCTACAAAATACATGACCATATTGTCGAGGGGGCAACTCATCTCCCAATTTTTAATATGACGCATTATATCGTCTTTGTAGGTATTGGACGTGGTAACAAGAATTAGTTTTAATAGTTTTTTCTGCAAATCGTCAGGCAATAATTCATTGATTCTTTTTATATCCTCAAAATCCATTCTATCGTAATTATCCATTTTATCTCCTCTATGTATCTATATATATGGCGCTCAAGGCTGGAATTGAACCAACATCGTACAGATTAACAGTCTGCTGCCTTACCAGTAGGCTACTTGAGCAATTCCTAGTATGATTTTACGGTCTCTTGAGCCAATCGTGCGCGCAGTTCTTTCAGTTCTTTTTTCAGCGCTTCCGTTTCTTCTGTTGATTCATTTTGAACCACAGTGCGATCACCGTAAAGCCTGGGCATAAGTTTAGAAGCCAGCCATTTTCTAGTGTCCACTCTTAGTCTAGATCGCGCAATAAATTCACTGTTACATACGCTTACACCTTGCCCATTAATTGTAGAATCTTTTGAGGAATTATCAGATATATCAACGATCTCTTCAATCAATATTTGTATCTGTGATACCTTAGCTTTTGCGTACATGTCTTGAAAATCTTGGTACTTATGTAACCACTCATAAAGATTAGATCTAGCTGGCATATCCTCATAAATTGCACAAAGTTTCGTCAACCCTATATCATGCGTAGCTATCCTTTCGCAAATTAATTTTCCTAACTCTGGTGTATATTTAGTCGGCCTGCCAACTTTCCTAACATCAGCCTTAGATGAAGACATCATGCCTCCTTATCTTTCACTTTGATATATTTATTGTCTTTCGAAGAGTCGGGCACTGCGACCTTTTTTTCGACATGACCAATGCCCTTACAATGGACACAATCCTTAATAATATTACCTAAAGACAATATTTTTTTCTTACCTCTGCAGCTCGGGCATTGTTCAATGTTCATACTAAGTTATCCACGAAAAATGTTAATAAATCTGTTACCAAATAAATAAACTTGTTAATTATTATAAGTATAGCATTATTATCGCTATTCATCAATCTGATCTAATTGACATCAAGTATATCCCAAATATTTTAAAAAATGCAACAATAAAATGTTTGACATATGACAAATGTTTGATATACTACACACATCAGACAATAACTAGATAAGGAAAATAAAAATGTACGCAACAGTATTAAACGGTCAGATTTTCGAAATATTCAACACGGAACAAGAGGCCAAGGAAGTAGCAAAAATTATGAAAAAAAGTGGTGAATATGACAGTACCGATAAAATAATGATAAAAAGAATCTACTAACCAACGGGGCGAAAGCCCGCATACAAAACTTAAATAGATAAGGAAAATATCTCATGAACAAATACACGCTCCTATGGTGGTTTGCATTCGGTAGAAAAACAAAGAAAATAGGCATAGCATGCAAAAGCCATGCTAAAAGTAAAATAGCGGATATAGCGTTTAGATTAGGGTATTGGGCGGCTTAATTGGGAGCAATAAATGGGCTTATGGGTAGCATTAGGAATAATAGCGATAATATTTTCTGTAACAGTATGCGATTTAAGCAGAAGATTATTTAATTGCGGCATGTCAATAAAGTTTTTAAAGGCTGATATTAGAGTTATGAAGAAAGTTATTGAAAGTCATAAGTCACAGATTAATTCGATAATTAAATATCAAAAAGGTAATTAAAATGCTAGACACCGAAAAATACATAGAAAGTCAAATTAATTTACGCTTAGAAGATAGAAAATTTAGTATCATAAAGGAAAAATTAAACGCTTTGATATGGCTTGTATTAATACAATACGTATCAACAATTATTATTTATTTTTTAACATAAGGAATTGCAATGTATTGTCCAATAGACGGGTTAATGGGGTCGGATGTTAAAGTTGAAACCGAATGGGAAAATGAAAATATAAAATTATGCATAAAAAACGAAGACAATGAATTTTTATACGATTATCCTGTATGTGAAGCTGCATGGGGCAGCTTGGTGCATTTTGCGATGGAAATTATTAAGCAAAATGTACGATTAGAAACACTAAAGGAGATTAAAAATCGTGGCACACCCAATCAAAACGTATCTATTTCTAACAATACTTAACGCCCAATCTTTTGCGACAATGCAAGGCGTAATCCCACTAAACACCCATTCATGGACAACAGGCGACGTACTAGACGCAGCCGTAACGATTACCGATGAACCCATAAAAAATATAGTAAACGCCAGTAGCACGACCTTTATACCATCCGTAACAGGCAAGAAAAACGCAAACGTTCGAATCAATGGCACCCATACCTATTCCGTGCACAACGATGAAAAAATAGCCGAAACCATTCGGGTTCGCATTAGATTATGCACCTCCAAAGGCGATTGTATAAATAATGAAACCGGATACACCCTTCTTCCAAACGGCACCTTAAGCCAGTCGGCTAACAGCTATGTCGTGGCCTCATTCCCGGCGTGCGGCAGTTTCGAATCGGAAGGAAAAACGATAATTTCAGGCGCTACATACAACGAATCCTCGCACAGAAACACCATAACAATCACGAAATAGGCCAAACATGCATGAACTTAAATACAGTGTTCTAAGCGCCCTATTTCTTATTCCTATTGTTTTGATATCCCCAGGGAAAAGCGCTGCTGGGATATCAGGAGTCACACGACACTCCAGAGCCAATTGCTTCGGCTTTAACGAGTCCGTTACCTGGTATCTCCATCAATCCGACACATGGAAAGTAATCAGTATTCACTATCCAAACCCACGAACGCCTGCTGGTGCTCACACCATAGACACCGGATGGTCGACAACATGGCGGCAAGCCGCTTATCATCCTACGGAGGCGTACGCCAATCGGGGTGACAATTATCTTGTGCGCGGCTTTCATTATCGATGGACGTCTGCAGGCGAAGTTTTAGACGAGGTAACACAGCAAACGGGGTGCGGAATATATAACGGCTGGTGGGATTATTAGGAGACCAAATATAATGAATATATTTTATACACAATCGGCGTGCGCGGTTTTAATGCTTTTAACCCCAGTTACCCAGGGAGCAATACCAAACCAAACCCAAACCGAGCAAATGGAACGTATACGATTTGAACGGGAGCTACTAGATAAGGAAGACCTACCGCTCCCGGACGGCGGCATCATACTACAAAATCCCGAAGATATGGCAAGTTTTGATTTTTTTAAAGAAGCCCGTGCGTTAGAAGCCTCTGATATTAAAAAATACGGCTATATCAAAAGACCCTCTTATGTAGCGCTCTATCTACGACAACAAAAAATAAAAGCGGCCGACGACGTAACCACCTTTGATTCCATGATTTTTGCGTTCGACTTTCCAAAAATACAGGAAAGGCACTTAAAAAAAGTAATAGGCTTTGCGCCCTCAGGCTCTTTTATAGAAAACGGATGGACGGGTGGGGTTGAGCTTTTTATAACCAATTACGGGGTATGCCGTCTTGAAGTAAACGCAATTACAGTCAGCCATGGATCCATCATTTTAGATAAAACGCAAACGACTTTCTTGATTAACGGAAAGCCCACAGTTACCCGAATCGAGGGCATAGAAAACCCCATTAATCCAATTAAGAGCGCGTTGTTGTACACTGTAGAATGGTACGACGCCACCTATTTTCGAAAAATAGAATGCGAAGCACACGATTACAATACAAACCATTTAGAGCGTATGCTCGACATGGCAAGAGCAAGCGATTAATCTGATAAAAGAACTCATAAAACAAGGATGTTTCATGCTTATACTCACGCGCAATATCGGAAACAGCATTATGCTAGACGACGATATAATAATAAAACTCATAGACATTAACATAGCGCTCATGCAAGCCAAAATTGGAATACAAGCCCCGCTCTCGGTGGATATATTTCGCGAAGAAATATACATCCGAAAAAAACTAGGTTTGCCCGACCCAAAAGATTTATTTCCTAAATCCTAAAACCTCCGTAAACGATCTTGGTTGAACTTTCTTTTATTACCCGCCATAGGTGGGTTAATACACAAGAAATAACCATGTAGAGATTAAATTTAAGCTGCTCTGAGGTGCTTATTGTATTCTTGCGCCCTAATATATAACTTTTCAGCTTCTAATCGTTTTTGTTCTTTTGGAAAAAGTATGCCCATTTCATTTTTTAGTAACGCGTGGTTATAGTCGGATATTATTAATATTTCCTGTTCCGTGAAGGGATTGGTCGTTGCTATTTTATTATTTTGTATTTTTTTATAGTTTTCTGGTCTCTCTCTTTTAATCCACTGCAAGAACCTATGTTTGGTTGCCCATAAGCTTTTCTGTTCAAAATGCTCTTGGCAGTTGTGAAACATATCCTCATAAGTCACATCGTATTCAGAAAAAATAGTATTAAAGGCTTTTTGGGCTTCTGGATCGTTTAGAGCTTGTTCTTCTGCTTTTTGCTTTTTCAATTTCTTAACTGTGTGCTGAGGAACGATAGTTTCCCCACACACATGATAAGAATTATGAAAAGAATTATGTTCTATATATGGTACTGCATATTGTGCAGTCGGAACTGCATATTGTGCAGTCGGAACTGCATATTGTGCAGGGGTTATAAAAGTTTCATCTATATGGTTTAATTCTGAATTATTTGGTTCTTTTTTAAAAAATCCGTAGGTTTGAGCTACATCGTAAGAATTAGTTTGTCCGTATCGCCAGTGATCAGAATTTAATCTTTGTATAAGATAATGTTCTTTTTCTAATTCATTTAAAACTTGATAGGCTTTTCGAATGGACATATTGGACAATATTGCGAGACTTTCAACGGTTATTTTAGTTTCATCATGCTCTTCTTGATAGTCGACTAATTTTCTAAGCTGGCAATATAATTTGAGCGCATAAGGGGAAAGATTGTCACAAATGGGTATTTCAAGTTGAAGATAAGGGGTTCTTCTTTCTTTTGCTTTTTTTAAACCTAAAGTAACATTTTTGTTCTTGCGTGTTTGATCTGACATGCTATAATCACTCCGTGATGTTGGTTTGTGAGTTTGGATGCTCTTGCCGTTTAGCTTGCCAAAGCGCGGTATCCAGTTGAAAAAGAATCATTAGCAAACTTGGCAGGATGTAATGATTCGAATAGTTTTAGTTCTCAGGAGGTGGGAACATTGAAGTGACCACCTACGTTTCTTTAGTTAATTATGCCTTAATATTTATTCCTTACAAAGTATAATTTAATTTTCATGTTTACTACACTTTTCACAACACGGTTTCATAATATAACCGCCGCAATAATGGCACCGACAATTATTCAAATCGTCCAAAAGCGTTAAATCCGGCTCACAGTCCCCAAAAGACGCCTTTAATTGCCCTTGCGATAAATCTTGTATGCGCATTTGACTGGCAATAGGTATAAATCCTTTCTTGCGCCAATTTCCAAAATTTGCCACCGACATGCCCGTTACTTTCTCAAATCGATACCCAGAACCGTAAAAATTAAATAATTCTCTAAATGTCATGCTATGCCCTATATCTAAATATTGAAGACAAATATAGTACATTAAAAGGTTGCAATATAACAAGAGAATGTTATATACTATTTGCACGTCAATACCGACGCTAAAAAATAAGGTAGATTAAAATGTTTGAAATAGATTACGACAACACGGCGAATCAATTAAGCTCTGTAATAACGGCTTTAAAGCTTATAAACCATCAGATAAAAAAATTAGAATCGGACAAAGAGGTCTTAGAAAAGAAAGCGGCGCTCTTGTTAGAGCATGGGGACGAGGGGCAAAAGAGCTATGCCGTTGACAACAATAAAGTTATTATAACCACTGGATTTATATACACTTTGAATGAGGAAGCGTATCTCGAAAAGAAAACATCCAACACAATTCCTGCTTATAAAGATCCGGTAACAATAAAAACATCGTATCATTTAAACAAAACCCTTTTACGAAGTCTTCAAGAATTTGGAACACAAGACACGCTCATGGAATTAAAGGATTATATAACTAAGAAGCCTAAGAAATTACATATTAAAATTGTGCAAGGTGAATAATCATGAGCATATTAGATTCTATTGTTAAAACAAAGCCTAAAGCGCCTCGCATTACAATTTACGGCAAACATGGCGTAGGTAAATCATCGCTGGCTGCGCAATTTCCATCGCCTCTTTTTATTCAAACGGAAGTGATTGGATTGGACGATCTAAAAGCGCTTCCTTTGGTTTTATCCTTCAAAGAACTCTGGGAAAAAATAAACGCACTTCTCGCTTTAGAGAAAATGCCATTTAAAACAATTGTCATTGATTCGATTAGTAAATTAGATACGCTTATTATTGACCATATATTAGACGAAGAGCCGCCGCAAAAAAATGGAAAAAAAGCCACGTTAAATTCGGCTTGCGGTGGGTATGGGGCCGGAACATTGCGCGCTCAAGGGCTACATCAAGCCTTCAAAGCCAAGATGGATAAGTTTCAAGATTTAGGAATTACTGTTATTTATATAAGCCATGTTGCTATAACAAAAATAAAAAGTCCAGACTCCGAAGATTACGATATATTTTCTATCGTCATGAACAACGACAAGTCCAGAGAGCCCTACATTCATGATACAGATGCCGTACTTTTTTGTAAATTCCAAGCGTTTGTGGATCAAACCGATTCCGGTCGGTCTGTCATAAAATCCACAGGTGATCGTATTATAATGACCGGAGGGACGGAAGCGAATGTTAGCAAAAATCGCTTTAATATGCCCCCTGAAATAAAAATGACCTTTGATTCTATTGCGCAGTACATACCCTTTTTTAACAAGGAGATAAAATAATGAATGGTTTTTGGCAATCCAGTACCGGAAACAGTTTAACAGGGAAAGCAGAGGACGCTTTTGCATCGCAATTTAAAATAATTCCTGATGGCACGCAAGCATCGGCTTGCATAAAGAGCGTGGAATTTGTTCCGGCCACAAACTATGGTTCGGAGCAAATGCAAATAAAGTGGAAGCTCGTTACCGGCGATTATAAAGGCTTTGAGGTGCGTCAAAAAATAAACATTTTTGATTTAAAGCCTGAAAAGGCCGATAGAGCAAAAAACATGCTGGTTCTGATTTGCAAGCTTTTAAATTTTGAATTGGACTTCACAAAAGACCCCCATGACATAAATTTTGGTTTGCTTAACGGTAAAATTCTAGGATTAAAGATACAAGAATTTTGTGTTCCGAAAGAAGACGGTGGGTTTTTTGAAGGCAATTGGGTGTCGGAAGTCCATCCAGCAAGCGAGCTTGAAGTGCTAACAGGCACTAAAATGCAAACGCCTATTCATACATCGAGCGCGTCACCCCTTGAATCCGCACTCAACAGGAATGCAACAGCGGGCGTCACGACAGACGACATCCCATTTTAATTCCTACCATGTTATGAACTGTTAACTATTTTTAAAAAGGAATTAATGCAATGGACATAACCCGCATTATTACAAAAGCTATTACGGACAATCAAAAACAAGAGCATCGCGCCTACATCGGCGCGAGTTCTATAGGAAACCCTTGCGCTCGCGCCATTTGGTATAATTTTGTAGGCGTTACAGGTACGCCCTTTCCGGTGAATGTTAAAACGGCGTTTGATATAGGAACGAAACTAGAAAGTCTCGTTTTGGATTATATGGAATTAGCCGGATTAAAGCTTATAAGACCTTCTGAAAGCAACGATTACTTAAAACTTGTGGATGAGGAAGCGCCCTTGTTTCAAGGGCATATGGACGCGTTAATGGAGCTTGAGCACGAAGGATCGGTTGTTGTTGAAATAAAAACCGCCAAAAGCAGCAGTTTCCAGCGTTTTAAAACGCATGGTCTTAAAATATGGTCGGATACGTATTACGCCCAATTGCAGTCCTATATGGGTATGGGTGGATTTAAGAAGGCCGTTATCATTGCATTAAACAAAGATTCATCGGAGATTCACCACGAATGGTTGGAATACGACGATATATTTTTTCATGCGTTACGCATAAAAGCTCTGTCCATTTACAGTTGCGATGAACCACCGGAGCGCATCAATAAAAATCCGCTTTATATGCTTTGTGCGCGGTGTCGGTATGTGGATGTATGCCATGGAGAAAAAAGAGGATAGCAAATGACAAAGGAAGAGGTGGAGGCAATTTATAATTATTTGCATGAAAATTATGAATATAAACCGGAAGGGCAGCTTATTAGAAAAACCGCCCCAAAAATTAATAAAAATGTACGTATAGGACAAATATTGGGTAGTTTCTATTATCAAGTACCCAATAGCCAAAGGCCTTGCATGAGAGCTACTATTTATTTTAATAATAAAAATTATACATTGAATTTAAGTCATTTTATTTATATTTATCATCATAAAGAAAAGCCGAAAATGATAAAATATTTAGATGAAAATCCTATGAATAATAGAATAGAAAATTTAAGTATTTATTCGGGAATAGAAAGGGAGGCAAACAAAGGTCTTGTTTCAGGATCCCCATTTAAAACTAAAAATGGAGAAACACGCTATCGTTATATGTTTCAAATAGAAAACAATAAAAATGGAAAAGCAGGCAAAAAAATATCTTTTGGAAGTTTTGAAACATTAGAAGAATGCAACAAATTAAGTTTATTTATAAGAAATTTACGCCTAACAAATCCAGAAATTACGCCGAATGAATTGAAAATAAAAGCAATGGCTGAATTTCCTAAATCAAAAATGCGACTGGAAAAGACAAACAAATTGGGATTTGATGGTGTTTATAAAAGGGGCAAAAGTTTTGTGTGTCGATGCCGAGTTCATGGAAAAATGCATACCTCTACATACCAAACACCCGAAGAAGCCCACAACGCTTATTTAGAAATAAAAAAACATCATGAAACATCTTAGGCCATACCAAAGCGATGCGCTAAATACACTGCGTAAACGTCTCAAAGAAACCAAAGATCCGTTGCTTGTTACGGCATCGGTGGGATCTGGAAAATCGTTAATAATAGCGGAATTATTGCTCATACTAGAACGCGCTAACTGGCGCGCCTTATGCCTTACGATGAACGCCGAGCTTATAAGCCAAAATGCAGAAACCTTTGCACTGCAGGGCGGAAATCCAGGCATCTATTGCGCCGCTTTAAACGAAAAAGAACACAATAAAAATATAATTTTTGCCTCCCCCCATAGCATTATAAAAGGCATACAATCGGAATCCAATATTAGTTATGTGCCTTTCAACTTAATTGTCATTGACGAGTGCCATAACATAAATCCAGACGATTTAAACAGCATGTACATGCGCATTTTGAACCATTACGCCAAAATAGGAAGCCCCTTTAGGGTGGTTGGTTTAACGGGAACGCCCTATCGAGGCAAAGGTATTTCTATCGTTGGCGATGGTCAATTATTTAAAGAGGAAATTTGCAATCTAGAAACGCACTGGCTTATAGAAAATGGGTTCCTGGTAAAGCCTTCTTTTGGATCCCATAATATCAATGCCATTGATTTCTCTAATATTAAAGTAAATCACTTTGGTCGATTTAACGGACGTGAATTACAAGAAACGCTGGATAAAAATATTCGATTAACCGCGCAAATAATGCAAGAAGTAAGCGCCATTATGGAAAATAGGACAGGCGCTTTTATTTTCGCTAGCACTAGAAAACACTGCGAAGAATGCGCGAAAAGTTTGCCAGATGGTCAATGGGGCATAATAACTGGCAAAACCACACAAAAAGAAAGAGTGATTTTATTTAAAAAAGCACGTGCCGGCTTATTAAAATATCTAATAAACGTCAATGTGCTGACCGTTGGCATAGACATTCCTAATTTTGATACGGTGGTGTTTGTACGACCAACAGAAAGCTTGGTGCTCTATACGCAAGCCATAGGACGCGGTTTGCGATTGCATGAAAATAAAAAAGATTGCCTCGTTTTGGACTACGCTACAAATCTTGACAGGCACGGGGATATTGATAATCCAATCATTAATGAGGCGTTACGCGCAAATACAAAAGACGATGCGCAATACTGTATACCTTGTTATACGTGTTGCACTTTAAACACGGTATTTGCAAGGCGCTGCATCGGCGAATGGAACGAAAAACGATGCGACTATTACTTTGATTTTAAAGAGTGCCCTGGCTGTAAAATTAAAAACGACAAGACTGCGCGGTTTTGCCGCGGCTGCGAATTAGAGCTTATAGATCCAAACACCAAACTGTCTTTAATCGCTAGCAATAAAGTTATTGTTACAGTCAATGAAGCCACGTATTTTGCGCAAGGGAAAAACTTCCACGCCACCTACGACACGAACGCCGGACTAATACAAGAGCATTTTGTGTTGTATAGTTCCAAAGGCGCTAATATATTTTACGGTAATTTCTTGCGTCATCATGTCCCAAACGCATCAAAATATTACCCTTATTTAAACCGTGAAGAAACTTTAACCAACCTTATAAAATCAGGTGACATTAAAACGCCTTTGGAATTACAATGCAAATACGTAGACGGACGCTACACGATTGTAAAAAGGACATTTACATGCGACGATTTATTATTAAATGGCAACTCAAACGCATCAACAAAAAAATTACACAATGCTTAGCTATTGGGGATTGGATTGGTTTAGAAAGCAAGCGGTTGGATTTGCTTAGAAAGCTTGATAAAAAGAAGCGCTCATTCTTCTAAAGAATAAAATGCTTTAATATACGATATAGCTTTTTCAGAGCCGTATATAACTTCCGCTTGATACCCTTCTCTTTTCGCGATAACAAGAAAATCTTTTTGCGCATCGGTTAGCCTATTTTTTCCAACTTTCAATTCCAACCACAAGCCTTTGTATTCTTTATTTTTGTCCGATCGCATAAAGAATAAATCAGCCACCCCCGCAGTCACCCCCATACTTTTTAAAACGCTTCCATAAATTGGATTGCATTTGCGCTCGCCTGCGAAATGAAAACACGGTAAATCGGTTTGTTGCTTTACCCAATTAACCACTTTTATTTGTTCGATAGCTTCCATTCCAAGTCGCATCAATAGTTCCCTTTTTTAGTTACATGCGAATCAATCATTTTTTATTTCCAAATAATTCATGCACTGATAGTTGGTATTAAAATGCATCCAACCAAAAGCCCTAACAGACCAATAGGCAATCAACGCCGAGTCCAGAGAGGCTTTTCGCTCCAGCAAAAAAGAATAAAAAATTGCATCTATTTCTTTTCTTGTTCGTCCATTTGGGCATGTATACAGGTAATCGTGAAGAACAGCCGGGTATAAAAATACGTGTTCTTTTATAGGTAAAAAAGGAACTAAAATACGCGGCAAACTGCCTAAATCGGTTAGAAATCCCGCAGGAACAAGTATTAATTCATTTTTAACGAAGACCTTAAGAGGGTCTCTTATTTGAAAATAAATACTGTCTGTTGGAATAAAAGACGCCTCTTTCTCTAAAGCAATAGGCACTCTTACCGGTTTACAGATATTTAAAATTGTAATAAAAAGTGCAATGGCGACTAAAATTGCGCCCGCTATTTTTTGTATCATATAAAGCTTCCCTGCCAGCCCTTATCCATAAAGGTAGCTATCTACATAATAGCTTCTTCCCTGCTTTCTTCCAGTGAATAATCAACCGCACAGTTTGCATCTTTTTGTTTTTCATATTCTGAAAGTAAAAGCTGCGCTTCCATCAAACGCCCAACAAGCCCATTATGTGCGGCCGCAGATTGCTCAAGCCCTGCTTTTAAATCATCTATACGTTTCTCTAGCGCTTCTCTCATTTCCTTTTCTCCTTATGTTTAAAATTAGATGCGCCCAATGCATGTGGAAAGGGCATGCAGGGCGCAAATCGGTTATACAGCAGGCGTTATGGCTACCCATGAAACAGTGGTTGCAGCGCCTGGATCGGCCGTAAATGTAATTGTCAAAGTATTGGCAGTAGGGACAGCTTTAGCGATAGCCACCGCATTCGTTGAGGTTAAAATGGTTGCCATTACAATACTGGTTGTAGCGAGTCCCGTTGCGGTAAAGGCATTGGAGGTTCCTCCCCCACCGTAGGCCGCGGTTGTATTGGCAAGAACTGCAAATCCTGCGTCTACTATGCGACCAGCAATGCCCGATGCTTTAACCACATTACCAGCAACAAGAACCGTTGGTGCCACTAAAATATTAGCCGTTGCAGTGCCTGAATCCGCTAAAGAGAAAGTCGTAGACTGACCCTGAATGGCGTTTGTAATGATGGTGGTAAAGTTTCCAGCGCTAGGGGATGCTTGAAGCGTCAAAGAGCCTGTAGTCGTAGTCGTTGGGAAAAGTTGAATCTTACCTACAAACCCCCCTGTGCTTAAGCCCGATATGAAGGCTCCTGCGTCGGCTTGCAAGGCGCCAGTTGTAATATGCTGGGTTCCTGATAAAGCCGAAATAATGAAATTAGCGCTAGCCGCTCCTGAAT
>JAZJZF010000047.1:0-43817 GCA_040389965.1 Bacteroidota bacterium
CTGTCTGGTTCTCGACTCCGCTCGAACTGACAGGTAATCCAACATTATTCGGGTACAATATGTAAAAAAAAAACGTTAAGGAATTTCCTTTTTGATAATTATCAAAGAGTGTCTTCTATGCTCTCTCTAATTTTGGTCTCATAATTTTAAAACACATCATTATGAATCAAAAACCATCAAATGCTTTTATTGGCGCCTCATGGATAGCATTATTAGCAGGGACAGTATCTTACAATATAGGTTTATGGAATGCAAATATGCTGCTCAACGAAAAAGGATATTACTTTACAGTACTCATGTTTGGTCTTTTCTCGGCGGTATCACTTCAAAAAGCAGTAAGAGATGATTTGGAAGGAATTCCTGTAACCGGCATTTATTATGGGATCAGCTGGTTTGTAACCATCCTGTCTATTTTACTCCTGGTAATAGGCTTGTGGAATGCTGATCTGATGCGCAGTGAAAAAGGTTTTTACGGAATGTCGTTTACCCTTAGTTTGTTTGCCGCTGTAGCTGTACAAAAAAATATCAGAGACAGTCAAAAAGCAAAAAAAGAATCCGATAAAAATCCGGAAGAAACATCTTCTCTCCTTTAACCTTTAAGAATATGCCTGTTAAGCTCAGTACAAAATATGCCCTGCTTTTTAGTATCACAGTTATAGGAATGGTTCTGGTCTTCGTAAATGGGCCTATTCCGCAAAGCGACAATTACCATGCTTTTGCAGATACCCGAAAACTATATGAGGTACCTAATTTCTGGAATGTGATTTCTAATATTCCTTTTGTATTGATAGGCTCGGTAGGCATATTCTTTATTTTATATTCCAAAAAAAAGAAACGGAATGTGTCGTTGCGCTGTAGCTTCGTGTTTTTTGTAGGGATCTTTTTTACGGGAATAGGTTCAGCCTATTATCATTTGTACCCTTCAACACAAACGTTGGTGTGGGACAGGCTACCAATGACCATTGCTTTTATGGCATTTTTTTCGATCGTTATCAGCGAATATATTTGCGAAACCTCCGGCAACCGACTCTTGTTCCCCTTAATTATGACGGGCCTTTTGTCTATTCTGTACTGGCAAATGACAGAGAGCAAAGGTCATGGTGATTTGAGGTTATATGTTATTGTTCAGTTTCTCCCCATTCTTTTAATTCCCTTGATATTACTGTTGTTTAAGGCAAGCGGAAAATCGAACACCTATTTTTGGATGATACTGGGAGTATATGTGCTTGCTAAATTTTTTGAGACCTTTGATCATGAAGTGTTTCATGCAGGACTTAACATAAGCGGGCACACTATAAAGCACCTGTTTGCTGCATTGGCTCCTTTGATTTTTTTAAAAATAATGCTTAAAAAAGATCTCTCAATACATAATAGATAGATCATTAACTAAAATGATGAATGCCAATGATCTCGAAACTGCTGATAGAAATAAACAAGGATTTTTTAAAAGGCTTTGCAATTAAAACAGTATTAGCCTCGCTGTAAACATGTACAAATTGTAAAGGCATGCCGCTCTGTCCTTGCTGTTGAAGCTTTTTAACCTGATCCGATTTGTAGTCGAGGTCTTTGTAAATTATTTTTTCGCCGCTTTGTTCTGATTCGAGAATCAGGATCATTTTATTGTTTTTTGGTTCAAGTTTTAATGTAAATGAATCGTTCGGGTATTTTCTGATGAGGTCCTCGTAAGGTCTCAATGCCTGAAAGGAGTACATATATTTTATGCCTATACGCGAAGGTTTTTCTTTATATAATTTAATAAGCAATTCCATACTCTAAAATTAGGATATGAATTTAGGTTGTGTTGCTACGGATTGTAGCATTACATGTTAAATTGGCAAGAAAATTTCGTCATTGCGAGTGCCGGACCGCAATGGCGGGGTACTTCACCTAAAATCATTAAAACTCTAAACGGTAACTTAATATTGGAATAAGAGGCGACTGGTACCAGTATTTTACTTGCCCTGTGTTAGTATCGTAGTATTGTCCGCCAATATTTTTACGGTTCATCACATTTTGGATATCCAATGCTAAAGTGCCGGTTACTCTTTTGTAGTTTCGTTTTAAACTCACACGAATATCCAGCCTGTAATAGTCGGGGTTTTTATTGTCGAACGTTTTAGCATCAACGTATACGGTTTCGTCTTTTTTAATAGAAGCATTAAGATCAATAGGTGTATACCTTAAACCGCCAAGGTAAACCGATTTCAGGTTAAACCCAATGATGCGGTTTTTTCCTTTTCCGGATAAGATCCATTCCTTTCCGCCTGTTACGGTTAAGGCATAGTCGGTATTAAAGCGGGTATTATACCACTGGCCATTAGCTGCTTTGTATTTTGAACTATATAATGAACCCGATACTAAATAGTATAAATTGTTATGCAAAAAATGCTCGTAGGTTAATTCGAGTCCGTAATTTCTACCCAGTCCTTTGTTGGTTAAAGGATCCGTTGAATACCCATCGGTTGAATTCAGGATAGAATAGGTGCTGGTAGGATCTTTACTGATAGGCACATTAAATAAATGTTGGTAATACACTTCTGTTTTTATGTGCGAGTGGCTGTTAATGCTCCAATCGTAACCTAACACAATATGGTGCGCTTTGTTAAGCCCTAAATTTTTATTAGGTGTGGTATAACCCCCGTCTGTAGTGGGATTTTGTGCAAAATAAACACCGATAGGCTGTAACTGGCTGTGTAAGCCATAACCAAGCGTTACATTATTCCTGGGATTAAATTCATATTTTACGGAAGCCCTTGGCTCAAAGGAGTGAGAGTTATTCAGGAAAAGCTGAAAATAATGCATGCCTACATTTGTGGTTAACTTATCATTGAGTTTATAATTCCATTGAAAAAATGCCTGTGCTGTTTGCGTGTTACCTTTTACATTTATTTTAGTAATCAATACCGTTGTATCCACTTTATCTTTCTGTAGAAGATTATAGCCCAGTTGGTTTAAAATAAAACCGGTACGGATATTACTTCTGGCATTTAGCTTTTTAGTGTATGTAGCAGATAAGGTAATTTTAGTTTGGTTATAGGTCTGGGCATATTGCTTGGATAAGGTACTTAGGTCGGCCTGCATTTTTTCTTCTGTGTATCCGTTTTGCGTTCCCGAAAAAGCCAGGATGGTTTTAAGATAAGATTGGTTTTTGAAAAGTTTTGTATTGGTTAATCCTACAGCTCCTGTATTACTATAAAAATTAGTGGTAAGCCTTGTAAAACCATCGTCTTTCCATTTGGCGGAATCCTTAGAGGCGGTAGACGTTTGCGGACTTAATCCACCGAAGCCAAAAACACCAAAGGTTCCCAGTTTTTTGGTTGGTAAAGAAACATTAAAAGAAAGATCTTGAAAAGTGGTGGTGGCACTTCCTATAGGTACTCCCATCTTACTTAAAAGACCCAGAGTAGAGTAACGGTAATTTACAAGGTATGATCCATCGTAACCTTTTTTGAATGGCCCTTCTGTAGAAACATCAACCCCTAAAACGCCGGCCTGAAAGGTATATTCTCTTTTTTGATTATTTCCTTTCCGGAGTTTGAGGTCAAATACACCCGACAGGGCATTTCCATATTCTGATGCAAATGCACCGGTAGAAAAATCGGAATTGCTCAAGAGCTGAGAACTAATGATAGCAATACCTCCGCCCGATGTCCCCACATTTGAAAAATGATTGGGATTAGGAATCTCTACGCCTTCCATACGCCACAGCAAACCGTTGGGAGAATTTCCCCTGATGGAAATCATGTTACTGCCATCGTTTCCGTTTACTACTCCTGCAAAAGACGTCGCCATTCTTGCCGGATCATTTACGGCAGCCGCAAATTTTTGTGTTTCTTCTACCGAAAAAGCTCTGGTACTTACCATCGACATATCATTTAAAGGTTTGCTCTTTTCAACCTTTGCAGTTACGATCACTTCGCTCATGGATTTAATATCTTCTTCTAATGAAACATTTAAGACGAGTTCCTTGCCGGCGTTTACCGAAAGATTCTGCATCACATTTTCTTTATATCCAATAAAAGAGATCTTGAGCGTTTGCTTGCCCACAGCCACTTGCGTGAGTTTAAACCTGCCTTCTTCATCGGTGCTGGTTCCTATTAAAGGATTTGAATTTACAAGTACCACTACAACGCCGGGTAAGGGCGATTGCGATATCTTATCGGTGATAATACCTCTCACCGTTTGTGTGGGTGTTTGCGCTTTTATAGCTAAAGAAAAAATACTCAGGCAGATCCATAGTATGAACCTATTTTTATACAATGTCATATGCTGTTTTTATAAATTAATTTAATGGATAGCTTTTATGTAAAATAATTCCCTATTGCCTTATTAATCGAAGGCTCTTAGTATGCTGCGCAACCATCTTATAAAGACCCATAGGATGAATCTGATAGTATCTGCTATCATATACTTAAGGAATTATAAGGTCATTAATTTAAGCTGATCAGTTTTCCGGAGCCGCTCACTTTGGAGTTGATGTTTGGTACACCTGAATATTTTACATCGCCACTTCCCGAAATACTCACGTCCAGTTTCTTTAACACGCTTACTTTTACAGACCCGGAACCGCTTACACGCGCAGTACTTTCATCTGTTTGTAAATTCAAGGCATCAATATCTCCCGAACCGCTTACTTCTAACGATTCATTTAAGGCTGTTCCGCCCCATACATTCAGCTTTCCTGAACCACTAAGATCTGCTTTTATGTTTTGAGTAGTTAAAGAAGCCAGGGATACAGAACCACTTCCACTGATATCAATATCCAGAGAGCCTGTTTTAATGGGCGTTTGGGCATTAATATCTCCACTACCGCTTACAGATAATCCATTCATATTAGGAGAATGTATTTTAATTCTGATAGGGTTGTGGTGCCACAATGTTCTGTTTGAAGTAATGTGTAAAATGGTTCCATCCACATTTATCTTAATGGCATCCTGTATGTTCGATTGCGCATATACTTCTACTTTATAAATGCTGTCCTGCGTGTAATCTATCGTTGCATCAATAGACAGATCTACCCGGTCGAAACCACTGTGTTCAAGGGCTTTGGTTGTGCTGCTACCTTTTCCGGCAATAGGAAGAAAAGGTTTTTTGTGACAAGAAATAATAGTCATAACAATAAAGGCAATTAAAAAAAGAGTTGATGTTTTCATAGTATAGTTTTTTGTTTATATATCTATGACAACGCAAATTAATTTTACCCCTACGCGAAATAAAAATTATTTCAATTTTTTTTATTGAACATCTCTTTAGCGAGTAACACAAACTTATCATTCCGCTCGAACAGACAATAGAAAGATGCAACACGAAAAAATTAAAAGAATTTTAAAGCAATTTTTCCGCCAAGCCATAATTTAAGCCCTGAGTCTGCCGGAGCCTGCTCGTATACGCGGTTAGAAGGTAGTTCGCTATACACAAGCGAATTGGGATTATCGGTAAGGTTGGTCGAGAAAATATTAAAGGTAGGGCCCAGTGCTATTCTGAACTTGGGACGGAATTTATATTCTAAACCTATAAATGCTTTACCGAGTGTATTTGCTTCAAACGTACCGCGGGCTGTTGACTGTATCTGCTGTGCCGTTACATTAAAACATAAGCCCAATTTGCGTTTAAGTGTAAATCCTGTTCCAAAGCCAAAGCCATAAGTAATTAGCGAAGGTTTGGAATAATTGATTCCACCAATAAAAATAGTGTATAGCCTTTCGGTTCCTGTGCTAAAAGAGAGGGTTCCAAAAAGTAATTCATCTGTTCCTATTTCCAGTTTGTGATATCCTTTTTTGACATAATTAAAAAGACCGATTGAAATTCCCGACGATGTATCTGCAATATTTATAAGAGAAAGCTGTACTCCTTTTAAATTTTTAGAATAATTCAGGAGTCCCGCAAACTGAAAACCATTATTTTGTTTGGCACTGTTTACAAGCCCGGTAAACTGAAGTCCTTTTACAGTATCTGCCACATTGCAGATGCCCGACAGTTGAATACCATCTAAGGAAGGCGCTTTATTATAGATGCCTGCTATTTGTGCACCGGCTACGGCCCCCTTACTCCTATTAAAAATACCGGCTAGTTGCAAGCCACCAACACTATCCGAAACACTATTGGCAATACCGCCCACTTGCGCTCCTTTTAATTTGGCTTTGTCGAGGTTTAAAATACCTGCCAGTTGTGCGCCTGTTGTATTTAAATGATTGTAATTGAATATACCTGCTACCTGCGCTCCCGAAGAAGTACCGGATACAATGTTTCCGATACCGGCAATTTGTCCGTAACCCACATTGCCATTGTCGATATTTAATAAACCACCCAACTCAAAAACACTGATTCCTTTGGAATAACCGGCAAGGATATTAAATGAAAATTTGTTGACGGTATTGATAGATAACAAACGATTTGTGCTGACATAAGGAACTAAAGAAACAGAAGCATCACTAAATAAGGTATCGCTAATGTTTTTGAGATTGGTATTAAATGTTTTAAGTGGTTGCCAGAATCTGCTGAAAAAACTTTTTGGTGGGATTACAGTATCTTTTTTTATAATAAGAATGCTGTCTTTTATAGGTGCTGAAGGCGTTTCAATAATGATAACCGTATCTTTTTTAACGCTGTGGGGATACAGGTATAATATGACTTCCTGCTTACTTTGATTGTAAATGACCAGGGTTGAATCTTTATAATTTTCCTTTGCAAAAGATACGGAGATGTTGGGCAGTTTATTAGAAAACGATAACGAAAAAAAACCGTAGTCGTTTGATTGAGCCGAATGCCTGGTTTGTTTCACATAAATACTGGCATTAGATATAACCGAACTGTCTTCTGCGTTGTAAATGTAGCCGGTGATAACAGAAGGTGGCGGCGCAGGTTTGTTGTCGCATTTAAGAATAATAAATTTATCTTTTGCTTTGTAAGTGCAACCTGTTTCTTTCAGGAGTTCGTTCAAAACCAGTCGTAATGGTTTTTTGTAACAATTAAAAGTTACTTTTTGCTTATCGTTAAACGCCTGGCTGTAAGAAAAAACAACGGCTGTCTGTTCGCTGATAGTTTTAAAAACTTCAGGTAAGGTCCTGTTATTGACCCGCGTGGTAATGACACGCTCCAGGTAAGGTGTTTGCTGGGCTTTAAGAGAAAGTCCTGCCAGTAAAACACTTATTATAACACAACTATAACGTATTACGGATGGCATGAATGGCCTTTAATAAGATATCCTGTTTCGGTTTTCTCATAACTCAATCCAAGTGTTTCTGTTATGATGACGATAATGGTTTCCAGTTTTTCCTGCTCAAATTTTGTAGTAATGCTACAGTCTTTCAGGGCTGCATTTTCCAATACAATGGTTGTGTTGTAAGTGGTATTTAATGTAGCTATCACATCGCCCAGACGTGCGTTGGAAAAATGAATGGCTTCATTTTGTTTAACTTCTGCAGCGTCGCCTTTTATGATCTGTTTTTTTGAACGGATATACAGTGCTTTTTCACTGGCTTTTATTTCAAGAACAGAACCCATGCTATCAAACAATAATACAATGCCTTCATCTACATTTACATAAACGGTATCGGTATCTAGCGACGAACGCACGCTAAACTTAGTACCAATATCTTTAATAAAAACATTGCCTGCATCAATAACAAAAGGCAATTCTTCACTGTGCGTTACCGAAAAATAAGCGTTGCCTTTTAAATGTAAAAGTCTGTTCTTAATACCGAAATCTTTATCGGCGGTGAGGCTTGAATTTGCAAGTACTGTAACCTCTGTGCCGTCCGGCAGTTTAACCTGCTTAGGCTGATTGCCTGCAACATAAAGAATGGACTGTTTATTTTGGGAGTTAAATAAAAACAGAAACGCTACACCAAATCCTACTAAAAGAACAAGGGCCGCGGCAATTTTTAAATAAGGCATTTTAGTATAAAGAGGCTTAACCTTGTCATGACTAATATCCTGTTGTACTTTTTCCCAGGCTTTTTGAGTGTTTGTTTCTGCCGCTTTGCTATATGAGCCGGTTAAGGCAAACACAGTTTCGTATTGCTCGTAATAAGCCATATTATCAGAGCTTTCATTCTTCCAGTCTTCCAGCTGCATAGCCTCTTCGGGTAATGCTTCACCCGAAAGAAATTTGCTGATCAGCTCATCTATGTTTTCCCTGTTATTCACTGTAGTATTGGCTAAGGATCATTATTAGAAGTGGTAAATACTCTTTTAACTGCTCTCTCATTATTTTTAAAGCTTTACCCATTTGGTTCTCAATTGTTTTAACCGATAGGTTTAAAGTGTCGGCTATCTCCTGGTATTTCATTTGTTCGAAGCGGCTCATTTTAAAAATTTTAGCGCATTGTTCCGGCATCATATCCATAGCAGCTTCTATTTTATGTTGCAATTCTTTTTGCTGCATGCTGTCCTGCGTTGTTCCCTGTTCATTATGAAGCTGTATCACTTCTTTAGCATAGCCGCTTCTTACCTGCTGTTGCTTTATTTTATTTAAGCAGGCATTGTGTACCGACTTATATAATAAAGCCCTTAATGAGGTATGAATCTCTATTTTTAAACGTTTTTCCCACACCGACACAAATACCTGTTGCACTATATCTTCTGAGTCATCCATATCTTTCAGAATCGTTTTGGCATAATGAACCAATGCTTTGTAATAAGCACGGAAAATCTGCTCAAAAGCATCTTCGTTGCCGGATCTGAATTGATGTATAACCTCTTTGTCTTGTTCCAAAGTACCTTAGTCTGCGTTTCTTATATTTCACGCAAAGTTAGAAACTTTTATATATGACAACCGAAAATGAACTTACCCCTATGCAAAAAATGATTTTTTTCGTTAAATGGTAGATTTACTTATTCTACGAGGCATTAAGGTGATATTTATGAGGCAAGGGTAAGTAAAAAAAAAGCCCATGCAGAATCCTGCACGGGCTTTTGCAAAGAAAAATAGTTTTATTCTACAACCAATTTTTTACTCAGGGTTTCTTTTGCGCCTTGTATCGTTAGCACATAAACGCCTTTAGCTAAATTTCCAAGGTCGATGGATTGTTCCTGTGTATTTAACACATCTTTCACCAAAACATCTCCTAGCATATTATAAAGCGTAATAGAGGCATGGTTAAAGCTTTCATCGCTAACAGAAAGTGTCACATAATTTTTTGCAGGATTAGGATACACATTTAAATGTGCGGCTTTGTTTTCTGTAGTTTGTATACCTGTTATACCTTGTGTACCAAATTTAAGCGTTACCACATCTACATTACTGCCACTACCGCTTCCTCTTGTTTCTGAAACCCCTGCCAGTATAACATTTCTGTTATTGTCGGTTGCTATTTGGTAAGGCATATCACCACCACGAGTGTTTAACGCATTAGAGAAAGTAGTGTTCCATAAAATAATACCTGCAGGAGATAAAATCATCGTACTCATGTCTTTTCCTATAGGGCCATCATAAGCTCCGGCAACATAAATATTCCCCATTGTGTCCAAAACGAAGTCTTCAAAAGTATCGATACCCGAATTATTAAATGTAGTTGCCCATATAGAGGCTCCGGTTGCATTGTTAAGTTTAACGATTCCTAAATCGCTGAAATGTTGGTTTGAACTCACAAAAACATCAGTGCCCACAATCACGTTGTTTGCTTTATCGAGCATTACTTTTTTTACACTGTATCTGTTGAGGTCGTTCGCAGTATAAGAATTGGTCCATAACACATTTCCGCTTGGATCGTATTTTACAGTTATCCAGTCGTTCACAGCACCCGTTACATAAGAGTTACCTACTGCATCTGCTGCAATGCTATAACCTCTGTCATCATCGCTGCTGGTGCCATGGGCCATTCTTTTTACCCATTGGTTTGTACCCGAACTGTTTAGCTTAAGAGTAATCATATCACGTGATACAGTACCATAACTTGATCCTGTAACATAGATGTTATCACTGGCATCGCTGGCAATTCCCAATGCTCTGTCTTCGCCATTAACCGGAGCGTTATTGTAAGTATAACTCCATAACTGTGTACCGGCTGTTGAATATTTAACTACCGCAAGGTCGTCCCAGGTAGTACCCATTGTATTGGCATAGCCTGCCACAACAATATTCCCTGACTTGTCAAAGGTAGCACAGGTAATATAATCCGACAGACTTTGTCCGCCATCCCAGTATTTTGCCCAAAGCTGTGTGCCTGCATTATTGTATTTCAATACCATAAAATCCTTCCCGTTGGTAGTAGTGCCTCTGCCGTAACCGCATACGTAGGAGTTTCCGGCCTTGTCTATTAAAAGCGTAACGGCGTAGCTTCCGTTATAGGTGCTGTTATTGTAATCATACAATTGCATCCATTGCTGCGTGCCCAATGTATTATATTTTACAAGCATGATCTTGCTCAAATTATTGATGGAATCATACATAGAAGCCGATGTATAAATATTACCGATGCTATCAGTACCAGTGGATACCTCTCTCACATCATAGTTTTCGTAGTTGGAAGGTGTTGAATACCTTACCCATGCCGGTGTGTTTTGCGCCATGCAGTAAGCTCCGGCTGAAAGCAATAAGATTGTAAAAATGTTTTTCATACCTGTTATGTTTAAAATGATCTGTTTTATTGATTTGTACATGTAACCCATATATCTGCAACAAAGGTATTTAGAGCTTGCCTTTGTATATATCCCCCAAAAGGGGGAATTTGAAGGAAGAAATTATTCTCCATTTTTGTGTAGATAAATAGTGTGGTTGGTTCTGCAATAAATTATATTTACATATACCTTTTCTTATTCATGAAATTATGAAACGCTTGGTCTTTTTTGTGATAATTGCGCTGCGTGTAATTACCTGTTACGGGCAGCTTCCAAATACAGAAGGACGAAAAGGAATTGTTACCATTATATCGGGCATGAAAGAAGACACCAACAAAGTGTTGGCCTTAATGAAATACGGTTGGTGGTGGGAAACGTATAATATGGACAGTGCTGCGGCCTGTTACATAAAAATGCATAAGCTCTCTCAAAAGCTCGATTACCTTAATGGCGATTTAAAATATTATGCTAACTATACGTATATCTTAAATCAACAGGGCAAATATGCAAAAAGCCTGCAGCTAAATCTGGAAAGCCTTGCGCTTGCTAAAAGGAAAGGTAACAAAGAGCAGATAGCCATATGCCTTTTTAATACAGGTTCGAGTTATAATAACATGGCGAAATACGATGAGGCCATAAACTGTTATTTGCAGGCGGTAAAAGTATTTGAAGAATTAAATCAGAATAAGAGCTTGGCTGTGGCCTATGATAATATAGGAGGCGTGTTCTCAAATATAGGGCAATATCAAAAAGGATTAACCTACCATTTAAAGGCTATTGAAAAAGCAAGGCTGGCCGGAGATAGCATGGAAATAGCAACCGCTTTGCTAAACACAGGCTCTCAGCTTAACAAAATGCAGCAACTGAAAGAGGCTGAAAAATACATTAACATGGCGCTTGATATGGCCACTACAGTTAAAAATACCTATCTGCAAATAAATGCAAATTTAACCCTGGCCGAAATATTTGTGAAGCAGCATAAAGCCGATAAATCTATTGCCTATGCACTGCAGAGTCTTGAGAGTGCTACTGCCATTGATTCAAAATACAGTCAGATGGAAGCATTAAAAATACTAACGCGCTGTTACTATTTAAAAAAAGATTTTCCGGCAACTATTGAATATGGAGAGCGTACCGTTGCCTTCGCAAAAAAAAACGAAATTACGGCAGGCCTGCAGATAACGTATAAGATTTTATCTTCTGCCTATGCAGGTACGCAAAATTATAAGGCCGGTTATGATAATCTGGTTATCTCAAAAAACCTGGAAGACTCTGTCAACGCGAAAGAGATCACTAAAGAAATTGAACAATTGGAAATTGATTACCAGACTACCAAAAAAGAAAAACAAATTCTTGAGCTCGAGCAGGTAAAAAAACAACAGCGATTGCTTATATGGGGCTTGGTAACAGGTATTTCGGTTATTTTAATGATCAGTTTTCTGGTGTATAAAAACTACAGACAAAAAAGAAAATTAATGTTGGTAGATGCTACAATACAACAACAAAAAATAAGTGAATTGGAAACAGAAAAACAATTACTGGCCACACGGTCTGTTTTACAGGGGCAGGAAGAAGAGCGGGCGCGTTTGGCAAAAGACCTGCATGATGGATTGGGGAGTATTTTATCGGGAGCAAAATATTCTTTCAGTCATGTAAAAAGTAATTTAACCATTTCGGCAGAACAGGGCATTGCCTTTGACCGCAGCATTGCTTTACTCGATACATCTATAAAAGAATTAAGACGGGTGGCACATAACATGATGCCCGAAGCCTTGGTCAGATTTGGCTTGGATACAGCTTTAAAAGATTTTTGCGATAGTATTGGCCAGGGCCTGGCGCCCGAAGTAACGTACCAATCGTTTGAATTGAATGATGATACTATTCCGCAAAGTAAAACCTCGGCTATTTACAGAATTATACAAGAGCTCGTTAATAATGTACTGAAACATGCTCAGGCAAAAACAGTTATTGTGCAGCTTATTAAAAAAGAAGATACCTTAAGTATAACCATTGAAGACGATGGGCAAGGCTTTGATACAGCAATTTTAAAAAGCACGTCGGGCATAGGGTATCTTAATTTAAAGAAAAGAGTTGCTTACATGAACGGCGAAATGGATGTGCAATCAGCTCCGGGGAAAGGTACTTCTATAACTATTGACATACCAAATATAACACATGATTAAAGTATTTATCATCGACGATCATCAGCTCATTATTGAGGGGATTCGCTCATTACTGGAAACAGAAAAAGACATAGAGTGGGTAGGAAGCGCGAAGTTACCTGACGAGCTAATGACTATCTTAAAAAAAGAACAGCCCGACGTATTATTAATGGATATAAGTCTTCCGCAAAAAAGCGGGCTGGATCTTTGCAAAGAAGTAAGACAAAAATATCCTGCGATACATATTATAGGTATTAGCACCTCTGAGCAACCCAGTATTATTCGTAAAATGATAGAGAATGGAGCTTCGGGTTATTTATTAAAAGATGCTTCCAAAAAAGAAATTATTGAAGCGCTGCATACTGTCGTTAGCGGAAAAACCTACGTTAGTTTTTCGGTAGCACAAGCTTTAAAAAACAAAACACCTGATGAGTCTTTACCGGTTTTAACCCGCAGAGAGAAAGAAGTGCTCGATCTGATAGCAGAGGGTTTTACCAACCAGGAAATAGCCGATAAATTATTTTTGGATGTTACAACGATAAATTCGCACCGAAAAAACATGCTTACCAAGTACCACGTAAAAAACACGGCAGCGCTTGTAAAGCTGGCCCTGAGCCATAACTTAATATAATACGAGAGCATTTACTATTTAAGGATCTCCCTAAGTTCAGTAATAAAGCCTGCCTGCCCCGGTATTATTTTTCCGAAGGCTTCTTTTAGAGTAAACCATTGCACTTTATCAATTTCGGGAAATACCTGCATTTTCCCTGATTTAGGAGGCCATTCCATTTCAAAGGTATTGCTGGTAAGTAGACCCACATCCATGTTTCCTTCCAATGCCCAGACATGTATGAGTTTTCCGCTTTTTTGTTTCAGCGATGTTAAGGCAATAAATGCTCCATCAACAATCTGTCCTGTCTCTTCGGTAAATTCTCTTTTGGCTGTTAGCAAAAGATCTTCACCTTCATTGGGTTCTCCTTTTGGAATAGACCAGGCGGCTAGCTCTTTCTTAGCCCAGAAAGGTCCGCCGGGATGGGCAAGTAAAATTTCAGGTTCCTGTTCCTGTAATCTGTAAAGTAATATTCCGGCACTTTGTTTCATTTTTTAATAATTGTTTGTTGCGCGTTGCCTGACCTTATATATGATTGCTACAATCATCATAACACCGGCAAAACACATCATGATAGTGGCAGCTATTTCCTGGTAAGCCATTATAAAGGCAAGTATAATAAAGATAACCATCAACATTAAAGAAGAATTAATGATTTTAACACTTCTAAATTCCCTGTTAATGGTTTTAGTTCTTCGGCGTTCTTTCTCTTGTCTTTGTGCTTCACTTTCTCTTGGCCTGCTTTCTGCTTCTTTCGTCTGGCGTTCCCACTCTTCTGCTATACTTGCTGAGTTGTCCATTCCACGTGGGCTCGACGGAGGAGGAATATAACGAAGCTGATTATCCAGTTCCCGAATCATATCCTTATAATAATATAATCTTCCGCGGATAAATGTATTGAGGTTATTGATCCGCATCACTTCATCAATTGTTTTGTAATAAAACTCCGGAGAGAGTTCGTAATAATCATAGCAATACTTTATAAAATGAAACAAGGCTTCATTTACAGCGATGTTTAATTCTTCAAACTCCTTTGGAAGATCATTTAAAAAATCGGAAATATTTTTTTCGTAAATAAAGGCAACATCCGTTTTGAGCTTCACTTCAAAATCAAAAGTGCGGATTCTTTTGTCGTGATACGAGGATAAAAAATAGATCAGGTTTAAAAGATGTTTTCTTATAACTTCATAAAGTTGCATTTTCTGAAACGGCTCCAGGTATTTATTCAGCCGCGAATATTCTTTGTAAGCTATATAATCATTTGAAGAAAGATAGTGTTTGAACCGCTCGTTCAGGGCATCGCGCAACAGCTCCTGTAAACGACTGTAATCAGGATTTGTTTTCAGAGTATCAAAAAACATCACAAGGCTTTCCATCGAAGCCGGTTTTGTGGGTTCTTCAAAAAACAAAAGAATTTCTTTGTTATGAAATATGGCCCGGTGCAGGTACATAAACTGCTGACCTTTTAGGTCCTCAATAATTTTAAGGATATCGTCTTTCGAATGCTCAATGCCATTTATGGTCAAATACACATTCCCCGGCAGATTAAATTCTGCCATAAATTTTTTCTGTAACCTCAGAAGGTCGTAAGTATCTCCGGATTCATCTTCCGAAGTAAAATAGTTGACAATATGTAAAGGCGAGCGATACAACAATGAAGCAGATTATAGTCAAAATTAAAAAATCCCGGCTGTAAGGCAGGGATTTTTTTAATAAAAGTAGTTTAAATATTATTTAATAGAAACGCTTACGCCAAGAAACCTCATTACCTAATACGGTATATTTTAATCTTTCGGCACTTGGCGAAATTTTTGCAGGTTTTACAGTTACTCTTAAAGCATCATCTTTTTCTTTATAGTCGTATGCTCCCCACTGGTTAGCTACTTTATTAAAAACAATAGTCCACTCTTTTTCTGTTGGAATAGCAAAGAAGCTGTATTTCCCGGCAGGTAATGCTTTTCCTTCTACCATAATTGCTTTATCGGTAGTAAATGTAGTTGCCTGGTTAGCACCGGCTCTCCATACTTTTCCGTAAGGAACCAGGTCTCCCCAAATTTTACGGCCTTTTACCGAAGGGCTTCCGTAATTTACAGTAATAGTTGCTTGCCCGATTTTACCGGTTACGCTATCGCGTGGGCTTTCAATAACTTTTTGTGCATTTGCTGTGAATGAAAATAACAGCGATAAAATAAATAATAGGAAAGGGTTTGTAATTGCTTTTTTCATGGTGTAGATTTTGGTTTAATTTAAAGGTAATTCTTTTTATAACAGATAAACCCATTTCCAATCATTCTGCCGGATTATTTAACTTAAATTTACAATCCTATATGCCAATAACAGATAAACGCCATTCATCAGGTATTTATTTACAAAGAATAAGCCCTATTTTTATATAATGAATTTTTCGTATTTCAATTTCTGGATCAGGAACAGTATTCTTTACCTGTTTTTTTGCCTGCTGGGCCTGTTGATGGTATTGCTCGATAAAACCAATCCCATTCACTGGAAAGGCCAGGCTTTGGGGGTAATAGTGGATGGGGCCATCATTATTGGAATGGCTCATGTGCAGGTTATTATACACAACATATTATATAAAAAATACTTTGGCAAGCGTAACCTAAGGTATCTTACCGGAACGCTTATTTTAGCGATAAGCTATTTTCTGGTTAATTATTTTACCCGATTCAGATTTATGCAAAACGAAAGCCCGGTAACGATGGGCGTTTCTATTTTTTTAATATACCTGATAGGCTTAGGCTTTTATTATATCCATAAAAATATCCTGGAAAGAAACCTGCTTTTTCAAAGCGAATTAATTGATAGAGACGAAGAGATCAGGCATTTAAAAGCGCAGCTTAACCCACACTTTTTATTTAACGCCTTAAATAACCTGTATGGCACGGCTCTTACAGATCCTGATGAAACACCCGATAAAATATTAGAGCTATCGGAATTATTAAGATACCAGATAGAATCTTCCAAAAAAGAACATGTATCGCTGGAAGATGAGATAGGATTTATTAAAAAATATTTAAACTACGAGCAAAGCAGAAACCCCAAAACCAGAATTGATTTCAAAACCGATATTCATTCGGGGCCTATAAGTTTGTCGCCGATGTTGTTTATGCCCTTTATTGAAAATGCCATTAAATACAGCAGTCATACAGATAAGCCGTTCTTTTCATTATCTATCGAAACAGATAAAAAGAACCTGTTTTTTAAAATGAAAAACAATTTCAATGCTACCGGCAGAAAATTTTCAGGAACAAATACGGGGCTGTCCAATACAAAGAAAAGACTCGAACTCATGTATAAGAACAAACATCAGTTGTTGATTAATGAAGAAGATGAAATTTATAATGTGGACCTTAGCATAAAATTATAAACCGCGCGTAACCATATATACAATGAAATACAAATGCCTTATAGTAGATGATGAAGCTCCTGCACATAAAGTGCTGCACGCGCACATTGCTAAAATAGATCAGTTGGAAATAGCAGGAGATGTGTATGACGGAAAAGAAGCGATTGATTTTATGCTAAAAACAAAAATAGACCTGCTTTTTTTGGATATAGAAATGCCGAAGCTTTCGGGGCTTGAATTGTTGCAGTGTTTGCCTTATAATGTGCCGGTTATACTTACAACAGCCTATAGCAATTTTGGTTTTGAAGCGTACCAGCATGACGTTGTGGACTATCTTTTAAAACCTATTTCTTACCCGCGGTTTTTAAAAGCCATTAATAAGTCTATGAAAATTATCGGGACAGGATCAACGGAAGAAATTAAATTTCCGGCTATTGAATTAAAGTACGATGGCATCCTAAAAGTGATTGATACCCGCAATATTTTGTTTATTGAGGCAGTAGGTAACTACATAAAAATACATTTCGAAAACGAGAAACCGATTTTGGTAACGCAAACCATGAAATACATTAGTTCCTTATTACCACCACACTACTTTACCCGGATTCATAAATCATACATTGTAAAACGGGAAGCCATTGCAGAGATCATGAAAAATGAAATTACCCTGTCAAATAAAATAGTATTACCCATAGGCAGAAAGTATTCGGTATTGCTGGAGTAAACCGTATTGCGGGAGCATCTTAGATTAAAAAAGAAAGACACATAACTCTAAAGCTATGTGTCTTTTTTATTAGGGGATTCAGCAAATAACTAATGTCCCAATTTGTAGAGCATTTTTCCGTGTAAGGAAACAGCTCCTAAAAATGTGGCCTCTTTTTTATAAGGCATATTAAATTCGCGGGCGGTTGCCTCTACAATTTTTGAAATTTTTGGGTAGTGAATGTGAGATATTGCCGGAAACAAATGGTGTTCTACCTGATAATTTAATCCACCTACAAGGTATGATACAAATTTATTATCTGTAGCAAAGTTCAGAGTGGTTCTTAACTGATGTTCAATGAAATTATTTTCCAACATATTTTCTTCACCTACCAAAGGGAATTCTGTTTCATCGCTCACGTGTGCTACCTGGAACACAATAGCTAAGGTAAAGCCTGCAATGTAATGCATGACCAGGTAACCAACTATCCAGTTTAAAAAGGTCATTTGCGGTACCACAAAATAAGGGATCAATATATAAGAAAAGTACAGTATTTTAGAAAGGATGACGATTGCCAGCTCTTTAGCATAGGTTGTTTTGGCAACTTTAAAATAGCCTTCTTTATTATAGTGTGCAGCCTGACTAAAATCTTTTGTGGTGCTCCACATAAGGGTCATTAAACCATAAAAGAACCAGGCATATAAAAATTGAAACTTATGAATTTTCTTTTTTTCGGCGTGCGGGTCAAAACGTAAAAATCCAAGAGGTGCAATATCTTCATCATGATCGTGTACATTGGTATAGGTGTGATGAATAATATTATGCTGAATTCTCCAGTTCAAGGAATTACCCGAAAGTAAACCAATAGAAAAGAAACCCAGGATCTTATTAAATTTTTCGTTTTTGCTGTAACTGCCATGATTAGCGTCGTGCATAATACACATGCCTATTCCGGCCATCCCAAATCCCATTAATACGGATAATAATAACCAGATAACTTTGCTGTCGAATACATTAAATACAATTAAAAAAAAGGGAACAAGGTATGCGGCAAACATCACTACTGTTTTTAAATACAGGTGTATGTTACCATTTTTGCTGATCTTATGTTCCTTAAAATAAGAATCAACCCGTTTACGCAGTTCGTTCTGAAAACTACGGTTCGAATTATTATTAAATCTTACTGCTGTTGCGCTCATAGTGTTATAAATTAGTACAGTACAAATTTCGGCACAGAATGCGCAAAAGACCCTGAAAAAGGGATTAAACGCTTTGTTATTGTACAAACGGCGTTTGTCAGGGCTTTATTTTAACGTAATTTTTCTTCTTCAGCCCAAAATCGGGCAAAAAGCCTGCTTTACAGAGGAAAAGAGCAGGATACAACCGGTTGGTTTTGCCATTTTGCCGGTCATTTTCGGCGTAATGGTTTGTAAACGTAGTGTATTAAAAAATAATACATTATGTATTATTATATAGACACCATATTTAGACTATAGAAAATTTAAAAAATCAATTTTGTACTCATGGCCGACAAGGTACACATTGGGAAAAAAATTAAAGAAGTGCTGACTCAATCACGTTTAAAAAAGACGGAGTTTGCAGATCTGATCAATATTAGTCGTACGGTTGTATATGACATCTTTAAAAGAGAAACAATTGATACCGGGCTTCTTCAAACGATCAGCAAGGTGTTAAACCACGACTTCTTTAGCTATTACGACCAACTTCAGCCCGGCCAGGTAAAAGAATCCAAATCCGAATATGGTTTTGCCACCAAATCCGAATTAACGGAGGTTGTTCAATCGGTTAAATTATTAGCTAAAGAAATTGAAAAACTCCGTGAAGAACTCCCAAAGAAAAAGGCCGCTCCAAAAAAGAAATACGGAAAAGGCAGTAAATAATAAAACCCTCTGTGCTCTAACACAGAGGGTTTGTCACGATTAGCAATACAGAATGCTTGCATTCTTATGCTGCCAGTGTTGTTTTTTCATGATGCTGTATATTAAACTCAACTATAGGTTTATGTTCGTTGAGTTTTGCAATGGCTTTATTGGCCTTTTCCTGAGCCATAAACTCTTTTCTCATAACCCATTTTTCTCCTTGCAGTTTATTCATCAGCTTATCAAAAGGCATATAAACCAGCATATTTAAAAGCCCTTGTTTTTTTGCGCTCAGGCTATGAGCCATTTTACGGTAACTTACCGAAAAGCCTCCGTCTATATAAGTAATGTAATGCCAAAAACCACTTGGCATATACAAAGAATCGCCATGTTCTAAAATGCATTCCTGTACTTCAATGTATTTTAATCCGGGATATTTTTCGTAATCCGGATTATCAAGATCTATAAGTGAGTAGGTGTTATAAGGTAACTGGTATAATAATTCAGAATATTTTGGAGAAACCAGCACGACTTTCTTTCGTCCGTAAAATTGGGTTAGCAGCACATTCGACATATCTATATCCTGATGAATGCGTACTTTAATTCCTTTAGCACCAAAAAACATATAGCCAATCCGTCCTAAAATGCCTTTAAAAATATCAGGGCAGGGAAAATCGTTTCGTAACTCCGGCTTGCTTTTAAACATGTTAAACAAGAACATACGTAGCGTTGTTGGTTTGTTTTCAATAATGGCATTTACATAATCGCGGAAGGGCATTTTTAAATCGGGATTTGTAAATGCTGAACCTTTATTGCTATGGCTGTTATCAAAAACATCTACCATAACAGACCCACAAAGTTCTTTAATGTATTCAATGGTCCATTTTTCCCCGGCCGGATAATTGTTGGCGTGGCCTTTAATAACGACGGGTCTTTGCGGGATTAAAAACTGCTTTTTAAATTCTTTGGGGGTTATGCCGCTGATAGTTTCGATAGAAGAAGTTTTCATAAAATTGGGTTTAAAAAGGTTAATACAATTTAATACCAGTTGCTTTAAGAAATCTGTAGGTTAAAACAGGCTACATTCTAATACAAAAACAAACCAATCCTTAAAAAGTTTTTAAACCGGGGAAAAACATCCACAGCATAATGGCAGTTTTTTGAAGGGAAATTAATCCCTAGCCTATATTACGGGCCATTCGGAGAACACTCTATTTTGTCCTGTTTTTTGATAAGCGGAGAGCGGCACTTTTGACTAAAGCTAAATACAGTTATAATGATTATTTTTAACCTCATGAACCAAAAATTACCTCTTTCCAAACAAATAGCTTATGCGTTTGGTATGATGGGCTGGAGTATTATGATAAACCTGATCAGTGTGATTTTGGTTTACCTGTATGTACCTCCTCAAAACAGTGGTTTACCAAACCTGATTACACAAATTGCCATTTTTGGAATCTTTAACGTCATTGCTATTATCACAGCCGGCGGGCGTTTTATAGATGCCATATACGACCCTTATATAGCGCAGGTAAGCGATAGAAGCACACATCCTAAAGGGAGACGAATTCCTTTAATGAGAAAAGCAATTTTGCCGTCTTTCATTTTTTGCTGCCTTATATTTTTTCCTTTATACAAACAGGAGTCCGGAATTAATATTGTGTGGTTAACCATTACACTCATTGGATTTTATGTATCGTCTACTACCTATATTATTCCGTACAATGCTTTATTACCGGAGCTTGCACCAACATCGCAGGATAAGGTCAGGCTTGCTACATGGCAATCGGTGGGCTATGTGTTTGGAATAGGAATAGCGTCCAATGCATTTAACCTTGCCGATTTTATCCAGGGTTATTTTCATGTTTCATCAAGATTGGTAGCCCTGCAATATTCGGTAGTAGCATTTGCATTGATGGGTGCAATAGCGTTGCTGGTGACAGTGCTGGCCATTGATGAAAAAAAATATTGTACAGCTATGCCACATAGTATCCCTTTGAAAAAAGCACTGACACATACCCTTCGAAACAAAAATTTCCTTTTGTTCATTGTTGCCGATTTTTCTTATTTCATTGCGGTTACCATCATCACCTCTGGACTTTTGTATTTTATTACGGTATTGCTGCAACTGCCGGAATCATTGGGAAACAAGCTTATGATTACGATGGTACTGGTATCGTTTATTTTTTATCCTATAGTCAATTACCTGGCAAAAAAGATCGGCAAAAAAAAGATAGTAGTAGTTTCCTTAATGTTGCTTTCGGGTATTTTTTTAGGAATTTATTTTCTTGGAAAATTTCCTTTCGATCCACAAAAACAGATCTATATCCTGATTGCTTTAGCAGCAATTCCTCTGGCTTCGCTTAATATTTTGCCCAATGCCATTCTTTCAGAAATTATTGATAAAGACAGTAAAGAAACCAAAGAGAATAAGGAAGCCATCTATTTTGCCGTGCGTTACTTTTTTGTGAAAATAGCACAAACCTTTGGTATTGCTCTTTTCTCAATGTTCCTTATTTATGGGAAAGATGTAGGAAATGATTTTGGAATAAGACTCAACGGTATTTTAGGATTTGTACTTTGCTTTGTAGCCTCGTTGATCTTTTTACGATTTAAGGAAGAGAAAACTTCATAATGGAAAATGTAAAAGGGTAAATGGAAAAGGTGCATCAATTATTGCAATTCCATTTGCCATCTTCCATGCTTCCATTTTACCTTTTCTATTACCGCTCTGTATTGTTTGGCCTTGTATATATCAGTTGCATGACATTGATATTCCGCATGGCAAAGGCTGCTTCGCAATAACACAAATAATAATTCCATTTGCGGATAAAGTAATCGTCAAAGCCCATCTTTTTTATTTCCGAAAGGTTATTGTTAAAATTTTTATACCATACATTTAAAGTATGGGCATAGTGTAAGCCAATATCTTTAAGGTCAACCATGGTTAGGTCGCTGGTACTATTCACTGCCTGGTTAATGGCCGCAACAGAGGGAAGTAAAGAACCCGGAAAAATATGTTTCTGAATCCAGTCAACACCATGTTTCAGACTTTCAAAGCGCGAATCGGGACAGGTAATCGTTTGTATGGCAAAAATCCCGTCTTTCTTTAAAAGCTCGCTGCATTTTTTAAAATAGTCGTTGTAGTATTCTGCACCCACAGCTTCCAGCATTTCAATAGAAACAATTTTATCATATGTACCTGTCATTAAACGGTAATCCTGTATGAGGATCGTAATTTTATCCGAAAGGTTTTCTTTCTCAATGCGTTCTTTCGCGAGCTTATACTGTTCTTCAGAAATAGTTAAGGTCGTAACTTTACAGCCATAGTTCTTAGCCATGTAAATAGCATTTCCGCCCCAGCCACTGCCTATTTCAAGTACATGATCTGTGGCTTTCAAATTCAGTTGCTTGCACAGGCGGTCATATTTAGCGAGTTGCGCATCCTGCAAGGTCATATTTTCTTCCGTATAATAGGCAGAAGAATAGGTCATAGTGGGATCTAAGAACAAGGCAAAAAAATCATTATTTAAATCGTAATGTGCCGAAATATTTTTGCGTGACCCCGTAATACTATTAGCTCTTTTTGAATGGTAAAGTTTATTAATGGCCTTTAAAACATTCAATATTAAAGATCTCGTATTACTGCCGGATACCGTTGGCGCATGATCTACATTTAATAAAAACCATTTGATCACGTTTGTAATATTATCCGTATCCCAATCGCCGTCTACATAAGATTCGCCGAAACCAATATCGCCATATAATACACAGCGTTTAAAAAAAGCGGGATTTGAAATGCGGAGTGTGCAGGTAATACCTTCTCCATTACCGATAGATACTTCCGACCCGTCGGGCAAAGTAATGAGTGCTTTACCAAGTGGCATTTTGGATAATAAGCCAATAACCACTTTTTGGTAAAACCCTTCTTTAGGCCTTGTTATGCTAACTGATGTAGACATATTTTACTTACGAATATAATTTATTTTTAACTCTTATGATACTTACGATACACATCCTTTTGCAGATTTAACAAATCGTTTTTTTTATGATAAGGGATTTTCTTTAGGAAAATTAAAAAAGCGTTCCAATGAATAAGGGTAATAATGCGCAGGGTTAGTAATGGAAAACGAATGCTATACCATAACAGGTTAAGATTAGTTAGTGGTTTTTTAATGCCGGTTAATGTGCTGATAAATACCCGTTCGGTTTTATCTATGGTGTCGATGCGTATATTCAATGTATCGCCCGGGATATGAAGACTAAAATCGAAATTAGCATCATGATTAAAAAAAGGAGATACGTAGAAGTACTTAGTCGTATTTAAATGAAAGGTTGTTTCGCTAAGCGTTTCTTTGCTTAAAAGGTAAGGCTTGAGTTCCCCGAAGGTATTCCCTACTTCTGCTACGCTGCAAAGGATCTGCTGCTTTGTATCAAATACAAAATAAAAAGAAACGGGATTAAAATTGTAGCCCAGGATATTTAAGTTGGTAAGGCACATAATTCTGCCAATGGGACTTTCGATGCCGTTGCTTTTTAAATAATCGCTGATGTGTTGCTTTGTATTCTTTGAGGTATCAGGATTATCAATGGGCAGTTGTAAATGTTCCTTATCCCTGAAACTAAAAACGTTAAACCGGTTGAGGCTAAAGAGTGCCAGTTTCTTTTTTAAGAATTCCAGCTCATCGAGGTCAATATAAAACATAAACACGTTATAGTGAAAGCGATGCTTTTTTGGAGCAAGCCTGTGGTGCATAACGGTAGCCTTATAAAGAGAAGAGTTCATTTAGTGTGAAATGTAAGAGGGAAAATGGATTATGGTTATATCTAAATAAAATTAATTTTCTGTGGATGATTTTTTAATGGCTGCAAAAATGTTTTTTAACTCCTGAGATTCTTTTAAAAACAGTTCAAAGTCTTTTTGGTAAACGGTTTCATGATACAATTGTTGCAAAACTCTTAACCAATAAACGGTTTCCCTTGCTTCTTTATAGCTAATCCCTATTTTATTTGAGAAATCTCTTTTTGATACAGCGCCCTGAGCTTCTTCATAATTGGCACCGATGGAGACACATGATCTTCCTACCTGGCCTTTGGGAATTCTGTAAATATAATCATCAGGAAGCGTACGTAAGAATTTCAAGGTGTTTACTCCAAAATTAAAAGTTCTGTCTAATAGTTCCTGTGTTTTACTATTCATATATTATTAATTAATTTTCCCTGTTATATCATTACTTCATTTTTCCATCTTCTCTTTTCCGTTTCCCATGCTCCACTTTCCATATTACCTTTTACATTTGCCCTCTTCCATTCTCCCTTTTCCCTCTTACATCACCTTGCAAAGGTCCACCGCGCTTTTATAAGCATCTTCATGGAAGCCGTATTTAAAGTAGCTTCCGCAAAAATAGAATGGCCCTTTTTCATTTAATGTGTGCAACTCATCCTGTGCTTTAATAGCGGCAACATCAAATAATGGATGCTCGTAATGTATTTCTTTGATCAGTTTTGATGGATCAATACTATCGGTAATAGGGTTAATGGAAACAAAATAATTTTTATTTTCGGAAACACCCTGTAAGCGGTTCATCCAATAAATAGTTGTAGGAACGGGCTTGCCGTTTTTTTGTTCAATACGATAATTCCAGCTGCTCCAGGCCCTTTTGCTTTTGGGCATGACAGATTCGTCGGTATGTACTGCCGCGGTATTTTTTTCATATTTAAAAGCTGACAATAACCGTTTTTCCTCTAGTGTAGGATCGGCAAGCATTTGCAATGTTTCGTTGGCATGCGAGGCAAAAATCACTTTATCAAACTCTTGTTGTTGCCCGTCGGGCAATATTACTAATGCTTTCCCATTTGCCTGTTTTTTTACAGATACCACAGCATTTTTTACATGTATACGATCTTTAAAAGGCGCAATTAAAATTTCTCTGTATGACTGGCTTCCATTATGTAAAGTGTACCATTGGTGCTGTGTACTCAATCCCAAAAAGCCATGGTTCTTAAAAAAACGGATCAATGTCACAACCGGAAAATCCAGCATTTTATCCATAGGTGTACTCCATACGGCGGAACTCATAGGAATCAAATATTTCATCAGCATCTCTTCGCTGAATTTAAATTCCTTAATATAATCGGCTAAAGAATAATGAGTGTATTCTGGTTTATCCAGGATCTCCACACTTATTTTATTAAAACGGGTAATCTCCATCAGCATTTTTATATAGCCAACATTGAATAGATTTTTACGTTGTGCAAATAAGCCGTTTATACCGGAGCCGCAGTATTCGAGCCCTGTTGGCTTATATTGCACACTAAACGACATGTCTGTTTTTTTAATAGGTGCTTTAATTTCCTCAAACAGTTTGCAAAGGTTTGGATAGGTCTCAAAATTAAATACCATAAAACCCGTATCCATATACACAGGCTTTCCATCCTCATCCACCGTAATTGTATTGGTATGTCCTCCTACATAATCATTCTTTTCGAAAAGAGTAATATCATGAGTATGCTGCAATAAATGAGCGCAACCCATTCCTGCTATTCCGGTACCTATAATTGCCAGTTTCTGCATATAGCTATACTACTAAAATTTATTTTTACAGATTACTTTTTTTGAAATAAATAATGACTTACAATCCATTCTTCTCCTTTGTTATAAGCCCAAAGCTCAGCGCAGGCCATATAAAAGAGGCGCCAATAAACCCACCATTTTACCGCCTGCTCTTTACCATACGTGCTTTCAAATAAGGGCATGATCTGCGCCTTATGCTTATCCATATTTTGCAGCCATGCTTCCGATGTTTTGCTGTAATGCATACCGCTCACGTGCCAGTGCTTTTCTATAGAAAGATGTTCATTAAAATACAAAAGCAGATCGTCGCTTGGCATGATACCACCGGTAAAAAAGTATTTGCTCATCCAATCGCTCTCGTCCACTACTTCAAATTTATAGGCATATGTTTTATGCGTAAAAATATGCACGAACAATTTTCCGTTTGGCTTCAAAGCATCTGATACCAATTGCATCAGCTTTTGATAATTACGCATGTGTTCAAACATCTCAACCGATACAACACGGTCAAACAGTTGAGCCGGCTTAAAATCATTAATATTATGAGTTATAACGGTTAGGTTACTAATGCCGCGTAATTTGGCTTGCTCGTCGATATGCAGTTTCTGCGTGCGCGAATTGGATACAACCGTAAAGCTGCTTTTAGGATATTTTGCAGCCATACACAACGACAAAGAACCCCATCCGCAACCCAGTTCCAATACCTGTTGCCCGTCCTGTAATTCTGCGCGCAGGCAGGTAAGTTCCAGCATATCGTTTTCAGATGTATCAATCGTTGTTACACCAGGTTTCCAATACCCGCTGCTGTATTTTAAATGCTTTCCTAAACAGTATTTATAAAACTCGGTAGGCACTTCGTAATGCTGCTCGTTGGCTTCACTGGTATTAACAGCAATTGTGGGCGTTGCTTTTAGCTCCTCAATCAATGCCATTAAATGAGCTTGTTGCGCTTCTACATTTCCTTTATGTTCATCCTGCAACCGTTGTTTTAATAGGTTACGAATGCCAATTCGAATCAGCCAGTCAGGTAGTTTATTTTTTTCTAATAATGAATTATACCACATAATATATTAATGTAAAAAGGAAAAGGGAAGATGGAAAAGGTAGAGAACGTTTAAATACATTTGCCATTTTACATCCTTACATTTTCCATTATTTTTTGAACCAGGGAACAAAAGCACTGGTTGTGCGTTGATATTCTTTATAAGCTTCTCCTTTGCTTCTGATAGCTTGTTCTTCTGTCATAGGAATGCCGGTTACTTTAAAAATAAGATAACCTATGGAAATAGGACATACTACGGCGAGCCAACCATAAGGGCTTGGTAAAGCAAAAATCAGTACGGAGATCCATAACGAAAATTGAAAAAAATAATTGGGATGCCTTGAATAATTCCATAAACCATACTGACATACCTTGCCTTTGTTTGTCGGGTCATTTTTAAAGTGTTGCAATTGCCAGTCAGAAAGGCCTTCACCAAAAATGCAAATCAGCCATAAAATAACACCGGTGTATTCAACCGCTGATAAAGAGTCGGTTTTATTTAAGGCAATTATAAAAAAGGGGATACACAAAAATACATTTGAAAATGCCTGCATCTGGAAAAAAACAAAGAACTTAGGAGTTGACCATTCTGCCCTGAGTTGCTTATAACGCCCCTCTTCCTCCTGCAAATGTCCTAAGACCCTGAACGATAAATAAAACCCAAGGCGCAGGCTCCATAATGCGGCTAAACCACATACCAGGTTTTTACGCTCTGCAAAACCATCGGCCATATACCAGGTAATAAAGGCGATCACTAAAAAATTGAAGGCCCAAAATACATCTACCACACCATAATTTTTTATCCTGATAGCCCATGCAAAAACAAGGGTCATAATTACAGCTACTGCTGCCCAGGCCATTAAAGGGATAGAGATGTATTGGCTCATATAAAATGTAATAAGTTTGATTTAATTCAATATACGTAAAATTAAACGAGGTCGGATTTAACAGCAACCATAATTTTGAATCAAAAAGCACCAGTTAAGAGCTATTTTCTGATAAAGGAATAAAAATACTATTCGGTAATGGATTAATTGCAATTAAACGAAAAAAAAGACCGGTAGAACGATATTTTCTTGCTTTTAAAATTAATATTTTATACATTAACATCTTAATCTACCCCCGTTTAAATGTCTGACATTGGCAATAATGATAAGATTGACACGTACCAGCTTGAAAAACTGATTTCGCAATCTTTTGAAATATGCAGGAACAATCCCCAGTTGGGCATTGAACTGGCCGAAGAAGTTCTGAGTGCTGCATCGGATGAAAGAACTCATGCTCAAGCTATTGCCTGCAAGGGATCTTGTTTGGTATGGCTGGGTAATTATGATAATGCCCTTAAAGATCTTTTTCAGGCGCTCAGGTTATTTGAACAAACACCCGATAAAAAATTTGAAGCGCATGCCTTATACCATATTTTTTGCGCTTACTATTTTTTGGCCGATTATGATAATGCTTTAAAGTATTCGCATGAAATGCTTCATAAAGCAGAGCAGAATAAAGATATTGGAGCACAGGCCAATGCGCTAAACGGTATAGGATCGGTATATTACACATCGGGCGAAAACCAAAAAGCTATTGATGCTCTTACAAAGGGCCTTGAATTTGCCGAACAGGAAAACGATAAACATTTATTGGCGCGTATTTTAGATGGCCTGGGTTCGGCTTATTTAAATTTAGATAACGTTCAAAAATCCATCGGCATGAAAAAACGTGCCCTGGAAGTAGCACGTTCGGTAGGATCTAAACAAGTAGAATCATATGCCATAGATGGGTTGGCCAAAATATACCTTGCTGCCAATGATTTAAATAATGCCGAAAAACAATTTCATGAATGCCTGATCATAAGAGAAGAACTTAACTTTAAATCCGGGATTGCAGAAACCAATTTTCAGTTGGGCGATCTGTTTCTTAAAATGAACCGCCTCGACTATGCCATTACTTATCTTAATAAAGCCCTTGCTATTTCGCAGGAAACCAATACAAAAGAAGTTATTTATAAAACGCACGAATCTTTATCCAGGCTTTATGAAAAACAGGCCAATACGGTAAAATTTATTGAGCACTTTAAAAATTACTATACACTTAAAGAAGAATTTTTCAGCGAGAAAAATAAACAGAAATTAAAAGGAGTAGAAATGCAGGTAAGCATTTCTCAAATGGAAAAAGAGAAAGAACTCCTGGGCCAGAAAAACAAGCAACTCGAAATGTTGTCGAATGATCTGGTAACACTCAGCGATTTGGGAAAAACGATTACCTCCCTGTTATCGGTGGAAGCCATTAACAAAAAAGTGTACGAGATCATCAATAACATTATGGATGCCGGAGGCTTTGGAATAGGCGTCGTTTCTGCAGATGGCAAAGAACTCATTTTTCCGGGCTATATTGAAGAAGGTATTGTACTGGCATCTTCGGGTTACGACTTATCAGATACAAACCGCTTGGCTACTGTATGTTTCAACAAAGAAATAGATATTGTGATCAACGATCATGAACTGGAATCCGTAAAATACATTCAAAAAGTACAAAAGCCTGTAATAGGGCAATCCGTACAATCCATTATTTATCTGCCTTTAAAGATCAACGATAAAAAACTGGGAGTACTCACCGTTCAAAGTTTTAATAAAAATGCTTACGACGAATACCAGGTAAATCTGGTAAAAAATCTGGCTGTATATTGCGCCATTGCTATTGAAAATGCTACCCTTTACGAAAAACTCGAAGAAAGGGTAAACACAAGAACCAAAGAAGTGACTGAGCAAAAAGTACAGCTCGAAAAAACACAGGAAACAACCCGTATGCTCAATATCATTGGGCAGCAGCTTATTTCAAGCATCGACTTTGATTCTATTTTTCAGAAACTGCACCAAAATGTAGGGCAGCTCATGAATGCCGATTGCTTTAGCGTGCGTATTTACCATAAAGACAAAAGAGAGATAGAGTATAAATATTCCATGGAAAAAGGAAAACTTAAAACTCCTCTTAAAGTATCAATGGATGATGTGGATAATTACTCTGTATGGTGCGTAAGCAACAACAAGGAAATATTCATTAACGATAACCTTAACGAATACCAAAAGTTCACAAAGAAAATAGTGGTACCTTCGGGCGAAATGCCAAATTCATTGTTATTTTGTCCCTTAACCATAGGGGATAGGGTTACAGGTGTTATTACGGTACAAAGCTTCGAAAAAAATGCCTATACGCCATTTCACATAGATGTATTAAAAACCCTTGGAACCTATACCGCCATTGCCCTCGAAAATGCCAATCTGGTTGAAACCCTCGAAGAAAAAGTAGAAGAACGTACATCGGAAGTAGTGCAGCAAAAAGAACAAATTGAAAAAAGTTTCAGAAACAATAAATTATTAAGTGAGATCGGTAAAGAGATCGTATCAACGCTCTCGGTAAATGATATCATTTCTAAAGTATATGAGCGGATCAATAATTTAATGGACGCTACTGTTTTTGGAATTGCGATTCATCGTCCCGAAACAAACGATTTGTTTTTTTCAGGCTCTATGGAAAAAGCAAAAAAATTACCTGACTTTGCCTTTAGCCTCAATGATGAAAAAACAGCTACTCTGTGTTTTTTACATTGCCGCGAATTTGTAATTAACGATTGGGAAAACGAATACAGCCAATATGTGCAAAACACCTACAATGCTGTAGAAGGTGAAAATCCTGAATCACTGATCTATTTACCTCTGGTATCCAAAGGAAAAACCATAGGTGTAATAACGGTGCAAAGTTTTGAGAAACATGCCTATGAAGATCATCACCTTGATACCTTAAGAAGCCTTTCGGTTTATGTAGGAAGCGCTATTGAAAATGCCAACTTATACATGGGGCTTGAGAATCGTGTTAAGGAAAGAACCAAAGAAGTAATTCTGCAGAAAGAAGAGATCGAAAAATCGCATGAGAATACCCGCTTACTGAGCGAGATAGGACAGCATATTATATCCAACATCAATTTCGATTCTATATTTGGGAAACTGCACGAAAACATTAGTAAATTAATGAACGCCGATTGTTTTGGCGTTAGGATTTATGATGCAGTAAACAACGAAATAGAATATAAATACGAAATAGAAAAAGGAGAATTGCTAGAACCCCTAACTGTGTCGATGAATAACGACGATAATTTTTCGGTATGGTGTGTGAAGCATAAAAAAGAAATTTTCATCAATGATAACGTGAACGAATACCATCGTTATACAAAAAAAATAGTGGTGCCATCGGGTGAAATGCCAAGTTCCCTACTGTTTTGCCCTATGATGATAGGTGAAAAAGTAGTTGGGGTCATTACAGTACAAAGCTTTGAAAAAAATGCCTATGTGCCTCTGCACATGAATATTTTAAAAACTCTTGGAACGTATACTGCTATTGCTCTTGAAAATGCCGGTCTGGTTGAGAACCTGGAAGATAAAGTAAAAGAGCGTACCAAAGAAGTCGTAAAACAAAAGGAGATCATTGAAGAAACCAATAAACATATTACTGATAGTATCAAATATGCAAAACGCATACAAGAAGCATTTTTACCTTCAGAAGAAACCGTAACATCCCTTTTAAAGAATGCCTTTATCTTATACAAACCTAAAGACATTGTAAGCGGCGATTTTTACTGGATAGAGAAAAAAGAAAATAAGATCCTGTTTGCCGTAGTAGATTGTACGGGACATGGTGTGCCGGGCGCGTTTATGAGTATTATCGGGTTCAATGGCTTAAACCAAATTGTTAACGAATACAATTACACAAAACCATCAGAAATCCTTACGCATTTAAACAAGAATATTAGCGACACACTTCGCCAAAAAGTAGAAGATTCCAAGATCCGCGATGGTATGGATGTTGCCATTTGCTCTATTGATCTCGAAAATAGCGTGCTTGAATTTGCAGGTGCTTTCAGTCCTTTATTTATTGTAAGGGATGGCGAAGTACTGAAAACAAAAGGCGATAAGCATCCTATTGGAAACTTTGTGGGAGTTGAAGATTACGAATTTACTAACCATTACATCGACCTGTTACCTAACGATAAAATATATATTTTCTCGGATGGTTTTGTAGATCAGTTTGGTGGCCCGGGTGGTAAAAAATTAAAATACAATGCCTTCCGCAAATTACTGCTCGATAATTACGAAAAACCAATGCCTACACAAAAAGAAGCCATTAACTCCTTTTTTGAAGAATGGCGCGCCGGCTACGAGCAAATCGATGATGTGTGCATGATCGGTGTTTCCATTTAATGTCTGCATCATTGCAAGGAAGTAAAAGGCAATCTTTCTATCATTTTACCTGACAAAATTAACCGGCAAAACATTAAAAATTAGCCGTAATATTGATCTATATTTTATTGGACTATTACAGATGCCGTATCGTTATCAATCAACGTTTCAATATGAGATCAGATAAAATACATAACTCCTTCGCTAAACTGCTCATTGCTTTTGCTTTTCTGTTTTTTTCTTTCACCACGTTTTCGCAGTCGTATAAACAACTTTGTACCACTTATAATACTTACAGAGAACAGGGGAATTCCGAAAAAACAGTTGAAACTGCCAATCTACTGGTCAAGAATTATGTTAAAGAATTGCTCAAAGAACCTTTATTGTATGCTGAAATAGAAAATTCTTTTGGGAATTATTATTTTAATCATAACAATTTCGATAGTTCTATCTATTGCTATTCGCGGGCAGTAAACAAAGTATATTCCGTAAAAGCAGATACCAGTTTCGATTATGGATTTTATTTATATAACCTGGCTTACGTGTCAGGTAAAGTAGGTTACTACGAAAAAGCAGAACAATACTATTTGGTATCGCTGCCTATACTGGCAAAATTTTTAAACGCGTCGAGCGAAGAATATACCTTATTCTATAAAGAATATGTGGAAATGAAAATTGACATGGGCGATTATGTGGCAGCTACACCATTAAATGACGCCCTGTTATACTATTTTAAAACACTCAAAGGAGAAAATAATACCTATTACTTGGCATGTATCAATAATAAAGCTCGCATTGCGCAGGGGCAGGGAGATTATAATGCCGCAGCGCAATTGTTTTTACAGGCACTATACACGAATCAACAATACCACGCTACAGACACATCAAATATTGCAACCATGGCAAATAATGTGGCCGAATGCTATAGGCTCATGGGCGACTACGATGCCGCAGAACCCTTATACCTCGAAGCGTATAACTTAAAAAGCAAATACAGCAAAGCCACTAAAGATGATCTTGCCTCCCTGCTTAATAATATGGGATTGCTGTATAAAGCAAAAAGTAATTACTCGCAGGCAGAAACCTGTTTTTTAAAAAGTATAGAGTATTACAAAGCAGCTAACTATCAGAATAATACAGAGTTCTCAAATCCCTTAAATGGCCTTGGTGATTTGTATCGCTTAATGGGTAACTATAAAGCAGCTGTTTCAAATATCGAACAATCTGTCATGATCCGTAAAAATACAAGTGGCGAAACCCACGAGTATTACGCCAATGCTTTAAGTAACCTGGCCCTGCTGCAAATGCAATTCGATTATTTAGATGAAGCCGAAAGTGTGTTGTTGCAATGTGAAATTATTTATAAGAATAAACTGGGAGAAGATAACCAGCGTTATGCTAACTGCCTGAATAATTTAGCTACACTGTATGCCAGAAAAAAACTCTATTCTAAGGCCTTGGAGTATAATGAGAAGTGTTTGCATCTCATGGAAAAAAGCGGCGCAAAACAAACCGATAAATATGCCCAGTATTTGAACGGAAAAGGATCTATTCAATGTGAAATAAGAAATTATAAAGCAGCAATAGAAACGTTTACCGAAGCATCTGCCATTTTTAAAGCCAATTTTGGCACTCAGAATTTTAATTACATCGACATGCAGTTTAACCTGGCTAATGTAAATGAAAGAGCAAAAAACGATTCAGGTGCTGTTCGCTATTATTTGAGGGCTATGAGTGGCTACAAAAAAATAATGGAAGATAATTTTGTTTCCATGAGCGAAGAGGAAAAAACCGATTTCTATTATATCCTGTCAAACCGTTTTGAAACATTTTACAGTTTTGTGATTGATCTTTCTAAAAGAAGCACACTTAAAAACGATACCTTATTAAAAACACTGCTTAATGTGCGGCTATTGGATAAATCGCTGTTGCTCAGCGAATCCAGATCAACAAACAAGGCCATTATGGCTAGTAGCGATACAACAGTGCAACGGGTATTTACAGACTGGCTTCAGCAGAAAAAATACCTGCAGGAATTGTACAAATATTCTCTGAGCGAACTCGCACAAAACAATGTCGACCTGGAACAGGAAGAAACGATAAAAAACACATTGGAGAAAAAACTAAACAGCTCTTCCGCCATTTTCAGAAAAGCAAATACTGCAGTTAATGCCTTTGCAGGAATAAAAAACAGCTTAACTAAAAAAGACCTGGCCATCGATATTATTCGCACGGCAATATTCAACGACGATGGAACGGCTCAAATAAATTACGCTGCGTTATTGGTAGGGAAAGAGTATACCGCTCCAAAATTAATCACACTCGATAGCTGCGCGTTTTTTGATACCCTGTTCATTGATCATTACAAACATAACATAGAAGACACCTTAACCGATCGCCTGTCGTATAACCGCTTTTATAAGGCTTTTGAAAAATATACCGCCGGTATTTCAAACATTTACTTTTCTGCAGATGGCGTTTATCAAAAATTAAATTTATATACCCTTTACAATCCTGTTACTCAAAAATATTTGCTCGAAAACGCGGAGATCTCACAACTCAATAGTTTAAAAGATCTTTTAAATACGAAAGAACCGGCTAATACAAACCATACTGCTGCCTTATTTGGCTTTCCAGACTATGAACTCAAAGCAACTATACAAAACAATGCAAACGCTAATACAATAGCTACACGTGCTGTATTTACAGACCTTCCGGAACTACCAGGTACAAAAAAAGAAACAGAAGATATTGCCGCTTTATTGACCTCAAAAAACTGGAAGGCAAATCTATTACTGGCACAATATGCTACAGAAGAAGAAATTAAAAAACTCGAAAGTCCTGCCATTTTACATATTGCCACACATGGTTTCTTTTTACCTGACGAAGATACAGGAGATGAAAAAACGCTTGGCTTTTCAACAGAACAGGCCCGTCAAAATCCATTATTGCGTTCAGGTTTATTAATGGCCGGGGCATCGGCACCTAAAAATAATGCTCTGCTAAAACAAGACGATGGGATATTAACTGCCTACGAAGCCTCTCTGCTTAATCTGCAAAACACAGATCTTGTGACCTTATCGGCCTGCGAAACAGGCTTGGGCGAATTAGTGAACGGACAAGGTGTGTATGGCTTGCAACGTGCCTTTTTAACCGCGGGAGCAAAATCAATAGTAATGAGCTTATGGGTGGTGGATGATAATGCCACACAGGAATTAATGACCGGCTTCTATCAAAATTATTTGCAGAATGATCCTGCTAATACCAAACGAAAATCTCTGCGAAAAGCGCAACTCGCCTTAAAAAAACAATACCCTCATCCTTATTACTGGGGAGCCTTTGTACTCATCGGGAATTAGTATTTACATGTTACGGTTTACTGTACATAGTAAAAATAACAACGGTTCAACGATTAAATGAGTAATAGGATTGATTTTGAATTCCTGCTAAATCCAACCCAAGTGTTGTAATAATTTAGCGCAAAAAGTGCTTTTAAATTTAGAACTATTCCAAATAAGCCAAAATTGCTCTAAACACAGGCCTAATTGGGCTAAATACCCTTATTCACAAAATAAAACTATTAAAAAATGTTGCTTTAAAGGCTTTCCAATGATACATTTGCCAAGTAAAAATTAACATCACATCTCCTATTATGAGTAAAGGTTTCTTAAAATCATCGATCGGGAAAAAAGTAGTTATGGGCCTTACAGGTTTGTTTCTTATTTCCTTTTTAGTAGTACACTGTTTCATTAATAGCCTTATCTTTTTTAATGACGGCGGCTTAACATTTAACATCGGAGCAGCCTTTATGGCTCACAACTGGTTAATCAGAGCAGGAGAACTGGTGTTATTTGCAGGATTGATCATTCATATGGTTCAGGCTTTGATCCTGACTTTAGAAAACAGAAAAGCACGTCCTATCGGGTATGCAAAAGTAGATGGTGCTGCTAACTCATCATGGTACAGCCGTTCTATGGGATTATTAGGAACATTATTATTAATCTTTTTAATCATTCACTTAACCCATTTCTGGGTAAAATCGCGTTTTACAGGTTTACCGGGCGAAGATGTCAATGGAAATGAAAACCTTTATATGGTTATGCAGCAAACATTCCAGATGCTTTGGGTAGTAATTGTGTATTGCCTTGCCATGATCTCTTTAGCGTATCACTTATTACATGGTTTTCAATCAGCTTTCCAGACATTAGGTTTAAATCATAAAAAATATACTCCGCTTATCAAGATGATTGGTGTAGGGTTTTCAATTATCATTCCTTTCATCTTTGCATTAATGCCCATACTGATGTATGCAGGTATCATAAAATAATTTTTTCACTTTTTAATTCTTCATTCTTAATTAGTAAGATATGGCAAGCTCACCAAAATTAAATTCAAAAATTCCGGAAGGAACCATTGATCAAAAATGGTCAAAATACCGTTCTACGGTTCATCTTGTAAACCCTGCTAACAAACGTAGTTTAGAAGTGTTGGTAGTTGGCTCTGGCCTTGCAGGAGCTTCTGCAGCAGCTACTCTGGCAGAAATGGGATATAAAGTAAAAGTATTTTGTTTCCAGGATTCTCCACGCCGTGCGCACTCTATTGCCGCACAGGGAGGTATCAACGCCGCTAAAAATTATCAAAACGACGGTGACTCTACTTACCGTTTATTTTACGATACCATTAAAGGAGGCGATTACAGAGCACGTGAAGCTAACGTTCACCGTCTTGCGGAAGTATCTTCAAGTATTATTGACCAGTGTGTAGCACAGGGAGTTCCTTTAGCCCGCGAATACGGTGGTTTGTTAAGTAACCGTTCATTTGGTGGGACACAGGTACAACGTACGTTCTATGCAGCCGGTCAAACAGGACAACAATTATTATTAGGTGCTTACTCGGCTTTACAACGCCAGGTGGGTATGGGTGCTGTTGAATTATGTGCCCGTCACGAAATGTTGGATGTTGTTACTATTGATGGTGTTGCCCGTGGTATCATAGCCCGTAATTTAATTACAGGCGAAATGGAAAAACATTTTGGTCACGCTGTGTTATTATGCACAGGTGGTTACGGAAACGTATTCTACTTATCTACCAATGCCATGGGAAGTAACGTAACCGCAGCCTGGAAGGCTCACAAAAAAGGAGCGTTCTTCGGTAACCCTTGCTATACTCAAATTCATCCGACTTGTATTCCGGTTTCAGGTGATCATCAGTCTAAATTAACCCTGATGTCGGAATCGTTACGTAACGATGGACGTATCTGGGTGCCATTGAAAAAAGACGATAACCGTAAACCAACCGATATTCCTGAAAACGAAAGAGATTATTATTTAGAGCGCCGTTACCCTGCATTTGGTAACCTGGTTCCGCGTGACGTGGCATCACGTGCTGCTAAAGAACGTTGTGATGCAGGTTATGGAGTAGGTAGCTCTAAAAAAGCGGTATACCTTGATTTTGCTGCTAACACAGAGCGTTACGGTAAAACAGAAGCCGCTAAAAAGAATCTTCACAACCCAAGCAAAGAAGAAATTATACGTTTAGGTAAAGAAGTGGTGAAAGAAAAATACGGTAACCTGTTTGATATGTATCAGCAAATTACCGGAGAAAATCCTTACGAAGTACCAATGCGTATTTATCCTGCCGTTCACTATACAATGGGTGGCTTATGGGTTGATTATAACTTAATGACAACTGTACCGGGCTTATATGCTTTGGGCGAAGCTAACTTCTCTGATCACGGTGCTAACCGTTTAGGAGCTTCTGCTTTAATGCAGGGCTTAGCCGATGGTTATTTTGTGATTCCTTACACACTAGGTGTTTACTTATCTGATGAGGTTTCCCGTATGAGTGCCGAAAAAGGAAAAGCAGACTCTATCGATACCTTAAAAACAAACCATCCTGAATTTGAAAAAGCATTAGCAGAGCAAAATGCATTGATCAATAAATTCTTGACCATTAAAGGAACTAAATCAGTGGAAAGCTTCCACAAACGTTTAGGCCTGATTATGTGGGATAAATGTGGTATGGCCCGTAACAAACAAGGCTTAACCGAAGCTATATCTGAAATACAGGCATTACGTAAAGAATTCTGGAGCGATGTGCGTGTACTGGGAGAAGCCAATGAATTTAATCCTGATTTGGAAAAAGCAGGACGTGTAGCTGACTTTATTGAACTCGGAGAATTAATGTGTAAAGATGCATTGCACCGCGAAGAGAGCTGTGGAGGCCACTTCCGTGAAGAGCACCAGACAGAAGAAGGCGAAGCAAAACGTGATGACGTAAATTTTGCTTATGTAGCTGCATGGGAATTTAAAGGCATTAGCGACTGGGAATTAAATAAAGAAGAATTAGTTTACGAGAATATTAAAATCGCTCAAAGATCATATAAATAATAGAACCTATGGGATCAGGACACGGAACAGAATTGAATCTGACACTTAAAGTGTGGAGACAAAAAAATAGCAAAGCAAAAGGAAGCTTTGAAACACACCAGCTGAAAGGCATTTCAACAGATATGTCATTTTTAGAAATGTTTGACGTATTGAACGAGCAGTTAATTCACGATGGAAAAGAAGCCATTGCTTTTGACCACGATTGTCGTGAAGGTATTTGCGGTATGTGCAGTATGTACATTAATGGCCGCCCACACGGGCCTAAACATGCTGTAACAACATGTCAGTTGCATATGCGTTCTTTCAAAAACAATGACACTATTATTGTTGAACCTTGGCGTAGTGCTGCTTTTCCTGTTATTAAGGATTTAGCAGTTGACAGAGGTGCTTTCGACCGTATCATTGCAAGTGGCGGTTACGTATCTGTAAACACAGGTAATGCAAAAGACGCTAACAATATTTTAATTCCTAAGCCTGCCGCAGATGATGCGTTTGCAGCAGCAGCATGTATCGGTTGTGGTGCTTGTGTAGCAGCTTGTAAAAACGGTTCAGCTATGCTATTCGTTTCTGCTAAAGTTTCCCAGTTGGCTTTATTGCCACAAGGACAAGTAGAGCGTAAAGAACGTGTTCTTAAAATGGTAGCTCAAATGGATGAAGAAGGATTTGGTAACTGTACCAATACAGGTGCTTGTGAAGCAGAATGCCCTAAAGAGATCAGCCTTGAAAACATTGCCCGCTTAAACAGAGAGTTAATAGGAGCAAGCGCGAAATAAGATTTTTACAACTAATAAAAAAGGTCTTTCAAATTTTGAAAGACCTTTTTTTGTGGAATGTATTTTTTAAAGGTTATAAAGGCTACATCTATTTCCACACAAAGCATTTGGTAGGGTCAAATTTATTTTTTTTATTTTTTGCAAAAAACTTCTGAAACTTTTTGCCGGTAGTATAACGAAAATGTTTTAGGCTACTGCGTTTCGATTTAGAAGAACTATGAGAGGATTTGCTTGAACTACTCGATACAGAATTTACAGATCTTCGGCTACTGCTTTCACGAGAACTTGCCACAACAGGCGCATTATTAAGATTCATGGGCGATACATTCGTATTCAAATTTCCTAAACCTACAAAAGCCTGTATGTTGTTTGCAGATACGTTGTTATCGTTGCTTATATCGGGCGCGTTATTTAGGAGTTGTGGGTTAACAGAAACATTATCAGCTTGAACTACTGCTGTTTGCTCTACAGTATTGTTCTCCTGCACCGGCATATTTTGTTGTATAACACGGCTTACTCTATGGTTACTGGTACGGTTTGTATGTACAACAGGTCTTGCAACAGAAACGGGCCGTGGGTTATGAGCAGGCCTCACACTTTGGTTTTGTGCATGAGCAACAACAGTATTAGGTCTTGGACGGTTATTGGTATTTTGAACGTTATTGGTCAATGTCATTTGTGCAGGCCCATTATTACTATTCCTGAAAACGTTTACAGACTGGCTTATATTATTACTGTTATTCAAAGTGAAATTCAGGTTTGAAGTCTGTTGTATCACCGTATTTTGTGCCTGCGTATGATAAGCAAATCCCAGTTGCATCATAAGTATACCGGCTAATACATTTTTTGGAAGCGTAAATGTCTGTTGTTTTGTTTCTGTTGATGTCATGTTTTATAGTTTGATAAAGTAAAACTACAGCACCAAAACAGGGATTAAAAGCCATACTTGGTAAACACGCTTTTTGACTTAGTGAAAAGCCCTTCTGTGGTAAAATGCCTGAATAAGGGCAATAAAAAAGCCCTGTTGAATGTTCAACAGGGCTTTTTTAATTAGGTATTTTATTATTGCTGAAACACGTTCACCGATCCTTTAAGATCATATTTGCTGTCATCGAGTCCTTTAGCATGTATAATGTAGAAGTAAGTCCCATCAGTAACCGTATTGCCTGATTTATTCTTACCATCCCATTCCATTTTTCCATAGTCGGTCGATTCAAACATTTTTAATCCCCAACGGTCAAAGATGGTCATGTTGATCTCACCCATATTAACGGCATTTAATCTGAACACATCATTTTTACCATCACCATTAGGTGTAAATACATTTGGTACAACAAAGGCAGATACAAGGTCTACAACAATAATGGTTGATGCCGTTGCTGTACACACACCTTTGGTAGCGGTTAAAACAACCGTATAAGTGCCCTCATTATTATAAATAGTAGCAGCGTTGGTAGTGGTATAAGTCATACCGTTGCCTGTATTCCAGTTATAATTTGTACCCGGGCCATTGGTGCTTGTATTGGTAAATGTAACCGATAATGGCATTAAACCTTGTGTAGGATTTGCATCAAACGAAGCATTGATTGTTTCCTGGGTCACAGCCTGGCTTGCAGTTGCTGTACAACCGTTTACAGTATTTAATGCTACCACAGTGTAAGTTCCCGGAGTAGTTACCTGGAATGGATTGCCTACAAATGATGGATTTGAAGGAGTCCAGCTGTAAGTATAAGGTGTACCGCCTGAACTGTTTGCTGTTAATGCAAGTGAGCCCGTAGCACAAGAAATAGTAGTAGATATGGTTGAAATAGTTACATCAACTGTTGTGTTAGACCCTACTGTAACAACAGATTGTGTTGTACAGCCATTTGGCGTTTGCACAATTGTGGTGTAAGTACCGGGTGTGGTAATCACATACGGATTGGTTGTTGAAACGTTTGTTCCGTCAGTCCAGCTTATACTGGCATTTGTTGGTGTTGCCAGAGCCGTAGCTTGCACAGATTGATTGATACACGTTATAGAATTACTTGTAGGTGAGGTTGTAATGCCTACTGTAGGTCGTATAGACGTTGCCGTATAAGTATTTGAACAACCATTTAATGAATTGTATACCGTTAAGGTAAATACTCCCACTGCAGGTGTATTTACGGGATTTCCGAGAGACACAGTACTTGTTGGGCCACTCCAGCTAAGCGTAATATCCGGATTCGGATTTATACCTTCCAGGTGAATACCGGCTGTATTACAGGCTACTGCCAGTGTAGCGGTTGGCGTTGCAATATTACTTGTAACACCCACAGTTCCGGTTATGGCACAGCCACTACTGCTGTTTGTAGCAGTATAGCTATAAACTCCCGGTAAAGTTGCTATGGTTGTGGTTCCTGTTATAGCACCAAACGGACCTTCCCAATAAGTTGTTGTACTTGTATTGGTTGGCGCAAAAGTGATAGTAGTACTTGGCGTAGGGCAGGTTAATGCCAATCCCGGATTATTGGTCAGCGTATAAGATGCTGCACCCGAGAATGGATTGATGGCCAGTGTTGTTGTACCCCTGCAACCCGAAGGGTCAGTAACATAAGCGGTATAGGTTGTTCCCGGAGGTAAATTGGTGTTATAAGAGTTAAAAGGTAAAGGAACACTTGGTGTCCACGAATACGTAAAAGGACCAACCCCATTGGCGCTAACCGATGCCGTACCTACCGGTAACGTACACGACGGCTGCGTTAAGGTAGAGGTAACAACAGGATACACCACAGAGCCGGTAATATTTACCGTACCCACAAGCGAACAGGTACTTACTGTATTGATGGCCGTGTAGGTATATACGCCCGCATTGGTAATAGTTGTTGTAGTTCCTGTAATTGTTCCAGAAGGCCCCGACCACTGTGTTGAGGTATTAGTATTGGTTGGTGCAAAGGTCATGTTAATACTTGGTGTTAAACAGGATAATACCAGACCCGGAACCGTAGCGAGGGTATAAGCCGGCGCAGGTGGATAAGGATTAATAGAGAAGGTGGTTGTACCCATACATCCGCTAGCATCGGTTGCCCGAACTGTATATGACGTATTGGTTGGTAAATTTATATTGACAGAGCTCGATGGTGCTGTGGGTGTCCAACTGTAGGTGTAAGATCCACCGCCACCGGTAGCCGTTATAGTTGCCGATCCCGATGGATTGGCACAAACAGGTTGTATGATAGAAGAAGTAACAATGGGGTTAGGAGAATACGTAAAGTTGGAATATAAAATAGGATTAAAGGTACAATTGGCTCCCGTTATACTCAGCGTCACCGAATAGGTGCCAGCAACAGCAGCGTTAACACATTGTCCGGTTTGTCCGGTTACACCTGGCCCTGACCAGCTATAACCAAAGCCTGGAGGAGCACATAATGTATTATTGGATACTGCTCCGCAGGAGGCGCTGGTGGTTTGACCAATAGGAATATCTGTACCGTTAAGGTTTAAGGTCATAGGAGAACATGATGCATCCACATACGCCCAGCCGGCGTGACCAGTCTGAACGCAGTCACTTGCAGTAAACTCTACGGTAACGTTCTGGCCTACGTAAGAAGTTAAATCAAAAGCCCTGGTACTCCAGTTTTTATAGCTATAAATACCAGAAGTCACAAAAGACGGATCAGCACCGCTTGAACAGGCGGCACCTGCCTGAACAACATTGAAATCTCCACAGGGAATGGGATTGTTACTAGCATCATTAAACGAAATATTGAAATATGGTTGATCGGAGCAGGCATGACTTCCGTCTTCCAGTACTACCGCAAATTTATAGATAAACGCCGCATTAGCTGCTGTTACAGCAAAGGTTTGCCTTGCTCTTACAGCATAACCACCAGTTGTAGAACCATCACCTATTTTTAAGGTATAGTTCCCTGCTCCCGGAGGAACTCTTTGCAAAGCCGGAACCGAAGGATCTGCACCGGCCGTAACCACAGAATATCTTGTGCTTGCTGTAGGACAACAGCCGCCCTGTGTTAATGAATTGGAATTTAATCCTTCCGTCAACGTCCACCCTGAAATAGTTCCATTTTCGAAATCCATATTGGTGCATGGAGTTTGAACTGTTGGATTGGTGGATTGGTTTGAATAATTAACAAGACCATATTTAGTATTGATATATCTTCTTTTGGAATACGATACCTGCATTTTTTGCTCCCACTCCGGCGCTCCACCCATCGCCGCTTGTTGCCAGGCAGCCGCTTCGTTATACCCTTTCAGGGAATCGGCATTAAAATCATGTTGCACAGATTTTAGTTTTTGTTCAATGATTTTACTGTGGTCATGTTCTTTGTGAACCTGTACCTGCGCTTTTGAAGAAAAAAAGCTCATAAACAATAAGGCAACCAGTAGTTTAGTAGAATTCATATTCATGTTTATTATCATTTTATAGTTTAACGCCTTTCAAAAAAACGTTAAATAGTTTCAATGATTAAATATATTAATATCAAAAGTACGATAGGCGATATATCTGATTACACAACGAAGACCAGACAAAAAACGGGTTTAACGATGCT
>JAZJZF010000047.1:43844-88092 GCA_040389965.1 Bacteroidota bacterium
AAAACAATGGGGGTAAGCTCTTTTTTAGAAGAAGTTTTGAATTCAAAAAACAATCCATAAAAAAAGCCCTGTTGAAATTTCAACAGGGCTTTTGTTTTTTATACAGATGATCTTATCTGAAAATATTTACGGATCCTTTGAACTCAAAATCTTTTCCATCAAGGCCTTTTGCTTTGATGATATAGAAATACGTTCCGTCGGCTACGTCTGTACCGCCTTTTGTTTTTCCATCCCAGGTTAAACTTCCGGTTGAAGTGGTGTCAAACATTTTTAATCCCCAACGGTCAAAAATAGTCATGCTGATATCACCAATGTTAATTGGGTGCAATGAAAAGATATCATTCTTACCATCGCCATTAGGTGTAAATACATTTGGTATTGTAATAAACGAAACCATATCCACAACAACGATGGTTGTAGCAGTATCCTGGCAAACACCATTCGTTACAATTAGTTGCACAGTGTAAGTGCCCTGTGTTTGGTAAACCGTATTGGCATTTACAGAAGTAGTAGTAACAGAGTTACCTAAGTCCCACTGATAGGAAGTACCATTATAACTGGTGTTTGTGAAATTAACTGATAAAGGCATTAAACCCGTTAACGGATCAGTTGTGAAAGACGCCGTAACCGATTCGTGAGTAACTGCATAAATAGCTGTTGCCGTACAACCGTTTACCGTATTTAATGCCATAACCGTGTAAGTGCCTGCATTAGTTACATTGTAAGGATTGCCAACAAATGGGGACGGAGTAGCCGGTGTCCAGGTATAGGTGTAGTTACCACCTGAGCTACTCGCTAATAAATCGAGGTTACCTGTAGCACAGGAAATAGTTGTAGTAATGGAAGAGATGCCTACGTTTGAAGTTGTATTTTCAGTGACAGTGATCACACTTTGTGTAGAACAACCTCCAAGAGCCATAACAACAGTTGTATATGTTCCACCAGCTGTTATAGGATAAGGATTTGAAGTAGAAGTAGTAACACCATTCGACCACGTGACGGTTACCCCACCATTGGTTGAGGTAGTCATGGCCTGCACAGTAGGCGTGAGACAGGTAATAGAATTAGTGGAAGGTGTGGTAGCAACAGAAATATCAGGAATATCTGTGGATATAGTATACGTTCTGCGGCAGCCGGTATTTAAATTTGTTGCCGTTAAGGTGTAAACACCAATGGCAGTAGAGGTTCCCGGATTACCAACAGGAGTAGGACCTCCGGTTGTAGGAGCCAGCCAACCCAAAGCAACACCTGCTTGCGAAGTGGCATTTAAATTAATGGTAGCCGTGTTACAACTTACAACGGGAACTGCTGTAGGCCGTATTGTATCGCCCGTGACCGTGACATTGACCGTAGTAGAACATTGTCCTACAGAAACGGTATTAGTTAACACAACCGTATAAGTTCCGGGGTTAGTAACATCTATTGCCGGAGTGGTAGTACCGGTCCATACACCCGTAGTATTAGTTCCTGTAATAGCCGTAAGCGTTAAAGAAGGGGTATTACAGGTAATAATTCCGTTGAGCGGCGTAATTGTAAAAGTTGGTGCATCAGGGAAGGCATTTACCGCTAAGGAGGTCGTATCCTTACAACCTAAACTATCCGTGACAATAATCGTATAGCTTTCTCCGGGAGTTAATCCATTGGCTACACCGCTATTGGAAGCCACAGGAGTCCAGCTGTAAGTATAAGGAAGCGTTCCGCCGACAACCGTAATTTGCCCGGTACCGGTAGCATTAGAACAGGTTGGTTGGGCAACGTTAGAAGTTGCTGTAGGAGTTGGTGTAATTCTAAGAATCGCTTTTTTCACAATAGGAAGGCCTGTACAAGATCCTGCAGGATTCATGGTTACAGTATATGTTCCCGGGAAATTTGTTGTGATAGTTTGTGTTGTAACGCCGGTAATTCCACTACCCGCAGGGCCGTCCCAGGTATAAGGTCCAAGTCCGTCAGGAGCCCAGATTACTGCCGAAAGGTTACCGCAAGGTGAGATATATACCGAATCCTGCGAAGCTGCATCGTACACTGTACCATTTGTTGTTATTTCTAAAGGATTGCATTTACAGTCGAAATAGCCATAGCCATAGTGGCCACCCTGGTTACAATCACCTACTGTAATCTGGATAGTAATGTTTGTTCCGATATAAGGAGAAAGGTCAATGGTTTTGATTTCCCATTGATGGTAGTAATAAGAAGCTGATCCGGCTATCCAACCTGCTGTATTAGCCGGTGGCTGGCTACAGGTTGTACTTGGAGCTACGATCACAATCTGAGGACAGGCTAATACGTTGTTCGCGCTATCTAATACGGTAACATTCATGTAAGGCTGATCTGTACAGGTATGCCCTGCTGCCTGTAATATACCGGCATAAGCAAACTGGAAAACAGCGTTTGAAGCCGTAACACCAAAGGTTTGCGACATTCTTTCTACAGAGTAATCGGCAGTAGCATTATTTAATTTCGCAATTTTTGTTCCTGCAAATGGGGATGTTAAAGGAAGTAAAGCACCTGCTACCGGATCGTTACCACCTGCAGTAATAACGGTAGAAATATACCCGGTTGTAAGCGGGCAGCAACCTGCCATTGTAGTTGAGTTAGAGTTAGATCCACGGCTGATCGACCAACCTGTAAAATCACCTGTTTCAAAACCTACGTTAGAGCAGCCAGGCTGTATAGAAGCGGTTGATGCACTTGTCCATACAATATGACCTGTAATGCCATCATCTAAATTATATTTATCAATTACGAAATCTCTTTTTGCCTTATACATATAGGATTTATATTCCTGTCCAAAACAATTGTTTTGTAATGCTTTTGCATTTGCAGATTGTTCATCAAAGCCTTTGATCGAATCCCGAGTAAAAATGTAATTAACAGGAATTTGGGCTTTTAAGTGCGAAGAGATTAAAACCACAACTGAAAAAAACAATATATATAAGCTATTTTTCATGATAAATTAATTTAAAAGAGTTGCTAAGTTAACGATTTCGTTTCAAAAATGAGGTGAAAACGGCGATTACTTCGCCAAAACAGCTTATTTATGAGTAGAAACCCTCTTTAAACGAGCGATTTTTGGTTCATTTTCTTCTCCTAATCAGATACAGCGAGAATGCGGGACTATTTAACAGGTTTTCAGGCCCAGACCTTGGTTCCTTCGCTACAGTTTTTACAGATATCAATTTCTTCACGCGATTTTAATACCGACTGACGAAACCCCTGGTATTTTTGTGAATTCCATAATTCCTGAAAGGACTGAATTTTGAGATTCCCTAACTGGTGTTTGGCATCTTTATCAAAACAACAAGGCACTACAATGCCGTCCCAGGTTACGACGCAGCTGCTCCACATGCGCCAGCATTGGTTTAAAAGTTTGTTTTTGATTCTATAAGTACCATCGGCGCGTTTGGTATAACGGCTATAGGTTTCGTTTACAGGAATTAAAGGGTTACCGTTTTCAAAATCATATACCTGCGCCGTTTTAAAAACCACTTCATCCACTCCTAATTCGTCGGCCAGTTTTTGAACATCATTTAATTGATGTTCATTTGGTTTAACCACTAAAAACTGAAACACCACATGAGGTGTTTTACTTTTTAATTGCTTTTTTGCTTCTATGATGTTTTTTGTGCCGTCTATTACTTTTTGCAATTGCCCGCCAATCCTGTATTGTTCATAGGTTTCCTGGGTGGTACCGTCAATAGAAATAATTAAACGATCGAGTTTGCTTTCTACCGTTTTTTTAGCCTGTTCTTTTGTTAAGTAATGCGCGTTGGTAGAGGTAGAGGTATAAATGCCTTTATTGGAAGCATATTTTACCATGTCTAAAAAATTAGGATTTAAATAAGGTTCACCCTGAAAATAAAACGTGAGGTAAATCAACTCTTTATATACCGAATCAATGGTCGATTTAAAAAACTGAGGTTCCAGCATTCCTATAGGTCTTGTAAATTGTCTTAAACCGCTGGGGCATTCGGGGCAACGCAAATTGCAGCTGGTGGTAGGTTCAATGGCCATGCTGATAGGAAAGCCAACAGAGGAAGCTTTTTTCTGTGTTTTTGAAATATGGTAGCTCGTCCATACCTTAAAGGCATTGATAAGTTTCCGTGGAGTTAACTTTTTTGCAAGCTGAATATTATTGGACAAAGACACTATATCAAAGATAGAGATTATTATACACATAATTAAGCTTCCCTGAGGGTTGAAATGCCTCACTGACAAAACGCCTAAGGCTCTTTTTTATTAAGGGTATAAAGGTTATTATTGTACTTTGAAACAATTATGACAAACTTCACTAACTCACTGGAATTCGCCAGGCAACTCGATTCAAAAGATCCGCTAAACACATACAGAAGCAGGTTCTTTATGCCACAACACAATGGTGCGGACATGGTTTATTTTACCGGAAACTCTTTAGGGCTTCAGCCAAAAACAACGAAAGATTATTTGCAGCAGGAGCTGAACGATTGGGCTACTTTTGGTGTAGAAGGCCATTTCCTGGCAAAAAATCCCTGGCTGTCTTACCACGAAATTCTGACAGATAAAACGGCAAAAATTGTGGGGGCTTTACCAACAGAGGTAGTGATGATGAACCAGCTGACGGTAAACTTACATTTACTGATGGTGTCTTTTTACAGGCCAACCAAGCAACGTTTTAAAATTTTATGTGAAGCTAAAGCATTTCCAAGTGATCAGTATGCCTTGCAATCGCAGGTAAAATTTCATGGCTACCAACCCAATGATGCCATTATTGAAGTTGCTCCGCGTGAAGGCGAATATGAAATACAACATGAAGATATTTACAAAGCCATTGAAGCACATAAAGATTCCCTGGCCCTAGTAATGATAGGTGGTGTTAATTATTTTACAGGGCAGGTGTTTGATATGAAAGCCATTGTTGAGGCGGGTCACAAAGCGGGTGCTGTAGTTGGGTTTGATTTGGCGCATGCCGCCGGAAATTTGCAACTCGAGCTGCATAACTGGAATGTTGATTTTGCTGCCTGGTGCAGTTATAAATATTTAAATGCAGGTCCCGGAAGTGTGGCAGGCGCCTTTGTTCATGAAAAACATCACAAAAGCACAGAGTTACCGCTGTTTGCAGGTTGGTGGGGACATGATAAGGAAACACGTTTTAAAATGGATAAGGACTTCAGGCCTATTGAAGGTGTTGAACGCTGGCAGTTAAGTAATGCGCCTATCTTATCTATGGCTGCTTACAAAGCATCGCTCGATATTTTTGATGAGGTAGGAATGGCAAAGCTGAATGAAAAAAGCAAACAACTTACGGCTTATTTAGAATTTGTGGTAGGAGAAATAAACAAGCAAAAAAATAATTGTCTCGAAATTATTACACCTAAAACCAACCGTGGTTGCCAGATTAGTATTGTGGCGCATGGACATGGCAAAGCTTTGTATAATAAACTGATTGAGAATGGCGTTATTCCTGATTGGCGCGAACCAAACGTGATACGTTGCGCCCCTGTACCTATGTACAATTCGTTTGAAGATATTTACAGGTTCGGAGAGATTTTATTAGGCCTTTTATAACATGATCAGGTCTGCCGGATCAATCGTTTGGATAGTGTGCATTGCATTGTTCTGCTGGTTGATGATAGATTTGACCCTGCCCTACCTGGGCTTTAAAACAGATGTGGATTTTTTGCTGACTAAGCAAAAGATCATTCATTTAAAACACTGGCGTTATGCCTTTTATTGCCACATAGGCTTTAGCATTTTCTCTTTAGTGGCTGGACTTACACAGTTCTCTAATTATATTCTCACAAAACATAAACGCCTGCACCGTACCATGGGTTACGTGTACGTAGCAGATGTGATATGCCTTGCAGGGCCATCGGGATTAATCATGGCGTTTTATGCAAACGGCACCGTTGTTTCTAAAACCAGTTTTGTGTTACTCTCGTTGCTATGGATTTTATTTACAGCAATAGCGATTATCAAAGCGTTTAAAAAAGAATTTATTGCCCATCAAAGATGGATGATCAGGAGCTATGCTTTAACCTTGTCTGCTATTACGTTACGACTCATGGCTTTAGTATTACCCCGTTTTGTGCACCTCGATGCACATACAGAGTATGCCACTATTGCCTGGTTAAGTTGGACGGTTAATTTATTGATTGCCGAATGGCTTATTTATTCCCGGAAATTAACCGCCTGATTTGGCAGGCCCCGGATCATTACCGGCCATTTTTTCCCGCTTAATTTCTCCTTTTTCAATAAGCTTAATTTGTTTTGGCTTATCGGGTTCTGTAGCTATGATCTGGTTACCGGCGTATCCTTTTTCCAAAGGTTCGTTTTTCCATTTGTAATTGTATTCGGTTGTTTCAATCACAAAATCCTTGTTAATGGTATATGTCTGCGAAAGGCTGGGAGTGCAGAAACAACCAATCATTTCTTCATCTACATTAGTGCCAAGCGAATCGTAGGTAATCACAAATGTTTTAACGGGGTTTAAGGTATCTGCAATGGCCAGGTAAGTTTTATATACCATAGCATAATAATTATTTTCCAGTTTTATTTTTCCAACGCAAAAATATTCATTGGTTACATCCCGTGAAAAACGACCGTCTTCCATATTCGGAATAAAAGCGGCGTAATCGTAATTAATATAACTGTAATTATGATTCTTAACACTGTCAATAGATTCGGTATATGGCAATGCAAGATCAGGGAAAGAATTGATATAGCTTTTAAATAACAGGGCTTTTAATTTTGCATCATCGTTAAAGGTATTAACAATCATACTAATGTAACGGGGATTTTCCCTGATAAAATCGAAACGTTTTTCATCGACAATTCTTGCTTTGTTTAAGAAACCTTCATAGATGGCTTCGTTCAAACTGCTGATACAAGCTGCGGAATCCCCTTTAATGGCATTGATCAGGGCATCGTTAAATGCCACTTCATAATAAGGATCATAACTTCCTTCGCCTGCCATGTTGTAACAGATAGCATTTGATTTTGCGGCATTTTCAGCATCGCCCGTTTCTATATAGGCTTTGGTTAAAAAATAATACATCCTTACGTCCGGGCTATAGAGAATGGCATCTTTAAATGAAGGGATACTTTCTTTGGCTTTTTGTTTATTTACCAATAGATCCATCGCCTTTAAAAAACACCGGCGACTTTCATCCTTTTGCGCCATTGACGTTGTAGCCAGAGCATATTTAATAGAATCCTGATTAAACATGGAAGCTTCTGTTAAACGCTTGCTAATGCTATTGTTTGCCTTTGTTTCGGTTTGTGTTTCCTTTCCCCCTGTACAAAATGTTAATACGGTGATAAGTGTAGCGGCAATAAGAAAATAGATGTACTTCATATATCAGAGAATTTAAAAAGAGTATTTAAAGGTAACAAGTAATTTACAGGCAGCAAAATTTGAATATATTTGAGAAAAAAATCCATTCTAAGGTTTGTTCCGTATGTCATTCATGATACGTTTTACAATTTTTAGTTTCTCGCTGTTACTGATGTCGTTTATTCAAACTGATAAAAAAGTAAAACATTACATTGCGTTTGGCGACTCGTATACGATTTGCACCGGTACATCCGGCCCGGCAGAACAATGGCCAACCTTGCTGGCAGACCATTTAACCAAGGCGGGTATTCCCACGCAATTGCTTGCTAACCCGGCGCGTAATGGTTACAGTACACAAAATGTGATTGACAATGAATTGCCTTTACTTAAAACCAATGCCTGCGATTTTGCAACCTTGTTAATTGGAGTAAATGATTGGGTTAGGGGAGTGGATATAAAGACCTATCACAAAAATCTGAATCATATTATTGATGAGGTTCAAAAAGTGCTCCCAAACAAATCGCATCTATTGTTAATTACGATTCCTGATTTTGGTGTAACACCTCAGGGAGCCTTGTATGGCGGCGAACGCAATATTTCGGAAGGGATCACAGAGTTTAACGACATTATAAAAGCCGAAGCTAAAAAAAGAGGATTGAGTTGCGTAGATATTTTTCCTATATCTAAAGGCATGCTTAATAATAAAGAGTTGGTAGCAGCCGACGGGCTTCATCCTTCTGCTAAAGAATACGCCTTATGGGAAACACTTATTTTAGTAGAAGCAAAAAAACTTTTGGCAAAGTAAAATTATCTTTAAGAATTGTTTTAGGAGGTATTTTTTTGGCTAAATTGATTCAAAAATGAGTATTGTCGATGATTTTGTATACTTTAGTAGTGGTTATGAAATCTGCTACAAAAAGCCAGCGACTATGCCTAACGTCAGTTTTGCTGTTGGCAGTTACCTTTGCTTTTGCACAGCAAGCAAAATTTGATAGTTTAAAAAAACTAATCCCTTCTGTTAAGTCCCCGGCAAAAAAAGCGGCCCTTCTGGTTGATATTGCCAAAAGCATTTATTATGCTATTCCCGACTCTTCCATAGGATATTGTAGAGAGGCAGAAAAGATCAGTAAAGCCAATAACCTCGAAGTTCAACTCGCCTATTCGCTGCATTGCGAATGCCGTTATTTGTTGCTTAAAGGCGATATAAAAACTACCATCGAAAAATTAAATGAAGCAATTAGTCTTTTTGAAAAGCATAAAGAGCCTATTGGCCTTGCTAAATGCTATTCCTTAAAGTCTATTGCCCTGGGCCGTTTAGATAAAAGAGCAGAGGAGCTGGAGTATTTATTAAAAGCAAAAGCCATTTATGAGGCTAATCTTAATACCGATGGACTAACATCGGTACTCCTTAATTTATCAAATGCTTATTGTCATATTGGTGGCTATCAAAATGCACTGGATGCTTTGGAGGAATTAAAAAAAATGAATCTCCCGAAAAGCGGAAACGATTTTTTTGTAGAGATCAATTATGGAAGCATTTATTTTAAACAAAACCAGATTAAAGACGCCATTGCTCATTTTGAAAAAGCAACTCAGGTAGCTGCAGAGTACAAAATGCTCGACAGTGAAATTACGGGATTAACGCGACTTGCAGAATGTTACCTGCAATTAAATAATCAAAAAGAAGCTGATCGCTATTATCAAAAAGCAATAGCATTGGCAAAAGCAAACAATTTACTAGTAGAAGAAAAAGATGCCTTAAAAGGTATGGTGGATCTATATGAAAAAGGAAAAAATTATAACTCTGCTTTTTTCACTTTAAAAAGATTTAAGCTCATTGAAGATTCTTTATTTACTATCGAAAAAGTAAAAAGTATTAATGACATTGAACACAAACTTAAAATAACTGAGAAAGAAAAAATTATTGCGGAGCAGGGCCTATCGCTCGAAAAAGAAAAAGTAGAACTGGCCTCTTCTAAAAACAATACCTTAATGCTGGTTGCAGGGTTAGTAATAGTAGCTATTGCTTTCGTATTCCTGTTTTATTATAACAGCAAAACAAAACGCCTGTTTTCCCTTATTCAAAGGCAGAAAGTGGAGGTAGAAGCTCAAAAAGAGATCATTGAAATAAAGAATAAGGATGTGATGGATTCTATCCATTATGCACGTTACATTCAGGGGAGTATGTTGCCGTCTGCCAAAACCATGAACAGTCTTTTTAAAGATAATTTTGTGTTCTACAAGCCAAAAGATGTTGTGGCCGGCGATTTTTACTGGACAGAAGTTATTGATAATAAACCTGTGCTGGCGGTGTGCGATTGTACAGGACATGGCGTACCGGGCGCAATGGTAAGCATTGTTGCTTGTAATGCCCTTAACAGGGCGGTTAAGGAATTTAAATTATCTGATCCTGCTTTAATATTTGATAAGGTAAATGAGTTGATGCAGGAAACATTTTCAAAAAGCGATTATGAGGTAACCGATGGGATGGATGGGGCTTTGTGCATATTGGATTATGATGCGATGAAGGTTTACGTTGCTGCGGCAAATAATCCCGTTTGGATTGTGAGTCCGCCGGCTATAAAAACGAGCCTGTGGGAAGAGCCATGGCAATTGTCGCAGATTTCGGCAGATAAAAGACCCATAGGGAAGTTTAAAGAAGATGTCGCTCCTTTTGAACGAAAGACCGTTTCTATTGAAAAGGGGGAAATGATCTATTTATTCTCGGATGGTTATGCCGATCAGTTTGGTGGGGAAAAAGGTAAAAAATTCAAGTATAAGCAATTACAGGAAATACTGGTTTCCATAGCAAAATTGCCTCTTGCGGAGCAATATACAGTGCTTAATAAAACCATCGAAAGCTGGCAGGGGCAACTCGATCAGGTTGATGATATTTTAATAGTGGGGATCAGGGTTTAAATACCCTTTAATCTGCGGTTAATCTTCCTTAATTTTTAAATCCGCATGAATAATATTGTGTAAATTTGCGCCCACTATATGGCAGATAATAAAACAGAGACTTCCGCGCAAATGTCATTTATGCAACACCTTGATGCCCTGAGATGGCATTTGGTTCGCAGTGCTATTGCCATAGCGGTATTTGCCATAGGCTTATTCTGTTATAACAATTTTTTATTCGATACCGTTATATTCGGGCCTTTAAAACAGGATTTTATTTCTTACCGTGCTCTGTGCTCACTGGGTCACCGCATTGGTGCCGGTGATGTGATGTGTATGACGGTGAAAACGCCGCATCTGCAAACCCTTTCTGCCTCCGAACAGTTTTTTACACATATGTGGATAGCCCTTGTTGGGGGTATCATCATCGCTTTTCCATATGTGTTGTATGAGCTTTGGAAATTTATAAAACCGGCTTTAAAGGATACAGAATCGCGTCCTGCAAAATGGTTCGTGATTGTGGCTTCCATTTTATTTTTGATCGGTATTTTTTTCGGGTACTTTTTACTGTTCCCCATGTCGTATAATTTCCTTATCAATTACCAGGTTTCGGATAGTAACATTGTACAAACCAATAATACACTGGATGATTACATTTCCCTGATTTCTACCATGACACTGGTTTCGGGTATTGTGTTTGAATTACCTATTATTGTTTATTTCTTATCGCGTTTAGGATTACTCACGCCAGGCTTTATGCGTAAATACCGCAAATATGCCGTAGTGATTATTTTAATTGCTGCTGCTATTATCACGCCTTCGCCCGATGTAACCTCTCAAATGGTGGTTGCTATACCTATGTACCTGTTATATGAAATAAGCATTTTTGTAAGTGCTTATGTGGTTAAAAAAAATAAACTTAGCTAATTATGCCGGATCAAGTGAATGAGTTCAACGAATACCGTTCAAAAATGAACGATGTTATTTTGGGAAAAGATAACCTGGTTATTAAACGCTTATTTAATTTGGATACGCAAACCTATGCGGACGGTGCTTTAAACGTTAAAACGAAAGAGATGCTGGGCCTTGTGGCAAGTATGGTGTTGCGTTGCGACGATTGCATTAAATACCATTTATTAAAATGCCATGAGCAGGGCTGTACTACTGAAGAAGTTTACGAAATATTTGCAGTAGCCAATATTGTAGGTGGTACGATTGTTATTCCTCACACCCGCCGTGGGGCTGAGTTTTGGGAAGAACTGGTTGCCCGGAAATAACATCTTCACGTCATTGCGAGCGATAGTGAAGCAATCTCATAGAAGTTCAGATTGCTTTGTTACGCGCGTAGTAAAAACCGGAAATTAGACAGAGTGTTTTAGAACGCTTCTCGACTTCGCTCGAAGTGACAGTAAAATAGACTTTGTCGTTTCGAGCGGAGTCGAGAAAGACAAAGTGGTATCGGACACATAGCTTCTCAACATTTAACTCTCCACCCGGATATAACATACTTATTTTCTAAATCTGTTTAACCCCTGTTTTCATTGAAGTGTAGCCTTTTCAAAAAAGATACACTGAAAATTACGCTTGTAACTTTTTTTAGCATTTGCGTTATCATGGCAAATGACGTTTCAAAAATATATACTCCCCTTGTTTATTGGAAGCCATTTAATGGGGCAGGAACATGCTCCTATATGTCCTGAATTAAACTTCGGGTTTACGCATTCTATTTATAACAGTATGTGCTTTAAAAGAGAGCCGCGACCTCAGATTAACCAGGAGCATAAACTGCTGAATAAAAAATCGGATATGACCGAAATTCAATATGGTTTTGGAATAGGAATATTTTTATGGTTGCCTTTAAACAAAGGACTGACCTACAAACCCAAGCTGGAAGGCAATTTTACAACTACCTGTGTGAAAGAAGCCAAAAATGTATTTGCAACTTCTTTTGATATTGCGGTCTCTAATGGATTTGCCATAGCATTGAAACCGGCTAATGAGCATGGTATTATTTATATGGCAAGAGATATGAGCTGCTACTTAACCAGCAAGCAACCTTATGTATTAATTGGGCCAAAAATAAATCTCAGGAAATTTGATACAGGCTTTATCAATAAAGGGTTTCAGAACGAATTGAGTTTTGGTTTTTTACTGGGCTATGGCATCAACTACGAATTTCACGGAACCAATGTAGCTCCCGAAATTATTTACAGCATCACCTCTACCGCACAAAATAAAATACAGGATTCCCGGAAAATAGCACATACCATTACTCTGGCCATTAATTTTTTCTAAAGCTTATACAGATGGGTTATGCTCAGCAATTGGTTCCCACCTGCCGGTTTGCTTTGCCGAATCAATTACTTTTTGACCATGTTCTGTCATCAGCCCTTGTGCTACCATCTTTTCAACCCTTTCTCTGTTGGGCTTACTCCACTTGCTTTTTGAGTTACGCGGCGTAAAGGTAAGGTAATAACTTTCAGGATCTCTCTTTTTAGCTAAACTGTCAATCCAACCGAAACACAAAGCTTCTTCTGTAGCATCATTAATGTTGATGCATGGCGTGTTACTTTTTTTGTGATACAGAATAAGCCAAACAGATTTCTCCGTTTGGCTGTTTTTTTTCAACCATTTTCTCCATTCTGCACGTGCTTTGGTGTAAACAGCTTGCTTCCCGTCTTTTGTTTCCGTTGTCATGACTAAGAATTTTTTTGATTTAAAATTTCTAAATAATGCGTGTTAGTCATGATACCAAGTATATTCCCGAAAGGATCAACAACAGATGCCGTTACAAAATTTCCTTTTCCTCCGCTATGATCTGTAATAGGTTGGTATTCTTTTGCTCCCTTCGAAATCAGGTTACCGAGCGTTCCTTTTAAATCATTCACATGCCAATAAGCAATCGCTCCGGCAGGAGATGTTGTTGCGCCACCCGGTGCAAACTTGCTGTCAATAATACCAAGTTCATGCTGATAATCGCCAATGCGAAATTCTGCATAACCGGGAACATTAAAATAAGGTTCTACGCCTAATAATTCGCTATACCATTTTTTTGCTGCTTCGTGGTCAGTTGCATAGAAACTGATGGTTGCGAGCCCACGTAATACGGTTGTTGTTGCCATTGTTATTGTTTTAAATGAATTGTTTAAACAAATTTACATTGGCCTTGTGACAACCCTATGTCAGTAGGAAATAATAAAAGCTATTTTTAATATATTATTACAGCGTAATACTTACATTACTGCTATTGGCATTAATATCTGCAGGCTTTGGTGTGGCACCAAACTTACAGCGGTTATTCTCAGGGATACGGTCAATGAGTTTATTATAAGGATCGAGCCCGGCAGATACGGGTTCTTTATCAACTGTAAATTCAAATGTTTTAACCGGTTTATCCATTTTTACTTTTCTGAACAATAATTCCTTATCTGTTTTTTTGCCGTTTACTTCCTGCTGTGTAAAAATGCCAATGTCTATCCAGTCATTCACTGCAACGGCTTTGCTTTTACCTAAGCTATCGGCTTTAAATTTAGCGGAGCCAACGGTTAACGTTACTTTGTATTTGCCATCAGGTTGTTTGACCGATTTCAGATCTTTCACATAGTTTTCGTACACGGTAATATCTTCAAACAGATCTTTAATCACATATTGCATACTATCGGGCGTAGATAATTTCATGTTCGCCACAAATTCTTTGGCAGTTGTATAAGGAGCACTTTGAAAAGCAACCTTTTTAATATAGCGTTTCAAGGCAGAGTTCACAGAATCTTCGCCAATATAATCTTTCAGAGCATACATGATCAGGCAACCTTTGTTATAGTGAATGTATTGCTGATTTTCGGCCAACATAATCGGTAATTCTTTTTTCTTCTCGGTTGCTCTGCCAATCAGGTATTTATTTAAAGCATCTGCTAAAAATTTATGCATGGCTTCTTTACCGTATTCTTTTTCCATTACCATCATGGAGCTATATTCTGCCATAGATTCGCTCATTAAGGTAGCGCCCTGTACATCGGCTCCAATTACCTGGTGTGCCCACCACTGATGACCTACTTCATGTGCTGTTACATAAAAAGGGTAATCGATGCTTAAAGGATCTTTTTCGTCTACATGTGCAATAAAACCTATGCTTTCGGAATAGGGAATGGTATTAGGAAATGATTGTGCAAAGGATGCATAGCGGGGAAATTCGAGAATGCGTACCTGGCGGTGTTGGTAAGGACTAAAAGCTTTTTCATAATAAGCCAGCGATTTTTTAATGGAGTTAATCATCCTGTCGAGGTTATATTCATGTCCTTTGTGGTAATAGATCTCAATATTAATACCATTATACTTGTCTTTTTTAACCTCGTAGCGGGCAGATAAAAACGAATAAAAATTCAGGATCGGGCAGTCCATTTTATAATGAAAATAACGGCGATTGTCTTTGCTATATTCTTTTATCAAGTACCCCGGTGCAACGGCAATCTGATCAGGTTCGGTGCTTACGATGCATTCAAAGTTTATCCAGTCGGCGTCTTTACTGATGTAGGTATTGGCGTAAGCAGTGGTATCATTAATACTGGCGGCACGTGGCTTAGGTTTTAAATTGTATTTTTTGCGGGCTTCGTTTTCGCTAAGCTCGGCATTTTCATTGTATCCAATAGAGGGCAGCAATGAATTATTGATAAAAGTTCCGTTATAAACCACATCTGATTTCGGATCATTACTAAACCAGCCTTTCTGAAAATAATCGATCGTATAATCCATTCTGATGGAATCGCCGGGCTGTAAGGGAGATGTAAGTTGAAACACCTTCACACAAAATTTGGTATCGTTTATAATCTCTTTTTTAGGAACAGAAAGTTTAAGAGAAGTAAGCTCAACAGTATTACTGTAACCAACAATGAGGGTATCAATCGCCTTATGATGTCTGTTTTTGAGGTAGTAATAGCCTTTGAATTTAGCACCAAGCTCTTTGGGATACAGATCTACTTCCACGTAACTTGATATAATACGTGGCTGTTCTGTGCTTTGAAAATGCTTATAGGTTTTTTCAAATTCGGCCTGCAGCTTTTCGAAATCTTTATTGGAATACATCGTATTTACAACTTTAATGTTGTAAAAAATATAACCACCGGTGCCAACAAACAGGAGAAACGCAGCGACAGCTATTAAGCGAAACTGCTTATGTGAATCGTATTTAGAGAATTTAAAACGCGCTTTTAATCCTTTTTCCTTGCCACGCAGATAAAAACGAATGGCGAAAATAAAGAGGAGTGCCAAAACAGAAAGCCAATACAATTTAAAAAAGTAAAAAATGGGCGTAGTATGTCCGTAACCGTTCATATCACTATAAGGTAGCATAGGGCCGCTGGAATTGAAATTAAATAAGGGGTTGTCTATTTGCAGCTGACTAAAAATAATACGTGATAAAAAGGCTACTATAAATGCAATCACAAAGCCCACATATTTGTTACTTACCATAAACTGAATAATGAAACACAGGGCAGCTACCAAACCAAGTTGAACAAATGTGCGGCCATATAAGCTCACAAAATACTGGCCGAGTTCAAATTTATAATAGCCTTTCAGCGATTGAATAATCATGCCGGTAATAACTGCTCCCAATAAACCAAGAGCTACGGAGCCCATTAAACCAAGGTATTTGCCTATAACAAGAGTTGATGATTTTATGGGAGAAGCGCCAACGAGCTCATCTACTTTAAACTGTTTTTCGTTAAATACCAGGTTCCCCGAATAAAAAATAATAAGAATAGAAAGCATAAAATTGAACATAGAGCCGGCTTGCCCTACAATATTGTAAGTAACAGGATATACTTCTGTACCAAATATTAAAGAGCTGAAACTACTTGTAATGTAAGCCAGTGCAGCACCCAAAACGATCATGATAATAAAGAAATAACTCTTTATGATACGCTTGTATTCGAAGCGGGCAATAAATAGCAGTTGATTCCAAAAGGCTTTTCCGCTCGAGCTGATCGTTACTTTAGGAAGCTCTGAAATATGTTGTATGGAAGGCGTTTGAGGAGAAAAGCTTTCTTCTTTTTTACGGAAAGAAAATAACTTGGATGGGTTTAAAAATTGAGAGAAATTAAATTTGACATAACTAAACCACATGATCAATAAACCAAGTCCCAGCCATACCATCCGGTTATAAAGCAATTCGCCTGTTAAAGAGAGCAGGCGTTCGTTTTGCTCAAAGGGTGTCCAGTACTGTGTTATTTTCCCCAGGGCTTTGTTTCCATAAGGATCGAGCATAGCTGCCACCGATTGGTATTCGATATCTGACAATACAGAATTTGCCGCAAGATCGAACAAAAAGAAAATAACGGTAAATAAATAGGCAATGGTGGTATTACGAAGGAATGTGGTTAGGGAAAAATAAATGGTACCAAACAATAAGGTATTAGGAACCACAAAATACAGAAAAGGCTGAAGGTAATTGTATAAATGAATAGGCCCTATGGCTAACTGGTTATGGCCTATAAGACTTCCAATGAATAGACCGAAAAACTGTCCGCTAAATACAAACAGAGCTACCAGTAATACGCCGAAAAACCTTCCGAAGAAATACGATTGTTTGGTAATTGGTTTTGTAAAAAAGAGGGCATGTGAATTAAATTCAAAATCGCGCTGTATGGCAGTAGCCATAATAGCAATAATGATCATGTTATGGATCAGCGCCAGGATGTTTTGATTAAATGCTAAATACAAGCTTGCATTGGCAAGAGCACTGTTCAGGTAAGTGTTACTGTCGCTTGATCCCAAAGGAATAACACCCGAAGCTGCCAGTGAAAGAAATAAATAGAAGGCAAAGTAAATACTAAAAAACACATAGGTGGATGGTTTCTTGAGTGCATACTTTAGTTCGAAACGAAGGATTTCTAAAAACATAAATAAAGTTTAATAAGGTTAAATAATTAAAGGATGTTTGAGAAATACACATCTTCCAGATCCGGTTCCACTACTGCAAATGCAGCATCCGGAATAGAATCACTTTTCACATGTATCAATACCTGGCCTTCTACTACTTTAGCCGAAATAATTTTATATTTTTCCTTATAGGCATTCAGTTCGGTTTTGTCGATCATTAATTTCCAAACGCTATTACGCATTTGTGCAATGGCGTTGCTTGGTTTATCATCAAGTAATACCTGTCCCCGGTTCATAATAACCATACGGGGACATAAATTCATAATGTCTTCTACAATGTGTGTAGATAAAATCACGATAATGTTTTCTCCAAGATCACTTAAAATATTATGAAAACGGTTACGCTCTGCGGGGTCCAGCCCTGCTGTTGGTTCATCTACAATAATAAGTTTGGGACTTCCCAATAAAGCCTGTGCAATACCAAAGCGCTGTCGCATGCCTCCGGAGTATTCACTCAGGTTGCGTTTGCGCGCTTCGTATAAGTTTGTTTGATTAAGTAATGCATCGCACAATTCTTTACGTTCTGCTTTATTATTAATGCCTTTTAATACAGCAAAATGTTGCAGCATATCTTCAGCCGTTACTTTTGGGTAAAAGCCAAAATCCTGTGGCAGATAGCCCAATACTTTTCTTAACTCTTCTTTTTGCTTTACTACATTAATGTCTCCCAGCATAATGCTTCCTGTATCAGGATCCTGAAGGGTTGCAATGGTTCGCATCAGTGTTGATTTGCCGGCACCATTAGGGCCAAGCAATCCAAACATGCCCGGAGCAATGGTTAAATTTACGTCTGTTAAGGCTTTCAGGCCGTTACTGTAAGTTTTAGAAACATTAGAAATAGTTAATTGCATAAAAAAATGGTTTTAACAAATGTAAAACCATTTCTAAGGATTATAGCATGATTGAAAAATTAATGTTACCGCTTACACGAAATTTCGACGGTTTGAAAAGATGTTGTACAAGAATAATATTGGAATTAATGATTTGTCACTTCGAGCACGGCAAAAGTTCAGTGAACTTTTGAGCGAGACAGGGCTTAGCAGAAGCGTTCTAATAATATTTGTCTAGTTCTCGACTGCGCTCGAACTGACAGATAATCCAACTTTATTCTGTAACAATATGTTTAAAAATAGTTTTTTGAACATATTGTTATTGAATGTCACCCTGAACTTGTTTGGCTCCGCCAATTTTTAATTCAGGATCTCAAATTACTAAAAGCATTAGAGATGCTGAATCGAGTTCAGCATGACGACAGAAAATGCGAATAGTATTACTTGCCTAAGTAGGTTTTAAAATAACTGCACTCTCTTATAACCTCCGAATAATATTTTGTACCGGCATATTCTTTTTTGAGAGATGCGAAATACTGCCCCGATTTAAAATCGCCTTCATAGCCTTTTGGGGTATTCATAAAAAAATGATTTTGCTCGCATTTGGCTGCCATAAAGGTGCATTTGGCTTTAAACTCTTTATCAGTAGAGTTTTGTAAAGCCAGTAGATAATACTTTAAAGCCAGGTCATTGTTTTCTTCCGGTAATGCGTTGTGATTGTATTCGTAGATAGAATTATCTACCCTGTTATCGTAAAACAAACGGGCATTTCCAAAATAGGTCATGTTATAAAAGCCATTGGCAATTAAAAAATAATTCTGAGCTGCTTCTGCAGGTTTCGCAAGGGCGGTGGCTTTCATCTCCATCATTTTTTCAATAAAAGACAGCTTTGTATATTTTGTTTTTTGCACGGCTTCGTGATCGCAGTCGTGACAATCTTTTGTATGAATGGTAAAGGGGTTTCCATAAAGCACTTCCGTATTCGAAATCTTTTTGAAAGCAGCGAGCGATTCATCCAGTTTATCCTGCTGTGCATACCGAATCCCAAGCAGTTCCTGATAGCTCTCTTTTTGTAAAGAAGCCTTTTCAAAAAATAATTTTTCGAAAGGCGATCTGTTTGGTTTTTCGTAATAGGTAATCATTTTTTGGATAGCTTCTATGCTGTTAAACCGGTTAGGATTTATGCTGTGAAAGATTAGCTCTGCTTTTTCAGGTTCGCCTTTTTTAAGATACAATTCTGCTAAGATTTTTCTGGTCCATTCTTTGGCATTAACGCTTCTGAAATCATTAAGGTCTTGGGTTTCTTTGCTGAATAATACTGTAAGGTCTGGCAGCAGATCTGTTTCCAGTTTTTCGTTAACGAGAGTACTGCGGCGTAGTTTACCAAATGCATTTACCAGATGATACTCCGCTTTATCTATAGGATTGTCGTTCCTGTATTTCTCTGCACGTTTTATTTGCTGGTCTCCCAAAACATAGTCGCCCTGTATGTAATTTAAATAAGCTGCTGACAAGTGCCATATTATAGGATTGAGAGAAGCTGTATTGTTTGACATGTCGCTTATAAAGGCGAGCAGGTTTTTATCGATCGTATAGGGTTTAGCTGTTTTTTTGTCTTCATAGCTTTGTGCCAGGATGTTTCCTTCTTCAATGTTTACAGCTCTTACCAATAATAAGTCTACCAGGTTTGAGCTTGGATTTAATTTTAAAATTTCCTTCATGGCTAATACGTCATCAATATACAAACCCGATAGCTGCCAAAGAATTTCTTTTTCGTGCGTTGTTTTAGCTGCCGCCAGGCATTGACTCCACTCGTCTTTTTGCAAAGGATGAAACGATAAGTAAGCCGATTTTTTTAAAGGTTCATACTGATCAAAAATAATAGAGTAGATGTAATTCGATGCACCGTATTTTTTTTGTTTGTAAAGTGAAGCCGCCTTGTAGCCCAGAGCGCGCCATTTCATACTATTTTCCGATTTAAAAACCGATTCGTTGTCGTTATAAAAGGCGATGGTCTTATCAAAGTCTTTACTGAAAAAATATAAACGCTCCAATTGAAAGGCATACCGTTCCTTTAAGAAAGGGTCTGATGTTTTACTGTAAAAGGTTAGCCCTCCTGCTATTTGTTTGTCAATGGTTACAGTAACAGGTTTAGCAGTTTTTTCAGTGTTCCAGGAGTAGTCAATTTCAATGACGGCAAACGTTTCGTTCCGTTTTGCAAAACCGAGGTAGTATAAAAAGGCATTGGCTTTAGCTGAAGAAGCAACATTTTTTAAAGAATACTGTTTCGATTTCTCCGTTAAATTGGCTGGCTTGCCTTTGATATCAAAGATCATAGAATCGATCTGATTTAACGAAGCGTCGTACAACCAATAATTAAGAGCATCTTCGGCAACGTGGTTCTCAAAAAAAGTAAGCCATTCTTTGCCATTGGTCTTTTTAAAAGTCTCTGCTCCCGCGTCGTCGTAGCCATCATAAAAAGGAGTTTCCAGTGTTCTGAAAAAAGGAACACTTTCTTTTTGATTAATGATCTGGGGTGTGAACATGGACCCTTCATCATTGTACCAATCGCCACCACCACATGCTAATACGGTTAGTGTTGTAAGTATAATACTAGCGGTTAAAAGAAGAAAAAACGTTTTCGAGGGTTTTTGTTTCATAGTAATTTATATTTATATCATCCAAATCGTATAGTACAACCGTTCTGTTTTCCTGACTCAGGTTTTCTTTTAGTAATGTGGCGGCTTTTAGTAATGCCTCATCAGTTAATGCTTCATGTTTTAAAACATCACCTGTTTCGTAATAAATGCCATGTGCAAGCAGCGGCTGCCTGACATTAAAAGTAGCACCATTTTTAGTATCATAAAAATATAAAGTGTCTTTTGTTTCGGGGCTTTGTTTTTTAGTGATAAGGCCAATTATTTTTCCGTTTCTGTAATGTACGTACCACCTGAATATGGGTAAAGCAACATCCAGATGCAGTGCATAGCCTTTTATATAGGCTGTGTACTTTTCCGCAATTTCAGTATCAAAAATGGAATTGGGTCCATCCATTGTATGCAGGTTTCCCATGTTGTAAAACATAAGCATCCCCCCGTCGACAGGTGGTACGCCATTGCGCAGGGGGTATTTTACCTGGTGCAGGCGAATGGTGGCAGTGAGTTTAAGAGATTGTTTTGACAGTTTTTTGATGGTTTTCAAAAAATTGAAATAATTCATTTTTGTTTTTTCTGACCAGTCGCAATCTATTTGAAGCTCCTGATAGTTTGGATAGAGCCCATTAATTTTCTGAAGTATATGTTCTGCAAGAGGCAAAATTTCGGGCTCTTTTAAATTTAGAAATGTACGGTTAGTAATATAAACAACCGGAATAAGGGAGAGGTTTTTTGGCAATAGCTCTAAACTATCTACTACACCAAGGGGCTGTGGTTGTTTGGTTTCAGAAGAATAATCAACATCAAAAAACCGGACATATAATTTGCTTACATGATGCTGTTGTAAAGCCTGTTTTTCTGTTGTGGATAAATGTGTAGTTGTTCGCCAAAAATAAAAGGAATGCTCCTGTACTGTTTCTTTACTGCAAGACAAGAGCCAGAAACCCTGAATAAAGAAACACAGTTTTATGATCTGAAATTTATTCAATCCGTTTTAAATGTATATCCTTTGGTTTGCTAATGATCATAGGGAATTTCTCAATTTTAACGGAGCTGCTATCCAGGCCAAAAGCCTTGGCTTCGCTTAAGCTGAAGCGTTTTAAAAGGAAATACACATTTAAGATCATCTTTTCAAAAAACGGCAGATCGTTTTCGTAGGACAGGAATTTCTCGAGCACCACGAATTTAAAATCGCCGATCACATTATTTTTATTTAAAGATTCGTAACGGCTGGTAATATCCACTTCTTTGTTTTTTACCATATCGGCCACTACATGCCTGAACATTAAATTAATTTTTGGAGCAACCCTGAATCCTAATCTAAAATCGATACGCACAATATCTTCACTGGCAATCTGCGTTACTTTATAATCCATACGATAAGGCTCATCTACCACATCTACGTGTACAAACCAGTATACATCGGCTTTTTTAGGACGCTTTTGCAAAATGGAATAAATAACCTTCGACTCGATGGTGGAAGGATTGTTGGCACTGGTCATGTAAATTAAATGCGTGGCATATTTTTGAATAGAGGGATCGGTGCTTAAATCGACCAGCATTTGTTTGTAATTGGCCAAAGGAACAATATCCGTATACCGTTGCCTGATGAGTTTTGCAATATACCAACAGGCCATAACGGAAGCCAGGAATAGGGCAATGAGCAAGGTAATATAACCTCCTTTAGGGAATTTTTCGAGGTTGGCAATTAAAAATGAGCCTTCCACAATAATGTAAGTGACAATGAAAATATAGAGGAACCATTTCGGGAATTTTTTCAGGCGCATGAAAAAGGCCAGTAAACGCGAGGACATAATCATTCCCAAAATGATGGTTAAGCCGTAAGCCGCCTCCATTTCTTTTGATTCTTTAAAGAACCATACAATAAAAATGCAGCCAACGTAAAGCAACCAGTTAATGGATGGAATATACATTTGACCTTTAAGGTCGGTAGGGTATTTGATTTCTACTTTTGGCCAAAAATTTAAACGCATAGCCTCGTTGATGAGTGTGAAAGAACCGCTGATTAAAGCCTGTGAAGCCACTACTGTAGCAATAGTGGCAATACCAATACCTACAGGTAAAAACCAAAGTGGCATCATAGCATAAAAAGGATTATCACCGTCGAGTGTTTTCCCTTCGTTAGAAACCAGCCAGGCCGTTTGCCCCATGTAGTTTAATACCAGCATCGATTTTACAAAGATCCAGCTAATGCGGATATTTTTGCGACCGCAATGTCCCATATCCGAATACAATGCCTCTGCTCCCGTAGTACATAAAAACACAGCGCCCAGTAACCAGAAAGCACCTTTATGGGTAAATAATAAATGTAATCCGTAGTAGGGATTAAGCGCTTTTAAAACCGTAAAATCACGAGACATGCCAATGAGACCCATGGTACCAAGGGTTAGGAACCACACCAACATAACAGGCCCAAAAAACTTACCGATAAATTTTGTTCCGAATTGCTGTATAAAAAACAGAAGGGTAATAATGGCTATAACAATAGGAATGGTATGAATAGTACTAAAACGCGGAATGAGCTTTAGCCCTTCAACTGCCGATGCCACCGAAATAGGAGGAGTAATGATTCCTTCACCAAGGATACAGCAGCCGCCAATAATAGCAGGGAAGATAAGCCACTTGCGTTTTGCTTTTTTAATGAGTGCATATAATGAGAAAATTCCGCCTTCGCCTTTGTTATCGGCTTTTAAAGTGAAGATCACATACTTGATAGTAGTTTGTAGGGTCAGGGTCCAAAACACCAGCGACATACCGCCAATAATGACTGAAGAATCAATTTTGCCTTCTCCAACAATGGCTTTCATCACGTAGAGTGGAGAGGTTCCTATATCACCATAAATAATTCCAAGAGTAACTAAAAGACCGGCAGCAGTAACTTTATTTAAATGCCCATGATGGTAAGAGCTCATTTTGGTGTGTAGATTAAAAGCGTAAAATTACTACTAAAAGCTATGCTAAGCGGCTTTTTAGTTAAATAATTATAAAATAAAGTCATTAAAAAATTTGACTTTATATGTATTATTCCTTTTACTTGTAAAATCCTTAATTTAACAGTCTTATTCTGTTTTTTTTGTACCTTTAAATACTATGGATTCAGATAGAAAACTTGCATTGTTATTAAATTGATTACATCCTCAAAATATTTATAAATACCAAGATCATGTTGAAGTGGCGTTACTTTTTATTTCTTATTCTTACCATAGGCTTTTTTACTACTGCCAAAGCTACTCATAACAGGGCCGGTGAAATTACATACACATGGCTTTATGGCTACACGTACCGGATTAAAATTACCACCTATACCAATATAGGAAGCCCTAACCTGGCCGACAGATGTTATGATACACTCTATTTTGGAGACGGACCAAACTCGCGTGCTATAGTACCAAGAACAAACGGTACAACTACAGCGTTGTGTGGCGGTGGTTCGGTTGCTCCGTTCGACGGAGTGCCTATTACACCAACCATTAAAAGAAACGAATATGTGATCGATCATACCTATCCCGGACCCGGCTCTTATAAAATGAGTATGACGGATCCCAACAGGAATGCTGGTGTTATTAACTTGCCCAACTCGGTCAATCAGGTATTTTACATCGAATCTTATCTGGTTATCTCCTCATTTATAGGGCCCAATAGCTCTCCCGTTTTAAATTTCCCGCCTATTGACAAGGGTTGTGTGGGACGCTGCTTTTTGCATAATCCTGCTGCTTCAGATCCTGATCAGGATAGTTTATCGTATGAATTGACGTATTGCAGAGGGCTTAACGGAGCTATATGCCCCGGTTATGCTTATCCTATAACAGGAGGAGGAACCTATAATGTGAATGCTATTACCGGTACTTTAACTTGGTGTACGCCCCAACAACAGGGAGAATATAATTTAGCCATGTATATTAAAGAGTGGCGTAAGGATGATGATGGCGTATATCATTTGGTTGGCTACGTGATCCGTGATTTACAGGTAGATGTAGGTACCTGCAACAATAACCCGCCTGTTATTAAACCGGTAACCGATACCTGTGTACTGGCCGGAAGCAGTATTACCAAAAACATTACAGCAACAGACCCTGATGGAAATATGATTAAGCTAACGGCAAACGGCGCGCCGTTTAATGTACAGTCATCCCCTTCTACATTTGCTTCTGCACAAGGATTTAGCCCTGTTTCAGGAGTTTTTCACTGGCAAACGAACTGCTCGCATATTAGTAAAAATCCTTACCAGGTAACTCTAAAAGCCGAAGATCAGGCCTCTGATATTAATTTGGTGGATTTTAAAACGTTTAATATTACCGTTGTGGCACCACCACCTTTAAACTTTACGGCTACTCCCTTAGGAACAAGTGTAAAATTGGTGTGGAGTAAACCGGCCTGTCATAATACTACCGGCAACAAAATAAAATGGTATTGTATTTACCGTAAAGCAGACTGTAACCCATGGAATCATGTTCTTTGCGAAACAGGCGTACCGGCCTCGTCGGGTTTTGTAAAAATAGGCTGCACCACCAGTATAAGTGATACTACTTTTATAGATACTAATAGTGGTAATGGATTATCACAAGGAACAAATTACAGCTATGTTGTAGAGGCCGTGTACGACGATGGTGCTGAGAGCTACGCTTCTTCGCAGGTGTGCGTGCAGTTAAAAAGAGATGTTCCTATTTTGATTAATGTTGACGTTCGTACCACGGATGTATCAACGGGTTCCATATTTATAAGATGGATAAAACCTTTACTGGGAATTAATGCATTGGATACCATTTCTGTGCCCGGGCCTTATGAATTCAGACTCATGCATCACGATGGGTTTGCAGGTACCTTTACACAGGTAGCATCTGTCACCAAGCCTTATTTTAAAGCTCTGAATCAATTAACGGATACAACCTTTATTCATACCGGTATTAACACCGAAGCATTTGCTCATACTTACAAGATCGAATTTTATGCTAACGGTCAGTTCATAGGAAACGGGCAAAGAGCGTCTTCCGTATTTTTATCGATTGCGTCGAGCGATAATACCTTAGCACTAAGCTGGCAGCAGCAGGTGCCATGGGGGAATTATAAATATTATATTTATAAAAAAGGGCCGTTTCAGGCAAGTTATGCTTTAAAAGATAGTACAACGGCATTGAATTATACTGAAGGAGGTTTGGTAAACGGAGCAGTGTATTGTTACAAGGTAGAGTCAAAAGGACAATACTCTGATCCTAATATTTTTAGGCCTTTGCTTAATTTTAGTCAGGAAGTGTGTGCCAAGCCAATAGATACAACACCTCCATGTTCTCCTACACTTACCATAGAGTCAGATTGTAAAATCCCAACCTTGCTGTTAAGATGGAATAACCCGAATCATGTTTGCAGTGATGATGCTGTTAAATACAAATTGTATTTTGCTGAAACAGAAGACGCTCCACTGGCAATATGGGATTCGATTAATATTATAGGCGATACGATCCTAAGCTTTGATAATTTAGAATCTATTGCAGGATGTTATGCTATTACAGCCATTGATTCGTTTAATAACGAAAGTGTACAAAGCCCTAAGATCTGCGTGGATAATTGCCCTGAGTATGAGTTGCCAAATGTCATTACTGTCAATGGCGATGGCACGAATGATTTTTTCAGGCCTATTAAAAATAAATTTATCAAAGACATAGATATTAAGATTTATAACCGTTGGGGGAACCTGATCTTTGAAACCACTGATCCTAAAATCAATTGGGATGGTAAGTCGGCGCAAATGAAACAGCAGGTTACGGAGGGGACCTATTTTTACGTCTGCCAGGTAAACGAAATACGAGTCGCCGGTATAAGAGCAAGGTATCTGAAAGGATTCGTACAGGTGTTCAATAAATAGGTTTGCCTTTCAAAACAAGCTATGTCTAAACGCACCACTCTAATATTTACTATTTTATTAGGCTATATTGTATTACAATTTTTATGGTGGGAAGTGTTATTGGTTCGCCAGTCGAACGATAATATTTCCAAAGAGCAAAAAATAGCGGCCTTATCATCGCCCGACAACGAAATTATTATTCGTGATATTGCCAAACTTGAGCAAAAGAAAATGAAACGGGTATACATGATCGTTGGCGAGGGTTCAGTGTTCTTATTAATTCTTTTATTAGGCGCGAGTTTGGTTCGCAAGTCTGTTCGCAGGGAAACCGAATTGGCCAATCAGCAAAAAAATTTCATCCTCAGTATTTCTCACGAGTTAAAAACGCCTATTGCTGCCAGTAAACTGCAATTGCAGACCTTATTAAAACATGAGTTGGATAGGGAGAAGCAAAAACAACTCTTATCAAATGCTTTGAATGAAACCGAGAGACTTCATAAGCTCGTAGATAATGTATTGCTTGCAAACCAGATAGAGAACGATAATTTAAGCATACAGAAAGAAGAACTTAATATGAGTGAGTTGCTTCAACAAACGATGAGCCGTTATTTTCAATTGCAGCTCGATACACAGTTTATAAAATTACATATAGAGCAAGGAATAGTATATGCCGGAGATAAAGATCTGTTGCCTTCTGTGTTTATTAATCTGGTAGAAAATGCCATTAAATATTCGTTTGAAACAGTGGATATAGAGGTTGTTCTTAGAATTGTAAACAGCAAACCCCTGTTGGAAGTAAAAGACAAAGGCTGCGGTGTTTCCCAGCCTGAAAAAGAAAAGATTTTTGATAAATTTTTCAGGAGCGGCAACGAAGATACCCGTAAAACAAAGGGTACAGGCATTGGTTTATATATTGTAAAACGCATTTGCAACCTACATCAGGCTAAGATAAAAGTGACGGATAATACCCCGTCGGGAAGTATTTTTGCGGTTCAGTTTTAAAATTTAAAATAGTATTTTTGCGTATCTGTATGACTATCGTTGGCAGATCGTTTTAAATACAATATATACCCTATGATCCAAAAACTTACACTTCTTTTTTTAGGTTCTCTGTTCTTCTTGTCCTGTCATACTGATGTAAAGGAATCTTTCGCTACAAAAGATGTCGTTGCGGCTAAATCGCAAGCTTTGTCTTATGCCAAACGCTTTACCATAAAGGAAGCAGAAGATTATACTATACTGGAACTTTTGGGTAATAAAGAAAACAATACGGTTACATCCACGTTTGTTTTATATAAAAATGATAAGCCGACGTATGCTAATAAAGAAGCCTATTACATTCATGTACCCGTAAAAAAAGTAGCGAGCATGAGTTCTATTTATACAATTATGCTGATGGAGCTGAACGAAGCAAATAGTATTGCGGCTATTGATAATGTAGATTATTACACCAATCAAACAATACAGCAACAGGTAAGCGCAGGAAAAATTGCAGAGCTTTCTAAAGGCCCGGATATTGAAATAGAAAAAACACTGGCTTTAAATCCTGACCTGTTACTTACTTTTGGTATGGGAGATCCCAAAGCCGACATGGATAAAAAATTAGTACAGGCGCAGTTGCCCATTGCTATTAGCCTTGATCATTTAGAAGAAACACCTCTTGCAAGAGCAGAGTGGATTAAATTTGTTGCCTGTTTTTTCTGTAAACAGCATATGGCAGATTCCTTATTCAGTGTGACTGAAACAAAATACAATGCTTTAAAAGAGCTCACTAAACATGTGACGAATAAACCAAGCGTCCTTACCGAAATAAAATATGGCGATACATGGTATGTGCCCTCCGGGAAAAGCTATATTGCTAATTTAATTGAAGATGCGGGAGGTAATTATTTCTGGAAAGAGGATAAAGCCACGGGCAGTACGCCAATGACCTTTGAAATGGTATATGCCAAAGCAAAAGACTGCGATGTGTGGATCAATACCTATAATCTTAATTCTAAAAAAGAATTGTTGAGTTACGATAAACGTTATGCTTTATTTAAAGCCTACAATGGTAACAGGGTTTATAATAATAACAAAGTCCAAAATAGCCACGGGTATAGTAATTACTGGGAAACAGCTATGATTCATCCCGACGATGTGTTATCAGATTTGATCTCTGTATTTTATCCGGAATTGTTGCCGGGTTATACCTTTAAGTATTATAAAAAACTGGAATAATTTTACCATAGCTTGAGTAGATCTAAATTTATATACTGTACATGTTGTTTGGTGTTGCTAGTAATAGCATTAGCTATTTGCGACTTATGTTTTGGCAGCGTTAATTTATTTCTTGTGAGTAAAAGCGATCCGCTGTTCTCTACCATTTTATACGATATCCGTCTTCCTAAAACCATTACGTCCATTATTGCAGGTTCATCGCTGGCAATATGCGGTCTCCTTTTGCAGAGTTTATTCCGGAACCCACTCGCAGGCCCTTATGTATTAGGCGTAAGCAGTGGTGCAAGTTTGTTTGTAGCCATTGCTACCATGGTATTAACTACGGCAAATATCTCGGGGGTATTTTTTGTAGGAAAAGGCGTTATTACGTTATTCTCTATAGCAGGTGCTTTTTTTGTAACACTTATTATTCTGGCCATATCCAAAAAAACCAAGAGTAATGTTACCATATTATTGGTCGGTTTAATGCTGTCGCAAATACTTGCCGCTACAGAAGGACTCATTGAATATTTAAGCAGTGCCGATAGATTGAAAACATTTGTGATGTGGAGCATGGGGAGTGTAGGTAGTACAACATTATCGGATGTAGTTTTAATAGCGCCATTGTGTGCGCTTGTCATTGGCTATAGTTTTTCCCTTATCAGGCCTATGAACGCTATTTTATTAAATGAGCAATATGCTCAAAACCTGGGAATTAATATTCATAAACTGCGGGTGAGTGTTATCGTTATTACTTCTGTACTGGTTGGTGTCATTACTGCTTTTTGTGGACCTATCGCTTTTGTAGGGATTTCGGTACCGATTGCTTCTCGTTTATTTTTTAAAACATCGCATCACCTGCATCAAATGGTATTCTGCATTTTATTAGGAGCATCTGTATTGCTTGTTGCCGATATTATTTGCCAGGTTATCAGTCATCAGTTTACTTTGCCTGTTAATACAGTTACTACGCTCATTGGTTCTCCGGTTGTTATATACCTGTTGTTTAAATCTAAATTAAATATAGGATGATAGAGCTCAAACAACTCGAAATAGGCTATCGGCAAAAAAAACAAACGGCCAGTGTGTTCAAAGGATTGAATGCCCTGTTTTCTGCCGGCGATATGGTAGGCCTGATGGGAAATAACGGCGTTGGAAAATCTACCCTATTGAAAACAATGACCGGTAACCTGAAAGCATTGTCGGGCGAAGTAGTATTAGATAAAAATAATATCGATACTTATTCATCTTCTGAACTGGCAAAATACCTGTCGATTGTTGTTACTGAAAAAATAGGAGGGTTCAACTTAACGGTTTGGGATGTAGTGGCAAGTGGCCGAATACCCTACATTAATGTATTTGGAAAACTCACAAAAGAAGACGAACACATTATTACTGAATGCCTGGAGCAGCTAAACCTGATGCCGTTAAAAGATAAATTTGTGGATGAATTGAGTGACGGGCAGCGGCAGAAAGTAATGATTGCCAAATCTCTGTCACAGCAAACACCTGTCATTATTTTAGATGAGCCTACCGCTTTTTTGGATTATAATTCGAAGCACCAGCTTTTTAAAGTATTAAAAGAATTATGTGAAATAAAGCAAAAATTAATTATTGTTTCTTCCCATGACCTCGATCTTATGAAGCCGTATATAAATCGCTCTATGACCTTAATGGAAGATAATAGGGTGGAATTAATCTGACGCAGAGGAATACATTTTATCCAAACCGGTTTTTAAAAAGAATAGCGTGAACTCCATAGAGTTTACTGTTTTTGTTTTTTTGAAAAGGCTATTCTTATGAGCTTCTACTGTTTTGTTGGATATTTTAAAATGCTCGGCAATTTCCTTGTTTGATTTTCCTTTACAGATCAAAGGAATTAATTCTGCTTCTCGGGAACTGAAATTTAAATTTTTAGCAATGCCATTTGTTTGCAAAGAGTTGATTTGCGAAGGCTTGTACGTATTTTTAAATACTTCCTGTATTGTTTTTGCTACCAGTTCAATATCCGCATTCTTCGACAAAAATGCATCTGCACCCGATTCAACAATACCTTTCTTTATATGACTGTTATCATAAGAAGTAATGACAACCACTTTTTGCAAAGGGTATAATGTTTTGATTTTTTTTAAGGAATTAAACCCGTTCATTTCCGGCATTTCAAGGTCGAGGAGTATAACGTCGGGTAAATGCGTTTTCAATAAGGCTAATAATTCAGTGCCATCTTCAGCCTCACCGATTGTACAAATAGCGTACTCGTTAAGTGTAGCGATTAATGATTGCCTGAATAATTTGTGATCATCGGCAATAACAATAGTAATTGGGTCCATATGAAATCTTATCTAACTAATTTAGCAAATAATTAAATAGCAAAATAGTTTTGTAACATTATTTGAGACTCTCCTTCATAAATGAGTGATGTATGAGTATCTGTTAATAATTGTTTAACATGGTTAGACGTAGAGGCTACAAATAATCCGGGGATTTTACGATTGTACCCGATGATTATTTTTTTCCATTTGCCAGCACCGCGTTCGCATCCTTCAGAAACTTAACCTGTTCTTTTCCTTTTTCCGCATCTTGTGGGTAGCCCAGCGAACCAAGGCTTTCAATATTAAAAGTTTTGCCGTCTGCACTTTTGTTAAGAGAAAATAGCCATACAGTAGGAAACCCCTGCACACGAAATGTTTGTTGCAGGCTCGCATTCTGTTGCGTCAATTCAGGACTTAAGGTTTTTGTTCTTGGAAAATCCAACTCTACAAGCACGACATTTTTGTTTGCCCATTGAATAAATTCAGGTTTTATAAACACATCATTCTGTAATTTTTTACACCACACGCACCAGTCGCTTCCTGTAAAAAGAGCAAACAAAGGTTTATGGGTAGCTTTAGAAACCTCGTTGGCCTTCATCATATCGGTATACCACACAAGCCCTTCTTTTTTTGCCAGGCTATCTTTTTGTGCGTTCAAAAAAAAATTTGTAAAAAGAACAAATCCTAAAAGAATGAATTTTATATGTTTCATGAGTTTGTGTAGATAATAGTTATGGTTTTTCTATGAATTCTTTTAATAGGTTGAGTGTAATATTCCAGTAAAATGCCAGGTGTTTATAGATGGATTCTGTTGGAAAATTGCCCAGGCTTAGAGTTAATGTTGTTTGATTTTCTGTAGGTACTAAGTTAAACTTAATTAGGGAATAATTTTCAGCTGTATCCGGAAGTTTTGATAGCGAACTCAAATGACTGTATTGGAGCACCTTTTCAGGCTCATACTGTAAAACAATTCCTTTATTTTCGAAATATACCCAATGCCCTTCTCCCTTAATAAGGATTGGAGCACCCACTTTCCAATGGGTAATAATTGTTATTTCTTCTTCCGCCATCCATTGTTTCATTAATTCAGGATTGGTTAATGCCTGCCAGACTTCCGAAGAAAGAGCATGGATAACAACGGTTTTACTAAACAATAGTTCGGAGCTTATTTTGGTATCTATCATGTCTTCTTAAACAAAGTTAGGCATAAGTTATATTACAATGAAGTGGCATTCCTTCTTAGAAAGTAGTTTCCTCAAGGAAACCGGGTAAGCATTAATTCGCGGCTTTTATATAAATTTAGGAAATGTTTCGTAAGTCAGTGAATCTATGAAAAAGAAAGAAACAATTATTTTAGACAGCAACTGTTCTAAAGAATTAATGGCTGCAAAAGATACGCTGTCTATCCTGAACGGGAAATGGAAAATCCAGATCATTACAACTTTAAATTACAGTGGTGCTTTGCGGTTTATGGATCTGTCGAGACTTATCGAAGGAATTGGCGCCAAAATGTTATCAAAGGAGCTACAGGATCTGGAAACCAATTTACTCGTCAAAAGAACGGTATTAAACACAAGGCCGGTTACGGTTGAGTATGAACTAACTCCACATGGCAAAACGCTTGAAAGGATTATTAACGATATGCGTTTGTGGGGAAAACTGCACAGGAAAAAGATTATTGCAAAAAAGTAGCAGATCTAAAGAGAATCTTACTTCAACAATTTAAACTATTATTTTTTGAATGGATTTCTATCCTGCAGAGCGGGAGCAAGAGAATAGCATAATACTCAGTATAGTTTTTTTGCGCGGGATGCCCCATGCTTCAAAAATACCCACTATTGGGTAGAGTGGCTTGTTGTAAATTCCTGAATATTACACTATGAATCGTCTCCTGTTATTCGTACTGGCATCTTGCTGTTTATTGCCAGTGTTTGCTCAGCAAACTGCTAAAGACAGTGTAAAAACATTTTTAAAAAAACTGTATCGTGTTAACCAAAAAAAGCTCGACATCTCTACCACCGGAATAGGCATTGAGCATTCTACAATAAAATACGGCGACAATTATTTACCGGTTGCTTTTAATAAAATAGACATCAGGGCAAACATTGCCGAATTTAAAGTGGGAGTTGGCAATGCGGATTATTATTCTCCGGTAATGGGCGTTTACTATAATACAGAGGTGCGTAGCTGGTCGCTGGGCATTAACTACCCGATTTCTGCTTTAGGACTTGGCAGAGCAAATTCTACCAAAGGCGTTAGACTGGTTCCTTTTATTGCCGCTGATTTTGGGCACTCCGGGTTTAAAGATTATGTTTCCAATACCAAACTGGCCGACGCCTTTCATTTAACGGTTGCCCCGGGGTACCGGCTTAAACTTCCCTATTTTATGGTGGAAGCGAGACTCAATACAACGGTAAATATGCTTACCGAAACCAAATACCATCCCGGCACGGTAGTAATTACAAGCACAGGAGACCTCGTAAAAGAAAAAAGCTTTAAGACCTTCAATTTTACACCGAGCATCTCTATCATCCTTGATGGTTTGTTCTCAAAGTTTAATCCGGAGCATTCCCGTATTTCGGGTAGTATGGCGGTATATGATAACATTACCACGGAAAAATTTTACACGACAGAAACCTATAACTCGCAAACCGGCAAAATGGAAAAGGACGGTTTATATAAAACAGAAACCACCTATCGGTATCATGTGGAAAGTGTTTCGCTTCCTATCAACGATATAGGTGCCTTTATTGGCGTGGGTCCCCGCTTGTTGTTTAAACCCGCGGCAAATAATAGCTATCACATGCCAAGTATTTTGGGTGGTATTGGCGCACATGCCCGTGTGAAATTATTTAGCTTTGATCTTAATGTAGATAAAGGAAAAGCAGGTTTTGCGAGCCAGGCTAATACTAATGGCAAAATTATGAAATCGCAAACCATTGGTAAAGGAACGTTTGATATGACCAATGCTACGGCTAATATAGGCGTTGACATAGGTCCTGTTTTACTGGCGATGTTAGGGATTGTTGCAAAACGGAATGGTGAAACGCCTTATTTTAATATCAGTGGCGGGTATATTATTGGCTACAGTTTTATTGGTTCTTACAAGTACGATAACGCAAAAGTTGGAGCCGATTACCAGAACTATTTTAAAATAAATCCTGATCAAAGTACGAAATACAATAATGCTGATATTAATACATCCGGCATGGTAAACGGCTGGTATGTGGGTGCAGATGTTGGTGCTGTTGGCTTCCGTTACGAATTTAATAAGTATAAAAACGCGCCACTTGCACGCTGTGCTTATTATACGATTTCCTACAAATATCCTTTGTTACGCAGCAAACATAAAATGTGATGCAACTATAAAAAAACGAGAGCCGCCGCTACCGTTTTAATAAGCTGTTTACAAAATCCTGCAATCATAAACTATGATTAACAATCGTTTTACATTGGCTTCGTACCTTCAGACCAAAACTCCCAGCTCAAGCAAGGAGCTATTGTTCTAAGAGGATCAATTTTCTAAAAAGTGATTTCCTGATACATTACCTCGTACACGACCTATTTTTCTCCTTTAGATAAAATGAACCAGTTGTTATTTATTTTGCAATAATAATTTAGAAGATCCTCCCTTTTTAACGAGTTGTCAACAACCGGTATACCACTAATAGTATCACCGTTATTTTTTTCAATATTTCTTTCAAAATGTATAAGGCTCAATCCATTTTCCCGCTGATTCCTTATGTTGTAAAAGTAAAAGGTTTCCATGCTATCTTTTAGAAAAGTAAAACTAAAACTGTTTGATGAAAAAAAATATTCAAATTTTTGATCAAAAACGAAATCAGTTTTGAACCCTATAGAGTTAAAAGCCTGAATTTTTGGAGTCCATTTAGACATATAATTAACTCTTAAAAATGTATCTTTTACCTGAAGATTATTACAATAATCTATTAATTCGCTGACCTCCTTATTATGGTCATTATAAAACTGTTCTACTTTTAAATTCGCTTCCTTAAAACTATAAGTATTACATGAATACATATAAAGCAAAAAAGCAAAAAACACCAAATATTTATTTTGGTTTTTCTTGAACAACATTTGTAGTTTCTGTGTAGTTTTCATCTATTTTTTTTAATGTAAAGTTTTCGTATTTAGCTAACACTTGCGATTTACCCCCAGTCATTTTATTATCACCTATCACAATAAAATAATTAGTAATTAATCCGTCTTTATTTGTTTCATTAACAGAAGACCATGATATATTTTCATAACCAGGAGAATTTATTACCTTATCTGCAACTTTTGTCAAATTAACATTAATATTCTCTATATCTTTTAAGCCAAAAGCTATTGTTTTAGTTTTTGTTTCAACCATTCCAAAACCTAATCCAGGAAATGCAAAACCACCTGCTACAGAACCTCCATTTGCTTTATATTGATCAGTAAAATTTACGGTTAAATCTACTTTTGCAAAGTAAGAAATATCCAAATCAAAATTGTACCCTTTCCCCGAAAGTTGTTGCACATGTTTAACGTTATATATATCAAAGGATGCGCCTACGCCGGCTGTTTCTCCTTCATACCAGTTCCCGTTTTCCACACCTTTATTATTCTTTAGTCCGACGGTTCCAATACTTACAAATTCTCCTACAGTTCCATTAAAAGCTATATTTCCTAATGGATCTGCTGTTATCTGGTATGCCCCCTTCCATTCAATTCCTAAAATACCTGCAATTCCAGCTGCTCCTTTTGCAGAAACACTAACACCTAAAGTAAGATTCATTTTTTGTGCAACTAATGAATGAATTTTCATACTTAAAAGCAAAGGAGCAAAAAAATCAGGAAAAGGCCCTTTACCTCCAATATCAATTAATTTAATTGGATTATCGGCAGCAAATACATAGGATCCCATAAATGGATATTTAGATCCTAACGGATCTACGCTTGTAAATCGACAAGTCCATGAAGCATAATAACGTGCGCCATAATAATATAAACCGCTTTCTTCATCTCTTTCCTTACCTGAATACTTATAACGCTTATAAGCATAGCTTCCAAAGCTTGTTTCTCCAAAAGGATAATATTCTTCTTTGTTTATATTATTGCCATTATCTTTAATTTGCATGACCGAACTTCCTAGATTATCTTCCAGGTTATATTTAATGGGTGGGGTCGTATCTCCAAAATCATATCCGATCCGTATGGTTGCTATCCTACTTACTAGATCCATAACATGTAATAAATTTTGTTCATTTGTTCCATCAGTATAGTACTCAAAGATCCCATCAAGGTACGAAATACTATTATAATTTCCACCTGTTTTCCAGGTCAGTTTTTTGACGCGTTTTCCACTACTGTCATATAGGTATTGGGTATATTGAGTGATACTTCCACTGGCTTCTACATAAAAACAGCGTGGACGGTCTACAACATCCCATTCCCAGTGCCTGCTGCTGGTTTCTGTCAATTGATTCCCACAAGCATCATAGCTAAAAGCATAATTAGTTGCGCCAATATCTACCGAATTTAATTGATTATTCGTATTACTATAATTAAAGTTCCGCGTAAAATTACCTGTACCAATATGTTGTAAGCTCTGGATATTTCCAAGTTTATCATAACTGTAATTTTGCGTGTAAGCTGTTGTTAAGGCATCATTCGTACTCCGGTAACTGTCATCCCATATAGGGGTAATGGTTGGAGCATTTTCCCTGCCATTAGCACGTAGCAATCTATACAAAGGATCATAATCAAAATCCCGGTCAAGGCTGTTTGCGCCTCCAATTCCGCAACCGGTCATATTTTCATGGTTACTAACAATATTCCCCATCAGATCATAATCATAAGCAGTATCCTGTTTCACATTACCGGCGCTTGTAAACGTCCAGCCACTTTGGGCATAGGATTCACTGCGCTGCCTCAATACCCTAAAGGTTAAGGCATCATAGGCATAGCGGGTCATGATCCCATTCCCATAAGCAACTAACAGACGTTGGCCTTTGGCATCATACGCAATGTGCTCAACATAGTTCACTCCGTCTAAGGCTACACTTTCTAATGCTCCTGCTCTGTTATACACCGGAACCAACTCTCTTCTCAAAGGGCTTGGCGTGCTTACATCCTCAGGATAAGTCATTTTGGCGACACGGTTCAGCGCATCGTATTGCATATTGGTTTGATATACTGTCATTTCTAGGATATCCGGCATGCCTGTCCAGTCAACGCGGTAACAAGTAACTGTTGGTCCACCAAATATGGACAAGAGTTCTGAATCCTTAATGACCTGTTGCTTTTTTTCCTGGATATTATTTTTAAAATCAAAAGCAATCATTTGCACCAGACCTGCTTCATCATAATGTTCAACCAATTTTCCTTTCAAATTAAGACTAGTGTTACTCTCATCATATACTAAATATTGTCTTAGTGTAATTGTTTCAGCACTTTTATCTCTCGCCCAAATAAATTGAGACCTGCTGATCACATCAAATCCACTCAGTGCCCTTGCGCCCTTGGCATCATGGCTTTCGATGGGTTTGCCGCTGGCATCAAATAACACAGTGCTGATGCCTTTATCGATGTGTTTAGTCCACAGCGGCGGCAAGGGTTGCTGCTTACCGTCTTCCCCTTTTTGCGGGGCGCGCAGGTCATACACATGTTCAAACACGTTGCGGTAGTAGGGATCTTTTACCAGCAGCAGGTTTCCACGGACGTCGTAGAAATAGCTCATGTCGATGGTATTGGCATAATCGGCATTATCAAAAAATTCCCTGGTTTTAATAGTGCGTCCCAGGGCATCGGTTTCACTACTTTTGGGAGTAAACCAGTGCGAGGAAGGTACATTGGTGACCGTTATGCCGCTGATACTAGCCAGATCATTGGCATCGTAGGCGTAATTGACCCAGGGGGTTGGGATTACACCGGTGCCGTTCTCGACTGCGCCCGAACTGACACCATTGAGGCTATTAGGAATACCATAAATGACCCATTGCTGGCTATTGTCAGGATTAAGGGTTTTCACCACGCGTCCCAAAGGATCGTAAAACATTTTTAGTTTCACTCCTGTTAAACCGGGCAAGACAAAATCAAAGCCTTTATCAAAAAAAGGTTCGTATTGTTCCACTACCTTGCCTTTGTTATTGTAGATCTTCCAGCCACTTACAACCACATTGAGCGGATCGGTAGGTGCGCGTTCTATACCTACCGCAGGCCCGTTAGGGTCGCTTTGGTTGGCCGGTAAGCCGGAGCTACCAAAAGTAGGGTTCCCGAAGATCACATCTTCGGCCTGCACCCGTGTTTGCAGAAGGCGGCCAAAACCATCGCTGTATTCTACCTTGCTAATGGTGGCTGTACTGGAGGGATCAATCGCATAATGCTGTTCGCGGTTAATGGTTTTTACCCATACCGGATCTCCGCTGTTTTTAAAGGCAAAGAAATCGTATTCCATGCGCACAGAAGGTTCGTACAAATTGTAAAAGCCCGAACCGGCGCCTTTGTAATCGCCTTCGGTTCCTTTACCAATAAGGGCTGTGGCGCGCAGCAAGCTCAAAGGCGAAAAATCAAATGCAGAGATATTGTCATTGGCATCCGTTACCTGGTAAGGCTGCATCACGCGGTAATCGTAAGCGGCTGTGGTATCAAGGCTTCGGCTGGTATCGGGGTACAATTCCAGGTACTGGGAAGATGCAAGCGGCATCATCAGGTAAGCATCATAAACTATGCTGCTCCAGGCATCAAATACATCGCGGCTATCCAGCACACGCCCCACCTGTTCTTCAGGGCTTAAGCTACCTTCCTGGAAATCATATTTCACGCGGGCGCTTTCGGCATACCAGCCGGGAATAAATTCCGCGGAGGCCGAACGGCGGTCTTTATAACCCAGGCGTTCATCCGCATTTTGGAGTTGCCCTTCAAAAGCAGTGGGGTAACCGTTAGCGTCGCTCCAATCGGGAGTAGTTTTAAAACATTCGGGAGTGGAAGCGCCATAAGCTTCTGTAATAATGGCATCGGTAATAACTAAACTTTCACTCCTTACCTGTGCCCCATAGCTTCCTATCTGCCCATAGCCAAGGCCGGTAAAGGCCGTGCCATCGTAATAGTTGATGCTACAGCCAATAACAGGCAAGGCGGCATAATTTGCAAAGATATCATCGCGTAACGCAAATACATTTTTACCAACGGCACTGGTAGTGGCATCATACGAAACTGCCCGTTTTACACGGTTTACCATGTACTGCCCGCCGGGAATGTTTTTGTAAATATAATCGCTGTCGCCATAGGTGGCCAAATAGCTTCCATTGCCTCCACTCAGGGGCTGCGCACCACGCGGTACACCCACACTCAGCTGTCCTTTAGCCTGCCCGTAAAGATCATAACTTTTGGTAAAGCTAAAATTATGCATAGGGTCTGTACCGCGTTCATATTGGGTAGTACGCTGTGCAATATTAAAGGGAAAGAACACATAACCTCCACCGCTCCAGTAGGCATTTCTGTCTGTCCATAATGCATTAGCCAGTTGCGAAGGATCAAATTCTTTCCTCAGGCTCATCATGCTCTCGGTAACGGTATAGGGCCTGCCTTCGAGGCTGCCGCCATCAAGCGCGTACAACTCACTACGCAGAAGTGTTCCCCTCAGCGTTCTTAGCGCATCCCTTCGCGCCCTTCGCGGTAAATCTGCCAGTAAAGTTAACATGTCTTGCGGGCGTTGCAGCACATTGGTATCACCGTTCCAGTACTCATCGCTAAAATCGGGTTCGTGCCAGCGACTGAAACTGTCGCCCACAGGCCCCACGTAGAACCAACTTTTGGTTTGCACCGGCGGCGTGTAGTGTAAAGCACTCACTGTATTTACTGCTTCGGTACTAAACAGGTCCTGCGTATTAAACTGCGTAAAAGTTTCCGTATCGGTAGTATCCACATGTGCAAAGCCACGGAACTCACGCTCCATGCCATCCCAGTAACCATTGTGGTAATTGTATTGGGTTACGAGTTTCCCTCCCGATAAAAAATCATACACTTCCACTTTGTTCACTACCTGCACGGCAAAAGGCAGGTCTGTTTTCCAGCGGGTAGCGGGTTGTGCTTCATCTCTTAAATAATGGTATACGGAGGAGCCATAAGATACCCGTGTAAGGCTACCCATGTTATTGTTCATTTCTTGCAGCACATAAGGCTTGTTGCCTTTGGTGAGATCCAGGAAATACATTTTACCGGCCGTATACACATCGGGGCCAAAGCTCCATAAGATCCCGGCTTGCCCGGTTCCCATCAGATCAATGATGCGCAGGGCTTTGGGATTGCTCACGCGCGGTGTATTTTTGATCTTTACTGGTGCTGAAAAACCGTTCCCCGATTGGTTCACATAAAGTGTTACCGAGTTATTTTCTACAAACGCAATATCCGCTTGTCCGTCACCGTCGAGGTCGCCAATTAACACCTGTGCGGGATCGTATTGTTCAGGAAACAGAGGAGCGTTGCTCATATTTACTTTATTGCCAAAACGCCCGTAGCCCCTATTTGGCCAGTAGTGCACGCGGCCTGAACTGATGAGCACGATGTCCTGCATACCATCGCCGGTCATGTCTGCAAAGCGGATGCGCGGATCGGCAAAGCTGAAATTGGCAAAGGTTTTATCGGCAGTGCGCACTTTGTAAAATCCTTTTTCAGGGTCATTATAAAAGCATTCGAATTTTGCACCGTTGCGCAATACATCTGTAATGCCGTCGCCATCCAAATCAATGAGCTGTACTTCGGGATCCGCAAAGCTGAAAGAAGGCATTTGGGAGTAAGGGCGGAAACTGTTAGCATCCCACACCTTATGAAAAGCTCCCGGAAAGTAACCTGCAGTTACACCATTGTTCACAAACAGGTCGGTTCGGCCATCGCCATTGGCATCTATGAACTGCACACCTGCCTGCCCGAGCTGCACAGAGGGTGCAATATCCATATTGCGAGGCGGACTGAATTTTCCGTTCCCTTTATTGGTCCAGTAACGGGCGGTACCATTGAGCTGCAAGAGGTCAGGCAAACCATTCCCGTCGAGGTCTACCATTTCGAAACCGGGTTCCGATAAGGCATTGGGAGGCAGCGGACCATTGATTTCCTGCAACTCGCGTTTAGCAGGATCAAATACTGAGAAACCAAATTCCAGCGGTGGCATAAATTCCGACTCTGTGTCATTATGGCCTTCCACTTCTACAGAACGCAGAAGGGAAGCACCGTTCAGGGGCAGTGTGGAATCGTAATTAAAATGATAGGTTTTTGTTTTGATAAGAGAGGCCGCATTGGTATAGGTTTCAAGTGTAGTACATCGCTTGGTGATACGGGTCTCAAAGCCCTGCTTATAGGCAGAAAAAGGATCTGGACGTTCTTCATAATTGAACCGCACTTCACAAAGGTATTTGGTGTTAAGTCCATCCGGATATTGCGCGTATTGGATCTTTGAAAGGTACACCTGGTCATAGCTGCGACCTTTTACATCTACTACCAGCTCGCGTGTGTAATTATACAAGATCACATTGCCGAAAGGGTCTTCGGTTTTGCTTAAGTGCCAGGAAAAAATAGCGTTCCTGTTTTCGGGATCAGCTGTTACTGCCGGGTCATTGCTTGCCATACCTAGCGTGCCATACCAACTGATGAGCCCATCTTTGCTGCGCACTTCCCAGTAGTGTTCGCCATTGGTTTTTTTGTGGCGGATGATACGGGCAAACAACCCTTCGGTGCGAGGGCGATAGGTAGTTTGTTCCCAGCCAATGCCACTAACGGTTTGCTGTGTTACGCTCACGGGCACCAGATCTTCGGCGCCTGATAAAATAAAAACATCCGTACGGTCGTCGTATACCGGAATGCCTTTGGAGGTTTTACGGCTTACGCCCGGCACACCCAGTGCCCAGCCCATGCCAAAAACCCCGTTGCCATTGCCGGAGCTATAGCCCAATGTGAGTTCGGGCTGAAAGCCATTGCGCCCGGGGGGCACGGCAATAGGTACTGAAAAATTACCGGTACCGGTAAACAGGTCGGGAGAGAATTTTTCGCCGAGGCCGCTTTGCGCGCCACCGCTTTGCGGGTTGGAGATAACCGATGTTCCTTTGGTATTTGCCATAATTCAGTTTAACTTTTTAATCGCCTGTTGTATATTTTCGTGTCTTTAGCTTTTATCGATAAATGCACAAGTTTATTAAAACTGTCCCCTTAGTTTTTATTAGTATTGCATTAAGCATCACGTCACTACTTACCAATACATTGAAACATAGTACATCGTTCATTACAATGGATAACTTCTTAGATCTGCTTTACAGCCTACTAATAACAAAATATCTGTCACCTGTCCTGTGCTGAACAATTCCCGGTTAGAAAACGTAGTGTTGTTAAATACAAGTTTTAGACTTATTAACGGACTATTACCTAATGTGCTCATTAACGCGTTTGTCGGTAAAACACCTTCTGTTGTCTCATTGATAGGAAGACCTGCAATAGGAGTAGACGATAGAAATATATCAACGCCTTTCACTTCATTTGTGAACCCATCTGCCCGGACAAAATATACCACAAGGTTAGTTCCATCCAGACGCAGATTGTCGATTCCCTGAGGAAAAAATTCCCTTTTTAATTCAAAAGTAACACTGAAGGTTGCAGGCCCTGACTGGACATCTGCCAGCTCATACCATTGATCGGGAAAATTATTTTTAAAGGAGAAGCCACGATTGAATTTCAGAGAGTAGTCAAGGTCCTGCAACACCTGGTAACGATATTGATAGCTGTCAAAAGCTGTATAATCTACAGTAATTAATATATCTGCAACATTATCGTAATCCAGGCGATTTGAGAATTGCGGCATCCTAAATTCCCAGCGTGATTCCACACCCATGCCTTCAAACGGGTTCATAAATTCACTTTGCATCGGTTGCAGTTCAAACACACCGGTGGCATTATTAGCAGATGTCAGTGCCACGGAGTCAAGTTCCATTCTTTTAATAGGAATTTTTTGAAATGTTGTTCCTCCAATAACTGTATAAGAAAGGTTACTGGCAGTTAACGTCGCTTTAATCCCGTCGTAAACCGGAAGTAAACCTACCACGGTTGTTTTGATGCTATTGACCAGTCTCAGGTAATGACCCGGAAAATCGTAATCGAACATTTTATTCGTCAGCTCAAAATTAAAGATTCCGGTTTCCCTGAATTCCTGAAATTCGGAAGGGAAGTTCTGGGCCAGCGAAATCACTTTCGTCATTTGCAGCTTGCGTTTATTGGTCTCAAAAGCATACTGATCAAGCCGTGTAATGTCTACTGCTAAACGGGTGCTGCCAGTTAAGCCTCTGCGATCGGTCGAATCACCTGATCCGGCAATAGAACCTGCTGAAGGTGTTTCCCAGTAATCGTCCAAAATAAATGGTCCGGCCTGTTCCTGACGTTCGAAGTAAAGCTGATTTTCAGCAGTTTTAGCAATGGAATTGGCTAAATTCAACATGTAACTATAACTTCGTTCAAGTACATTACCCATAAAACGATAAAGTTCCGCATTGGTAAATTTATTTTTTAAGAAGTCTAGGGAATCAGAGGCGTGATCTGTGTTAAGCTGAGCTATTGTATGTTCCTGTGTTACTATCCGGATATTGTCTTCGGCTACTTTAATTTGTTGATTGGAGATCCCGATATCAAGTTTTGCCAGGTCTCTTTGGAATGCCCATTCCTCATCCCGTCTTTCATAAGAGGCCATTTGAGCATTTACCGCGGATATGGTAGAGAAAATAGATGATAGCGTACTTGAAGCTTGACCGAGCGATCCCAATCCAGCCCCGACAGTAACTCCCACAGATAACTGAACGGCAGATGCAGAAACATAAAGGGCTGCAGCAACAGCCTGCGCAATTACAGAAGCATTTAACATAGCTAAACTGGCCTCTTCGTATTGGTTAAGCCCTGCCGCGAACAATTTATCAAACCGTTCCATAGTAAATTGTGCTTTACCTAATTGCAGATCAGCTATGACCTTTTCATCCGTTGCCTGATTAATTCGCAGGTCCTGTAGCTTGAGTGTAGCTTTTGCAGTTTGAAGGTCCTGTTTAGCCTTCAGTACATTATAATTTTCGGCATCTTCTTTTTCCAGCGCCGATAAAAATAAGCTTTCCATTTGTTGTGCCTGAGCGGCTATTTGTTTGGCACGCTCTATCAATACTTTGAATCGGTACTGAGAAGGTGCAAATGTACCAACGCCCGGTAACACTAGATTGCCGCTTGCACCGATAATCGGTATA
>JAZJZF010000048.1:0-53160 GCA_040389965.1 Bacteroidota bacterium
TTTAAAGGCAGTAGAAAATTTAAGATCATCCCAGGTAGGTGTATTCAGGTAAAAGCCTTTGTCGCCCCAGCCTATAGCGATGTGCTTATAGGTGGAATCTACATCTTTAAATAAAGAATCGTTGATTAAATTATTCCAGTTGTAACTTACTACCGAATTAGGCAGGTTAATTTTTCGCGGCATCACAATATCCACATGCACACCGTTTGTCCGCACATAAATAGTAACTTCTTTTTGTACTTTAACCGGATCTGAATTAACTTTTATTTTTGGAAGTATGAGCGCGCAGGCAAACCATACACAAACGAAACCCAAAATATAAAGCGCCGTTTTTAAGAGCGCTTTAATAAATTTACCGAACATGAGTGCTTATTTTTCTTTGCTCAACATAATTTGTTTATCCAAAGAGAACGTATCCGTTTTCCCTAACTTCAACTCTACTTTTTCTTCAGCAGGTTTGTAACCCTTTTTAGACGCTTTAATGCTGTATGTTACATCTCCTTTTAGAGTTATAAAGTATTCGCCATTATCGTTGGTAGAAGTAGTTGCGATCACTGCTCCTGCAGGATCGGTGATGGTAATATCAGCCATTGAAATGCCTGACCCTTCAAAGCCATCACGAATAACCCCTTTTAAAATACTTAAGCCGTTATTGCTTTTCTTTTTGCCATCTTTTTCTAAAATAGCATAGTTCGTCAAATCTGCTTTGTAGATATCACTTTCTCCCAATCCTCCTGCTCTTTCACTGGCGAAATAAGCTGTTTGAGCATCTGCACTTACTACCAAAGGACCGTCTTTATAAACCGTATTGATAGGATATCCTAAATTAACAGGCTTTGTCCATTTACCACCTTCAAGGGTTGATTTAAAGATATCGTAAGAACCCATGGAGCTTTTACCATTCGATGAAAAGAATAATGTTTTGCCATCGGGTGCAAGAAATACCCCTACTTCATCGTATTCGGTATTTACTTCTGCTCCAATATTTGCCGGTTTGCCCCACTCTGTTTTGTTGATCCTTGTTACTGAATAAATATCAGCATGGCCATAACCTCCCGGACGCTCACTTGTAAAATAAAGTGTTTTACCATCAGGCGAAATACATCCGCCACCTTCCCAATAGGTAGTGTTAACAGGTTTTCCAATAGGCTCAGGAGTTTTCCATTTATTGTTTACCACTTTCGAGATAAAAATGTCTCCACCTCTTGACTCATTATCTTTGATATCATTTTTATAGATAAAGATCTGCTTTCCATCAGGAGAAATACTTGTACAGGCGTCGTGCGCATCTGTATTTACATTACCCGGAACATCTTCTGCAACATTCCATTTTTTGTTTACCGTATCCCAAATAGAGATATAAATATCCTGAAAGAATTTCCCATCTCCTTCTACATCTCTTGGAGAATCTGTTGTCTCAGGGCGACGGGTATTAAATACCAGTTTTCGGCCGTCGGCACTAATAGCAGGAGACTGATCGTCGTATTTAGAATTAATAGCTGCACCCATATTTTCCACTTTAGAATCTACAGGATTTGCCATATATTTTTTTGCATTGTTGCAATGTGCAATAAATACATCTACATCTTCGTATTCAGCTTCTTTGCCTTTAGCTGTTGATTTATAGGTATTTAATTCGGTTAGAGCATCGTCTATTTTTTCGTCATGCAAATAAATTTTACCTAATAATAAATGGGTTTCAGGCTTAACATCCTTATTAGTAGCAATAGCCTTTTTAAAATTTTCGGTGGCATCTGTATATTTTTGCAACTGGAAATTACAATACCCCACGTAGTATAACACTTTGGCATCGTCCGGGTTTTTTTGAAGTACTTCCTTATATAAATTAAGAGCTCCTATATATTGCCCTGCATATAATTTTTGCTTGGCTAATTCCATTTTAACAATATCGCCCGCATCCAGTGCATTTAAATTAGATACAAGAACCAAAAAGCAAATTGAGGTAATAAATTTCTTCATAATTTTAAAATATTTCTTGTTTATAAATATAATTAAAATGATTTAAAATCCGGTTAATTGTGTAAAAAAATAGCGTGAATAGAGAGCACATGTCTAAAATTCAGTATTTTTATAGCATGAGTTCTATTGCATTTTACATTGCTTTACCTTTTTTGTACTTAATTGCATTGCTGCCTTTTCCTTTGTTTTATATGGTTTCGGACGGTGTTTATTTTTTACTTTATAAAGTAATTGGCTATAGGAAAAAGGTGGTATATGAAAACCTCAAAAACTCATTCCCCGAAAAGTCGCACCAGGAGCTAAAAGCCATTGAAAAAGCCTTTTACCATTATTTATGCGATTTGTTCCTCGAAACTTTAAAAACATTAACCATTTCAAAGGAAGACGCCATCAAGCGTTGTATGCTTAACGACAATACCAAAAGAATTTTTAAGGAGCTCCACGATCAAAAAAAATCCTGCATTCTGGTAATGGGTCATTTTGGTAACTGGGAATGGGCGGGTAGCTCTTTTAGCCTTATTAATCCACAGCAATTGTATGTTATTTACCATCCGCTTACCAATAAACACTTCGATAAGCTAATGTATGACATGCGTACACGCTTTGGTACAAAATTATACGCCATGAAAGATACGATGAGGGAAATGATCAGAAACAGGAACGAAATAAATGCCACCGCTTTTATTGCTGATCAAACGCCATCGCCCGAAAGTGCTTATTGGACAACCTTTTTAAATCAGGATACGCCTGTGTTTTGGGGCACAGAAAAAATTGCTCAAAAATTAAATTACCCTGTGGTGTATGTTACCGTAAATAAATTAAAGCGTGGGTATTATGAGGTAAACACCGAATACTTAGTACACGAACCAAAAAACACTGCCGAAGGAGAGATCTCTGAGCTTCACACCCGTAAACTTGAAAAAGACATTTTAGCGCAACCCGAGATATGGCTCTGGAGCCACAGACGCTGGAAGCATAAGAGAAAATAAAAGTCCGGACCTGAATGACCAGTCCGGACTTTATAAACAATATATAATCCCCTACATACTGTTTATTCTTTTACGAATTTCTTAACCACACTTTTACCATTAGAACTGATCTTTACAAAATAAATTCCGGAAGCCAACTCCTGAACATTTAACGTTATTCTTTCAAGCCCTGCATTTTCTTTGGTTAATAGCACCTTTCCGCATACATCCATTAAAGAAATAGTAGATATTAAAGAAGCATTTTCTTTAAAAGAAAGCGTTAGCTCATTAGTAGCAGGATTGGGATAAAGTATAAAATTACCAAGGTTATGCTGTTCCTGAATAGAAGTCGCAACGCAGGTTACAGGAAAATACGCATCACTGAAACTTTTAAGCAGTTGCATATCTGTTTTTAGCTGCATCAGGGCCGTAGTGGCGCCTGCCGGGAAAGATGTGCAATGCACATATTCAATTTCCTGCACTTCCCCGGCATTAAAATTAAAAGGCCCTACTCCTATCATGTATCGTCTGTCGTTAGGTGTATTACCTGCTGTCAGTTCTGTCCATGCCGACGTACCGCAGGCACTATTGGTATAGGTTGTTCCCGGATATACAAAAGGCGTTTGAATTGTTCCTCCGTAACCATTACCGCCACAGGTAAAAGGTGTATTATCTCTCCAGGACCCCGACATATAATTATAATACTGCTGTGCATTAGCAGGATCAGTTTGTTGTATTGGGACACCCGGAAATGAGTTATTAAAATAATTGAAACGCGACATGAGTTGTTGCTCGCACGATTCATCTACTACGCCATTATTATTGTTATCTATTCCGTCTGTATTTGCCAATGGTCCTTTTACTATTTGGTAGCCTGCTGCCGGAACGTTGGAGCCATAGCCCGTTACACCACCCACGGTTTCGTCAAAGTTATCTCCATTATAACAATACCCATAATTCCCCTGTACGTCGCAACCAATATAATCATCACCATAATAGCCAAGGTCCACATCGGTCCAAAGTGTTACAAAGGCATTATTATAATTGAGATTACTACGGTTGATGATTTTGTAATTATAAAAGGTAGCTTTACTTAAAAAACCATGCTGACTTGCTATAGCGCTATTTCCATAAGCATAGGCTGTAGCGTGTACCTCTACTTTCATAGGAGTTGCACCCGAACTCTGATGATTCAAATTATCATTAAAAATATAATACAGGCTCTGATCCCCTTTAATGATAGGGTAATCGCCGCCGGTCAAAGGATCATAAATACCATTATGATTCACATCTGCAAAAGGTGCCATATTTCTGGTTTGTGCACCTGTTCCGCGTGCCGGCCATGATAATAGGTCTGCCACAGGCGTATATGCCCCATTCTGCACATTACCATTATTAAAATTAGCAATAAACGTGTTAATGTCTGATTGATTTAATTTCCAGATCTTATCATATTGGCTGGACGTAGAGGTATTAATAGCACCATTAGTAGTATCCAAAGGTCCCGGCCAGAAGTCATCGCCAAATTGCCTGTAGGTTTGGGCCGCCAAGTGCAGTTGGTTTCCATTATCATAACCTCCTATCCACAAGCCGGCAAAAAAATCGGAATGCGCACCACTGCCGGCAGGTACTTCGTAAGAGGGCCAATTGCTGGAAGGATCGTAATGCATACTGCCTGTGTTGGAAATTCCCGCTTTTACCTGGTTAATATCGAGGTATTTAAAGTTGTTTTGCGCCTGCAGTAAGATGGCTAAACAAAGAAAGAAAAGAATAATTAAAGTTTTCATGACCTGTAATTTAGTGGGTTACAGGATCTAAGTTAAGTCGGCTATTCCCAATAAAAAACCCAAACTAACCATGTGGTAGTTTGGGTTTATAAGTGGTCGTTATGGAGCAATAAGTGATTTATTCTTTCTCGATATCCAATACAGGATTTTTACCTAAGGCTTTACGCTCTTCGTTCTTTTTAAACGTTTTATTTAAGTAATACAAATTTTTCTCTTCATGGCCTACGCGTTTAATCATATCAATTAAATCGTTTACTCCTTTTTCGGATTGTTGTTGCTCCAATACAAACTCCTCTAAAAATTTGAAAGTGGCAAAATCATTTTCTTCATAAGCCAGTTTCGCCAGTTTATTAATAGCGATAGTCACCTCATGCTCAAGGTCAAAAACATAATGGAAAACTTCCAGTATATTTTTAAGCTTAACCGAAGTATCTTTCAACGGTTTAATATGTGCGCCACTACCGTATGTATTCAGGTATTTATACATAGTTAGCATATGACTTCTTTCATCGTCGCTGGCAGCATAAAAATAAGCTGCTACACCATCCAGCGATTTTTCTTCGCTCCATGTGGCCAGTGTTAAATAGGCATCAGAAGCATATGCTTCTTTTTGAATCTGCTCATTAAGAGCCGCTTTTATTTTATTTGATAACATAGTATACGTTTTTTAATATGATTTACAGGGCATTGCAATTTACAAATTATTTTTTCGTAATGCCGTTCAAAATTTACATTTTTACATACCGGTTACTATTTAGAATTATAATAAATTACAAGGAGTATATTATGGAATAATTTATCTGTTGCGTCCTATTTAAAAAATGAATACCATAGCCACATATCTGACCCTGTTCCTGATGTTATTTTCAGGCATTGCATGGAGTAATGACAACATTATTATTTATGGTAAAGTTACAGATGATAGTACCCACAGGGCACTTCAGTATGTAAGTGTGCAAATCCAAAACTCCACCTACAATACTACTACCGATAAAAACGGGCATTACCGAATGGTGATCCCAACTAAAAAACACGTGTCTGTAATTTATAAACTATTAAGCTATGTAACCCGTGTAAAAGAAATAGAGCTTTCAGGTATAAAAGATTCTATTGATATTTCCATTTCTTTAAAACAGGCATTTACATCTATTGATGTGGTATCTGTATATGCAAAAACAAAACCCGATACACTTGTTGGTTCGCCTAAATACAGCATCTACGATTTCGATTTTTACGAAGACAAATATATTTTGCTAACGGCCGTTAAATCTTTAAAAGAAGCCGTTTTAAAACTGGCAGATGATAATGGCCAAATCATAACCAGCTATACTGTGCCTAAGGCTGGTGGCGAAGCAAAGGAGTTTTACCACGATTACATGGGATATACAAATCTGGTATGCGAAAACTTTATTTACCGTATTAATATGTACCACGATCGCTTTGTATTGATTCCACTGGCTGTTGGAGATGTTAACTCTTTTATTAAACCTATACTGGACACCGTAAACGGAAAAATAATTTATACAGATTACTGGAAAGACTATCCCCTCTTTAATTACTACAGCTTTAACGAAAAAGACAGTTTAAAAAATAAACTTATCTCCATTGAAGACAAGGAACTCATGCATGCCTATAATTTTGAATATTATTCATTGAAGCCAGTGGATAAGCTGGAAGCAAGACGTATAGCCTCGGACTTAAATACCGATAAAAGGATTATTGCAGCCCTCATGAGTGGTTTTACAAAAAGTATGTTCTATGAGCCTTTATTTGCGCCATTATACGTAGTAAAAGATACCATCAGTGTTTTTGATCATTATAAAAACCTATTATTCCACATTAACAGAGAAGGCTCCAAAATAGATTCGATAAGTATTAATTATAACCATCCTAAAAACTGGAAAGAATGGAAAAATGTGATGCTGAAAGATGATATTGAAAATTCAATTTATGCGGTATACGAAAAAAACGGCCATAAATATATTAAAGAAATAAGTCTGCAAACCGGCAAGGAAAAAGGAAAATACACCCTGCAGTTTCATAGTGCCGATAAGCTTAAAATACACGATGGCTATGCTTACTACATTTACAGGCCGTTTGAAAGCACCCAGGAAAAGTTTTTTTACCGGGAACTCATCAAATTGAGTCAATAGATAAAGATAAGTTATGACTTTTTTGCCCCTTCTCACATCTCAGGTTTGATAACTTGGTTCTTATAACTTTACAAAAAAATAACCCCGGCAATTTTTGAAAGCGGTTTTTTCTTTGCATTTTCGTTATTTATTAATTCATACATGAATAAGCTAAAAATACCTGCACTTACCTTAGTTCTTAGTTTAATTTCGGCGATCCTGCAAACGGCGCTGGTTACATTTATCGCTTATAAAATAATCGGTGATGCAAACCTATCCATAAGTTTACTTTACTTTTTCATTTCTTTTATCATCAGCTTTTTTGTGATTTATATTCTATATAATAATATCATTTTTGAAAAGGTAGATAAGCTCTATTTACGCGTAAAAGCCTTGCAGCCAAAAGAAATCCCCAATACCGAATTTCAGCTCGAAGAAGTGGATTCGCTCGAAAGACTGGAAGATGAGATTAAAAAACTGGCCGATGAAAGAAATAAAGAAGTAGAACAACACCGCAATCTTGACAGTTATCGAAAAGAATTTTTAGGGAATGTATCGCACGAATTAAAAACCCCCATCTTTAATATACAGGGTTACGTATCAACATTAATTGACGGTGGTATAGATGACCCAAACATTAATATTGAATATTTAAAACGTGCCGATAAGAGTATTGACCGAATGATTCAGATCATCGACGATCTGGAAACTATTTCTCAACTGGAAGTAGGAACACTGGAATTGGAACGCGAAAAATATGATATTGCCCAACAAATTAAAGAAATCATTGAATCCCTAGAATTTCAGGCAAGCAGAAAGAACGTGAGGCTACAACTGGCAAAAAAATACGATAAGCCTATTGTTGTATTGGCTGACAAATTCAGGATACGTCAGGTAATTGTTAATCTTATTACCAATAGCATTAAATACGGCAAAGAGAATGGCAAAACGCTTATTAGCATCAATTTATTTGACGAACAGGTTATTGTAGAAATAAAAGATAACGGCATTGGCATTGAAGAGAAACACCTGTCACGGTTATTTGAACGCTTTTACCGCGTTGATAAGGGACGGAGTCGCGAGCAAGGTGGCACAGGACTTGGACTAGCTATTGTAAAACATATTATCGAAGCTCATAACGAAACAATTGATGTGAGTAGCATCGTTAACGAAGGCACTACCATTACATTTACAATTAAAAGAGGAGACTAGTTAGCTATCGCCTTTAAAGATACCGGCAATTTTATCCTTCAGTTGAATCACTTTTTCCAAATTTTCCTGTATGGCCGGCACAGTCATTTCAGTGATTTGTGAGTCGCTGAGCGATTTTAAAGACTCAGGATAAAAAATAACAAAACTCGTGAACTCATTATTTTTATTTAGTGTTTTAGGCATATTATCAATATGGAAATCATACGATACCGTTTGTTTTCTACTGCTTAAAAATATAAACAGATCATCTTCCTTAACATTTTCAATAATATCGCTGTCTTCATAATCATTTACAATAGTATAATTATAAAAATCTCTTTTCTTATCGAGGATCAAAGTTGTAAAAGCACTCAGTGTTTTTTCTTGACCGTAAACAATTGTTTGATTTCCGATCTGTTTCAATAAAGCATTGAGCTTTTTAACCAAAAGATTGAAACCGCTTTCCAGCTCTGCATTTGGGGTTAATAACACAACAACCCTGTTATACGTATTTAAAGGCTGTATGATCTTTGAAATAATAACCGATTGTTTTGTCTTTACTAATAAATTATCGGCAATGTTCCCAAATATTAAATTTGAATTTATTTGCTGAGCCTTCCAGCTAATTAAAATATCTGAAATACTGTAAGCCTTTGCCGTACGTGCTACGCCATCAACAATACTAAGATCTACTTTTTTTAGCACCTGTACTTTTTTATCGCCCGACGAAATTTGCTCTACTACTCCATCGATCACTTTTTTAACGATATTTATTTTTTCATCGGCATCCGCATTTTCCTCTACAATAGATAATGGATAAATAGGTTCCGTAGACTTAGGATCCTTGATCAACAACGCCAAATCAATTAAACGGGCAATATTTTCGGGATTACTCACCGGAATAAGGATTCGTTCAGTACGGTCAATAATTTTTTTAGAGGTCTCCTTATCCGTCATCGCAATTTTACGTGCTGCTCTCTCCGTTACAAAAGAGCTTACCATGCAGGTTATTAAGATTAAAATAATCGTTCCGTTAATCACATTTTGATCGAACAGACCAATATCATAACCAACTTTTATAACTGCCAGGGTTGCAGCAGCATGCGAGGCACTTAAGCCAAACATAACCCGCTTTTCGTACTTGGTATATTTATAAATAGATCCTGTAACCTGTGCGGCTATCCATTTAGTAAGCAGAGCCGTTAAACTCAGGATACCGGCAAAAATAAGTGCATTGGTACCTTTTAAAAACACGCTGAAATCAACCAGCATACCGGCACTAATCAAAAAGAAAGGAATAAACAGTGTATTACCAATAAAGATAATACGGTTCATTAAAACTGAACTGTGTGGTATTACCCTGTTTAATGCAAGGCCTGCAAGGAACGCACCGATAATTGGTTCTACACCCGCCAGTTCAGAAAAAAAGCCTGAAATAAATACCATGGCCAAAACGTAGATGTATTGCGAACTTCCCTGTCCTTCAATGTTCCTGAAAAACCAACGGCTTACCTTTGGTAAAAGATACAATACCGCAAAACCGAGCAAGCCTAACGAAAGCACCAGCCTGACCCAGAACATAGAATTAATTTCGCCACCAACCATGTTGGTAATAACACCCAGTAAAATAAGCACCGCGCTGTCTGTTATAATAGTTCCGCCAAAAGATACCTGCACTGCCCTGTTTTTAACAATACCCATATTACTTACAATAGGGTAGCTCAATAACGTGTGGGTAGAAAACATACTGGCAAGCAATAGTGCAGGCCACATGGTAAAATGGAAGATGTAAATACACACTACATAACCAATGGTAATAGGAATAAAAAAAGTAAAGGCTCCAAATACAATACTCTTTGAACGATTCTGTTTGTACTCCTGCATATCGATCTCAAGACCTGCCAAAAACATAATATATAAGAGGCCTGTTTTGCTGAAGAGTTCGAAACTGGTTGATTTTTCAATGATGTGTAAGGTATTAGGGCCAATGATAACACCGGCAATAATTAAACCTATAATACCCGGAATACGAAGCCGTTTTAAAAACAACGGAGCAAATAAAATAATAAGGAGTGTAAGTGCTAAGATAAGAACCGGATTTTTTACAGGCAGGTAATGGCTAAAGAATTCGTGGAAAGCCTGAAAATTATTCCCGAAAAGTTGCATACCTAAAATCACGTTTACAACAAAAATAAAGAATTAAAGTACACTAATAACCAAAAGCCGAAAATTTAAAGGCCTGCGCCCCTATCCTTCTCATAACCTCAGCAAATAGTTGACTCTAAAGCGTTAACACATACTGTATAGATGTTGTGCGCGGCGCTTCAATTTTCATAGGCCTTAAAGAATAGGCCGTGTTAAGCAGGTTGTTACATACAATAGAAATACGTTGACGTTTATCAATATTATAGCTGATCCTGGCATCAAATACCTGTATCCACGTATGCGTTTCCCAAAAATGAACGGCCTTAATATCATCAAAAAGAGGACTGGTAGTTGTTAATGTTTCCACTGTTTGAAATGCTTTATCGATATTATTCATTTTGCTATAACCTCGGTAACTGAAACCCAAGCCGAATCTGAAAATTTTAAATTCTATATCGCCCTTCACCATATGTTTGAAGCGGTATTTCAGAATATTACCGGTTGTATCCATACTGGATGATTTATAGCTCAGATCCTGCCCTATACCGCCCTGAGATTTATCTCTTGCGTAAACGCTGTCGGGTGTCAAAGATACAGGCTCAATGTATGTATATCCTATTAAGGTTGTGACACCAAATTTTTTATTGGTTTCAGGAGTGGTTGCTGCCAAAGAAATATCCACCCCACGTACTCTCGAATCGCCTGTATTTAAAAACTTAAAGCCCACTACACTAATATCCGGATCCCAAACACCAAATAAATATTCAATGGTATTATGATACTTTTGGTAGAAGCCTGCTATATCCAGATAACCTGCGAACTTTCCAAATTTAAAGCCCTGCTTTAAACCTATTTCAAAACTATTACTGGTTTCCGGTTTCAGATCAGGATTTGGAAATACGCCGAATATACCGGCTTTAGTAGCAATATAACGTTCTGTAATAGTAGGATAACGAAATCCCTGTCCGTAAGATGTCCTTACATACGTACCTTTCATGACCTGAATACTTGCTCCTGCTCTAAAAATAGGAGCTACAACACTTTGTTGCGTATTCATTTTAAAATACTCATACCTGAAACCACCCGAAAGATTTAAGACACGCCAGAATTTTTTATCTAACTGTACATATCCCGAAGCATTAGTGATCTTATTATTTGGTGTACCGCTCGATGCATACAACGTAGCATGTGAGGTTGATTGATTACCAACCACACCTCCTGTAAACGTCAAATCAATGCTTTTAAACCTCCTTTGTAACTGATATTCACCATACAACATGGTTCCGTTATTGGAAAGATTATTAGAGATTTGGTTATCGGAATGAAACAAACGGGTTACTAAACTATGGCTAATGCCATTACCTGTTGTATATTTTATAAAAGGATCAATATTGTATAAGCGTTGGGTTTGCAAAAAAACGGCTCCCGGATAACCTCTGTATAAGCCCAAAGAATCATCAAGCCAGGCAAATACCATATTTGTTTTATTGTACATAGCATTCCCGTTTACTCCAAAGCTTAGTCCCGGTACTTTTTTCGATCGGTAACGTAAATTAAAATTAACCCTTCCCCGTTTTTTAATCATATCATCATTATTAAAAACAGGAATCGTATCCGCAATTTTCAAGGCAGCTTTAATGCTTGGTTCAAGGTACACGCCTTGTGGCGCAGGCCCTATATATCCCTGATCCATATTAAAATTACCGCCAATGGTAAAATCGAGATTATTTTTAATGATTCTTGAATGCAAAAAATTTAAATTGGTAAAGCCAGGTATGGATTTATTATACCAGTTATCTGCCGGGCCTTCGGGCAAGCTATAATTACCAACAGAGTAATTGACTACGGTTTTAGGTTTAGCTCTGGGATAAGCTGAACGCACATTAATAACACCATTAAGTGCCGATGAACCATATAATACAGATGACGCACCTTTAATGATCTCTATCTGTTCAATATTTTCTACCGGAATATAACTCCACTCCGGCCTGCCGGCATCACCACTCAACAAAGGAATTCCATCCACTACAATTGCTACTCGACTCCCAACACCAAAGGTAAATCCACTTCCTCCACGTATCTGTGGATCGTTGTCAATAATACTTAATCCCGGAACCTGCTCCAATGCCGTTTCTACACTGGTTGTATTTTTATTATTAATCAGATTAGGTTTTATAACTTCCATAGATATGGTCAGTTCTTCCAGCTTTTGTTCAAATTTACCGGATGAAACCACTACCGTTTCCAAAAGTTTTGCAATAGATTTTAATTTAAAGTTTTTCTCAATAATGGTATTAGCCGTAATGTGTACTTTAACAGTGTCGCTGCCAAGGCCTATGTAACCACATATAATCTGGTGGTAGCCCGTATCGACTTCAAAATAATATTTACCGTCAATGTCGGTGGCAGTGCCCTTCGACATATCCTTTACCAATTGTATGGTAGCTCCCGGCAGGGTTTCTTTTGTGCTGCCATCCGTTACTATTCCTTTTAAAATACCTGTAGCTTGCGAATATAAAAGTTGAGAAACAACTACGATAAGCGCCGTTAAACATAACCTGATTGAATTCATATTTGGGTATTCCTTTATTTTTTTAATTGTATGTGTCCAAGGCCTTTATAACAAGACATTTAAGATAACACTATAAACCTTACCATTAAATAAAAAATCCTCAGGTAATGACCCGAGGATTTTTTATGATTTAACAGAATTAATTTTTAATGAAACGTGCAATTACCGGTTTGGCATTTTCACTTTGTATTCTTACAAAATAAACACCATTGGTTAATTCATTGCTATTGATAGAGATCAGAGATTCAGCAGTGGTTAAAGAAATTATTTTTTTACCAACTAAATCATAAACCTCAACTGTTTTAAGATTCGTGTTATTTGAATTGATATATAAAATATCTTTTACAGGATTAGGATAAATCTGTACCTCAGCAGCTTTTAATTCTTCAATGCCTGTACATAAGTTTACAGTTATGGATTTAGCATCAGAAGAAGAACAACTATTAGTAGCTGTATAAGAATAGACTACTGTAAAAGTACCTGCTGTTGATGGATTGAATGAGTTTCCTGTAACTCCTGTTCCTGTATACGTCCCACCTGTTGGTAAACCGTTTAATGTAACAGCGGCATCACCTGCACAAGGAGTACTGGTAATAGCAGCCAATGATACTGTTGGAGTAGGATTAACTGTTACCATAGTTGTAGCACTATACACACCTGCGCAACCTGCCGACGTGCCGGAAACAGAATACGTTGTTGTTGTATTAGGCGTAACTGATATAACTGCATTGTTGGATGCAGGAGAAGTCCAGGTATAAGAAGAAACACCCGTAGCCGTTAACGTTGCAGTAGCACCTGAACAAATAGTGGCACTGTTAATTGCAATGGTTGGAGACGACGTAATAGATACTGAAGTTGTTGCTGTGTGTACACAACCAAATGAGTTTGTTCCGTTTACCGTATAATTTGTATTAACCGTAGGGCTTACATTTACAGTTGCCGAATTAGATGCCGGGCTGGTCCATGTATACGTATTGGCTCCGCTAACTACTAAAGCTACTGTACCACCAGCACAAATAGTTGCTGCATTTACATTTAAATTACTTGTAGAAATAACAACTGTTGCTATTTTTTTAGCAGTACAACCTGCAGCATCTGTACCTGTTACGGTGTAGTTAGTTGTTGATGTTGGTGTAACAGAAATAGAAGCTGTTGTTGCTGTTGTACTCCATACATAAGAACTTGCACCGGTAGCAGTAAGTGTAGCCGATTGTGTTGCACAAATTGTTGGAGAGTTAACCGATACATTCGGTGCTGCATTTACGGTTACTGTTTTAGTAACAGCTGTAGTATAAGTTCCGTAAGTTGACAGAATATGTACCTGATGTTGCATAAGTAACACTTGGGTTTTGCGATGAAGCCGTTGATGGACTTGCTCCCGGAAACGACCATGCCCATGCCGTTGGTGTAGCAGTTGACTGGTCGCTGAATGTAGTTGCTGCCGAAGGACAAATAACAGAAGCTGAAGAAAAATTAGCTACAGGGTTATAAATCGCCGTAAGGTCATCGATATACATAATACTACCAACTCCACTGGAACCGGGGGCTGCAGTTAACTGGTTATTGGAAGAAGTAATATTTACCATAATATAAACAGATGCTGAAGTACTTACATAATTAAATGGAACAGAAAAACGTTTCCACGTTGCCTGATTAGATGCAGGCGTTACAAATAAAGCATCTCCTATTTTATTTGCTGACATATCGGGGTGGTTACTGCTTACCGGAGTTTCAGGATCATAATAATCGCCTGTGTGAATAATTGCCCTTACTTTTCCTTGTTCTGCGGCAGCTCCGGTACCACTGGTGGCCTGGCTGTATATATACCAGCCTACCAGACTGTCAGGACGACCTGTAAATGTAATACGCGCACCATTAGCAGAAGTCGCACTTAAAAAACCTTGTGCTTTATTAGTAGAAGGTGCTTCAACAACACCTGAAGTTACATTTCCGTTAACATCAGCAAAAAAATTGTATAAGGTTTCAACTCTAACGCAATACGTGCCCGTGTGTGGGCTGGTTGATCGGCTACAGGTTTGTCCCCCGGAGGTTGCAAATCCAGTTCCCGTTTTGTTTGAATTAAAGCTTGTTGGTTCTTCCGTTGAACTACCAACATTATCCCAGGTTTCGAACCCATTGTTTGCTATTTGCGTTTGTCCAAAAGCAAAAGCACTTGCGCATAATAAAATACTAGTAAATATTTTTTTCATAAACATCCTAAACTCTAAAGTTTAGAATGTTTAAAAAATGAAATGTTAAAAGCCGTTGTTCAATTAAAAAATCATTTTATTTATTCTTCTTGGTATTTACATGAACACCATGCTTATCAATTACAACTTTCGATTCTTTTGAATTAATGTTAACGCCCGTGCTATCTACTTTTATGCTCGCATCTTTTGCATTAATGTCCATACCATTCACATCTATTTTAACATCTTCGTCATCATCATTACTATCGCCTGAATAATGCTCTTCTACCGAAATCAAACCTTCGCAGTCTATACATTTCAAGCCATTTTCAGTCATGATCCATCTGCGGTTAATCATATCGCCATCATACGTATTGGTTACATTCTCTATATCATACATGACATTTGCCAACGACTTATCAAGGTATACAACTTTACCAACCGGCAATTTTAAAATAATGCTCAGATCCTGTGCCCTGAATTTATCGGCGTTAGCAATTTTAAACAGGTTATCAAATTCAAGCACACTGTCTTTTTGAGAAACCGAATACACAATGTTTTTTGCTCTCTCAGTAGCAATGCGCTTGTCATGCCCTTTTGCTTCTTTTACAATAACCAGGTCAATTTTATCTGTTTGCGATTTAATGATATTTAATTGCGCATGCCCCAGTAAATATTTTATGCCGTGACTATTACCGATCATATAATCATTATCGCGATGGTTGATTCTGTAATTTTTTTCACCTTCCTCATCCTTATCACTGATGTTCAACTCTTCATAATTAATAGGTGTTTCATGCATTTTTAAGTATAAAGTCTCATGAGGCACTACATTTACATTTTCTCTTACTTTGGCTGTTTTACTAAAATCACTTCCGGTTTTTATTCCCACATATAATAACATCACAAAACCCATAAGCCATATTACACCTGCCGCTAGGTTAACCCAACGATTAGAGTATTTTATTTTAAATAAAAGCTTAACACCTACATAGATTAACATAATAATTGGCGTCCCAAAAAATATGGCTATCCCAATTAAACCAAGGTAAAAATCCTTTCCATCAAGTAAAAACATATCTATCCATTCCTGCCCATCAACATTTGTAGTTAAAAACGACATTCCAAATACAGTGCTAAAGAGGCCAAAGAAAAGCATGACACCAAATACAACCATGCATACACCAATTACTTTTAATAGTACCCTTCCTATATTTATAAATATATCCGAAAGAAAATCTACTGTTTTTTCTACGGCATTTCTTGGTAATTCCCTGTTAGAAGCCATACTGCTTTGAAAATCCTTCCCGTATTTTTCCATACGTTTTTTCAAATGCTCAGCTTCTTCTTTTACGGCTTTGGATATATTATTGATATCTGCTTTTTCGCCTTTCATGGCAAGCTTTTCAGCAGTTGTTTTAGCTTCAGGAATCGCGATCCATAAAATGAGGTATAATAAGAAACCTGTACCTGCAAAGAAGAAAAGCAACAACAAGGCTATTCTTAACCATACGGCATCAAAATCAAAGTAATGCCCAATCCCACTGCACACGCCACCTAGTACTTTGCTGTCGCCATCGCGGTATAACCTTCTTTTAACATGCTCGCCTGATGCACTTTCATATTCAGTGTCTTTGCCCGCAGTTGAATTTGTGTCCTGCGAATCATCGGCAAACTCTTCGGGTTTACCCATGCTTTCCATTACATAATCCACATCGCTCATTAATACAACCTGTTTAATAGCACTTGTTTTGCTTTGCAACATTTCGGCAATACGTGCTTCAATATCGCTCATGATCTCGTTTCCACCGTCAGCATTGCTAAAATAACCCTTAATGGTAGAGAGGTATTTGCTTAGCTTGTCGTAGGCATCCTCTTCTATATGAAAAATGATACCACTTATATTTATAGTTACTGTTTTATTCATAGTTTCCCTTTTTTAATCTTGTTTATTAATCGTTTTATTAACGGCATCTACCAGTTCGTACCACGATAGATGTAATTCTTTTAAATATGTTGCCCCTATTTCGGTAAGCATATAATATTTACGTGGTGGCCCTGATGTGCTTTCTTCCCAACGGTATGTCAATAATCCTGTATTTTTTAACCTTGTTAAAAGAGGATAAAGCGTTCCTTCTACTACTACTAACTTTGTTTCCTTTAATTTCTCGATGATCTCTGTTGGATAGGCATCGCCCTGAGAAAGTATGGAAAGTATGCAGAGTTCCAGAACACCTTTGCGCATCTGCGCTTTTGTGTTCTCTGAATTTACCATGTTATTATATTGTTTTAAAGTTAAACTGAATGCTGTAAGCGTTATTAGCTTTTAATTGTTTTAAGGTCAGTTTTAAGAACTGGTCTTCGATTGTTTTTTTAAGAATGGCATTGCTTGTGTTGGCAATTACCAGGTTAACCTGGCCACTTTCATTAACGGTAAACACCACGTTTACTTTTTCTTCCTGAGCCTGATAAATGTTAAAGTTAGGAAACTTAACATGCTCTCTGATTGTTTTAGCGGCATTTCCCGCGTCTGTTGTTAATGGCGTTTCTCCGGCCTTTGCAAATGTGGCAGTACTTATTAAAATGCCTGTTATTAATGCCAGTAATCCTTTTTTAGAAAATAAACTACTGATGGATCTTTTTTTAGTATGATATGTATTTTTCATGTCTTTAAGGTTTTATTTATTTTACTTTTTATGTCCTCTGTTCCATTTATCAGGCTTTCCTATTCTTTTCCGAATCGCGATTTCAAAAAGTAGTATTTAAGCTTATTGTTATGAGACCTGCAGTGTTTTATAACAATTAAATTTTACAGTACTATGCTTAAGTTATTATTATGTGACACAAAGATACATTATTATTTTAGTACCTTGCAACACATAGTACTAAAATAACAATTAACTATTTGATTATCAGGTAAAATAAATTTAGGTAAGATTTTAAAAAGCCTGTATATTTGTACTTTCTTAATTTATATATGCATAACTGGGCCGAAGATTTTTCACATTTGTTCTCTTTAAACGGGTTGATTTCCCTACTTACCCTTAGTATTTTAGAAATTGTACTGGGTATTGATAATATTATTTTTATTTCGCTTGCCGTTGATAAACTGCCCAGATCACAGCAAAAACGGGCAAGAACGATCGGTTTATTACTGGCGCTTGTTGTAAGAACCGTATTATTGTTCTTTATTGGCTGGATAGCCGGTTTAAAACACCCCTTCTTTTACCTTGGAGCCTTTGGTGTATCGGGTAAAGCGCTTATTTTATTTGGAGGAGGCTTGTTTTTATTAATAAAAACATGGTCAGAAATTAAAGAGAAAATGTATCATGATGAAGATGAGATCGGAGCTTCACCAAATAACAAAAAGAATACCTTTAATGCCATTATATTACAGATCATCATTATTGACTTTGTATTCTCTTTCGATAGTATTTTAGCGGCTGTTGGCTTATCGGGCGTTATCCTTATTATGGTATCCGCCGTAATTATTTCTATGTTGTTAATGGTTCTGTTTTCAGGAAAAGTGTCGGATTTCATTAACAGAAATCCCGGGATTAAAATGATAGCCCTTGTCTTTTTACTGGTAATAGGTGGTATACTGGTTGCCGAAGCTATTGTAGATTGTTACAATACAACCTTACCTGAAGAAAATCATCTCGAAATAAATAAGAATTACGCTTACCTGGCACTGGCATTTGCTGTGCTGGTAGAACTATTTAATATAAGAGAACGTAAAATAAAGCGGTCAAAGGATTTTAACCAAAACCCTTAATGCGCTTAAGCAATAACTGAAACCTTATTGTTTAGGTTTTTCGTTAGTTGTAGCAGTTGCTGTGTTAGCAGCAGGTGTAGACTGGGTTTCCTGAACCGTAGCAGTCTTTTTAGTACTAATTCCACGTCCTTTTGTTGAAGAAACGCCCTTTTCTGAAATAGATTTCTCAGATGCAGGAGGGGTTTTAGTTGTTTTAGTACCTTTGGTAGGCTCCTGAGCACTAACAATAAACGGCGCTGCAAATAAAATAAGAGTAATGATCTGTTTCATATAACTTAATACTTAGGTTGAAACAAATTTAGTGAAATTAACTTTAAAAGCAATACTATGGCTGATATTGATTGGCGCCGGCATCAATCGTACCCGTTCTGGCAGTTCCTTTAATATCTGTACCCAAAACTCCCGGGTTAATGGCTATAACAGTCGGGTCTCCTATTCCACGGGCTTTTGAAGCACTATTTAACCTGAAATCATAATTGGAGACTCCTCTGAAATCGCTTATTTGGTTAAACACGTTATTTACCGACATGGTACCTGTAATAGTAGCGGTTCTCAGCAGGCAGCTATTAAACTTATAATTAGAATGGGCTCCTGTTTTAAAATCCGTTTCAAACTCATTGGCCTGGCTGCCATCAATGATACAGTTACCAAAGTAAGCACTGTCTAAATCAAAAGGGGTAGAACCCGAATAATTATCGAGGTGCACACATGGCTGTCCTCCACGCCCCCCCGGTTTATCAAAATAATTGGCAAAAGTGCTGTGCAAAAAGGTATATTTTCCTCCTACAGTAAAGGCTCCGCAATATTCTTTACAATTACTAATGGTATTGTTTGCACCCCATACGTTATAGGCTATAGTGTACAAACCATATTTAGAGCAATTTTTAATGGCAGTGTTAGTTAGTTTTAATCGTCCCGGTTGTTGAGTGGTAAGAATAACCTCTGCCTGCACCCCAATGTAACTGTTCTTTATAATTGCATAATTGATGTAATTATCGGTATGCCCTTCATTGATCCAAATCCTGTCCCACTGTCCGGGCTCATCCGAATAGTCAGCTTCCCTCCTATCGCCCTGAAAAATAACCTCGTTCCCCGAAACGCCATTAACCTGTAAAGTCCCAAAACGGTATACCCATAAGCCCGCATTTTGATGCAGATATACTTTTACCCCCTGATTTATAATTAATTTTTGTGTAGAGTCTACTACCAGCCAGCCGTAAATAACATGGGGCTTATCATTATTCCAGGTAATGGTTGTATTGGTGGCTGCCGATACGGTAGAATAAGGCAAAAATCCTGTTTTATACTGAATAGCCCTGTCAGGGAAGTGATAATAGGCATCCTGTCCCCAGGCTTCCAGAGCCACCGTTTGTTGATTCCCATTAACATTGAACAGTATTTTGTCTTGTATAACCAGTGGCGTATTATGGTTTGTAGGATCTACATTAACCTGTATAAAAATATAAACGCTGTCGTGAGCCAGAATCTCCACATCTTTAACCTCTTTGCCTTTCACTCCATCTACATTTAAAATAAAGTTGGAATTACCCCCCTGCTCTAACATCACAGAAGAGATGCTGATTTTTTGGCTATTCTTGTTTATAACCCTGATATTACGTGTCGTTGAGCCAATAGTGGTAAAAACGGTATCAAATAGTACAGAATCCTGGGAAAAAGATACCTTTGCGGAAGGGTCTGTCAATGTTTTATCTTTTTTGCAGGACATGAAACCTACTGATAGACAGACAACTATTAAAAAAAGGCTCTTAACTGACATGAATGACAAATTTATACTTTTAAAAACGAATTAAGAGAATTTATATTGTTTTTTAGTAAATAAATAGTTGCAATATCTAAAATTTTACTATCTTTGCGTTCCAAAATTTTTTGAAATAAATTAATTGAATATAAAATGAAAGCAGAAATTCATCCTGAAAATTACAGATTAGTTGTATTTAAAGATATGTCTAACGGTTACACTTTTTTAACTAAATCTTGTGCAGATACTAAAGATACTATCGTTCACGAAGATGGTGTTGAATACCCATTAGTAAAATTAGATATCTCTATGACATCTCATCCTTTTTACACAGGTAAACAAATGTTGGTAGATACAGCAGGTCGTATCGATAAATTCAAATCACGTTACGCGAAAAAATCTTAATTATTACCCATTATAATTACAAAACCCCTGGTTTAAGCCGGGGGTTTTTTATTTGCCCTTTGGTTTCCTCCCGGAATCTCAACCATTATTTGTAAGTTATTCGCGTTTTAATGTGTTAATTATACCTTACTTTTGAATTCAATGAAATTTGTTTTTCTATATACCGAAATTGCCGAGTATTTTCTTGCCTGCTGCAACCGTTTAGCCGAGCATGGCGAAGTACACATTATACGATGGCCGGTTAATAAAGAAGCCCCTTTTAAATTTGAGATCAATCCTAAACTTAAACTGTATTCAAAAGCAGATTACACCTTAACTGAGCTTACGCAACTGGTAAGTTCTATACAGCCTGATGTGCTTGTTTGTAGTGGCTGGATAGATAAAGATTATTTAAAAATCAGTAAATCTTATTTTAAGAAGATTCCTACCGTAATGACCTGCGATACTCATTGGACGGGTTCTTTAAAACAGCAATTGGCAAGAATTATCAGCCGCTTTACCTTACTAAGAATGTTTTCCCATGCCTGGGTTCCCGGTGGAATTCAGAAAGCATATGCTCTTAAACTTGGTTTTAAACCAACTACCATACACAGCGGGTTTTATAGCTGCGACCTTGCTTTTTTTAATATGGTTTACGAAACTCAAAAACAACAAAAGCAATTGCAGTTTCCTAAACGCTTTTTGTATGTAGGCCGTTACTACGAGTTTAAAGGAATTAAAGAACTATGGCAGGCCTTTATTGAATTGCATGCTGAACAGCCCAACGAGTGGGAATTGTGGTGCCTTGGTATTGGAGATATAGAACCTGTTAAGCATTCCCATATCAAGCATTTTGGTTTTGTGCAGCCCAAAGACCTTGGTAATTATACCTCACAGACAGGTGTCTTTATTTTACCAAGTCGTTTCGAACCCTGGGGTGTTGTTGTACATGAATTTGCCGCTTCCGGTTTCCCGCTGTTGCTGAGTGATAAAGTTGGTGCTAAAGATGCTTTTTTACAGGAGGGCGTAAACGGTTATGAATTTGCTTCGGGTGGAGTAAATGCCATAAAAGACAAGATGAAGAAGATTATTTCTATGAGCGATGCAGAACTCATGGCTATGAGTACTACATCAAACCAACTTGCACAATCCATTTCGCCAGAAAAATGGGTAAACACGCTCCTGAATATAGGCAAACGCTAATACCCTTTGCGTATACTAAAAAGCATTTAGTGCTTAATCTATTGTAAAATTTATACCTTTGCATCCACATTCATGTCTGATACGCATTGTATATATAATGGCCATTTAATCAGTTTATATGAGCCTACGCTAAGCTTTAACAACAGGGCTTTCAGGTATGGCGACTCTTTATTTGAAACCATCAGATGGACCAATGGTAAGGCAATGTTTATTACCGATCATGTAAAGCGAGTTAAGCTGGGTATGACCACACTTCGCATGAATGTTCCTGCGGAATTTACGTCGGCCAATATTGAACATTTAATTATTGAACTAGTTAAAAAAAATAATATCAGCGGCGATGCGCGTATTCGACTCACTGTGTTTAGAAACGAAGGCGGATTTTATACTCCTTTAACCAACGATATTTCTTTTTTAATAGAGAGCGAAGCCATGGAAGATAAAGGCTACACCCTTAATCAAAAAGGATTGTGGGTAGATGTGTATGCCGAAATTAAAAAACCGATCAATAAAGTTTCTGCTATCAAAACAGGAAGCGCTTTGCTATACGTTATGGCAGGCTTAACAAAAACATCGCTAAGGCTTGATGATTGTTTACTGATTAATGAGAACGGAAATATTATAGAGGCCATCAGCTCCAATATTTTTGCCATAAAAAATGGTGTGCTCTACACCTCCCCTATTACCGATGGTTGCGTGGATGGTGTGATGAGAAAACAGGTACTCGAAATTGCAAAGCAACATAAAATTCTTGTATTTGAACAAACGCTTACGGTACATACCTTAACCAATGGCGACGAATTATTTTTGACCAATGCCATGAAGGGAATCCAATGGGTTGGCCAGTTTAAAAATAAATTTTACACAAACCGAACAGCTGTGTTTTTCACGGAAAAATTAAATGCACTAGTATAATTACCATGTTAGAAAATTGTTACAAGCTGGTAGACGATGCCGTTTCCGCTTTAGGATTAAATGTTGAAGAAATTCGTGGCGACCAACCCGGCCAATGGAATTTAAAAAAAGGAAAATTTGATATTATGGTGGATGTATGGGAACAGGAAAACCAATTCCTTTTTCAGATCGTTTGCCCGCTGTGTGGCATCCCGCAAGACAAGCGGGAGAGTTTTTTACTATACCTTCTTCAAAAAAATTACGGATTGAGTTCTTTGACTTATGCCGTTATGGAAGATTCGGTGTTTTTAAAACATACTACCGAAGCCACTACTTTATCGGTAGATACGATTGTTTCGCTACTTACCAAAACTGCATTTTATGCAGAAAAAAGTGAGTTTGTTCCTACGGAATAATCGTAATTTATATACTTAGTTCAAAAGGTATTACACAAATATGAACTTTGCTTTTTACTAAATTTATAAAGGCTAACTTTTTTTCTTGACAAAAAAAGTCACAAAAAAGTCAAGACAATTTGCTAACCACCATTTTTCGCGCACATGCCAGCCCAGGAAACGGAGTGAAAAAATGGCGGTTCGCACCAAATTGCCAACGCAACCGCACTATTACCAACGTACGCAATAATTAGAATATAAAACTTATGGAAAAAATATTAATGGTTTGCCTTGGCAACATCTGCCGCTCGCCTTTAGCAGAAGGCATTATGCTAAAATTGATCGAAGAGCATCATCTGGATATTGAAGTAGATTCGGCCGGAACCTCCAACTATCATATTGGCGAACATCCTGATAAACGTACCATTACCAATGCAGCAAAAAACAAAGTAGACCTGAGTGCACTGGTAGCCAGGCAATTTACCGCTGCCGATTTTGATACTTTTGATAAAATATATGTCATGGATAACAGTAATCTGAGAAATGTGCTTGCCCTTGCAAAAAACGATTCTCAAAAAGCAAAGGTAGACCTGCTTTTAAACGTGTTACACCCAAATAAGTATTTAGAAGTTCCCGATCCTTATTTTGGCGGAGAGCAAGGTTTTGAAGATGTATTCCAAATGGTTTATAAAGCCTGCGAGAAAATTGCTTTCAGGAAATAATAAAAGAATAAAATTGTATCAATTACAATTTAGGACAACTTTGCAAAAGCCTGTTCTTTGGTTTCCGAAACTTTAAAAAGCGTATTGAGCTTGGTTATGACAAGGAGTTCGTGTACCTTTTTATTAACGTTAAAGATTACGCTTTCGCCACCTTTGTTGCGGGTTTTGGTTAGGATTTGAATAAGCACATTTAATCCGCTGCTATTCATGTATTTTAAGTCAGACAAGTCAATGGCCCACTTATTTTTATCTGTATCCAATAAGCCGTCTATTGATTTAATAAGATCAATAGCCTGATGTTTGTCTATTAACTCCCCACTCAACTTTAGAATCTGGAAGTTATTTTCTTCTGAAATATTATATTCGAACACCATAACACATAATTTATAAGCTAAGTTACTAAATATTACACTAAATTCCTATACTTTATGACCGGCTACAGGTTTTGAGGCTTTATGCTCGCAGGTTCCTTTTTCCTTAAGGGTTCTGCACTTTGCGAAGAAATTTAAGGAGTGATGAAAAACATCGAAATTAAGCATGTCTTCTGCCATTTTCTGGATCTGCATAATGCGCGGATCACAAAATTCAAATACTTTTTCGCAATCGCTGCAGATCAAATGATCGTGCTGTTTAAACTTATAAGCTTTTTCGAACTGAGCCAGGTTTTTTCCAAACTGGTGTTTAATCACAAGGCCTGCATCGAGCAGTAATTCAATGTTATTATACAAAGTAGCGCGGCTTACACGGTACTTTTTATTTTTCATCATCACATACAATCCTTCTATATCAAAATGTCCGTCGTGAGAATAGATCTCATTTAATATGGCAAACCTTTCGGAAGTTTTACGGTGTTTATTTTTCTCAAGGTAATCGGTCAATATTTTTTCAACCGCTTCTTTTGTTTCCTGTGTCATCTTCCTTTGTGTGGTGTTAATTATTGTCGATCCTGGTAACGTTTGTTACACCTTTTACTTTTAACAAATTGTTGATCAAATGGTTTAAGTGTTTTGCATCGTGCACAAATACCATAATTGTTCCCTCAAAGATACCATCTTCTGTGTCAAAACTAATGGAACGCATATTTATATTTAACTGGCTCGAAATTACTTTGGTAACATTGTTTACAAGCCCTATTTCATCGGTTCCCATAATTTTAATACCTGCAAGGAAAGAGATGAGATGGTCATTGTTCCATTTAGCTTTTACAACCCTGTAAGCATAGTTAGATAGCAGTTTTACAGCGTTAGGGCAGTTTACACGGTGAATTTTGATACCTTCGTTTACGGTTACAAATCCAAACACATCATCGCCAGGAATAGGGCTGCAGCAAGGTGATAAACCGTAATCCAGTTTTTGCATATCGTCGCCAATTACCAGCATATCAGAACTACCGCCCCTGACATTGGTAACCAGCTCTTCAATTTTATTTTCTTTTTTCTTAGGCTTATACCTTTCCGGATGTTGTTTAAAGTCTACAAATTCTTTAATTTCTTTTACATCCACATTTCCTAATGCCGTTCTGTAAAAGAGCTCTCCCGACGAAGGCAGTTTAAGGAATGATACAAATTCGTTCACATTTTGCAGGGTATAATCCAATTTGCATTTATAGAATTTTTTCTCAAGCAATTCTTTTCCTTCTTCTGCAATTTTGCGGCGCGTTTCTTTAAGGGCGCTTTTTATTTTGGATTTTGCCCTCGCCGTTACTACATAACCGATCCAGTCTTCTTTGGGGGTTTGTTTTGTGGAGGTGAGCACTTCTACCTGATCGCCACTTTTCAGCTGATAGCTTAAAGGTACCAATTTGTGGTTTACTTTGGCTCCTATGCAATGCTCCCCTACTTTTGTATGAATCTCGAACGCAAAATCGAGCGCAGTGGCCGTTACCGGCAATGTTTTCATTTCGCCTTTAGGTGTAAACACAAAAATTTCGTCGGCAAACAAATTGAGTTTAAAATCATCAATAAACTCAAGGGCGTTAGGATCAGGATTATCAAGCAACTCGCGAATACGACGCAGCCAGTTCTCTAAATTACTTTCTTTTTCTGCAGCAGCGTCTTTGTATTTCCAGTGCGCAGCGTAGCCCATCTCGGCAAGCTCATCCATACGTACTGTGCGGATCTGCACTTCTACCCATTTCCCTTCGGGCCCCATAACGGTTGTGTGCAAACTTTCGTAACCATTACTTTTAGGTGTCGAGATCCAGTCTCTGAGCCTATCGGGATTAGGATGGTAAAAATCGGTAATGATGGAATAAATCTTCCAGCAATCGGCTTTTTCTTTATCTATGGCTGTATCAATAATGATCCGGATCGCAAACAGGTCATAGATCTCATCAAATGGAACTCCTTTATTTTTAATTTTATTGTAAATGGAGTAAATGGATTTTGGCCTGCCAAATATTTTAAATTTAAATCCCTGTTCTTTTAAAATGTCGTTTAAGGGATCAATAAAGTTTTTAATGAATTTTTTTCGGGCGCTTTCTGTTTCAGCCAGGCGCCTTACAATGTCATTAAACCAGTCTTCGTTGGTATATTTTAAGCCAAGATCTTCGAGTTCTGATTTTATAGCATTTAAACCCAAACGATGCGCTAAAGGCGCATACAGATAAAGTGTTTCGCCGGCAATCTTCATTTGCTTGTCACGCTTCATGTGATCGAGCGTGCGCATATTATGGAGCCTGTCTGCCAGTTTTATTAAAATTACCCTTACATCTTCTGAAAGGGTCAATAACATTTTCCTGAAGTTTTCGGCCTGTATGGAAGAGGTTTGATCAAATACTCCCGATATTTTGGTTAAACCATCAATGATTTGGGCTACTTTTTCACCAAACATCCCTTTCACATCTTCTACTGTAAGATCGGTATCTTCAACGGTATCATGCAATAAAGCACAAACAATGGATGTTGTACCAAGGCCTATTTCTTCGGCACAGATCTGGGCAACGGCAATAGGATGGTAAATATAAGGTTCGCCCGATTTGCGGCGCATTTCTTTATGAGCTTCAACGGCTACTTCAAATGCTTTGCGTATAATTTCCTTGTCGCCTTTCTCTAAACGCCTTTTACAGGCATTGATTAAATTTTTGTAGCGGTTTAATATTTCTTTTTTTTCTGCTTCTAAGTCAATTTCCATGCGAGCGGTTTGTTGGTATGAAGGTAATTTTTTTTATTAAAATTATCAATAAGTATTAGACAAGATAGTACATTTGAAGCGATGAAGGTATTCCAGTATATTTATTATTTTTTCAGATCGCTTTATTACCGTGGCTTCGTAAATACGGTTAAGCTATTAACGCACGAAAGCAAGTACGAAAAGAAGCTGGGAATAAAAACCCATAGCATTGTAAACCTTCATAACCTTACGCTGGCGGGCGAAAACTCTGACCAAAATCATCATTACCAGGGAGCCAGCTATTTTATACTGTTTTCGGTATTTGGCGAATTGCCAACCGATGTAAAAGCAATGCCCTTTATTGATTACGGCTGCGGCAAAGGCAGAGCCTTGTTTGTAGCAGAACAATGCGGTTTTACAAACCTCATAGGGATTGATATTGCCCTTGAACTTATAAAAGAGGCCAATGAAAACAAAGAGGTTTATAAAAAAGCAAATCCTCACAGCCTTATTCACTTTGCTTTTTCAGATGCTACGGTTTACGAAATTCCGCCCGATGCTGCTGTTTTCTATTTCTTTAACCCTTTTGGCCCCGATATTCTAAAAAAGGTTGTAGCCCTTATTAAAGAAAGCGTAAAGCTCTATCCCAGAACTATTTATTGTATTTACTTAAATCCCAGATACAAGGAAGTTTTTGAAGCCGAACAGTTCAGTGTATTTTATACAAAGCAACATAAAAGATACCTCGAAGGTATTATCTATAGCTACTCTTAATATAACAACTACTTACAGAATTAGTTTGATTCTATGATCATATAATTAAACTCGTAAGTTGTAAGTCCGGCAGTACCAGACGAAAAGGCCAGACTAAACCCTGTTGCTGTTGTCCCGGTTACGTAAGCAGCTAAATTGGCAGCGCCTTCGCTACGTGGTGTGAGAATAATAACAGGTGGATTTGCATATGTTTTATTGAATGTAACTGCTGCGTATGTACCTTTAGCTCCACCTAATAGACCTATGTTTATGGAGATGGTACCGCATACATCTGTAGAATTTGAAGACAATGCCGCTGAGCTTCCTACCAATCCTAATAAAGAGCCTGCACCGGCTATAGCAGGCGCTGTAGTTTGCGCACTTTCTATATGTCCGTCGAACACTATTAATTTTGAGGTAGGCGAAAATCCTGTGGTATTACCAATCAATAACTGGCCATTTTCTGTCAATCTCATTTTTAATGCAGGAGTAGAGCGGGTTGCTCCCGAAGCTCCGGGAGTAGCCGTATAGAAATCGATCGTTGAACTTCCGCTACCTGTGCTTGCTCCGGAAGTTAAATTTAAAGTTCCTCCATAACCGTTTGATGAACCTGTTTTAGAGTCTCCTGCAATAATGCTTAAAGCTGATCCATTTGTATTGGAAACCGTTTCTAATACCCTGATTGTGTTAGAAACTTCGCCATTCATGGCTAATGATCCGGGATTTGTATTATCTCCCGCAAATAAGATGAGATTATTATTTATACTAAACCACGCTCTTTCGATGCCATTTGTTTTTATACGGAACGGTGCATTATCTGTGCTACCAATAAAATTAAAAGCAGTAGTTCCTGCGTTTCCTGTAATACTCCAATTGGTTGTCAGGGTTGTAGGTATCCATGCTGCTCCATTATATTGTAATACCTGTCCGTTTGTAGGAGCGAGTGTTACAATAGGAACACCTCTTAATTTTGAAACTGTTGATGTATTAACGGTTCCTATCACATCTCCCAATATTGTAGGAGTATATTGTGCGGCACTTATTAATCTTCCAAAATTATCAACCGAAAAAGTAGGAACTGCATTACTTGCGTTAGAACCATAGGTTCCGGCAACAACACCGGTTTGTACCAGGTTAATGGTATTGCCTGTTACTGCCACGTTACCTGCTGTGCCTGTATAGCTTGTTGTTCCTGCTGTAATAGTATACACATTACTTGCACCAACGGGAGTAATGGTTACGTTTGCTCCGGCTGTTAAAGTTGGTGTAAGGGTACTAATGGTATACGTATTTCCTGCCTGGTTTAAAGTAACGTTATTTCCCTGCACAAGTGTGGTGGAAGAACTTGGAATGGTTAGGGTTTGCAAAGGATAAGTACCTGTTAAACTTCCACCGGTAACATTTAAGGTGGGGGTAACAGAACTAACTGTATACGTATTTCCAACCTGATTTAGAGTAACGTTATTCCCCTGCGCTAATGTTGTTGAAGAACTTGGAATAGTTAGAGTTTGCAAAGGATAGCTGCCTGTTAAACTTCCACCGGTAACGTTCAAGGTTGGTGTCACAGAACTCACCGTGTACGTATTTCCTACCTGATTTAAAGTAACATTATTCCCTTGCGTTAAGGTTGTTGAAGAACTTGGAATCGTCAAGGTCTGCAAAGGATAGCTACCTGTTAAACTTCCACCGGTAACGTTTAAGGTGGGGGTAACAGAACTAACGGTATACGTATTTCCCACCTGGTTTAAAGTAACATTATTCCCTTGCGTTAAGGTTGTTGAAGAACTTGGAATAGTTAGAGTTTGCAAAGGATAGCTACCTGTTAAGCTTCCACCGGTAACGTTTAAGGTTGGTGTAGGAACGTTTAACGTAAAGCTGTTGGCTGATGTGGTAAGTGTTGCAACTCCACCTGTAGTAATGCCGTTTATGGAACCGGCAGGAATGGTAGCTGTTGTACTACTTGACCCGTTGGATAAGGTTAATGTATTGGAATTGACCGTAAGTGAATAAGAAGCCACATCTAAGGTATAGGTATTAGCGCCCGGCGTTAATTGCAGGTTTGTATTTGCACTTACCAAAGTAGTTGTAGAGTTTGGAATAGTTAAGGTTTGCGTAGGGTAAGTGCCGGTTAAGGTACCGCCTGTTACATTTAAAGTAGGAGTAACTGTACTAATCGTATAGGTATTCCCTGACTTATTTATAAAAATATTATCTCCTTGAACCAGATTTGTTGTAGAGCTTGGTATCGTTAACGTGTGTGTTGGGTAAGTACCTGTTAAAATCCCTCCTACTACATCCAGAGTTGGTGTAATAGCGGGAAGTGTGTTGGTAATAACACCATTAATAACACTGATACCGTTTCCGGCCGAAAAGCTTGTTGCTGCAGGTATATTAATACTGTAACTTCCTGTAGCAAGATTAGTAATGGTATTGGGGGCATTAATTGTTATGGTTGGCGTTGGACTTGCATTGCCTGCTTTTTCGGCATACAAGGCATAGGGCACACTCATTAACTGTTGTGTACCTACAGAGTTGTAGGATGTTCCATTGGAAGGGTCTATCAATACTTCCACAAAAAAAGGACCGTTTGCCCAACTTACCGTATTTAAATTATTTATGGAACCAATTCCTGTAGAAAATAAACCAAAGGCATTGGTTGTTAATGCTGTAGCTCCCTGATGCTGTTCCGAAAAAACAACCGAACCCAGTGCAGAGCCCTGGTGGATATCAAATTTAACGGCAATGGTTGTATTACTTAATACTGCTCCTGAAGCGTTGCGTGCAACTCCCTGATAGGAAATTTGCTGCGGAGACTGACTCATTAAAGACTTTACAAAGAACAGTAAGCAGAAAATGATTGATTTATTCATGGTTAATTTGAGTAAAAATTTTCGGAAATTTTAAATGGTTTTAGAAAATTTCGGACAAATTTACTCAATTATTAAACCACACGTAAAATTACGTAGCTCTTTTACGGGATCCTTTATTTATTTAACATTAAAAATGTTAAATGTTCAGAATACCCTTAATATCAGGGCGAAAGTAGAGGTTGCTTTTCAATATTTTTCCGTCTTCACGGTATATAGGATTACCATTTTCATCCAATTTACTCATATTGCTTCTTTGGATCTCGTCAAACACTTCTTCAATCTTATGTTGCAAACCGTGTTTTAAAATTGTACCGAATAAGATGTAAAGCTGGTCGCCCAATGCATCGGCTATTTCTACCAGATCACCATTTTTACAGGCATCGAGGTACTCCTCATTTTCTTCATTAATTAAATTATAGCGAAGGGTATAATCTTTTTCTTCAATTAAGGTTGGCTCCGTTGCATTTCCAATTTTAAACGTTTCGTGGAAATGATGCACGTGCATGATCTTGCTTAATAATGCTTTTTTATCTTCCATTATTTCTTGGCTTTTTTAGCGTTATACTCTTCGTTTAATCCTTTTAAGATATCGCGGGTGATATCCAATTTTGGATTGGTTAATAAAATGGTAGGTAACAAATCGGAATAAGACAAAATATAATCGAATTTGCCATTGTTATATCTTTGTAAATACTCCTTTACATTCCTGTTTAATTCCATATTTTTTTCTTCCAGCTCCACGCCTAAGTTCTGCATTTGCATTTCTTTATTGGCAAGGTCCTGCTGTTGTCTTTTAAGACCTTCTTCGGTTTTTAGTAATTCAGATTGTGGCGCAATACCTGCCTGAGCCGATTGCTGAAACGTTTGGTAATCATTCTGAAATTTAATGGTCATACTTTCCATTTGTGCTTCGAGGTTATTCTTTTTGGCACGCAATACTTTTGTAAAGTCAGCGATATAAGCGTAATGTTCGTTAATACTATCTGTATTGACGTAGGCTATTTTGGCATCACCCAAATTAGTAGAGCTGGAAATAATGGTTGGTTTTACTTCGGTTTCAGAAGTTGATGTATCCGAAGCCGGCATGACAACTGCTTTTAAAGAGTGTACCTGATAAAATAAAATGGCTACTGCAATGGCTAAAACACCATTCAAAATAAGCGATAGGTTTTTCATATGTAGATATTATTGTTTTTTTAAAGTCATATGGTATAGCCATGTTCTCTCCATTAGTATTTGTACTGTCGGCAACATGACCATTTCATAAATTATACGATTGTTTTAATTGGTAAATATAAAAAGGGTTTGTTTTACTTAGGAGATTTGTTATAAACAAAACCGCCAATAAATATTAAGAAATAATGCGTTTATTTAAAAGAAACAAAAAAATCAAGACAAAGCCCGATAGTTCTATAGGATTCAAAAGATGCTTAAGAGACAATCTTTCTGAGGGTAGCAAAAATAATTTTCACATCCATTAAAAATCCTTTTTTATCCATGTATTTTTTGTTTAGAGCAAGCTTTTGAGGCATTATTTCTTCAATGTATGTCTTTTCGGGATTGGAAGAGGCCGAAAGTAATTCGTTTTCGTTAATGAATTTAAGAGATGCAAAATCAGTAATACCGGGCTTTACCGATAATACCAATAATTGTTCGGCAGTATACATTTCCACATATTTGCGCACTTCGGGGCGTGGGCCCACAAGACTCATATTGCCAATCAGCACATTAAACAATTGAGGCAATTCATCTATTTTATATTTTCTTAAATAATACCCTACACCTGTAATGCGGGGATCGCGCCCGCCTACCGTTAGCAATCCCTTTTTATCGGCATTGGTGTGCATCGTTCTGAATTTAAATAGCTTGAAATCACTCTTGTTTTTCCCTACCCGGGTTTGTAAATAAAATACCGGGAACCCACTGTTAATGATAATGGCAAGGGAAACCACTAAAAATAAAGGACTAAGGATCAGGATCCCTATCAACGAGCAAATAATATCAAAAATACGTTTTAGCAAAGTACTTTATTAATTGAACTGATAATTGCTTTAATAACGGTTTGCACCTGTTCGGGTGTAAGATCGTAATAAACAGGCAAGGATATTTCGCGGCTAAAATTATCGTAAGTAACAGGATAATCCGTAATGGTATAACCCAGTTTTTTATAAAACGACATCATTGGAACCGGAATAAAATGAACATTTACAGACACATCGCAATCAAAGATCTCTTTAATAATAGCGTCACGCTGCTGCTCCGTAATTCCTTTAACCCTGAGAGGATATAAATGGTAGCAGCCATTTTTATCGGAAGTAATATGTGTAGGAAGCTGGATACGGTTATCGTTTTTAAATCCGGCGTCGTAAGCTTCAAAAATATGTTTGCGTTTTACCTGGGTATCACTATCGTAACGTTCCAGTTCAACCAGACCAATGGCCGCCGTAAGATCTGTCATATTACATTTATAACCTGCTTCTACAATATCGTATTTCCAGTTTCCTTTTTGTGTTTTGGCAAGGGCATCTTTATCTTGTCCATGCAAGGTGAACATGCATAAATATTTATAGACCTCTTCATTATCGAAAGGTTCGGGCAAATTAAGTGCAACAGCTCCACCTTCGGCGGTAGTGAGGTTTTTTACGGCATGAAAAGAAAATACAGAAACATCGGTTAAGGAACCGCATTTTTTAGATTTGTAAGTAGCACCGAAGGAGTGCGCCGAATCTGATAAAACCAAAATGCGTCCCAGTTTTTTTTGCTGTTCTGTTTTTGGCTTAAACAAGGAGGCCTGCTTTTTAACGAGCTTATTGAGTTCATCGTAATCGCAGGGAAAGCCTGCAAAATCGACCGGCATAATGACTTTAGTTTTCTCTGTAATTGCTTTTTCGATTTTGGAAACATCGATATTAAAATCGTCGGCATTTACATCTACAAAAACAGGCCTGGCTCCCACATGCATTACTACATTAGCTGTTGCAGAATAGGTATAAGCCGGCAAGATCACTTCATCTCCTGCTCCTACTCCAAACCAGCGAAGCATGACTTCAAGACCTGCTGTAGCAGAGTTTAAGCAAAGCGTACTTTTATTTCCGCAATAGGCGGTTAATTGTTTTTCGAAATTTTTAGTGCGTGGCCCCGTTGTGATCCATCCTGATCTCAGGGCTGCTGTTACTTCTGCTATTATTTTCTCATCTATATGTGGTGGCGAAAATGGGATCATGATTGTAATTTAAGATGTTATGAATTTAATAATTTTGAGCGGTTTTGAAAGCCCGGTTACCTATAAACATTATCCATCGGTTTTATCGTCTTTCAATTTCGAAAAGTCGTATTGCAGGAACAGGCAAAGGAAAAACACAAAGAACACAATACCCGCCTGTGTTTGCAGCATAGATTCTACTAAAAAATTAAGCGTAATGCAAATGCTGAATAAGGCAAGGATATAATTTCGCTTTACAAATCCTAACACAATTCCATAAACGGTCATACTACACAAAAGTATAAAGCCAATAAGACCAGTACCTATAAAGGTTTGCAGATATTGATTATGGGCATTTAATTTTTTGGCAAAGGCTCCCGTCATGCCATTCGCTTCATAGGCTTTATAGAGCTTATCATTTGTATCGCCGGGCGTAACACCCAGCATCGCATGGGCTTTAATTATTTTAATAGCTTCCTGCCAGATCAGGATCCTTACGGCAGTACTTTCGCTAGCTGTTTTATCAATATGATCGGCAGAAGCAGTTACTGAAAATGCTACTTTCATTCTTTCGAAGGGAGAAGGCGCTATTTTATAAACTACGAAAACGCCTATTAATAAAGACAGAAAAAGCCCTGCAATTGTTTTTTTATAGCCTCTCTTAAATAAAATAACGGCAAAGGTTGTTGGCAGCAAAAGAAAGGCTGTTATTAAACCCATTTTTGAAGAACATAAGAAGATACCTGTAATAAAGACGCTTGTGATAAATCCTATTTTCACATCCAGATTTTTGATGTTTATCAGCCAATCTTTATAAAACAACATAACGATGAGCTGCGCTAATACCAGATACATGGCAAAGTAGCTGGGATGAAGGAATAAAGAAAATTCTGAAGAGAAAAAAGAATTGATATCATGCAGAAAATACGATTTACATGCTGCAAATAAGCAGATCGCCACTGATATCAAACATCCGGAAACAAAGGAGATCACTATTTTTTTGATCTTAAGCGGCTCATAATCTATACAAAACAATAAGAGTGAAAATGCAAAGAAACTCATTTTGCCTTCAATGCTTACCAGAGCTTCCTGCTTATTTTCTGAAAACCAATAAGCTCCTACATGTAAAAAGAAAAATGCCAGTAATACATAGCTCCATGGATTTTTAAATACTTTTTTAAACCCATTAACCGGATCTCCAAAAAATAAATAAAAAAATGTCCATACAATAATAATAGGGGCGTAATTAATCCCAAAGGGTAATAAAAATGCTATAAGTAGAGGAAAGCTGTAACCTGAACCGGCGTATAAATTTCTGATCTTTGTTAACATGCTAACGCGATAATGATTCGTGTTTTTTAATTGATTTGCCTAAAATAAAAAAGTCAAATATACCCTTTAAATACCCTAAGCCATAGCTAAAATGTAAAATAAAAAACGTGTAAACTATTCCAAATATTGCCTTAAACAACACACCTTTACTTTTTACGGCAAATAGAAATGCCATTAAAATATAGAGTATCCCTAATGAGGCCATGCTTAGAAAAACAATCCTCGGTGCTGCAATGCTTGCTATTAAAAGAAACAGGTATAGCACAAAAAACATAGGGATGAGCTGCCTTATGGTTGTAATGGTTTTGTGTTTTTTATTAACGAACACTTTCCAATAGCCGTATTGATAATATTGTTTGTAAAGCTTTTTAAAAGAGGCTCTTACAAAGTACTTACATTTTATTTCGTGGTTCAGGTATATTTTATAACCGGCATTAGTTACTCTGAAATTAAATTCATCGTCCTGGTTACGAATCAGCTCTTCATCAAAATAGCCTACTTTTTCAAATACTTCTTTTTTATAGGCTCCAAAAGCAACGGTATCTACAAAGCCACTTTTATTACCGGTCCTGAAATGAGCATTTCCAACCCCAAAGGCTGAGGACATGGCAGCTCCTATGATCTGCGACACGCCATTTTCATATACATTCTCGAGCACGCCACCTGTACACATAATAGCAGGGTCTATCTCAAATGATTCTACACTTTTTAAAACAAAATCCTTATCTAATTCAGAATGCGCACCCAGTATAATCACAATATCGGCTGATGAACTTTTAATTCCCAGGTTCAGCGCAAACGGAGTTGTTTTTTGCGTATTGACCAATAATTTAAACTGAGGATGCTCCTTAACAAAATCGTTAATAAGCTCCACTGTACCATCATTGCTCATACCATCACATACAAAAGTACTGATCAGGTCTTTGGGGTATGTCTGCAGCAGAATAGAAGATAAACATTTAATAATGTAATTCTTTTCGTTTAAGCAGGGTATGATTATGGAAACAGTTTTCAATTTAGCGTTCTAAGGCGGTTATAGCTGTTTTAAAATTTACGAACTCAATATGATTGCTTGCTAAATATTCGATAAGCCACATGTACCAGTCTTTCCAGGTTTTATGGCTATTTGAAAAATAACGGTCATGAAAATCAATTCCTAAATAAGGTAAGTCCAGGTCGTTTGTTTTATCAATAATGCGCTTGGTGATTTCGCAGCTTTGATGAAAATTTTTACTCTGCCATTGCCTTGGTTTTTCGATAATGTAGGAATCCATGATCTGGAAAGGAAATTCCCACATGGAACCTATTTTGTAGGGTACTTTATAATCCATTTCACTACTATCGAATACATAACCGGCTTTGGCCATATTAGAAAATGTGTGTTCATTTTTCCGGATATAATGCATCCGTGTTCCAAATACATTTTGCCCGGAGAGCTTTTTAAATAAGTTATATTCTGTCTCTATTTTTTCAAAATTTTCGTATTCAATATTATGCGGACCAACATCGCAGCCCAGTTCCAACAATTTATGGATCCAGTAAGCCGATTGCGTTTCCGAATAAGACAGCCCTTCTCCTTTAATAACACCTATAAAATAGGTCGTTGGCACCTCGTGCTTCTGATTAAACTGATGTAGTTCTTCAAGGTGTTGCCACTTATCTTTAAACACGTCCCCTACTCTGTTAAAAAATTCTTTTAAGGAAATTTTCCCTGAAAACAATTCGATTTTACTTCTTATAAAAAACTTAGGCACTATAAAATCTTTCAGATAATGCTCTGAAAGGGTTAAATGGTCTATATCATGTGAAACAATGGCTTTCATGGGGGAGTTTAATATTCCCGGAATTATAGAGAATATTAAAAAAATTAATGTCTCGGTTTTATGTTATTATTTATCTGTTATTCAATAATTGTATCCTTTTTTTCTGATTCAATAGTAAATCTACTATTTTAGGTCAACTCCTTTGAGTTTTATGAAATGTTTTTTAAAACTTTAATTAACCAGGGTAATCTGTTAAATTTAAACGAGCTATAGTTAAGCGGAACGGCACCAAATCCTTTATAAAAAGTAGCCAGACTTTCTTTTGAACCACCTCCAAAATCAAACAGATCGGTTTGTGTTGAAAAAAACTGAATGGCTGAACTATTCAGTAAATGCATGCTTCCCAGACTGGTTTCTTTATCAAAATTAATTCCTTTAAGGTAAACCGTATGTTTGCCATTGCTAATAAAATGGGCTATAGCCTGTACTTTTTTAGCAGGATCGAGTACTCTAAAAGAGAACAAGGTATTTGCTTTTATACATGAACTCAATAACTTATCAAACGTTTCTATGGCACCGGGAGAGAGCTTTAAGCCTGATTTCAGAAAGGGATTCAAATATGTTTTCGATTGCTGAACAATTTCGTTTATAGGAATTTGTTCAACTATTAATTGATGTTCAACTGCTTTTGCAATGTTTCGTTTGGTATTTTGATTTTGCTTATAGCCCTCTTTGTAATGAATGATATAAGTTGTTTTGGGGAAATGTTCTTTTGTTCGTAAGGTGTTGGATGCATTTAATTCTATTTCGATCAGCTTATAATTTGAAGTTATATAATCATAAAATAGCCTTTCGGTATTTTCATTTACTTTACCATAAACGCCCAACTGTGGAGTAAAGGAAGGCTGATGAAGGTAAGGAATTCCGAATTTTATTTTTTGTGTTAAAGGGAACACCGATTCATAATCTCCTACGATTAAAGCATCCCAGCCTGGAAAAGTAGCGTTTAGATAGAAGGATTGCGCAAATACCAAAGGAAAAGGAGAGGCCAGAATTGTTTGATCCCACTTAGCGAAATCAATATCGTTATGCTTTATATGTTGAATTTTACTCATTACTTGTTATCGTATTAAAGGTATGTCCTTTGGATTTGGAGAGTGTGATAAATTCATCCAATGCCTTAAAAGAATAAGGTGCCATTGATTTTGGATGGCTCAATACCATCATGTGCGTTTTTTTTTGTTTTTCGGATCTGTTCAAAACAGCTTTTAACCGTGAAGCAAAAAAGCCATCGCAACAGGCAAAATGATCGGTGCTTGTATAAAAATGCTTATAGATCCGTTTCCTATCCACAAGCCAGTTACCATCGCCAACGGGCTTATATACCAAAGGATTGGAACGCATCTTTAAATACAACTGCCAGTAAAATAATGGAGGAATACGATCCGGTGTTACGGGTATTTCTGTAAACTGTCCATTTTTAGTTTCTACGCAGGGGTCGTTCTCAAAATGCCATTCTGCCAGGTCCGACGCTTTTGTGAAATCATATGAGTGCGCGCCCGAGGCATGAAAGCCTTTATAATAAACGGTACTATCGGTAAATATATTATTTGCAATCAATGCTTTTTTAATGGGTTCAAAGGGCTGAATGCACCAGCCCCCTGCCCTGTATGATTTGCAGGGCTTGCCAATAATTTCGGTAATAGCATGGTGGTATTTAGTCACAATGTCGTTTACTTCCACTTCTTTAAAATCAGCCAGTTTATAACGGGTCGTATCAATGAGCCATTGGTTGTTTTCAAAACGGCAGTCTTCCCAATGCGGGTGTATATGAAGTGCTATTTCGTGACCTAATGACACCAATTGCTTTAATTGCGCGGAAACCTGATCGTAATCCTGTTTACATGTTGGAATATGCAGGTGTTGTTTTAACTGAACTAAATAACCGGCATCCACAAAAAAGACGAAAGGTACATCGTGTTTCGTTGCTATGTTAATGAGTTGTTGCGTTGGCTCTAATATGCATTTTTCAGCACTACCGGAGGCATTACCAAAAAACAATTCATAATCAAAGCTAATGTGTATCTGCATCTTATTTGCCGTTTGGCGTGTACATTGTAATTCCTTTTGTTCTATAATTTTCTACCATCCACTCATGCATTTTGTCTGCATTAATAAGCATACAATTTGCCTGTCCTATTTTAAAATGGGTTAAAAATCCTGCCTTTTCAAAATGCGGCATTAAATCGTTGCACCTGCGTTTCTTTGAATAGACGGGGTCATGCACTTTGGTTTGCATGCTTACTTTTTTGCCCGTTTCATCTATAAGAGAAGTGGTGAATAGTGTTTTATGGTATACAGGATATTCAAAATCATTAACAGCATCCTCTAAGGTATGCAAATTTGTAAGGCTGTTTAAATCAACACCAATCATCAGGATTTTTCCTTTTAACTCGCAAAGCCTGTAAAACGGACTACTTGCGTTATAAGGGGTCAATTGTCCGAAATGATCTTTTACTAAATAATGTGCCTGCTTCCCTATAGCGGAAACCGAATCCGTAGGATGCAGACTTCTTAAAGCATGATTTTGCTTCCGGAATGTTTCGGTAACAATACCCATTTTTGAAGGCGTTTGTTTCACATCAAATACCGGGTCTGTTTTCAGGTAATCATAATTATAACCAACTGCCGGAAATGCCGGCATCATTAGGGTTCCTTCTGGACCAATCGTTTGTAAAAGAGCATTTATCAATGTATTTGCACCATGTTCAACATAGCCTATTTTACTAAGGCTTGAATGTACCATGATGGTATCGCCGGTTTTAAGTCCGTTATGCTGAAGCATGGCTGTGATTTGTGCTTCCGTTACAATCTCATTTTTCTTCAGGAGTTGCTCGCGTTGCTGTAACCTCGACCGCTTTTTGTTGCTTTTATAAAGATCGATCAACGACTGGGGTAATATTTTTAGCAGAATTTTTCGCACCTGATCTCTTATTAAAACAATTCGCGTTTTTTAAATTTCAACAGAATCTCTAAAGGAAGTATAGCTTTGTTAACCGTAAAATAAGGAAACAATTCAGGGCCAAAACTTCTGAAGAATTTCTCCACGCCTTTTAGCATAGAGCCTTCAAAATCGAAGACCCTGCAGTTTAATTCTTTCGCTTTTTCAATACTTTTTTGAACCAATAAATTGTTAATGCCTTGTATACCCGATTTTTTATTGACACCTCCTAATATGTAATAGCACACATTTTTATCATAAATGCAAAATACCATTCCTAATAGCTCCCCGTTTTTTGTTGCTGTGAAATGAAATGAATTTGTTTCGTTTGCAAATTCCAACATAATTTTTTTAAGGGTTTCTTCATAAATATTAGCCCCTGTAGCAGCCAGATTTTCTTTAAAGAAATGAAACACTTCAGGCTGTGTTAAACTATTGACAGCTGTTTCTACTTCTTCTTTAATGGCTTTATTAATGGCATTGCGGTTCTTAGGATCGAAATGAGAACGGATATCTTCTATGGAATGCTCTAAATTTATTTTGTAGGTATAGTTAGGGATTACTTTGTATTTTTCCCATATAAAAGCCTGCATATCAACGATGTTGGAAGGAAAAGCCAGAATTGTAAGGGCACTTTTTAAGGATGAAAAGTGATTACAAACATCCTGCATAATCTCTTTTGAAAAGCTGTTACCGGAAGATTTATTTTTGCTCTCCGAATTAAAAAACAAACCGCAATGCGGTGTGTAAGACGGAAGTTTGATAAAATCAAAACCAAACTTTTTTGTTTTTAAATAATAAAAACCTCCTACGATCTGGTGTTCATCTTTATAGATCCCAATCATGGTAAGGCTCTCGCCATATACAGACAGCCATGCCTTACTGCCAAACACTCCAATAGAGGGTTCTGCTTTTTCAGAAAATAAGGCAATGTCTTTTATCTGTTTCAGGATCATAACTAATTTTATTTTTTTGCCAGCTGCTTATAAACGTTAATCATCTGTAGTATATTATCATTCCAGTTATATTTTAATACAACTTTTTCTCTTGCCTGTTTTCCAATCCTTTGCGTCAATTCCCTATCCAATACATATTTCTGCATTTCAGAGCTTGTTTGCTCTATATTTCCCACTTCTACCAAAGATCCAAAATTACTATTTTCTACAATTTCTTTTAAACCGCCTGTATTGGTTACAATAACCGGTTTTTCGCAAGCCATGGCTTCAATCACAGAAACGCCAAAACTCTCATAATCGCTGATATTTACCAACACATCAAGCATATTGTAATAGTCTGCAATTTGCGAAAAAGGGATTCTTCCTGTAAATACAACCTCTTCTTCTATTTTATGATCAATCACCAATTGCTTTAAAGCATTGGCCTGTGAGCCTTCTCCTATAATTAACAATTTAATTTTAGCAGTGGGATGTGATACCTTTAAAGCGGCAAATGATTTTATTAAAATATCTGTATTGTATAAGGCTTCCAGAGGTTTTATACTTCCAAACACAAATGTATCCTTATCAAAAAGACTCTGTACTTCTTTTTTTCTGAATTCATCTGTATTCACACCAAAAGGAATAACGTTTACCGGCTTTGTGGTTACCGGTTTCAGATACTCTTTTATGGTGTAAGACGTTGCACAAATAGCATCTGCCTTGCGTAAATTGTATTTAAGGATAAAACGGTTTATAAAATTCTTTTGCGGAAATTTCATCACATCTGTTCCCCAGGCAGAAATTACAAAAGGATGGAAACCGCTTAAAGCCCCAATTAAGCCATAACTTGTGGCATAATGCGCATGTAATACATCTGGCTTAAATTCTCTGATAGCTTTTTTTAAGGAACTCACATAGTTTAAATATCCTGATTTTCCTGAGTCAGAACTTAGCTGCTCAGTGGGCTCATGCAGTAGTGTAATATTTATGTTTCCCTGATGCCAGGCGTAAGATGCTTTGTTAAAGCTAAATATGCCGACTTTAACTCCTTTCAATGCCAATCCTATGGCCCATTTTTCGGTGTGCTCAGAATAGGTATCTGCTAGTAGTAAAACGCTCAAATCTTTTGGCATTGTATAAAAATAATCGGTTTACGGGTATCTCCCGTTTTAAAAGAAAAAGGTTATAAACACAGGGATTTTAAAATATTTAGGGTCTTACGCGAAAAAAGCTAATTTTGTAATGATTTAGACGTGAATTTACCAAAAAAAATAGCTTATATCACTGTTTCTGACCCACGAGATAAGCATGCCTGGAGTGGCACCAACCATTATATATGGAAAGCTCTGGAAAAGCGCTTTGGGCAGGTTGATTTGCTGGGACCTGATGAGCCGGTTTTTATTACCTTTTTGTGTAAGGTAGTTCATGGTATTTCTTTGTATGTTTTCAAAAAAAGATTCGATTACCGCAATTCTACACTCTATGCCAAAGCCTGCGGCAGATTATTTGGTAAAAAATTAAAAGATAAACATTACGATCTTATTGTATCACCTGCCGGCATTGCCTATATCGCTTACCTTAAAACGGATGTGCCTATTGTATTTGTTGGAGACAGGATCATTGCCAATTCATTGAATTATCATACCATTATTACCAATTTGTGGAAATGGTCGGAAAAACAAAGTCTTAAAACCGAAAGCCTTGCTTTACATAAAACGGCTTTAAATATACTCTCTTCGCATTGGGCTGCAGACTATGCTATTGAACATTATCACTTAAATAGGCAAACAACTCTTGTATTACCTTTTGGCGCTAATATGGATGTAACGCCTGATGCTCAATACGTATTTAATAACAGAAAAAAAGAGGCTATTTGTAAGCTCTTATTAGTTGGCACTTACTGGAAAAATAAAGGGGTTGACATTGCTATAAACGCATTACATCTCTTACTACAAAAAAACATAAAAGCACATTTAACCATTGTGGGCTGTGAGCCTGAAACGCCTGTTAATGATGCAAATATGACGATTATTCCTTTTTTAAATAAAAACAGTAAAGAAGGTTTAAAGCAACTGGAACAATTGTTTTTAAGTCATTCCTTTTTTATTTTACCAACGCGCTTCGATTGTACCCCTATTGTGTTTTGTGAAGCCAGCATGTATGGGTTGCCTGTTTTATCGGCCAACACAGGTGGTGTGGCTGGTCATGTAAAAGAAGGCGTGAATGGCTTTTTAGTAGATTATACCGATAAAGGCGAAGGCTATGCCTCTATTATTGAGGAAATTTGGAAAGATGACAATCGTTACTTAAAATTGCAGATGACTGCCCGCGAATTATTTGATAAAGAGTTAAACTGGGATAGCTGGGTTAACCATTTGGCAGTTGAATTGACACAGATTCATTAATATGAAGAAAAAAAACATAGCTATTATTGGTTCTAATGGTTTTATTGGAAAGCATTTAACCGAAAAACTTACCGATGATGGGGATAATGCTGTTTTTTTATTCGGAAAAAATGATGCGAGTGCTTTTGGCAGTTCTCTGCCTTATAGGAAGCTTGATGCTAATGATAAGGAGCAATTAATAACAGATTTTAGTCATATCGATTTTATTTATTACCTCGCCTCTGAAACTATTCCTTCTACGAGCTGGGAAAATCCTGCAATGGACATTGAAAAAAATCTGCTTCCTTTTATTACGTTCGTTGAAGGGATCGCTCATTTAAATATAAAAAAGATCATTTTTATTTCGAGTGGTGGTACGGTATATGGTGCAACCGAAAAAATGGCAGACGAGCATTCTTTTACAAATCCTTTCTCTCCATACGGTATCGTTAAGCTTACCATGGAACATTTCTTAAATTACTTCCATGTAAAATATGGCCTCAACTTCGATATTTACAGGGTATCCAATGTTTATGGAGAAGGCCAAAACACAGGCAAAGGCATTGGAATGATAAACACGTTTATTGAGAAAATTATTTCTGAAAAAAAGATTTATATTTTCGGAGACGGAAAAAATGTAAGAAACTATTTATATGTAAAAGATCTTGCAGAGCTAATGACCACCTCGCTTCATACCAGCACAGCTATTTCCGAGATCTATAATTTATCTTCGGATTTTACACTCAACATTAATGATATTGTGGCTATTATGAAAAAGATCATTCCTGATCCATTTGAGGTAGTATACAAAGAAGCCCGCCAGAGTGATAATTCAACCATACATTTAAATAATTCGAAAATTATAGCGGCTAATCCCGAATTTAATTTTACCGGTATTGAAGAAGGCATTTTAAAAACCTATCATCACATTAAAGGTTTAAGGAGCAGAGCCTAAGCCGTTTTTTTGAAATAACGGATCATACATTTTGCAAGCAATTTTACCGAACCTTTAGGATTATAAACTTTCAGAGGCGATCTGTTATATTTAAAAAAGGCCCAAAGACCAAGCGTAGTATAGCCACAGGCAGTATACCATTTATAGGAAATGACTTTATTAAAAGTAGTTGAAGTAATCGTCCTGTTTTGCGAGATCAACTTCAGAAAAAATGCTTCCAGTTCTTCCACATCTTGTTTGCTCATATACAATTGAGGTCCGGCCATTTGTGATAAGAGTGCTAATTCTTTTTCTGTGTAAACGAATCCTAATTTATTAAGCAATTCTTTCCGGACTTTGTTGGCAGATTCCAGTTGTTTGCTATTATGCTGGTTTGTTACCTGTGCTTCGTGAATCCTGTATTTAAACAGTACTTTAGAAACGGCTGAAAATTGACATTTGAAAAGCAATTTACTCCACAATTCATAATCTTCGGAGTGGCTATAGCCTTCACTAAAAACAGGTTGCAGTGTTTGTAAAACAGACGTTCTTAAAATAAGGGAGGGATGTACAATAGCAGAGTTAAAAATCATATAACTCATGATTTCGTCATGATCGGCCATCGCACTATATCTCTTTTCGGATGTGCCATTAAAATGCACATAATCGCAGCTGCAAACGCCTGTTTCCGGATGACTTTCCATAAACTGCACTTGTTCACAGATCCTTTCTTTTAAGCTAATATCGTCGGCATCCATACGTACAATATACTTTCCTGTACATTGTGAAATCCCATCATTTAAAGAATAGATCAGCCCTTTATTCTCCGGGTTAACAATCAATTTTATTCTTTTATCCTGATACGAATTAATAATTGTTTCGCTGCTATCTTTTGAACCATCATTAATGATCACAAATTCAAAATTAGTATAGCTTTGGTTTAAAATACTATCTATAGCCTCCCGCAAATGCGTTTCCGCATTATACACAGGCATCAGTACTGATACCAAAGGATTTGTATTTATAGTCTGATCCATGAAACCGGAAGTATATCAGAGGTATTAACACTCATGTCAGCAAACCATTGTTTGGGGCCTACCACTATTTTATCGGGATGAGCATTTAACCATGCTCCCCACCAACTAAAGCTACTATTAGCAATAATATTGTGCCGGCATTGAGTCATGAGATAAAGATCGTTATAGGCGCTACCGGTCTCCAAAAAATGGATTGGAAAATCGAATTTTAAATTTTCTTTACACCAAGCAATGTCGTCAGAAAAAACAATGATTTCAATCTGCCCTTGTAATGCCGCTATATGCTTAACCGCATTTTCATAGTACTGAGGTGAACATAATCCATGAAATTTATTGGCAGAAGGATTATTTACATAATCACCACGGCGAATGTGCAATGATACAGAATTAGAATGCTGAATCATATCACTAAACGATTTACAGGCTTCAATAATAGTTTGATTAAACTGAAATGCTTTTCTAATTTCTTTTTCATATTCTTTAAAATACAATTCGCTCTGCCAGAAGCCTTGCAAATACGTATTTTCAGGATATTTTTCAAATTCGGGGTGGTAGCTACTACCACTTTCTACTGCTGTTAACGTCTTAAATAAAAAAGGGAAACGTCGCTGCAGTTCCCGTTTAATCTTGCTCTTGTCTTTATTTAAAAAGGGTGTAAGATCTGATTCAGCAGCCGTTTTAATATTGGATGAAAAAATAGTAAGCTCATAATGCCTTTGGGTATATTTACCTTCTGCATCCCTGTTTAATTCAGACAAGTCTGCTTTTACATCTACGCCATGTTTCAATGCCAGAGCCTTACCGGCAGCATACTGAAACATTTGATTTCCTAATCCCCCTATGAGCCTGGTAACGATCATGATTTTAAAAGCGTTAAATACAATTGCTCATATTCTTTTGTAATGACTTCCCAGCTATATTTTTGTTTCCAAATGGCAAACGATTCTTCCGCCATTTTTTCACGCTTTTGCTTATCTGCATAAATAGCGTTCAGCATTTTTACGCCTTCATTTATATTCACATGGCTAAAACCTCCTTCATCTTTGGTAGTTGGCATAATTAAGCCTCCTTTTGTCCATTGAGCAATTTCGGGTGTGTTACCAACATCCGTAGAAATAAAAGGGAGTTTTGCAGCAGCACATTCAAACAACACAATAGGAGAACACTCTACATTTGATGGGAACAGAAACAGATTTGCCTGTTTGTAAGCTGCCACTGTAAATTTTCTCGGATAATAATTAAAGATGATTTTTTTACTTCCAAATAATTTATTTTTCAATACCAACCAGGCCAGAGCCGGGTTTTTAATGTATTGCCTTTTAAAGTATTCATAATTATTACCGATCATTAATAAAGTGGCATTCTTTAAATCGGAACGCAGAAATAATTCTATCGCTTCTTTATGACCTTTCCAGCCTGTGTAGGAGCCAACAAGCAACACTAAAAAATCATTTTCAGCTATGCCCAGTTCTTTCCTTACCTTGACATTTGTAGCCGGTAAAAACTCATCTTCAGCAGCACCATTAGGGATAACGGTAATGTGTTTAACGTTATTTTCTTTAGCAAAATTAATATCCCTGTAATCATGGCTCAAATACACATTCATATCGTAACCATGAATCTGCGTTTTCATATCTTCAAAATAAGATTTAAACTCCGGCCAGTATAACCCGGAATAGCCCGTTGGCACAGATACTTTTTTTGCCCGTAGTTTATTAAGAATTGGTAGAGCAAGGTTGGTTGCCCATTGTTGCGCTGCAAAAAATGTGATGATGTCTGTGTTTAAATTCAATAAAAAATCAACGTACCTCTGATCTTCGTCACTTTCAATCTGCCTTGGGTTTCCAACAATTTTAAAGTCAATTATTTTAACGCCATTAAGTTCTGTAAACGTTCTTTCTGCGTTATAACGTGTTAGTACGGTAACGTTATGCCCTAATTTCACAAGCCTTTCAGACAATTGTTTAACCACTTCCTGCATGCCTCCTACATTAGGGTGATATGATTCTACACAGTGAAAAATTTCCATCTTATTGATTAATTACATTTGGATGTAAGCCTTTTAATTTATTTTCAACTTTTAAGAAGAACATTTTAATCTTGTCGTTCGGATATTTTCTTCTTTGATTAATATTTAAACGGTACAACATTATTTTCTCATATTGTTTCCGTCTTTTTTCTATTTGTGCTTTATCATTTGGATACAACAGGCCGATTTTATCTGCCATTTCTTTTAAACCTGCAAATAATTCCTTTTTTGAAAACCCTTTTAACTTCTCTACTTTCCAGTGATACAGGGCAGACAATTCGTTATATACTTCTTTTTTCTGCCCCGTTAGTAATTCTATGTTATGAATACTCTGACTATAAACAGCATCTTCTTTAAAATAGGAAGTACTTTTAGAAAGCCCTTTGTCGTGATGCCTGTAATCTAACAACACATCCTTCAAATTAGCCACATCGCCCTTTTGCGAGAACCGCGACCATAATTCATAATCTTCAAAAAACGAACGGTCTGCATTATAAGGCCCTACCTGTTCAATATCTTTTTTCCGGAACATGATGGTACTATGCACAAACGGGTTATCAAACAGGAGATCAAATTTTAAAATAGCCGGATGCGTCGCATGATCATGAAGCTTGATAAATGTTTCCGTATCTGAAAAAACTTTTGCCCACGTCCCCAGTAATATCACTGAAGCGTGTGTTTCCAGGTAATTAACCTGTTTTTCGAAACGTTCTTTGTGAGCAATATCATCCTGATCCTGCCTTGCGATATAAGTTCCTGTACTTAAGTCAAGGCCTTTATTTAATGTCCCGGCAAGTCCAATATTTTTATGAACATGGTATTTAATTCTTGAATCTGTGTATGACAGGCAGATCTCTTCTGTTTTATCAGAGGAGCCATCATTTAATAGCAATATTTCAAAATTGGCATACGTTTGTGCCAGTATACTGTCGATCGCTTCTCTTAAATAAGCTTCGGCATTATACAGCGGCATGATCACACTTACCAATGGACTTGTATTCATTTCTTCGTTTAGTCTTTTATACCGAGTTTATCCCTGAGTTTCCTGAAAAATTCTTCGGAAGCGGTTGGAATTCCTTTATTTATAATTTTTTTAAATTGCTTTTTCAATGCCTGCTTATCCGCCTTATTTAAAACGACCTTCCCGGCCTTCATCCAATCTTTAAAATCTGAGAAGATCACCCGGAACATATCCCAGTTATCCCCTTTGTATTCAGATCTTACGGATGTTTCAAAGTTATCAAAATAACGCACCAGGCTCTCATTCAAAAAAGCAAAATTGGTTTGTGTCGCAATCCGTAGCCATAAAGCGTAATCTTCTGCTACCAGTTTCCGGTCTGTAGGAAACAATGATGTTTTTAAAAGCAATTCTTTTTCGATCATTACCGAGCTACAGATCACCGAATTCTGGATCATGAGATCCTGCAGGCTAATTGTTTCTTTATCATAAAGGACATAAGCCCCCAGCTCTTGTCCGTTTCTTACCCTCACAGCATTTGTACAAACCGCTTTTACCCCAAATTGTTTAACGGCCGCCATTTGTTTCTCTGTTTTTTGAGGGGTCCAGCTATCATCACTATCCAAAAAAGCGATCCAGTCTCCGGTACTTTTTGTAATACCTATATTCCTTGGAATAGCCGGCCGGCCGTTCTTTCCGCAATCAATCCATTTTACCACGGGGCTGTTTAACTGCTCAACAAGTTCTTTAGAGTTATCAGTTGAACCATCATCGCATATCAATATTTCCATTACAGGGTACGTTTGGTTTAAAGCACTCTGAACAGCTTTTATAAGATCGTTGGCGCGATTATATGTAGGTATAACAACAGATATGGAATCTTTACTTGGCAAATGATTTCTTCAATTGATTTTCGAAATTAGCACACCATACATTCAGCATATTTTTTTCACCCTCACTATCATCTACCATATAATCAGAAAGGTAAACACGTCCTGCTTTTACAGCTTCTTCATATGATATGGATCTTACTTTTTTACCTATTACCTCAATATTAAATGTTCTCATATGAGAATTATATTTTACTTCCTCAATATCAAAGCCAAATGTTTTAAATATTTTAGTAAGCCTGTGTTTGGAATAGCCTTCGTAATGCACAGCCCAGGATGCTTCCTGAGAACCAAAAATATGTCTTAAGCCTACGCCCTCATATTTTGTTCCGTTTAACAGCGAGAAATTCTTTTTAAACGTTGTTTCAAAATCAGGCACTTCAATATGCAAAAGACCACCGGGTTTTAGCCATGAGTTCCAACCTGCCATAAAAGCACAGGCGGCCATTCTTTCGAAATGCTCAAAAACATGATGTAATCTTACTTCATCTATTGTTCCCGGTTTATAAGTAAGTTCATATAAATTGTGATACTCATCAGCAACACTTTTTTCTTGTATTGTATGCTCTGTTAAAGGAAAATCAATGTTAACATAGCCTTCCATGTATCTTAATCCGCAACCTAAATGTAATTTCGTCATATCATTCATTAACTATTTTTATTATTTCTACAGGTGTTTGATTTAAAATTAAGCCACTGTCTTTATTAATAATTCTGTCTGTTTCAAATGCAACTCCGGCGTCGCTTATGCTTAAAAAAGATTCGGTATCATTATAAAAAAACGAATGGTTGTTATTTGATAATCCCACGGCCAGCTTGTATTGGCCTGTGCTGTAAAAAATTTCATTATTTATAAATACAGCTTCATATACACCTTTATCCATTCTTTTTCCGCTACTCCAGGATGTGTTTATAGGTGTTCCAAACAAGCTTTGTAAACCATATCCAATAACGAAAAATTCATTCTCCTTATCCAGTCTGAATTTAATTTTAACTTTCCAAACAGAACCGGTTGGCACTTCTCCCACAATTTCATCGTTATTGTTAAGAATGGAAACAGATAATACAGCACCGAGACTATTTAAGTTTTCTATTTGGTTTTTCTCAATTTCAAAGTAACCGTTAGATAATACGTTATTATTTATATAAGACGAAATAACACTATCAATGGGGCCTTCATGCAATAATTTTCCTTTGTGCAACAGAATTCCTTTGTTACACAATTTTTGTACGGCATCCATATTATGACTTACAAATAAGATGGTTCTTCCTTCTTTTGTACTTACGTCTTCCATTTTGCCAAGGCATTTCTTTTGGAAAGCCGCATCTCCAACGGCCAGTACTTCGTCCACAATCAGGATCTCGGGATCTAAATGTGCCGCTACAGCAAAAGCCAGACGTACATACATACCACTGCTATATCTTTTAACCGGTGTATCCAGAAATTTTTCTACTTCACTGAATGCAACGATCTCATCAAATTTTTTATCAATTTCATGTTTGCTCATTCCCAAAATAGAGCCGTTCAGGTATATATTTTCACGACCCGAAAGATCGCCATGAAAGCCTGTTCCTACTTCTAATAGAGAAGCCATCCTGCCTGTATATTCGATCCTGCCTGATGTTGGCGGTGTGATACGGGATAGTATCTTTAGCAGTGTAGATTTTCCTGCTCCGTTTCTTCCAATGATTCCTACTCTATCGCCTTGATTTATCTGAAAAGAAACATCCTGCAAAGCCCAGAAATCTTCGGTTTCTTTTTTCCTGGTAATGTTTCTTAACCCTTTTACCGAACTAATAATATTACCGTAGAGCGTATCACTTTTTTCCACGGGATTTTTGTTAAGTATATATTGTTTACTTAACCCTTCTACTTGTATGATAGGATTTTGGCTCATTATATATAATCAACAAAACTGCGTTCGAATTTGAAAAAATACCTTACTCCAATAATCAGAAACAAAAATGAGACACATAACGACAGTATAAAGAAACCTGCATTATAAATAGCATCTCCACCAAACAGACAATACTTAAATCCATCAATAGCGCCAACCATAGGGTTTAGGCAATAAAGCCAATGAAGCCAATCGGGTAACCTATCGAGGTAATATTTTGTAGGAAAAATTACCGGGCTCGCATACATCCCAAACTGGATCATAACCGGTACAATAAATTTTACATCTCTGAACTTTACATTGATGGTGGCGAAATATAAACCTATTCCAAAACCATTAATAACAGTTAGTAAAACAAACAGGGGGGCTAATATAATTTGCCAGTGAACAGGCTGACCGGAGATAATAAAAAGAATTACCAATATAATCAAAGAGATAAAAAAATCGACCAGGCACACCAATATGGTACTTAAGGGAATAATGATTTTAGGGAAATATACTTTTGCAAAGAGGTTCGCATTACCTACTATAGAGTTACTTACTTCGTTAAATATATTTGAAAAAAGCTGCCACAATAGCATAGCGGTGGCCACATATAAAAAATTAAGGGCGGTACTTTCGCCACTGTTAATTTTACTGGCAATGTATCCAAATATCAATACGCTGATTAAAGGCTTAATAATAGCCCATATAATACCGGCAAATGCCTGTTTATAACGCACCAGTAAATCGCGTTTGGCCAGGTTATTCAGCAGGTTTTTATACCTTATGATCTCTTTAAATGAAAAAAAAGAACTCAGGTTCGAATCAATTATTATTTTGTCTTTGCTCAAAGTATTTTACAAAAATAGAACGTATAAGTCTTTTCCTACATTACAAACTCTAAAGATACTGACTTTATTGATTTAATAAACTTAACTTCTTAAAAATAAGGGTTTTTAGGGCATTTATATTCAATTTATAGGTAAATCTGAATCCGGTTATTTTTCGTAAATAGTGCATAACTATTAACCCTGATCTATTATGAGAAATCTGTTTTTAATGTTGATTCTATCAGTAGTAACTATAGCTAATGCTCAGTCACTTGCTTCTAAAAAAGTACCCTCTCCGGGCGATACCACCTGGACTATAAAAGTTATAAAATCCAACGAGGAATGGAAAAAAATTCTGACTCCTGCCCAATATCAGATTACAAGGGAAGAAGGTACAGAAAACCCTTTTACAACCGGCAATTATAACGATAACCACGAAAAGGGAATGTACTATTGCATTAGCTGTAATAATCCTTTATTCAGTTCTTTAAAAAAGTTTGATTCCGGAACAGGCTGGCCTAGTTTCTGGCAGGCTTATTCAGGTAAAAGCATTAAAACATCGATCGATAGTTCATTAGGCATGCAACGCGACGAAATTTCGTGCCAGCGTTGTAATGCGCATCTGGGACATGTTTTTAATGATGGTCCAAAACCCACAGGATTAAGGTATTGCATGGACGGACTGGCACTTTTATTTGTAAAAGGGAATCCCGTAAGATAAATAACCGGGGCATTTTATTTCTATACTATTTTTATTATTTTAGTGTAAACCTAAAATAAACTATATCATGGAAGCAAAAAAAGACGCCCTCGATTTAAAGATTGTTCTATCCAACATTAGCGAACGCTGGAAGTATAAAATGGACGAAATTACGCCGGGAGTTTTCAGGCTTGATGTGCCCATGAAACAAAAGGACGGAACACTACGGTACCAGTTTGTATACGCATGGGTTATTAAAGAGCGTTATATGGGAAAAGATGTGTTTTACTTTAACAGCCGCTGCGGGGAGTATAATCTTAATATTAATTTATACCAGATGCTTAAGGAAAGCAGCTATTGTACGTATTGTTCAGTAATTATTACAACGGATAAACGAACAGACGGAACGCCTTGCGAAACAGTTGTGGTGCATGCCGTACAACCTATTGAGT
>JAZJZF010000049.1:0-13670 GCA_040389965.1 Bacteroidota bacterium
TCCTTTTATGATACACCTTCATTTAGCTAAAGAAACCGACCTTACGCATATCGCAAAAATGGCTAAAGAGATCTGGAATGTGCATTATGTAAGTATGGTAGGGCAGGAGCAGGTAGATTATATGCTCAGAAAATTTTACAATGATGAAAGTCTGCTCGAGCAAATGAATGAGAAGAAACACCGCTTTTATTTGATTGAACAGCAAAAAGAAACCATTGGCTTTTTATCGGTAAGCTCCGAAAATAATGCGGATTACTTTTTACATAAATTTTATATCTATAACGATAAATCAAGCACAGGAGCAGGCACCGAAGCACTTACGGAGTTAATAAAATTGACCAGTCCTAAAACATTGACTCTCACGGTTAATCGCAAAAATTTCAAATCCATTAATTTCTATTTTAAAAATGGTTTTAAAATAAATAGCGTTGAGGATTTTGATATTGGCAACGGTTATTTTATGACCGATTTCGTCATGCAAAAAATCGTAAAATCATAAGCATTTGTCGCAGCTTTATTAACAGTTATTTTCTTTATATCTATTAGGATATTGACCCTTTTAGTTGTTAAAAAATCAGTATATTTAACCTTTTATAAATACTATGGAATACAACACGCAACTTCCTCATTTACAGATCCCCGAATACGGAAGAAATATACAGGTAATGATAGATCATTGCATTACCATCGAAGACCGTGACGAACGGAATAAATGTGCAAAAGCAATTATCCAGATCATGGGGCAGTTAAATCCGCATTTGCGTGATATAGCTGATTTTACACATAAATTGTGGGATCATTTATTTGTTATCTCTAAATTTAAACTGGATGTTGATTCTCCGTATCCTCGCCCTAATGCCGAAACCTTTACAACAAAGCCTAAAGTAGTGCCTTACCCGGCTACAAAAATACGTTACAAGCACTACGGTAAAACCATTGAGCGTATTATTGATGTTGCTAAAACATACGATGAAGGAGCTGAAAAGCAAGAGTTAACAAGGCTTATAGCCAATCACTTAAAAAAATCATATGTTAACTGGAACAAGGATTCGGTAACAGATGATGTTATTTTTAAGCAGTTTAAAGAAATGACCAATAATGAACTTATTATTGATGAGAACTCAGCATTAACGCATGCCAACGAACTTAAAAATAAGAATCATAATAATCAAACCCCTATCAATCTGAGTGCCGGTAATAGCGGAGGCGGTAATAATAAAAACCGTTTTAAAAAGAACAAAAATAAATTCAAGCACAGAAACAATAATAACAACAATACTAACCGCTCATAAGCTAAACTCATTATATGGCAATTTTTGAAGTTACAGGTGGCAAACAATTAAAAGGCGATATTATACCACAGGGTGCAAAAAACGAAGCGTTACAAATTTTATGTGCCGTTTTACTGACCCCCGAAAAAGTAACCATCAGTAATATTCCCGATATTGTTGATATTAATAAACTGATAGACCTTTTGCGCGATTTAGGCGTAAAGGTTGAAAAAACAGGACACGAAGAATATACCTTTCAGTCAGACGAAATAAATGTAGATTACTTGGTTTCTCCTGAATTTAAAACAAAAGGCGGTGGCTTACGTGGATCAACCATGATCATTGGGCCAATGCTGGCGCGTTTTGGCAGAGCTTATATGCCGAAACCGGGTGGCGATAAAATTGGTCGCCGTCGTATGGATACCCATTTTATTGGCTTTGAGAACTTAGGAGCAAAATTTGAGTACGACCACGATACTGAAAACTTTAAAGTAACGGCTACTAAATTAAAAGGAGCTTATATGTTGTTAGATGAGGCTTCCGTAACAGGAACCGCTAACATTGTGATGGCTGCTGTTTTAGCGGAAGGAACAACTACTATTTATAACGCTGCCTGTGAGCCTTATTTGCAGCAATTGTGTAAAATGCTGAACAGAATGGGCGCTAAAATCAGCGGTGTTGGCTCTAACCTCTTAACTATTGAAGGTGTTACTTCTTTAAAAGGCACAACACATCGTATCCTTCCGGATATGATTGAGATTGGTTCCTTTATTGGTATGGCAGCAATGACACAATCTGAAATTACGATTAAAGATGTGTCCTATGACAATTTAGGATGTATCCCGAAAGTATTTTCCCGCCTTGGAATTCAGATGGAACGCCGTGGCGATGATATTTATATCCCTTCTCAGGAACATTATGAGATCGATACTTTTATTGACGGATCTATGCTTACTGTTGCCGATGCTATCTGGCCGGGCTTTACACCTGATCTGTTAAGTATCATTTTAGTGACTGCCATACAGGCACGAGGTAATATGTTGGTGCATCAAAAAATGTTTGAGAGCCGTTTGTTCTTCGTAGATAAATTAATTGAAATGGGAGCGCAAATTATTTTATGCGACCCACACAGGGCAACCGTAATGGGGCTCGATAGAAAAGTGCAGTTGCGTGCTATTCAAATGGCGTCGCCCGATATCAGGGCAGGGGTAGCATTGTTAATTGCGGCTATGAGTGCTAAAGGAAAAAGCACCATTTTTAATATTAACCAGATCGATAGAGGTTATCAAAAAATTGATACCCGTTTAAACGCTATAGGCGCCGAAATCATAAGAAAAGACCGTTAATACAATGAAACAGTTTTATTACACCCTCTCGTTGGTGGTTATTTCGTGTGCACTGCTCACAAATTGCAAGCATCATAAAGAAGTGAAACAGGCAGATACGGCTACTACTACCGAGAATACAACTCCCGCACAATCTCAAACAAAAGGAAGTGACAAAGGGAATGTAGTAATAGAAGTTGTGGAAGGATTAAATTTAGGTAATAAAGCTCCCGAAATAGAAATGGCCGATCCTAACGGAAGTATCATAAAGCTTTCTTCTTTAAAAGGTAAATTGGTACTGATCGATTTTTGGGCAAGCTGGTGCGGCCCTTGCAGGGCAGAGAACCCAACAGTGGTTGCAACATATGCCAAATACCATATCGGCGAATTTGTGGCAGGTAAAAATTTCGAGATACTAAGTGTATCATTGGATAACGATAAAGCTAAATGGATCAGTGCCATTGAAAAAGATAAATTAACCTGGCCTTATCATGTATGCGACCTATTGCTATGGAACAATGCTGCCGCAGTGAAATACCGTGTCAATGGAATCCCCACTAATTTTTTAATTGATGGAAATGGAATCATCATTGCTAAAAACTTAAGAGGCGAAGCACTTCCAGAAAAGATTCAATCATTAAAAAAATAACTTAATACCGGACTTCAATGAAAATTTTACTTTTTACGATTACGCTTTCTTTTTTTACTTTTTCTTTAAAATCACAGGATATTTCAACCGGTTTAAAAGTGGGCGATGCTTGCCCGTCGCTTGTTATTAATACTTCCGAGAGTTCGATTCAGAGCTTTACATTTCCGCACAATAATAAAATAACCTTAGTACATTTCTGGTCTTCGTCAACACCAAAGTCTTATAAAGATTTTTACAAATTGTCGTTGATCTATAAAAAATACTCTACCGAAGGATATAAAACGTCGGATGGCTTTGATATGATTCTTGTGGCTCTTCAGAGTGATAAAGTGGCATGGCAGCAGGATATTAAAAAACACAATGTTCAGGATATAAACAATGGAATTTGCTTAAAAGGGTTTAATGATTTTTACATTAAATATTTTAAACTAACCCAAACACCTGCAACTTTATTGGTGGATGAAACCGGGAAGATCATTGCTGTAAACCCTGACATCAATACAATTATCAATTATCTGGATGACAGAAGGAATTCTGTAACAGATACTAAAGTCATTACAAAAATTTCAGGCAAGATTCTTGTAGGTAATGCAAATACCACTCCCCTGGTAAACGAAAAAATATATTTAATCAACTCTAAACAGGATACTGTTCAGACAACTACGACTAATGAAACGGGGAAATTTACATTGAGCGACCCTAATATTACGGGGCTGACATTGAATATTCACAAGAACGAAAAAATGAAAGAAGACGATAATCTGTTACTGGCAAACGAAAGAGGAGGAGTTGTATCTTTATTTAATAAAGGTACAAATGAATTTGAATATAAATTGCTTGAAGTGGAGCTTTCTTTTTTAAAGCCGGTTTCTGAACCTGAAATAAAATTAAAATCATTTATTAAAGATCTTTATTTCAGCGAAAATCTGTACGAGGATGGAGGTTTTGTATTATCAGCCAAGTCGAAAAGTAAACTGGATGCCTTGTTGGTAAAATTAAAGGGCTATCCTAATGCTACTGTTGAAATCATTTCTCATTCAGATTGCAGGGGAAGCAGCGAATCTAACCAGGCGCTGTCGCTAAAAAGATCGACATCGGTGGCTAATTATTTTATGAGTAAAGGAGTGGCAAAAAGCCGCATTAAAGCCATCGGCAAAGGAGAGGAAGAGCCATTGAATAATTGTGTTGATGGAGTAGTATGTACTGAACAAGAACTGGCCATTAACCGGCGTACCGAATTTAGATTTTACCAAAGCGAGTAATATATTTTGTATGATACGAACGTTTTATGTTTTTATTTTCCTGGGCCTTTTTCTTAACGTTACAGCTCAAAGAGTTTTCCCGGAGCATTTGGTGTTAACGGACTTTAAAATTAAAACAAAAGCAAACATCGTAGAACCATACGATTTGAAAACTTCTCAGAAAAAAGTCTTTTTATTTTATAATCTTAATACTGAAGCCTGGGCCGAAGTGATGTACAACGGCGCTAAATTTGTTTTTGAAAAAGAAAATGCTGCTATTTTTCCGATTTACTTTGCTGGACAGCTGACCAAAAAAGCATCAAAGGATTTTGAATCGGCTATTCCAACGCAGATTTATTCGTTGCCTATAACCTCTATCTTTAAAACGTTTAATTTAAAAGATGAGGACTTCCCTTTATTAGTAGTTTACGATGAAAGAAATGATTTTTGTGGTTTTACTAAAAAGACAGAAGATATTTCGGAATTGGTATGCGACGGAAGTAACCTACGCTCACGATTTCTCAAGCTAAAAATCTTAACTGAGGAAAAAAATAAAACACATCAGCCTTATGCCAATAAACCGGTGTTTATCTTATCAGGAACTAACTATGATACTATTGCAAAACTAACAACTGATAAGTATGGCGATTTTAACACACAATTGCCTGATCTGAATCAGGATTACGTGATTAACGTAAAAGAGAAAAAGAAAAATTCGAAATTTGTAGTATTGGCAAGCCAATCAGGGCGAAAAATAGGGAAATTTAAAGCTACTGAAAGAGGCTTTGAGTTTAGATTGTTGCAAACCGAATTAGCTTCTTTCACAAGTCTGGAAGATGATATAGAAGATGCAGATCTGCAATTCACAAAAATAAAAACAAAAGAACCGGTGAATTTCGTGATTACGGAAACGCTCTATTATGAGCTTGGGCAAAGCGAACTTACGTCCCATTCTCAAAAATTACTGGATAAGGTAAAAGAAGTATTGGATCTGTATCCCGAATTTAATTTAATGGTTATTTCACATACCGATTCGCAGGGAAATGACATGGCTAATTTGGAGCTTTCCCTTAAACGTTCAGAAAAAGGGGTTAATTATTTAATAGGTAAAGGCATCGCAAAAGAGCGTTTAAAGGCAGAGGGTAAAGGCGAAACTGAGATCAGGAACAGATGTATCAATGATGTGGATTGTTCTAATAAAGAACATGAGTATAACCGCCGTACCGAATTTAAATTTACCAAAAAGTAAATTATGTGACTTTTTTATTACCTTAGAATCACGAAAATACAGTGTGATTTTAAATTAATTCTGAAACTCAATGAAGCAGTTTATCATAATGATTTTATTTTTTATGGCAACGGTAACAGTTGCCCAAAAAGTAGATAAGCTAAGCATTGGCGATAAAATCCCTTTTTCGAGGGTAGCTGTTTTAAACCAGGATAAAAAAAACACAAATATTGATCTGCCCAGTGATAAAATAGTGAACGATCGCTTTGTATTGGTTTATTTTTATTCGGCAAACAGCACTATTAAAGAGTTGATCTCTTTTAATAATGATGTAGAGAAGATCCTGAACAAATATGAGAATAATGCTTGTAAAGGTGCCGGTAAAATAGAATACCTTACCATTTGTGTAGAGAAAGACTATGATAAATGGATGAAAGTATTATCGGAAACCAATTATAACAAATCGAAATTTACCGGAAAAAAGACAAATTGTATGGCTCAGGGAGAGCTAAAAGATAAAGCCGTAAGAGCGTTTAAGGTATCTAAAATACCTACTTTGTTTTTGGTAAATCCAACAGGAAGATTATACCTTGAAACAGACAGTATTGAAGTACTCGAAAAAACATTCCAGAATATTTGTAAAGTAAATGCCTCTTATGCAACAGCTGATATTTCAGGGAAATTATTAATTGGCGATAAAAGCAAAACGCCTTTAACAGCGCATAGCGTATACCTTGTCAAAGAAAATAAAGACACCATTAAAACCACATCAACCGATAATTTCGGGGATTTCAGGTTTAAGCAAGTAGATACTACGCAAAGTTTAAGTATTCGCATTGGCCCAACGGGTAAGCCAAAAGGCGGACCCAAAGTATTTTTGGCGAAACAAAGCGGAGAGCTGGTTTCGGAATTTAAAAAGAATGCTACCGGTAATTTTGAATATAAATTATTGGCCATAGATGTTGAACGCCTCAGTGAACTGGAAGAGGACGACGACATTACGTTTAAATACAAGAAATTTAACTCTTCCAACAAAAAGGATCTGGTGGTTACCGAAAATGTCTATTATGAGTCCTCGAAATACACCATTTTAACTGAAAATGAAATTGTATTGGATAAGGTATTGGTTATTTTAAATGCATATCCTTTGGTTAAACTCGAAGTGATTTCGCATACTGATGCCAATGGAGATGATGCCAGTAATCTGAAATTATCCCAAAACAGGTCGAATGCAGTTATTGATTACCTTGTGGCTAAAGGTATCAGCAAAGACAGGCTAAAAGCGATAGGTAAGGGAGAAACAGAGATCAGGAACCGTTGCGAAAACGGGGTAGAGTGTTCTGATAAAGAGCAGGAATATAACCGGCGCACCGAATTTAAGTTTATAAAAAACTAAACTGTCTCTCTTATATTTTCTCATCTTCCTTTTTCTATATTGAATATCCTTACTAAATATAAATACCAGTTGCTACTCTTATTGGTAGTACTTATTGCTTATTTCCCGCTCACTTTTTTTCAAAGCACGCTGTTAAACGACGATATTGATGTAGCTTTATCTACTAAGTATTTTGCCGGCGAATGTTTGCAAAATGGCTCTCTTCCCTTATGGAATCCTTACCAAATATGGGGTTTTCCGGCACATGCCGATTTGCAGTATACTAACTGGAATCTGGAAACTTTGCTTACCGGTATTTTATTCGGATATAATTATATAACACTTCATATCCTGTTTATTCTGTATTTATTTTTGGCGGCACTGGGGGCATTTCTGCTTACAAGGTATTTATCAAAAAATGCCAAAACTGCTTTTTACATGGGCTGTATATATGTCTTAAGTGGTTTGGTAACAGCGCATGTACAGTCTTTGGTAACTATTTTAGGATTGGTATGGCTACCATATGTGGTGCTCTGTTTTTTTAAATGGCTGGATGAAACCAATTTGAAAAATACGATTCTGTTGTGTGTGTGTTCTTATTTGCTGATGACATTGGGTTACCAGGCCTTTGTGTTCATGCTTATTCCGCCCTTTGCCATCTTTTTTGTTCACCGTATTATTATGGATTACAAAAGCCATAATATATCTGCCATAAAGCAAAAAATAGGATATTCGCTTATTACAGGACTTGTATTGCTTATTCTTTTAAGTCCTGTTTTAATTACTCAGATTCAGGCACAGTCCTTTGTTTCACGCTTAAACGGAATGAAAGTAGAAGATGTGATGTCAAATCCGTTTTCTCCTTTAAGCATGGTATCCTTTATAAATCCGGTGCTTACCATTGGTCACGACAATTGGTTTAATACCGAAGTAACCATGCGTAATGTATTTATAGGAACTCTTCCCTTACTGTTATTAATTATTGCTTTATTTAAAAAGAAGAAAACAGCTTTCGATCTGATCCTGTTATCTGTGGCAATAGGTTATTTATTGGGCTCTTTCGGAGATATTATCCCTGTAAGAAAACTGATGTATTATGTTTTACCGGGTTTTAAGTTGTTTCGTTTTCCTTCACTATTAAGGGTTGTAGCTATATTGTTATTGCTATGCTACTGGGCGGTTAATTTTAATAACAGCATAGCGTTTTTGTATAGCCAAAAAAGAAAACGAAACGCATTACTCTTGATTTCTTTTTTACTCAATATGGCTGTCCTTTGTTTTTGCTTTATAAAGTTAGATAGATATGCCTTCTTTGATCATGTGAACCATGGTTTCAATAATAAGATCACTCATGTTGATCCTTTAGAAATTACATTTTATGTATCGCTCATACAATTACTATTAATCAGTGTTGCCTTTATTCTATTTAATAGAGAAGCCGCAATGAATGGGTTTAAAAACAAGGTTATTGGCATAACCCTGACTGAACTTACGGTTGTGGTTTTATTGTATGGTCAATACACAGCTTTCACAAATGTAAAGCCGCATCATTTCCAGGATAATTTTGTTAAAATGCAAAAAGGTTTTCCTTTCCCATCGGGTGATGCCTTGCAGGAAACAACATATAAATTTGATTACCTGCATGGTTTTTGGAAAAATACCGGAGCCTTTAAAAAGCAATTGGTTATTGATGATGCCTGGACTTCTTTCTATTTCAAAAACTATGAGTGTTTAATCACCTATTTGCCTGATGTTAAGAATTCATTGTTGAGTTATCCTTTTGCCTATGTGTCGAAACCATTGGTGCAGGAAAAAGCAATAGCCATACCTGTTGATACGGGTAGGACGTTTATAAAGAATAGCATGCATTATAAAAATGCGGAAGCAAAATTACAGTACAGTGCTTTTGCGCCGCAAAATATCATACTTAGTGTAAAAGCGAATGAACCGGTTGTTTTAAATCTGCAACAATCTTATTACACAGGCTGGCATGTATTGGTTGATGGGGCAGAACAACCATTATTGTGGAATGCCGGTTTATTAATGTCTGTGAGCGTTCCCAAAGGATTACATACGATTACATTTACCTATCAAAATAAAGGATTCGCCATAGCCCTGTCTGTAAGCTATGCCGTATTGATCCTGTTACTACTTTGTTATATTTGCCTTAGTAATTACTCAAAAAAGAACAAACAATTAGTCGCGTTTCTGTTTCTTTCGTTTGTGGTAATGGTGTGTACTCTGTTTTTTACACGTCGTAGTAAAGCAGATCATACCGTTAAAAATGGGTTTACATTTAACCGCTCATCATCGTCTGTTTATTATGATTTTAATTCAAAAGCAGATATTGCCCTGTGCCTTCAATCATTTAAAACAAAACACCCTAAAAATGTTCATTACCAATGGCACAATTACTATAATTCGCCCGAATTGTTTTATGCTTTAGGAATTGATCCAGAGCATACGCAGCAGGATTTGCAGGCTCTGGAAGGAGATTTTTCCTATACACCTGCAAACCGGCAAGCCTTACAATTACTGGCACATACAACATTTGACAGTACTTATACCGATAAAACATTCATTGATACTACGCGTGCAAATGGTTATGCATTACTGCTCAATGAACAACAAAATCCTTATTCGGCACTAGTTCCTGTAAGTATGACTAAATTAAAAGGACGTGATTTGTATGGAAATGTGACGTTAAAGGCAAGCAATTTAGCAAATGCATTGGTTGTTTGTAAAATAAAACATGCCGATGGAGTAGAGGAGTCTTTGTATTTTTCTTTAAATAAATATCTTTTAAATACAGCCAAATGGCAGACAATTCCTTATTATTTTGATCTTAAAAATGTTATAGTATCAGAGGATACTGTAAATCTATTCCTGATGAATGGAACTAAACAAACCGTGTTTATAAAAGAAATAACAGCAGAGTCTTTTAAGTAAAGAGGTTAAAAAAATGTCATTCAGACAAAAAAATAGTACTTTGTGGCTGTCTGTTTTCTGCAGATTTTCCTACTGTTACCCATTCATGGTTTCCTGTAACACGGCAAAGGATTTAAATTCGTGCAGGCCCGGAATATGCATTTTGTAATAAGCCATCAAGCAGTCGAGTATGTTTAAGCGTTCCGACTTATTAAATATTTTTTTGCTTGTCAATGTATAATTAAACAACTGCGCAAATAATTTCGATTGTTCTTCATCAAAGCTTAAGGGAAAGCTCTGGGAGTAAGAGTGGTACTTACCTTCGCGGGTATCAAAGTATTTATCTAAAGCCGTGAGATTGTTGCTGGGATAAAAGCCAAGGTACTTGGTAAGCTCAAATAACACATAAATGTGCAGGTCGTAAAAACCTTCGTCATTGACATCGAGCCATTGAAAAATATGAATGATAAAATCGTAAAGATCTTCATTTTTACTTTGTTCTTTGAGGCATTTATGCAATACCTCATTTATAAACTGGGCAATGCATAATTTGATAAAATGCTGCGAGAGACCATTGTAAATATAAGTGGGCTTGGCTTCGGTAAGCTGATGGATCTCTTTGTTTTCTTTTAGCGAAAATACCAGTTCCAGTTGCGAAAGTGGTTGTATGATTGCCGGCTTTAGCTTCGATTTGGAAGTACTACTTACGTGAATGTTTAAACTAACAAGGCCAAAATCTTTTGTGTAGATCTTCGATATGACCTTGGTATCGGCATATTTCACATTATGCAATACAATGCCTTGTGTAGTAACCCGCATTAATTAATAACCAATAATTTAGTAACCGATTTTTGTTCGCCGTCTACCGTAGAACAGTAGATCATATATACACCCGACGATACCCTTGTACCGTTAGTAGTTTTTAAATTCCATTCCACCTGTCCGCCCTGCGATTTTGTTTCCCAAACCACGCTGCCCGATACATCCGTTACTTTTAAAACGGTTTCATTAACCAGGCCGGTAATATAAACGTTGTTGCCATAACCGGGCCTGATAGGGTTAGGAAAGGCATGCACCTTGGTATAACCGTCAAAACCATTTACAACCGATGTTCTGAAAGACTGGATCCCTCTTTCGGATGCGATGAACACATCACCTGTAGTTCCGTCAACAGCAATATCCCTGATAGCATTAGAATAAAGCTGGCTTTCTTCAGAGGTAAAATGATGAACTTCAGTTTGTCCGTCGGCTGATAAACAATACACACCTGAGCTTTCTGTGCCTATCCATTTGCGGTTGGCACCATCTATTGCTATGGAGGTAATAACATCTTTTTCTAAAAGGATCTGCACATTACCATCCTGCTCAATTAAAATTTGCTGGCTGTCCCAGTTTGATCCTGTAAAAATGGTTTCCGGATTATAAAATATTGTTACACCTTTCGCAGTTCCAATCCAAACATGGCCATCAAGGTCTTCTGTCATCGAATAGATATCTGTTGATGGAAGTGCTCCCGAGCCTTTACCAGTAGTAAATACTTTTGTATTGTTGGGATTAGGTTGCGAAAAATTATCGCCGGGTTTAAACAGGATAAGCCCAACCCCTCTTGCTAACTGAATCCATATCTGGTTATTTTTGTCAATCATTAGCTTACCGGCATTTGGATTTGTTGAGAAAAATAAGCTGAAATCAAAATTGATCCAGGTGCCATTCTTTTTTAAAACACTTAAAAAATGGTTATTCAAGCTAGATACAACCCATAAATTAGAGTTTCCATCATAGGCTACTCCACCTACACGGGTATCATGATTTGAACCAAATGCTATACCCATAGGGCTGTTTGACCAATTGTGAACTTTAACCGGAACATTTTTTTTGACCTCAATGACACCTTGTCCCCATGCGCCAAAAGCTACGTGTGTCTTGTCATTTTTATCAATAGCTACACAGTTTACATCAATAATCGTATCTGTAAGCGGCGAGTGAATGGAAGACCAGGTGTTGTCTTTATAATTATTTAGTAAAGGTCCATTGTATTGATTATTCCATTCGTCTCCCAAATAAGTAGGAGCAACAAATAAACTTCCTTCCAGAACATCCAGATCATTTGCCAGATCTGTGTTTGGACCATTTACATCGATACGGGTGTTTGGCTCAGGATAATTACCATAAGATTTGATAAGCCCCAGGTTTTTATCGGCTACAAAAAACAAATTATATTCCGGCCGATGGTCTTCATAAAATCCATCGCCGATATTGGCATATAAATCCTGCGAATAGCTATATATAGAAGCCACATTATCATTGGTAGGTTCTAGCAGGCGTAAGCCAAAATCATCCAGGGTCATCATACGGTTATTTTTAGAATAATCGTATAAGCGTTTTATTCTGTAAGGCAATGTTTTTTGTGGAAAATAAGACCATGTAGCCCCATCAAACTGAAACAAGGTATCAGAAGCCGTACCAATGCAATTAACTATAATTTTAGAGTTGTACTTTACAACGGCATTATAAACCCCTTTAGGTAAAGCAGTAGCTTTATGCCAATTGGCAAAATTGGTAAGCAGGTTATTACTCCTGCAAATATAAACACCCGAGTCGGTTGCGGCTATAAGACTGGTATCGTTTGATGTTACCTGATTTACATTCATGTAAGACCCTGTGTTTCCAAAAAAGTAAGTGTCTTTTACTTCAACTTTATTAAGATCCAGTTTTATGATCCCGAAAGCACAGGCTATATAACCTATAGCATTATCAAAGTAGATTTCGTTAATGGTTTTATCTCCGGTAAACGCTTTTCTTTCTATATCCGGAAAATTGGTTACTGCACCGTCTTTAATAAGGTCAATATTAGAGTTATCGTAAATAACCACCACCATATTATTGGCAGCATTATAACGCAGTAACTTCACACCAACATCCGATAAGCCGTTTATTTTTGTAAGTTTTTCGGTGGTATTATCGTCCAGATTATATTTTACAAGTCCGCTACCGTTTGAACAATATACAATAGAACCTGCTTTTACAACACTTTTGGCATTGTTATAGTTAAGATGGTCAATCCATTCGCCCACTTTTACCTGGGCCGGTAAATGACCTAAATAAAGAATAGATAACGCTAAAAAAAGTGATTTAATGTTCATACGTTAATAACTGCAAAACGCTAAAAATATTGCCTCTAAATATATTCATTTTTCAAGCATTTTTAGTGTCTGTTTCAGAGGAGTTATGAGCCTGACAAATTTGAATTTACTGCTAAAAAGTAGGGCTTTTTTAATAAAACATGACAATTTTTCTTTTTTTGCAATGTGGCAAACATATTGATGTTACCTTTACGGAAAAATTAAGCACAAAATGGAACAAAACGAACAGGATAATATGAATCTCGAAGAAGAAAACACCACTTCAAACCAGGAAGAAACGACAGAACAGGAAGCTGAAAATACTTCCACAGCCGAACCCCTTAATTTTGAAGCAAAAATAGCTGAATTAAACGATAAATATTTACGCCTGTATTCTGAGTTTGATAATTACAGAAAGCGTATGATCAAGGAAAAAGCCGACATCATTCGTTCGGCAGGTGAGGACGTATTTAAAGCCTTTATTCCTACTATTGATGATTTTGAACGTGCGATAAAAGCTAACGAAACAGT
>JAZJZF010000049.1:13680-17721 GCA_040389965.1 Bacteroidota bacterium
ATAATAAATTAATAGCAACAACCAAAAGCAAAGGTTTGGAACAGATGAATGTTACCGGACAGGCTTTTGACGCTGATATAATGGAAGCTATTGCGCACATTCCTGCTCCAAGCGACGATTTAAAAGGAAAAGTGGTCGACGATGTTGAAAAAGGATATAAGCTGGGCGAAAAAGTCATTCGTTTTGCTAAAGTAGTGGTAGGAAATTAATTAAGACAGAGATAGAAAACATGAGCAAACGTGATTTTTACGAGATATTAGGCCTTAATAAAGGTGCCAGCGACGATGAGATTAAAAAAGCATACCGCAAGCTTGCTATAAAACACCATCCCGATAAAAACCCTGATGATAAAGCAGCGGAAGAAAAATTTAAGGAAGCAGCCGAAGCTTATGAAATATTAAGTAATCCTGACAAAAGACAACGTTACGACCAATACGGGCATGCCGGTGTTGGTGGTGCAGCCAGTGGCGGAGGCTATGGTGGTGGTGGCATGAACATGGATGACATCTTCAGTCAGTTTGGCGATATTTTTGGAGGTGGTGGCTTTGGCGGCGGTTTCGGAGGCGGAAGATCAGGTGGAGGCAGACGTGTGATGCGTGGTTCTAACTTAAGGGTTAAGGTAAAAATGAACCTTAAGGAAGTTGCCAAAGGTGTTGAGAAAAAACTAAAAGTAAACAAATTTGTAAGCTGCCATACCTGTAAAGGAAGTGGTGCTAAAAGTGGTCATCCCGAAGTTTGCAACCTTTGTAACGGTTCGGGTGTGCAGGTTCGTACACAACAAACGTTCCTGGGAGCTATGCAGACCCAAACAACCTGTAGCGGTTGTAATGGCGAGGGAAGAGTGGTGAAAGACAAATGTAAAACCTGTAATGGCGATGGCATTGTAAGAGAAGAAGAAATCATTTCTATTAATATACCGGCCGGTGTTGCTGAAGGCATGCAACTTTCGGTTAGTGGTAAAGGTAATGCGGCTCCAAGAGGTGGTATTAACGGCGATTTATTAGTTCTTATTGAAGAAGAAGAAGATCCGGAATTGAAACGTGATGGCAATAATTTGTTTTATGACAGTTATGTCAATTTTGTGGATGCCGCATTGGGAACCTCTATTGAAGTACCTATTGTTGACGGAAAAGTAAAAATTAAAATAGAGCCGGGTACACAAAGCGGAAAAGTATTGCGCTTAAAAGGAAAAGGTTTACCCGATGTCAATTCATACGGAACCGGCGATTTATTGGTAAATATTAATGTATGGACGCCTCAGAATTTAACTGCTGAAGAGAAAAAAGCCCTGGAAGCATTAAGAAGCTCTAAGAATTTTGCGCCTAATCCTAACCGCAAGGAAAAAGGATTTTTCGACAGGATGAAAGAATATTTTGAGTAATTTCTATATTGAATAAACTAAAAAGCGGCCAATGATTATTGACCGCTTTTTTTATGGGACGACTAATGTGTTCCTTCCTTAAACACCTTATTCAGTCGTTTAAGTAGCAGCATCATAACAAGAAAAGCAAATAGTAACAAGGCAAAATTTAACCAGAAATAATTGGCCTTATTCTCAAATTTATCCCAGTTCTTGGCTAGTACACTGCTCAGTTTATTTCCTATGGATGTTGCGAGCATCCAGCCTCCCATCATTAAGGAGGTAAGCCTTACCGGCGATAATTTTGATACCATGGATAAACCCATTGGACTCAGACATAATTCTCCTATCGTAATGACACCATAGCCTGCTATGAGCCACCATGCGCTGGCCTTGCTTGCGCCGTTATTTGTATAGTAAACGGCTGCCACCATAATTAAGATGGAAAGTGTACTTAACAATAAGCCAAGGGCAATTTTAGAAGCAGTAGTAGGTTCTTTTTTTCTTTTCCTCATAAAGGCAAAAAAGGCAATGAGTAAAGGAGTTAAAGCCACCACAAAAAATGGGTTAACAGATTGGAAAATCTCGGTATTTACTAAATTAATCGATTGCCCGTCGGGAGGCATTTTATCTGCATCCAGGTTTTTAAAATAAGCGGGGTAATCTATTACTTTTACAGGCTTTCCGTTGGTGTCTTTTATTTTTCTGAATTGATTATCAACCTGTGTTACTTCTTTCTTTTCTGCTTTCAAAGTATCAGAAAAGCCCAGCTTGCCGGTTAGGGCAGTAATGCTTTGCGGAGCTTGTCTGTCGGTATAATACTCTGCATAGGTTGTCAGGGCCGTCCCATTTTGTTTAAAGATTGCCCAGAATAAAATCACAATCAGGAATATGGTAAACATCGTTCCTAATGATTTTTTTTCTTCCACTTTTGCCTTTATATAAATGGAGCTATAAAAGTAAATAACAGGGATACAGAACATAAAGAAGGCATCGGTACTTTTGCTTCCCATAATGGTAAATGCTTTTTCGCCTTCTTTACCCCATATCATATCCGGTACAAGCCAGCCAACAATAGCAAAGCCAACTCCAACAATTAAAATTTTCACAAACTGCATTAAAAAAGGTCGGTCTTCCGGTTTAGGTTCTTTTCTTACATCTACATGTTTGTAATGTTTCATACCCGCCCAAAATGTAATAACGCCAACAAACATTCCTATGCCGGCTGTAATAAAAGCGCCATGCCAGCCAATTTTATTTCGCATAATGGCAGCAATAAAATTGCAGAGAAAAGCTCCTAAATTAATTCCCATGTAAAAAATATTGTAGCCGGTATCCTTTTTGTCTTTATAACGTGGGTCGTTAAACAGGTTGCCGAGTAGGGTAGAAATATTAGGCTTAAAAAAACCGTTGCCTATTACCATAATTCCAAGAGCTGTATAAAAGGCCCATTTTTCGGGAATAGCCAGCATACAATAGCCAATACCCATCATAATTCCACCAAGCGTAATACTAAACCGGTATCCTAATTTAAGATCAGCTAATAGCCCTCCCATAAATGGCGTGAGGTAGGCGAGGGCGATAAACGTCCCAAATACATCCGATGCCTCTGCGTTGTCCCAACCGAAACCTCCGGTTGTTGTATCAGTCATGTACAAAAAGAAGATCCCGATCATTAAATAATAACCAAAACGTTCCCAAAATTCAGTAAACACTAAAAAGAATAGGCCGTTTGGATATTTTGATTCCTGTTTCATATGTAAAATGGTATTGGGTTTAAAAATTTGCAGAGGCAATAATGACGTTCTTAGGTTGTATGTGTTTTAAGAAATAGAGTCATTCATAATAGCGAATTGATAAATATAGCAGATTAGCAGCTACTTTACAATAAAATTATTTTGTAAAATAGTCTTATGGGTCTTTATATTCTTAATAACGATGACTATGTTTTTAGAAGACTCGCAAATGCCTTCCAGTAAAGGAATATAGGCTGTATCAGGCTTCGAAAGGGAATATTTCATGCCAGGAATATAAGCCAGGCGGAAAAGTGAATCGTTTTTAGTTTTGATGAACTGAGCATTTTGGATATGAATCACAAACTGCTGTTGTGCACTGTCAGGAAAATGAATTCTAAACAAGTCTGTTTTATGTTTAATAACGGTGTCGTTTTTAACTCCTGTTTGAAAAAAGAAAAAACGGTTATCTTCTTTTTTCACTTTTATTTTTTGCTGGGCTTTGGAAGTCAGGCAAAACAACAGAAATAAAAAGCTAAGATATTTCATGAATTAGAATCTGATAAAAACTAAACAAATTATTTCAAAGCTTCGATCAGCTTCTCTGCCAGTTCAACGCCAATGCGTTCCTGTGCTTCGTTTGTAGCGGCACCTATGTGTGGTGTTAACGAAATTTTAGGATGTTTTAAAAGTGCTTCGTTTGGAGTAGGTTCATTCTCAAATACATCTAAACCAACATGTGCAATTTTACCGGAGTTTAAGCCATTGATCAAATCGGTTTCATCAATCACTCCGCCACGGGAAGCATTAATTAAAATAACACCTTGTTTCATGTGTGCAATTTCTTTTTCCGTGATCATTTTTCCACCCGGTACGTGCATGGAAATAACATCTGAATTCGAAATTAATTCTTCCATACTCACGGTATTAATTTTTACATCAACCCCT
>JAZJZF010000050.1:0-3968 GCA_040389965.1 Bacteroidota bacterium
ATAATGAAAACATAAAAAAATATACCTCTATTATAGCTAATGCAGTCAATCCTAATGGGCATTTTTTACTAGGAGCTTTTTCAGAAAATGGACCATTAAAATGTAGCGGATTAGAAATAAAACAATATTCTGAAAAGGAAATGAAAGATACTTTTAAGGATAATTTTGAAGCATTAAAATGTTTTACAGAAAATCATATTACACCATTTAACACAACACAAAATTTTCAATTTTGTGGCTTTATAAAAAAATAAATATGGAACATCAACATAAACCCGACGAGAATAACAAGGAGGGAGTCGATTGTAAAACGCCCAATAAAAACCCTTCAAAAAAAGGGCACTCAGGATGCTGTTCACACGATGAACCAGAAACTCATGATGATCACGACGGACACGACCATTCAGGAGGAGATCAAACTGTTTTTCAGATGTTTGCACCAGCTATAATTAGCTTTATTTTATTGATTATTGCTATCGTTTTTGATAATTATTTACCACAAAGCTGGTTTACAGGCTGGATACGTACAATTTGGTATATAATCGCTTATTTACCTGTTGGTTTCCCTGTACTTAAAGAAGCATTAGAAAGTGCCAGAAAGGGAGCTTTCTTCTCTGAGTTCCTACTCATGAGTATTGCTACAATCGGAGCTTTTGCCATTGGTGAATACCCTGAAGGAGTTGCAGTAATGTTATTTTATGCCATTGGTGAAACTTTCCAGACATTGGCAGTTACCAGAGCCAAAGCAAATATTAAAACACTATTAGACCAACGTCCTGACGAAGTTACAATTTTAGAAAACAATCAGCCAAAAATCATCAAGGCAAAAAGTGCGCAAATCGGATCTATAATTCAGCTTAAACCTGGAGAAAAATTAGGTTTGGATGGTGAATTGCTCTCAGATACTGCTTCGTTTAATACAGCCGCTTTAACTGGCGAAAGCAAACCTGACACCAAAAGTAAAGGCGAAAGTGTTTTGGCTGGTATGATCAATCTAAATTCGGTTGCCCAAGTACGAGTTACAGCTTTATATACCGATAGTAAATTATCTAAGATTCTAGAAATGGTTCAGGATGCAACTGCCAAAAAAGCACCTACAGAACTATTCATTCGTAAATTTGCCAAGATCTATACTCCCATTGTAGTATATTCGGCTATTGCCATTTGCTTGTTGCCTTACTTCTTTGTAGATGATTATATCTTTAGAGATTGGTTATACAGAGCCTTAGTATTCTTAGTTATTTCTTGCCCTTGTGCCTTGGTTATTTCTATTCCGCTGGGTTATTTTGGGGGAATTGGAGCAGCCAGTAAAAATGGAATCCTATTTAAAGGTTCTAGTTTTCTAGACATCATGGCAGCTATAGAGGTTGTGGTAATGGATAAAACTGGAACATTGACTAAAGGTGTTTTTAATGTTCAAAAAGTTGTTGCAATAGGTATTCCTGAAGCTGATTTAGTAAAATATACCGCAGCACTCGAAACCAAATCAACACATCCTGTGGGAACTGCTATTATCGACTATGCAAAAGGTTCTGAAAAAAGCGTTTCAGTTACCGATGTAGAAGAAATTGCTGGTCATGGTTTAAAAGGAAAAGTTGATGGAAATGAAATCTTAGCTGGTAATGTCAAACTAATGAAAAAATTCAATATTAGCTATGACCCTGAGATTGATACTACTCCATTTACCATAATCGTTGTTGCCATCAACCAAAAATATGCAGGTTATTTTTTAATCGCCGATGAAATTAAGGAAGATGCTAAACAAGCGATTCAAAGTCTACATAGTATAAACGTAAAGACAGTTATGCTTTCGGGTGATAAAACGGCTGTTGTTAATGCTGTAGCAAAAGAACTGAATATCGATGAAGCTTACGGAGATTTATTACCAGAAAACAAAGTCGAGAAAGTAACAGCTCTAAAAGATAAAAACCTAAAAATTGCTTTTGTTGGCGATGGTGTAAATGATGCTCCAGTTGTTGCACTGGCTCATGCAGGAATTGCAATGGGGGGTTTAGGAAGCGATGCTACAATTGAAACTGCTGATATTGTTATCCAAAACGATCAACCAACAAAAATTTATACTGCCATAAACATTGGCAAGAAAACCAAACAAATCGTTTGGCAAAACATCACTTTAGCATTTATTGTAAAAGCCGTTGTATTAGTACTTGGTGCAGGAGGTTTAGCAACGATGTGGGAAGCTGTTTTTGCCGATGTTGGAGTTGCTTTACTTGCGATATTAAATGCTGTACGAATTCAAAGAATGAAATTTTAAACAGCTTATTCTATAGTAAAAGGGCGTTTATACGATTTTGTATAGACGCCCTTTTTTATTTTCAATTTTGAAATCTCTCACTAAGTCGCCAAGCTACAAACCTTAAACACATTACCTTTGTTAATTTGCGACTTTGCGTGAGAAACTATAACATCTTTTTTATCTTTGAATTAGAATATCTTTAATCTTCTGAAAACCATTCTAGATTAAAACAAACAACTGACAACTAACTACATAAAACTCCAAACCATTAATTAAAAAATAATCCTTACTTTTATGGTAACTCACTTCTTAATCTACATTAAGTTACATTTTTCATAATGAGAGTAACTTTGTATAACAATTAAACAAAAGCATTATGAAAACTAAAAATATAGAAATAGTAGTAGCTCCAAGACAACCCCATTTTGTTGGTGATGGATTTAGAGTACACAATTTTATTCCAAGTGTACCGCAATTAAGTATGAAACGCATGAGTCCTTTTATCATGCTCGATTATAATTCAAAGTTTTATTTTCCACCTACAAATACTCCAAAAGGAGTTGGCGTGCATCCGCATCGTGGTTTCGAAACGGTAACAATTGCCTACAAAGGTAAAGTAGCCCATCATGACAGTAGCGGAGGTGGTGGAATTATTGGCGAAGGCGATGTACAATGGATGACCGCAGCTTCGGGAGTTTTGCACAAAGAATATCACGAAGAAAACTTCAGCAAAACGGGAGGTGATTTCCAAATGGTACAACTTTGGGTAAACTTACCTGCAAAAGATAAAATGTCTAAACCAAAATACCAAGGCATCACCAATGATGAAATTAACAAATATGAACTTCCAGAAAATAGCGGTCATATCGAAGTAATTGCTGGAGAGTATAAAGAGGTAAAAGGAACGGCATCGACCTTTACTCCTTTGCATTTACTAAATGCAAGATTACTTAAAGGTGGAAAAGCAGCATTTAATTTCCCTGCAACTTACAACACAGCTTTATTGGTTATAGAAGGAAGTATTACTGTAAATGATGCTACAAATGTGCCAACAGATCATTTGGTTTTATTTAAAAATGAAGGTGAAGATTTTCATATCGAGGCACAAGAAAATAGTATCGTATTAATTTTAAGTGGTGAACCAATTAACGAGCCAATTGCTACTCACGGACCATTTGTAATGAATACACAAGAAGAATTAATTCAAGCTGTAGATGACTACAATAATGGTAAATTTGGAACATTAGAAGATTAATTTTTAAAAATATAATATGTCAAACGTAAATCTAATTATTGAAGAACGCGCTGCCAGTATTGGTAATTTTATGGTCGGAAGATTGTTGCCCTTTCGGCAAAAAAGAGCCGTTGGACCATTTGTATTTATCGATCATATGGGGCCCGCTTATTTAAGCGAACATGAAAATTTAGATGTTCCGCCACATCCACACATCGGCTTATCCACCCTTACCTTTTTATTTGAGGGAAGTATCATGCACAAAGACAGTTTAGGAACCGAAATGGAAATTAAACCCGGAGCAGTAAACTGGATGACCGCAGGAAAAGGAATCGTACATTCTGAGAGAACGCCTGAATACTTACGTAAAACAGATAAAACGCTTCATGGATTACAAATTTGGGTGGCCTTACCAAAAGAATTGGAACAAATGGAACCCAATTTTGTACATGTAGAAGCCAATGACATTCCAAGTTG
>JAZJZF010000051.1:0-15416 GCA_040389965.1 Bacteroidota bacterium
TTAAAGCTGCGTTTGGATTAGGAAGTAGCGCGATGCATGTAACCTATTATAAAAATATGGAGGCAGATGGCGAAACAACAAAAGAGATTCATATAGCGGCATTGGATTACCAGAACCTGATTACAGAAATAACCCAAAGCTTTGAACTTGAAAACAATTCTGCCGTGCTTATTCCACATCCTTCTTACGGCACGCACGATAATTATTTTGAAGCTAAAGGAAAATACAGTTTATTTAAAACCTGTAATGTGTGGACAGGCAACACCTTAAAAAAAGCCAATATTACCATGGGCTTGTGGACTCCGCTCCAATCGGGGGTAATGGATAATATACCTTAAATTTCACGGCCGGTTTAAAAAATAAAAATAATTATGATTTGGGTATTGGGCCTTGTTTGGATAGTAATGGTTTTAATTGTAATTAGATTTACAATTAAAACGATAAACAAACGAAGGAAGAAATAGAGCCGGTACTTTAAAATTTACCTTTACATAATATTATAAAAACCTTACCTTATACCTCTGTTATGCACATGAGGTACTTATTGCTTTTATTCGCTACTTTTTTTCTGGTCAAAAGCCACGAAGCGCAGACCTATATACTAAACGGTAAAATAACCGGCGATAAGAATGAAGCCCTTTCCTTTGCCTCTGTATTAGTTAAGGGAACCACGATGGGCACCAATGCCAATGCGGATGGCTTTTACACCCTAAGGCTTCAGCCGGGTACTTACCAGTTAATTTACCAGTATGTAGGCTATAAAAAGAAAACAGAAACCGTTACCGTTCAAGGCGAGGTGACGCACAATGTAAGCCTGAGCCCCGAAAGCTATGAGCTAAAAGAAGTGGTCATTAAAGATGGCGAAGATCCTGCATATGCCGTAATAAGACAGGCCATGAAAAAACGGAAGCAATATTTAAACGAAGTGGAAGCATATTCCTGCAAGGCCTATATTAAAGGCTTGCAGCGCCTTAATTCCTATCCCGAAAAAATGGCCAAGCTCATTAATAAAATTGCAAGCCCGGGTAACCAGATAGACTCTTCATTGCTTGGCGTTATTTATTTGAGCGAAAGCGAATCGAAATACAGTTTCCGTAAACCCGAGGATGAAAAAGAAATTATGTACTCGAGCCGTGTTAGTGGCGATAACAAAGCCTTTAGCTTTAATCAGGTAAACGATCTTAAGTTTAACATTTACGAAAGTCTGGTAAGTCTCAAAAACCTGAGCGACCGACCTTTTATTTCTCCCATTAATCCAAATGCGTTTTTATCCTACCGTTATAAATTATTAGGAACCACATTCGAAGATGGTAAAATGCTTAATAAAATCCAGGTTATTCCAAAACGCAAGACAGATCCCTGTTTCAACGGTATTATTTATATTCAGGAAAATACCTGGCGGGTACATAGTGTAGATTTATACATTACCAAAGAAGCAAAAATTAAGTTTGTTGATACCCTTAAATTTACGCAGCTAAATTCTCCGGTGAATGATACCGCCTGGATGCAGACTAGTTTTAATATGATGTTTACCTTTAAGATTATTGGCTTTGAAGGGAACGGCTATTTTAATGTCGTATTTTCAGACTATGATCTGCACCCGGTTTTTCCGAAAAACTTTTTTAAGAATGAGGTACTTGTTATTGAAGAAGGATCCAATAAAAAAGATTCCGCTTACTGGAAATCGGCCAGACCAGTGCCTCTTACTGTAGAAGAAAAAACCGATTATGTTAAGAAAGACAGCATTGGTGTTATTCAAAACTCCGACAGGTATAAAGACAGCCTCGATAAGAAAGGAAATAAGTTTAATATGTCTGATCTTATTTTAGGATATAGTTATACCAAAACAAAACGTGAGTTTAGTTTGGTGAGCTCGGGTATATTAAATTCGGGAATTCAATACAATACTATAGAAGGGATTAATGCTTCGGCAGGCGTAAATATGGAAAAACATTACGAAGACAAGCGTAAGCATATTATAGCTGCCGGTGTGCGTTATGGTTTTTCCAATTATTTGTGGAGCGGGGCAGCAGGTTGGCAATACCTCAATAATCCTAAAAAGTTTGAATCGTTCAGAATAAAAATAGGTTCAACCGCTACACAATTTACAAGTGAAGAAGGCATTAATCCAACCGTGAACTCGGTTTACACGTTATTAATGAATGATAATTACATAAAGCTTTATAAAAAGACTTATGCTTCGTTTGCTTATCGCCGGGAACTGATTAACGGACTGGTGCTGAATTTTAATACAGAGTATGCCGAACGTTCAGCGCTGAAAAATACAGCCAATGATATATGGATCGATAATACGCGAAAGCTCTATACCAGTAATGACCCTTTACGCCCAAATACAAATGATTCGGGCTTTACGGTAAATAATGCATTTATTGTAGAACTGGGCTTTTCTATCCGTTTCAAACAAAAATATGACTCAAAGCCTTACGAAAAAGTAATAACCGGAAGTAAATACCCTGTTATTAATGTGGTTTATACCAAAGCCATTGCCGGATTAAATGCCACTGCCGATTATGATCTCATAAAAATGACTGTTAACGACAGAGTAAGATTGGGATTGGTAGGAAGATTCAGTTACCGCTTAAAAGCCGGCTATTTTTTAAGCAACAGGCATATGGAATTTATGGATTACAAACATTTTGAAGGAAATCAAACCATCTATCTAAGTACCGATTATCTGAATTCCTATAAGCTATTGCCTTACTACACTTATAGTACTAAACAGTGGTATGCCGAGGCACATGCAGAGCATCATTTCAATGGCTTTATTTTTAATAAGATCCCATTACTGAAGAAAACCCGCTGGCAGGAAGTTGTTGGAGGTCATGCCCTGTTTAACGATAAACTCAATCAGTATTACGAGGTCAATTTCGGGATCGAACGTATTTTTCAGATCCTGCGAATCGATTATGTATTGGGTTATGGACCTGCAGGTAGTTTCAGGCAGGGGGTGGTGGCAAACCTTGGAATTAAGTTCTAGTGAAAGAACGTTAAGTCTGAGATACATTTGATTAATTTACTAAATTTGTAATCCTCAATTGAAAACACTGTTTAAAATAGCTTTTTGGAGTTTTATGGTTATGTTTTTACATAGCTGCAAACCTCATTTCTCTTTAAACGGGGCAACCATTCCGGTGGAAGCAAAAACAGTTTCAGTGGCTTTCTTTACAAACAAGACAACGCTCGGAAAGCCTTCTATGAGCCAAAAGTTTACCGAAAAACTAAGAGATGTGGTTTCTTCACAAACAAATCTGGCGCTGGTAAAACAAAATGGTGATTTACAGTTCGAAGGAGATATCAATGATTACAATGTTTCGCCGGTGGCCATACAAAGTACGGATCAGGCAGCTTTAAACCGTTTAACGGTAACCATTAACGTAAAATATGTAAACAAGTTTGATGCTACCAAAAATTTTGAACAGGTATTTACCCGCTTTACAGATTATAAAGCATCATCAACTCTGTCGGCTGTGGAAGATGATTTACTAACGGAAGTAAACCGACAGCTCACCGAAGATATATTTAATAAAGCTTTTAATAACTGGTAATGCTTAAACCTCAGTTTATTGATATCATCAGGCAGCCTCAACAAATAGAATCTGCTCAGGTTGCAGAGCTGGAGCTTATTGTAAAAGAATACCCTTTTTTTGAGAGCGCCCATTTATTATATACCAAAGGTCTTCATAAATACAATGCCCTTAATTATTCAAAGCAATTACGAAAAACAGCTATTGTAGCAAACAGTAGAACAGTGCTTTATGAATTATTGCATCCAAAAGAACCGGTTATTAAACAACAAACCGTTGAAGTAACCGAAACTAAAGTGGCGATTGTGGATATTGAGAAAACGCAGGGAGAAACAAAACCTGTTGTAGAGGAAATTGAAAATACGCTGCAAACGCCTTTAAAACCTGTAAATCCTGTAAGCATTACAGATACAGAGATCAAAATTGTGTATATCAATACCGTTCCAAAAACAACCGAGCCGGTAGCTGAAAAAGAAAAAGAGCCTGAACTTATTAAAAAGGAAATTGAGATCATCCAAACCATTGAAAATGAGACGGAAGTTCCTGTCAATGAGTTTAACGAAGATCAGTTAAATAAAGCCATTGGCGACGAAATTACAAGGGGAGTGATACAATCCTATGTAGAAACGGAAATTATTAAAACTCCTGAACTGGCTAAAGAAGAGCCTGTAGAACCTCTTTCTTTTACCGATTGGCTCAATAGGGTCCAAAAAGAAGCACCTACCTTATCAAAAGAAGAAAAGAAAGAAGTCTCCAAACCTGTTCAAAAAGAGGAGAAACAGCTTAAAAATGACAAAAAACCCAGTAATCTGGAGCAAAATAAGAACATTATTGATAAAATTATTGAATCAGACCCGGGAAGAATTAAGCTGGGATCGGGTAAATTTTTTACTCCCGCAACCGATGCCAAGCAGAGCCTGCTTGAAAATGAGCATTTAGTAACGGAGACTTTGGCTAAAATTTATGCTTTACAAGGAAATATTTCTAAGGCAATTCGTGCATATGAAATATTAAGTTTGAAATTTCCACAAAAAAGTGTTTACTTTGCATCCCTTATCGAAAAACTGAAAACAAACAAATAAATAAATTATGCAATCTCTTTTAACAATCGCAATCATCGTCGTGTGTGTATTACTTATTTTAGTAGTACTAATTCAAAATTCAAAAGGTGGTGGTATCTCCAGCAATTTCAGCGCAGCTAACCAAATTATGGGTGCTCGTCGTGGTACTGATTTTATCGAAAAAACAACCTGGACATTAGCTATTTTATTATTGGTATTAAGCTTATTGTCTACGCCTAAAAAAGCAGGAACGGTAGACGCAACAGATACAGAATCTGTTACTCAACAGGCATTACAAGAAAAAGGTGGTGCAGTAGCACAGCCTCAACAGCAACCTGTTCAACAACCGGCAGCAAATCCAACTCCTACAGCTAACTAAAATTATTTTCATAAATACATTAAAAGCAGAACTCAGGTTCTGCTTTTTTTATGGGTATAAGGTTATATTGTGCAGGTTAAATTGTTGTTTACTTTGTCTTTTTTATAAAGCCAGTTTAAAATCATTTTTTTATATTAGTACATTGTAAAACATAGCGATTATACCCAATTATGTCAAAGCCGGCAAACACAAAACCAAATACCCCTCCACCTTCTACATCCAATATTTACGATACTTATATTAAAGGAAAAGAGCTTTATTTTCTATTAGGCATTGTATTAATTGTAAGCTACCTGGTGTTTTCTGATTTTATCAGCTTAAAAAAAGTGTACCTGTTCAGGGATATTGGCAGTGATTCTTTAAACATTTATTTTCCATGGCTGGCCGGTACTTCCGATTATCTGAAAAATGAATCGAGCCTGGGATGGTCGTTTGCGCAGGGAATGGGACAAAACCTGTTTCCTACATCACTGGGCGATTTCTTCTCTAATTTTTTAACGTATTTCGATAAGTCTAAAATCCCTTATGGCCTTGTGTTTATGGAGATTTTAAAAATAGGATTGACGGCTTTTGTATTTTATAAATTCTTAAAAGAATTAAAACTGTCGGGTTATGCTTGTCTGGTATTTGCTTTTTTATACTCATTTTCAGGATTCATTATACTAGGCGGTTGCTGGACCATCTTTTCGGTTGAAGCTCTGTACGCGGCTATTATCCTGTTTGGTTTTGAAAGATGGTTAAACCACGGGAAATTTTTGTGGTTAGTGATCGGGATCACGCTCATGGCCTTTCTACAACCGTTTTTCCTGTTTATGTACACCATTTTACTCACATCCTACGCTATTGTACGTTACTATGATGTAAAAGAAAAAGACACGAAACAATTCCTGTTTTTTATTGCCAAAACAATAGGTCTGGCCTCGGTAGCGGTTTTCATAAGCTCTTATCAGTTATTCCCCGATCTATTACAGTACGCCGAAAGTCCGCGTGTTGGAGGTGAAGCAAGTTTTTTCGCGAAATTGCAACAGCAATCCATGTTTGGTGTAGCAGATGATGTGCTTAGGTTTACTACAGTGTTCAGAAGCTTTGGTAGCGATATGCTGGGGACAGGAAGTAATTTTAAAGGCTGGCAAAACTACCTCGAAGCACCGTTGTTTTATTGTGGCATCTTTTGCCTGGTAGCCTTTCCGCAATTCTTTAGTTCATTGACCAAACGCCAGAAATATTTTTATGGGGTTTTAACGTTTGTATTTTGCTTACCAATCATTTTTCCTTATTTCCGTTATGCTTTCTGGGCTTTCTCCGGCGATTATTTCAGAACCTTTTCTTTAGTTATTATTTTCTTTATGGTTATGTTTTCGGCAAGAGCCATTAGCTATATCGAACAGCAAGGAAAAATAAATAAAATAGTGTTAGGAGTTACGGTTGTGTTTTTGTTGTTTTTACTATATACGCCGGCAGCTCAGTTTAAGTCGGCTGTGAATGGCAGTTTACGATCCTTTGCTACATTTTTAGTACTAGCTTATGCCGCTTTATTATTTGGGCTAAGCCAAAAAACAGCCATTAAACCTATTTCTAAATTATTATTGCTTATCCTCTGTGTTATCGAAATAGGTTATTTTTCAAGCATAACCGTTAATAAAAGAGATGTGATTACCAAGCAGGTATTGAACGATAAAGTGGGTTACAATGATTATACAGTAGAGGCCGTAAGCTATTTAAAACAAACCGATAAAAGCTTTTACCGACTTAATAAAGATTACAGTTCAGGATTAGCAATACATTCGAGTATTAACGATGCTAAGGTTCAGGGATATTATGGAACAACCTCTTATTTTTCTTTCAACCAAAAAAACTATATCAAGTTTTTAGGCGATTTAAATGTGATTGATGTAAAAGATGAAAACTCTACCAGATGGGCAAAAGGGCTGGGAGAAAGACCTGTCCTGTTTTCATTGGCAAGCGGAAAATACTGGTTATCTAAGCGTACAGATAATGCTGTAGCCAGTATGGGATTTGATTCTATTGCTAAGTTTGGTGATGTAAAAGTATATAAAAACAAATTTGCCTTACCGCTTGGATTTACTTACGATAAAACGATAGGAGAAGACGAGTTTAAAAAATTGTCGCCTTCACAAAAAGATTTTGCTATTCTCAGAGCCTGTGTTATTGGTAATGAAGATAAGCAGACCTTTAGCTCTGTTAAAGCATTTAACGTAGCCGATACTGCTGTGCCTGTTACTTTTGATAATTACCTGGCAGACGTTAATGCGCTGAAAAAAGACAATTTTGCCATTACTAAGTTTGCAGAAAATAATATTATTGGAAATGTAAATGTCAATGAATCTAAAATTTTATTTTTCTCTATTCCGTTTGATGAAGGCTGGAAAGCAACTGTAAACGGAGGCGATGCAAAGCTATACAGGCTTAACTGTGGCTTAACGGGCTTAATGATACAAAAAGGTAGTAATACGGTTGAACTAAGTTTTACGCCACGTTACAAAAAAATGGGAGCAATGGTTTCGCTTGTTTCTTTATTGATCTTTATTGGTTTATTGGCATTAGGCTATTTCAAAAATAAATCGAAAGTTAGTACAGAAGAATAATGAAAATATTAGTAACCGGCGGAAATGGCTTTATTGGTAAAAACATTAAAGAGTCTTATCTGTCTCAAAAATATACGATTATAGCTCCTCCTCGTACAGAGTTGGATTGCAGCGATGATAAAAGTGTAGCTGATTTTTTCAGTAAGCAAACGTTTGATGTGGTGATTCATTCGGCAGCCAAAGCAGGACATAGAAATGCAGCAGATACCAGCAATTTATTTCTGACAAATTCAAGAATGATGTTCAATTTACTGAAACATCAAAATAGCTGGGGAAAGCTTATTAATATGGGTTCAGGAGCTGTTTATGATATGCAAAACTACCATCCCAAAATGGAAGAAACGCATTACGGCACAAACATTCCAAAAGATGAACATGGCTATAATAAATACATTTTCGGGAAACTGTTACCGCACTTAAATAATGTTTATGATTTCAGAATTTTTGGCATTTTTGGAAAGTATGAAGATTATGCCATTCGTTTTATTTCAAACGCTATTTGTAAAAGTATTTTTGATTTACCTATCACCTTACGTCAGAATAAAAAATTTGATTACCTCTACATCAATGATCTGATGCCTGTTCTGGAACATTTTATTGAAAACGACCCTATCGAAAAAGCATTTAATATTACACCTGATACATCCATCGAATTGCTGAAAATTGCACAGCTTGTGAAACAAATCTCTAAAAAAGAAATCGACATAAAAGTGGCACAAGATGGCTTAGGAATGGAATATAGCGGCGATAATACACGTTTGAGAACCGAAATCAAAAATCTGACATTCACACCAATAGAAGAGTCGGTAGAAGAGTTGTACAATTGGTACCTCACGAATAAAAGTAATTTAAATAAAGAGTTATTAATATCTGATAAATAATACCATGATAAAAGTTTCCGATTTTATATCAAGCTATCTTAAAAATAATGGCGTAGAACATGTGTTTATGGTAACCGGTGGTGGTGCCATGCACTTAAACGATTCTTTAGGGCGTGATTTAACCTACATATGCAACCATCACGAGCAAGCCTGCGCTATCGCGGCAGAAGGCTATGCAAGAACAGCCAATCGTTTGGCAGTAGTTAACGTAACAACCGGCCCCGGAGGATTAAATGCCTTAAACGGTGTTATGGGGCAGTGGACAGATTCTGTTCCGGTATTGTATTTATCAGGGCAGGTAAAATTTGAAACTACTATTCATGCATGTCCCGAAGTGAAAGGCTTGCGCCAGTTGGGCGATCAGGAAGTAGATATCATTAAAATTGTTTCGCCAATTGCCAAGTTTGCCCATATGATCACAGAAGCAAACGATGTTAAATATTACTTGCAAAAAGCAATGTATGAAGCAACGAGCGGCCGTCCGGGACCTGTTTGGCTGGACGTACCTATGAATATACAGGGGGCTTTGGTAGACGAATCACAGTTAAGAGAATTTAAAGCACCCGAAGTATCTTCAGCTGCAAAAAATGATTTAGCGGATAAAATACAACAGGTTGCAGAAAAATTAAAAACGGCTAAACGCCCTGTAATCCTTGCCGGGCATGGCATCAGAATTTCAGGTGCCTTAAAAGAATTTTACGAATTACTGAATATATGTGATATTCCGGTGGTTACAACGTTTAACGGGATTGATGTAATAACAGAAGATCATAAAAATTACATAGGCCGTTTTGGAACTTTAGGTAACAGAGCAGGTAATTTTACGGTACAAAATGCAGATGTATTAATTACTATTGGTACACGTAATAATATCAGGCAGGTAAGTTATAACTGGGAATTTTTTGCAAGAGAAGCGTATAAAGTAGTGGTTGATATTGATGAAGCGGAATTACAAAAACCGACGTTAAAGCCTGATTTACCGGTATGTGCGGATGCAAAAGAATTTATTTCAGGCCTTAAAAAAGCATTAGGAAAATCAATCCAAAACCAACATGCTGATTGGTTAAGCTGGGCAAAAGAACGTAAAGCAAAATACCCAAGTGTATTGCCCGAATATAATAATACAACAGCTGGGGTACACCCTTATATTTTTATGGAAAAACTGGGGAATCAGTTGCCTGTAAATTCTATTTGTGTTACAGGCGATGGTACCGCTTGCGTGGCACCATTCCAGGCAATGCCTATAAAAAATAATACCCGCATTTTTTGGAACAGTGGCTGTGCCTCTATGGGTTTCGATTTGCCTGCTGCCATTGGTGCCTGTGTTGCCAACAATTTTAAAGATGTTATTTGTATTGCCGGCGACGGAAGTTTGCAAATGAATATTCAGGAATTACAAACCGTTATTCACCATCAAATGCCCATTAAAATTATCTATCTCAACAACGATGGATATGTATCCATTAAGCAAACCCAGGATGGCTTTTTTGGAGGGCATAGAGTAGGGAGCGATCCTAAGTCGGGTGTGAGTTTTCCTGATATTATAAAGTTGGGACAAGCCTATGGTTTCAATACACATCAAATCACTTCTCACACCAATTTGGAAAAAGAAATAGACTTTGTGTTGAGTCAAAAAGGGCCAATTATTTGCGAAGTAAAGTTAACGTTAGATTATAAGTTTTTCCCTAAAGTAGCCTCTAAAAAACTGGACGATGGCCGAATGATTTCTGCACCGCTTGAAGACCTGGCTCCTTTTATGGAAAGAGAAGAATTCAGGTCGAATTTATTTATAAAAGAATTTTTAGGATAAATTTTTTTTATAAAGGGAATCAGATTATATTTAAAGTGTAAAAATTCACATAATTTAAAGCGTATATGAACAGTTTAGAAAAGAAAATGGTAGACCAGTTGAAAGATTTGAAAGAAAATCATCATGCAATTGGTATTAAAGCAGAATTTGAAGCAGAAGGAACACGTTTGGAAGAAGCACTTCGCTTAAAAGAAGTGATCACAAAAGCGGGTCTGGATTTAACAATAAAAATCGGAGGCTGCGAAGCCTTAAAAGATATGTATGATTCCCGTTCTATTGGTGTTACCCGTATTGTTGGGCCAATGATCGAAACGGCTTACGCTTTAAAGAAATTTTTATCGTGTGCTAATCTGGCTTTCCCTGAAGACGAAAGAAAAGAAGTTGATTTTTTAATTAACGTGGAAACCATTTCAACGGTTAAAAATTTTGACGAAATGTTGAAACTACCAACCATCAATGAGTTAAAAGGAATTGTTGTAGGTCGTGTAGATATGACAGGTTCATTGGGCTTAACCCGTGAGCACATCAACTCTGACGAGATTGGAAAAATATGTACAGAAATCCTTGATAAAGCGAAAAAATTTAATGGTATGGAGTGTGTTATTGGTGGCGGTGTGTCTGAAGCATCTTTACCATTCTTTGATCAATACACAAACGGACATTTAGATAAATTCGAAACACGTAAAGTGTTATTCGATGCCAAACAAGCAACTCTTTCTAACGGTGGTGACAAAGGAATTTTAAAAGCAGTAGGCTTTGAATTATTGTGGCTTAAAAATAAACGTAATTTCTACGGTATGATCTACAAAGAAGATGAAAACCGTATTGAAATGCTTCAAAAACGTTATGACAAACTGATCGAGCAGGCTGGTGGTAAATATGAGTAGAACAGTTTTAATTACCGGGGCTAGCAGAGGCATTGGAAAGGCATGTGTGGAGCTTTTTTTAGCAAAAGGGTATTCTGTACTTTCGCCCGGTAGAAATGAACTGGATCTTTTATCCGAACAAAGCATCAAAAATTATATTTCAGGTCTTAAGCAACCTGTCGATATTTTAATCAATAACGCAGGTATTAATCCATTAGGTAGTATTGGCGAAATAGATTTTAAGAGTGCCCATCAATTAATAGATACTAATTTTTGGGCACCTGTTTTATTAACCGATCTGTTAGCTCCTAAAATGAAAGCGCAGGGTTATGGCCGTATTGTAAACATTAGTTCTATATGGAGTGGTGTAACCAAAGCCGGTAGGTCAATGTATGCTTCTTCAAAAGCCGCTATGAATGCCTTTACAAGAACAGCAGCTGTTGAGTATGCCAGTTCAAATGTATTGGTAAATGCGGTTGCTCCCGGGTATGTAAATACCGAATTAACCAAAGTAAATAATACACCTGAACAAATCGAAGCTATTAAAGCTAATCTGCCAATTAACAGGTTAGCTGAGCCATCGGAGATTGCTGAACTGATTTATTTCTTAGCCTCAGATAAAAATACATTTGTTACAGGACAAACCATTTTTGCCGATGGAGGGTATAGCATCATTTAAACTATGAGTCAAATCAAAAAAATACATTCCAGTATTCATGATTACGAAATACATTTTGAAAGTGATTTTTCGTTTTTAAAAGGTTTGCTGGAAATAAAAGAAGCCGTTTTTATTATTGATAAAAATGTATTTGAATTGTATGCATCTTCTTTTAGCTCTATTGCCGGTCTTGATAACGTATTAATACTGGATGCCATTGAAGAAAATAAAACATTAGCAGCTTCTGAAGCAGTATTTGATAAGATCATTTCCCTTAAGCCTACTAAAAAAACAAAGATCATTTCTTTTGGAGGTGGTATTACGCAGGATGTAAGCGGCTTTGTTGCCTCTACGTTTTACAGGGGCTTGCACTGGATCTATGTTCCAACAACCTTACTGGCTCAGGCAGACAGCTGTATGGGAAGTAAAACCTCTTTAAATTATAAGTCTTACAAAAATATTTTAGGAACCTTTTATCCTCCACACAAAATCTATATCTGTCCTGAGTTTACAAATACGCTTACAGAAGAAGATTTTTATAGTGGCATGGGAGAGATTGTAAAACTGCATAACATGGGTGGTAATGCATCTTTAGAGACATTAATTGCTCAGTTAACTAAAATTCATCAGAGGGATATTCCTACGATATTAAATGCCACGCAATCGTCATTAGATATAAAGTGGACCTATATGGATGGAGATGAGTTTGACCAGGGAAAACGTAATTTACTGAATTACGGGCACGAATTTGGTCACGCGATTGAAACGGCTACACACTATAAAATTCCGCATGGCCAGGCTATTATCATAGGAATGATCATGGCTAATTTTATTTCTTATCAAAAGAAAGTGATCACAGAAGCCACGTTCCAAAAAACGGTAAATGTGTTTTTAGAATTATTGAAAAGTGATTATACCATTTTAAAAGAAGTTTCTTCAGCAGACATTATAAATCCTATGAAGCAGGATAAAAAAAGGATCGGGAATAACCTGCCTTTAATTATGATGGACGAGGAGTATAACTTCACTAAAATATTGGATTTAACAGAAGATGAAGCTATATTAGCTATAGATCATTTTAAAACGACTTATTGCAAATAACTTGGAAGCACACAAAAAACATATATCTGTTTTAACAGCTTGCTATAATGAGGAAGAGAATGTAGCCGAACTTGTAAAAGCGGTGGCTGCAGTATTTGAAAAAATGCCTCAGTATACCTACGAGCATTTATTTATCGATAATAGTTCGGTGGATACAACCGTAAACATATTACGCGAAATTGCCAAAACAAACAAGAATGTGAAGGTTATTGTAAATGCCCGTAATTTTGGACACATCCGTTCTCCGTTTCATGGTTTGATTCAATGTAAAGGCGATGCCGTTATTTCGCTTGTAGCTGATTTTCAGGACCCACCCGAAATGATTGAGAAATTTCTTAATAAATGGGAAGAAGGTTATAAAATAGTTATTGGCATAAAAAACAAAAGCAAGGAAAACCCCTTGATGTTTGCCGTAAGAAAAACATTTTATAATTTATTAGCCAGTGCTTCAGGTAATGATGCTACCATCAAAAACTTTACAGGCTTTGGTTTATACGATCAGCAATTTATTTCTGTGTTGAGAGATCTGGATGATCCATATCCTTATTTCAGAGGACTGGTAACAGAGTTGGGATTTGATCGTTATGAAATAAATTATACGCAGCCGCAAAGAGCAGGCGGTAAAACAAAGAACAATTTTTTTAGTCTGTACGATATGGCCATGCTAGGCTTTACCAATCATTCAAAATTACCTTTGCGCTTATCGGCTTTTATCGGCTTCTTTTCAGCCATCATTAGCTTATTGGTTGCTGTTGGTTATTTTGTATATAAGCTCATGTACTGGAATACCTTTCAGGCAGGAACAGCGCCAATGGTGATAGGTGTATTTTTCTTTTCATCGGTGCAGCTTTTCTTTATAGGTATCATAGGCGAATATATTGGAGCCATACACACACAGGTCAGAAAAAGACCTTTGGTTATAGAAAAAGAGAGAATTAATTTTTAATAGTTACCCGATAAGTTTAAAAAATAAACAACAAAACATATGAAAGTAGTTATACTGGCAGGCGGATTAGGAACACGTATTTCAGAAGAAACAGATACTAGGCCAAAACCAATGGTTGAAATTGGTGGGAAACCAATTTTGTGGCATATCATGAAAATTTATTCCCAATACGGCTTCAATGAATTTGTAGTGTGCCTGGGATATAAAGGACATTTTGTGAAAGAATATTTTTCGAATTTATTCCTGCACCATTCGGATATAACATTCGATCTGGCAAATAACAAAATGGAAGTACATAATTCAGATTCTGAAAAATGGAAAGTAACATTGGTAGATACCGGTAAAGATACCATGACGGGCGGCCGTATTAAACGAATTGAAAAATATGTAAACAATGAAACGTTTATGCTTACTTATGGAGATGGCGTAAGCAACGTTGATATTAATGAATTATTAAAAACACATAAAGCCAATAAAAAATTTGCAACCGTTACTGCTGTGCAGCCAAGTGGTCGCTTTGGAGCGTTGGGCATTAATGAAGCCGGTTTAGTGGAATCATTTTTTGAAAAACCAAAAGGTGATGGCAGTTGGATAAACGGAGGCTTTTTTGTGTGCGAACCCGAAGTATTTAAATACATTGATGGCGACTCAACCATATGGGAACAGGCGCCTTTAGAAAATTTAGCGAAAGATGGCCAGTTGGTTTCTTTTAAACACCGTGGTTTCTGGAAACCTATGGATACGCTAAAAGATAAACAGGATTTGAACGAATACTGGGATAAAGGCAATGCAGAGTGGAAGATCTGGAAGTAATCCCGTATTTTTTTTCATAAATAATATATCAGTCCTTACCATTTTAATTATAAAATGTAATGAAGCCTAAACCGAACTCCACTAATAAAGCTAATACAGGTAATCAGAATGCAGCAAATGCTACCGGCATTTTTAATAAATCAAAGCAACTAAAACTGATTGCCAATATTATCTTTTTTGGATTACTGGCCGCTGTTATTTATCATTTTTTTTATCAGGATGGGATGTTAAAAAAGCCATATCCCGCTAATACATTTTTGTTTTTACAGTCAGACCGTTTCAATGATTTCTTTAATATGCGGGAATGGTGTAAAAACATGAATCCGTATTTTGATCCTACTTACCTTGGTAACAGTAACTATTTGCCAATTGCCAATGTATTCTTCTGGATATTTTCATTAATGTCCAAACAAGCCTCTCTTTACTTGTTTACCGGAATATTCTCTTTGCTTATTTACTGGTTCTCGTATCTTAATATCCCTAAAACCGAAACACCAACCAACAGACACAAATATGCATTTGTTATTTCTTTTTTAAGCTACGGCTACCTGTTTTGCTTCGATAGGGCTAACCTGGAACCCTTTGTGGTTATACCAATCATGGCTTTCTTTTATTTTTATAAAAGCTTGGATGTTATAGTCTTTACTTCAGACTGTGTAAGGATCAGACACTATGCTTGACAACATTGCCCCTGCTCCCAGTGGGAACATTTTACGGGCAGTACCCGCTAGTGAAGACGCAACAACAAAG
>JAZJZF010000052.1:0-15710 GCA_040389965.1 Bacteroidota bacterium
TATTATTATTACAGTATTAGCAATACTCACGTTTAATGATCTGCTAAAAAATACGCTCTACCCAAATATTTTGTCTGCACCCGTTTTCTGGTTTAATTGTGGCTTTCTATTGTTCTTTTCGGGGAACCTGATCCTGCATTTGTTTAGCCGGTTTTTGCAAGCACACGCCCAGCATGCACTCTACGAATTATGGGGTTTCCATTCCGCATTAAATATTATTTTATATATATTAATCAGCATAGGATTTTGGAAAACCAGGACATTACGAACATAAAACTTTTAGTAACTGTAGGCATCTTAATAACGTTGTTTCTTTCAACGGCTATTATATTATTTGTTGTATACTATCAACGAAAGATGCTATTAAAAGAAGCCCGTATCCGTTTAATGGAACAGGAAAAGCAAATTACTTTATTCAAAGCTTCTGTAGAAGTTGAAGAACAACAAAAAGAAAAAATAGCCAGAAACCTGCATGACGAGATTAATCCGTTGTTAGTGATCCTGAAATTAAATTTAAGCAGACATCGTATGGCTGCAAAGAAAAATACCTTTGATCCGGAAACGCTTAAAGCAGATTCGGACCTGCTCGATAAAGCCATTGAAGGTATTAGAACAACCTGCCTTGATCTGATACCATCGTTTTTAATGGAATTCGGTTTATTAAAAGCATTGGAAGAACATATCCGCAATGTGCAGCAAATTGATTTATTAAATGCTGAATTTGAAAACAGAATAAGTTCCGATGAACTCGATATATTTGATAAACAGGATCAGTTAAATATTTACAGGATCTCTCTCGAAATATTAAATAATCTGTTTAAACATTCGAAATGTACGGCATTTAAAATGACCACACAAAACATACAAAAGAAACTTGTTATTGAATTTGCGCATAATGGCAAAGGGGTTAGTAATGAAGAAATGGAGATTTTTACCGAAAATTCCAAGGGGCTTGGATTAAAATCATTAAAAGCACGGGCTCTCATTTTAAACGCCAACATAGATTATATAAACAACCCATCTGAGGCTACAGTCAGGATAAGTGTACCCTATAAAATATGACCAAGACGATACATATAGGTCTTGCTGATGATCATTTAGTTTTACGGCAGGGCTTGATACTTCTTTTAAAAGAGTACGACCATTTAAACATCATTATTGATGCCGGGAATGGTAAAGAATTAATGGAGGCATTAAAGACCAGTAAGCCTGATGTTATTCTTTTAGACATTGAAATGCCTGTCATGAATGGCAAAGAAGCTCTTGAAAAAATACGGGAAAAATACCCTAATATAAAAGTGATCATTATGAGTATGCATTTTAATGATTCCTATATTATTGAATTTATAAAAAACGGTGCCTGCGGCTTTATTTCAAAAAACTGCGATATAGAAAAAGTAGTGGATGCTATTCAATCTGTACATGAACTAGGTCACTATTACGATGCCAAAGTATCAGCTGTTATGGCCGATCTTATTAAAAAAACACCTCTAAAAGGAAGCGTTATTCCTGATACTGAATTAACAAACAGGGAAATGCAAATTGTGAAAATGATCTGCAATAAAAAATCGAGCATTGAAATTGCGAAAGCCCTCAATTTAAGTGTACGTACAATTGAAGGGCACCGTTATAACATTTCAAAAAAAACCAATACGACCAATACGCTCGAACTTGTAGATTATGTTATTCAAAACAAGCTTATTAAGATCAATTTATAATGAGCTCATACGAGCAATAGAAAATTAATCTATTAATAACTTTAATACACCAATAACCTTACACGTTTACAGGTTGTAGCAATGCCTTTAATTCTTTTTGAATTTCAACTCCCTTATCGTGGTTATACCAATTTTGAAGACCTATTTTCATGGTTTCAAGATCTGCTTTTTCGGCAACCAAAGAAGCATAAACAAGCTGACATTTTGCAGGTCGCGGGCCCCATACAGCTATATCATTTTCATTTTTAATAATCAGTTTAGGAATCGATTTTCCTCCATTGGTTAAATAAGTATTGATCCTGAAAGGTTCTGTGTCCCTTAATTCATAATCAACTGTAATCAACGGATTCATTGCAGCAATCATGTGCAGGAATGGGACACTATGCGCCGCATCTCCACACCATGGCTCTGTAATAATGATCCATTGTTGTGGTTTCGAAATTTTAGAAATACTTTCTTTAATCTCTTCAGAAACCTCTGCAGTTTTTAACCAACGGTTCATTCTGGCCCAGTTAAGCTTTGTATAATTATAATAATCAGGATTATCGTATGGTGCCGAAGGATTAGAATCGTTCAATATCGCTTCAAAATAGTTTAAATAAGACTGGAAATTCATTGGTTATAATTTTGCCGCAAATGTATGCCACAAAACAATAATAATCACAACACCGATCGTTAAAAAAAGTTTTTTTGTCTGTTTCAAAAAATGATAAAAATTATATATTTACGCGCCACTTATAATTATTTGTAATGATAAAATACAGACCCATGTACCTGTACGAGAAGCTAATCGCGGAAATTAAAGAATTACTTCCTGTTTACTCCCGGTTATTGAACCCCGGAGCTTCACAGCAGCATGTCGAAGCGTTTTTAAAATCAACAAACCTGGAAATCCCTGTTGGTTTTATTGATTTTTACACCGTGTGTGATGGTGCTAAGCCCTATGAAGTAACAGATATTGGAGACATGTGTTTTTATTCGCTTGAAGGGATAATCACAGCCAAAAAAATGTTTGACGAAATACTGGATGAAAAAACAGAAGAAAGAAAATACTTCTGTTGGCATAAAGACTGGCTTCCTATTGCCAATGATTATTCATATGATACTCTGGCGATTGATACAACAGGTAAAGGAACAGGTAAAAAGGGCTGCGTACTGGAACGTTCAAAAGATCTTTTTGAAGGAGATACGATTGGCATTATAGCGCCTGATTTTAATACCTATATACAGAATTGGGCAAGCCGTGTAAAACAAGGACAGATATATTCTCTTACTGAAAAAACAGTTGATGGTATGAATGAGAGAATATATGACGACGACAATTATCTTACAGCTATTGACAGGGTGCATTTAAAATTATAAATGCCGCTGTGTCGTTAAAGTTTCGGATAAGAGGTATTAAAACAGCTTAACCTGTTTCTTTCTTTAACAACCTTCGCCACCTTTGGCTCCCAAATAATTTACATACGGACTTCTATATGGCAGGTAGCGAACATGACCCAAAGGTTTGATTTCATAGTGTGTTTTTTGAGGATCCGGCGTGTTTTTAGTGCCGGTTTTATTTACGGATGAAGTTGCATCGGTCGCTTTTTCCGATTTACCTACTTCAGCATTTCTGTTATAACTTAATAACGAAATAGCTGCTAATGCCAGGGTTATAATAAGTGTTTTCATTTGCTTTTAATTTTATATAACAAAGGTAGTTGGGATTTAAATCGAACCGTGTTACTGAGTAGTTATTGGGTTGTTAATGACTTGTTAATGTAGTTTATAGACCATATAAAATGGTTAATTTTGAGATAACAAATGAAACTCAACCGAACCTACCTGTTTATAGCTATTTCTTCCGTTGCACTGATAATCGTGCTCATCATTCAAGTGAACTGGATTCTGGAAACAGCAAAAATGAAGGAAGATTTATTTAATGAAAAGGCCAATATGGTTCTTTCTAAAACAGCTGAAGCGCTTTCATCCGATAAAGAAACCTGCAAGAATCTGGAAATTTGCGTTGGCAGGAACGAAGTCCGAAAAATAGATTCGTTGTTTAATCATTTTATGAAAGTTTATAACATTCATATTGATTATTTTTTTGAAGTTAAACCGGGCATAACTAAAAACGAACCTACTTTTAAAAATAACATCAATCTCTATCAACCCGGCAGCTATAAAACATGTATAGAAGATGTAGCTACAAAAAAAGGAATGGAATTAAAACTCGTATTTCCAGGGAAAGAGCAATTTATTATAGCGGAAATGGGCATACCATTTATTACTTCCGTTATTCTAATATTAGTTGTACTTGTTCTGTCGTGGCGAACGATTCTGTCGCTCCTGAAAGAGAAAAAAATATCGGAACACACGACGGATTTTTTAAACAATATGACCCATGAGTTTAAAACCCCTTTAACAAATATTGCTTTAGCGGGCAAGATGTTAATAAAGGATTCGAATATTAAACAGGAAGATAAAATAAAACACTACTCAGGGATTATACTTGAAGAGAATGAAAAATTAACACGCCAGGTTGAGCAAGTGCTAAGCATGACTGCGCTTGAAAGGGGTGAAATTCCTTTGCAAAAGACAGAACTGGATTTTCATCAACTTATTCATGATTCTTTAAAATGCATTAGTATACAGATTGAAAATAAGCAAGGTCATATCAATTTAAACCTTGATGCCGACCGGTTTGTGGTAATGGGAGATAAAACACATCTTACAAATGCCTTATGTAACCTGATTGACAACGCTATTAAATATTCTAAGGAAAAACCTGAATTATCGATTCAAACATCTAATAGTGATCAAAATTTACTTGTTACAGTTTCTGATAAAGGTATTGGTATAGAAAAGGAATATCAAAAAAAGGTATACGATAAATTTTTCAGGGTTCCTACCGGCGACGTGCATGATGTAAAAGGATTTGGACTTGGGCTGGCATACATAAAAATGATCATTGAATCTCACGGAGGAACTATTGAACTTAAAAGCGAAAAGGGAGAAGGAACAACATTTACAATTACATTACCTTATGTCTAAAGAACAACTCAAAATATTATTGGCAGAAGACGACCTTAATTTAGGAGTTCTGCTAATCGATTATCTGGAGACAGAGGGTTTTGATGTAAAGCTCTGCAAAGACGGAGAACTGGCGTTAAAAGCATTTCAGAGCAGTTCATTTGATCTGTGTTTATTAGATGTAATGATGCCGAAAATGGATGGTTTTTCTCTGGCAAAAGAGATCAGGTTAAAGGATAAAAAAATGCCAATTATTTTTATTACTGCAAAATCTTTAAAAGAGGATAAATTAAAAGGTTATGATTTAGGTGCTGATGATTACATCACAAAACCATTTGATGAAGAGGAATTGCTTTGGAAGATAAAAGCGGTTATTCGCAGGATACCGGAGAATAAAAGCGAAAGTAAAGTTGAAATTATTTCCCTTGGAAAATATATATTCGATTTTAATAATCAATCTCTGGCAATGAATGATAAAACAAAGCGAATCACTGAAAAGGAAAGTGATATTCTCAAATATTTGTTCGACCACCGCAACCATGTTATAAAGCGGGAGGAGATGTTAAAAGAACTTTGGGGAGAGAATGATTATTTTTTAGGCAGGAGTTTGGACGTCTTTATCACAAAGATCCGCAAATACCTAAAGGAAGATCCAAATTTAAGTATTGAAAATGTTTTTAGAGTCGGGTTTATTTTTAATGTCCCCGAAAACTAATTCATCTTAAACCAGTAACGTTAAAAGACCTTAAAAATAAGCCTCCAAAACATAGGAAAACACAATTTATATTACATTTAATTAGAAAACCTTAACTATTTATAGAAATGAAAAAAACTACATTCACTTTGCTTGCTATAACTACACTCATTATTGCAGCTTGCCATTCTTCTAAAAAAAGCACCACTTCAACTACAGCAGCAACAACTGCTACTGTACCAGCTACTGCTACCGCACCCACAAATACGATAACTGCAGGGCCGGCATTACCTCCAAAATCAAAAAATGGCATTTTTGCTCCGGGTAATGAAGAATTAATTGCAATTCAGGCCAAATACAAAGAGGTTACTATGCAAACCTTAACCGATGGGCATGCCATTTATACGGGTGTATGTACAAATTGCCATGGCGCAAAAAGCATTTATAACCGTGCGGAAGATAGATGGAAAGGTATTATAGATGATATGGCCCTTGAGGCAAAACTAACGGAGGTTCAAAAGGATGCCGTTTATAAATATGTATTAGCGATTAAAGCCACTCAACCTAAATAAGTAAAATAGCTTTCTTTTAATTAAAAGAGCTTCTAAACTCTAATGGAGAGAGTTTGGTTTTTGTCTTAAATAGCTTGCTGAAAGATTGAGGATGTTCAAACCCTAATCCGTAGGCAATTTCACTTACGGATAAATGCGTAGTAGATAATTTTTCTTTGGCTTTTTCAATCAACTTATCATGTATGTGTTGTTGTGTGCTTTGCCCTGTAAGTATTTTAAGTAAGTTGCTTAAATAGTTAGGAGATACGTTTAAGGTTTCGGAAATATATTGAACGGTGGGCAATCCATTTTTTTCTAAAGCATCGCTATTGAAATATTCTGTGAGCAAGTTTTCCAAACTATCCAGTATTTTATGATTGCTTATTTTACGGGTTATGAATTGGCGTTGGTAAAAGCGTTCAGCGTAAGTGAGTAATAATTCCAACTGTGCAATAATGACATCCTGACTAAATTTATCAATGTTTGAGTGGTACTCCTGAGCAATGTTTTGCATGATACTTTTTACATTTGTTTCTTCTTTATCAGAAAGATGCAATGCCTCATGTACCGAATAACTAAAATATTCGTATTGTTTTATTTTTTTTGCTAAAGTTGTGTTCCATAAAAAATCGGGATGAACGAGTAACATCCATCCCGAGAGTTTAAACTCCTCTTCTGTTTCTACTGAAAAAATCTGGTTGGGAGAAATAAAGTACATGATTCCTTCATCAAAATCATAAGATTGTTGGCCATACTTATATTTTACTTTAGGGTTAGATATTCTTTTCAGCGAGACTGAATAAAAATCGAATATCACACCGCCCGACCTCTTACTTAACGGATATTTGACATCTTCAAAATTTATGACTGTAATTAATGGGTGCTCCGGTTTAGGGAGCCCCATTATACTGTGGTAATCGTTTATTGTCTTAATCCTGAAAGGTTGCACGTTTGCCATACTACAAGGTAATTATTTTTGATTAAAAACTGCTGCGAATTCTTTCGCAAAATCAGCGAGTTTTACTTTTCCTAACGTTGGTTTGTTACGGTAATAATCTTCAAATAAAGAAGTATCATGTATAGCTGCATTCATTTCAACAAATCCTTTTGCTATAGTGGAGTTCATACCCATTGCTGTCATACCGCTTAATAGTTGCTCATCGGGAATAACAATCCATTTTAAATCAGGTTTTCCAATGGCTGCGCCCAAAATACCGGCAATATTATTACAGGTAATTTCTTCGCTTGCTACATAACGTATATTTCGGCCGGTAAAAGACGTTGTTAGTTCATTGGCAACCGAAGCAGCAATATCGATAGGAGAAACCCATGGTACCAAATCGTCTGCTCCATAGTTTGAAGCCATAAGACCTTGCGTTTTTATCCCATTTATAAAGCCAAATAAATTGTAATAAAAACCAACAGGACGCATAAACGTAATGGCTATATCAGCCGGCAGTTTTTGCAAAATAGTTTCTGCATTGTAATGAAAAGCAAGAATGCCATTCCCTTTATTAGTATGAGCGCCAATGCTACTGAGATATACAACACGTTTAACACCTGCTTGCTGAATAGCTTGTACATAGTTATTGGCAATTTCGTTGGCATGGGCCATGACATCAAAATTGGGGTCAGAAAAAACACCGCCCGGAGGAAGCATACAATACACGGCATCTGCACCCGTAAAAACCGACGTAAGAAATTGAATGTCTTCTACTGTGCCAATAGCTGCTTTTGCACCCAGGGCTTCAATATCTTTTTGTTTTTCGGGCTTGCTGGTAATAACCGTTACAGCATGTCCTTTTTGCACTAACTCTTGTGTTAATGGCTTGCTAATGTTCCCTAAAGAACCTGTTATGATAATTTTCATGTTCTATTTTTTTGTTTCCACAAAGTTCTGCAGAAACAAAAAAACGAACGTAGTCAAATCTATGATTGTTGTAGTCAAAAAACATAAAATTCTGTGACAGGTAAAGCAAAAATTACCAAGATTACTATTTCAGGACTTTGGCAGGTTTTTTATTTTCGTCGATGGCTACAAACGTAAACTCTCCGCTTACTGCTTTTTCTCTGTGATCAGAATACATCTGTTCTATAAAAATATCTACACGCACCTTGATACTTGTATTCCCAAGATAAGCTACTTTTCCTATCAGCTCTACAATTGTTCCGCCCGGGATCGGCTTTTTAAAATCTATTCGATCACTACTTACGGTCACCATTCGCTGGCGACTGAATCGTGTAGCGGTAATAAAAGCTACTTCATCCATAAGTTGCATGGCTGTTCCTCCAAACAACGTATCATAATGATTGGTTGTATTTGGGAATACTGCCTTGAAAATGCGTGTTTCTGATTGTTCAATCCGTTCTTCTGTATTCATATTAAAATTAATCGTTTATATTTTTATCTTTAGTATAAGGACAATGCCTGCATTTTTATTGCTTTTAAATGATTGATAAATCGATTTAAAAGCTCTTTTGCTAAACTTCGTATGCTTGTGAGAAATAAATTAAGAGAGAGGGAGATACACTATTATGATACACAACATACCTTCAAAAAATGGTTTTCATGCTTGGTAAATTGTTATAGGCATCATACCTGACTAGAGCTTCATTTCGCGAAAGCATCGTCAATTCGGAATAGGCAGGTCTCCTGACTTGTAACATTTTACCATCCTTCCCGTTCTATTGCCAGAACAGTGGATTTTTACTGGTAAAACCTTTTTAGTTACTTACAGTTGCGCGACAGTTCGTGATTTACACACGATTCCCTATTAATCTACAGCTAAGTATAACCTTTCCCGGTTGATGAAATAAAGTAAAGAACTTATCGGGACAAATGTACAATAAATTGATTCATCGCGTCATTCTTTATTTATAATAAATTCAACTCTGCGGTTTTGCTGCTTGCCTTCTTCCGTGTTATTGGTGGCAATTGGTTTTAAGCTTCCGTATCCATTATATTTTATTCGGTCCTTATCAATTCCACCCGAAATTAAATAGCTTGCTACAGCTTTCGCTCTCCCTGTTGAAAGTTTTTTATTTGCTGTTTCATTTCCCGAATTATCTGTATGTCCAAAAATTTCAATGTGAGTTTGCGGATTTTTCTTTAAGTACTCTACAATTACATTTAATTCCGGATAAGATGGTGGCAAAAGAATTGTTTCATTTGTATTAAATAAAACATTCTTTAAAACAAATAATGAGTCGGGCGAAATTGTTTTAGCCGGTTCCTGCTCCGAATTTAATGTAGTATCCATTTGTTCGTTCAGGGAAGTTTCAACCAGGCTCACATCATCTATAAAATAGTAAGCATCACGTTCTATCTTCTGATTAATCCGTGATTTTATCTCTTTTGGAGCACTTAATTTTGTCTTCTTAATTTTATTAATGTCAAAACTACCAAATAATAGATAGGACTCTCCACCATGAGACTTATAAGTAGCTGTTACTCGATGCCAGTCTTTTACATCGTTACCTACCTCATGTTCAATATTTATATAAACAGGGCTCAGGTCTGTGATCACATCTGAAGAATGGTAATCTGCTTTATTTGTCAAAAAACAAACACCCAACTGATCAATGGAAATACGTGAGTAATCTGCCAGACTTATATACATTGTAAAGAGATAGGTTTTGTTTTTTTTCAAGGGTTCTTTAAGAGCTGTTTGCAGGTACTCTCTATAATTACCATGCGAAAAAACAAATATACCGGCATAACAGGTTCCCGAATGTGGATATTGATAACCCATTGTATTTTGAGGCACATCCACCTCCGAATAGATTTTATCAGAAGATTCTTTGGTTTTTCTATCACATTTGCAAAACAGATCAGAAGTTCCCCAACTGGGAATACTCCAGGAATAGGAAGCATTTAAAGCAGAAAAATCCATAGGTATAAATTTGTTCTTCTCAAAGCTGGAATCAGGAATCAAATTTTGTGCAATGCCAAGTTGTAAACTCAACACAAGTAACATGCAACCCTTTATAGTCTTTGTATATTTACCGAACAAATTGAAAATTTAAACGGTATAACGCCTTATTTTAATTTAGTTACAATCGAACTAAATTAAATTTATTGAGTATGCTAAAACAAGCTGTATTCTATTAAAACTGCTTAGGTTTCAGTTTTTGAGCCGCCAGTTGCGCTATTTCACTAATCCGTTTTTGCCTGGTTTCGGGGCGTTTGGCAAGTACAAGCCATTGCAACATACTTTTTTTTACCGACCTGCTTAAGCTTAGGAAAAAGTCCTTTGAACCCGGCTGTTTTTTGAATTCCATTTCCAGATCTCCGGGTATTACGAGTTCTTCTACATCATCTAAAATTGTCCAGGAACCATTTTGTTTTGCCGTTTCAATACAGATTAAACCTGCCTCGGTCATCTGCCCTGTATCAATCAGTTTTAATACCTTCCCTTTGTTTATTTTTGACCAGGTACTTTTGGGTTTGCGTTTGCTAAAAAACTGATGTGATTTCTCTTTATCTATTGCTATCTTTTTACTGTCAATCCAGCCAAAGCAAAGAGCTATATCAACGGCATCACTCCAAGTGACAGAAGGTTTTTCCGAAGTTTTATTATAAAAAACAAGCCAGACAGACGATCGGGAAACATGATTTTTCTCTAACCATTTTCGCCATGCCGCAAGATTTGCCGGATAAAATATTTCTATCTCTGCTTCTTTCATTCTTGGTTTTTATTTCAAAGATAGAAATTATCATTTTACAGGCGCTTTCAGAAAAAAATTTGGTATCGTTCCAAAGGAACTTAAGATGTAAATTGAATTCCTTCAAAAAATCAGACTCTTAAGGAGCCACGGAAAGCTCTGGCAGCGTAGTAAGATTCAGCACCGTTGTGATACACAAAGACAGTATTATAACGGCGATCACAAAACAAAGCACCGCCGAGCTCTCTGATATTTGATGGTGTTTTTACCCAGCTTGATGTTTTTGTATCAAACTCTCCCAGTTGCTGCAAGTTCCTGTATTGTTCTTCCGTTAAAAGCTCAATACCCATGGCAGTAGCCATTCCAATAACACTATCTTTTGGTTTATGTTCTTTTCTTGATTCTAAAGCATCGCTATCGTAACAAAAACTTCTACGACCTTTAGGGCTCTCTGCTGAGCAATCAACAAAAATGTATTCGCCTGTCTTTTTATCATAGCCAACAACATCGGGTTCACCACCGGTACTTTCCATTTCATTAAGCGACCATAATTTCTCCATACCAATTGCAGAATCCAACTTTGCATGGATTTTAGACCATTCAAAGCCTTTATGACGCCCATTATTTTTTTCAAAACGGGTTTTCAATATCCTGAGTAGTTCTTCACGTTGCGGTGGTGTTAGTTGCTTTTTAGTATTTTTCATGCGGTGTTATATTTTATATTGACTAATCATCTATTCCTTTGCCATCAAGAATATGCGGGATGTATTTTTCAATTCTGGATTCGCGGGTTTTGGCTTGCTTGGCCGAAGAAAAATAAAGCAAATACCCTCTTTGCCTCCCCGGCGTTAATGCTTTAAAGGCCTTTTTCAAGGTTGGCATTTTATCTAATTTTTTCTGAAACTCTTCCGGAATAGCAAATTCTTTAGTCTTTTTCATCGGCACTTTGGCACCGGCTTCTTCCAAGGCAACAGCTTCATAAATATAAGCTTTCAGAGTTGCTTTCATCTTAACTATTTCCTTAACACCGGTAAATCGAATTTGGCGTGCCGCCTGCACGTTCTCGGTTTGTTGAACCAGAATACCCTTCGGGTCCTTTAACAACGCTCCCTTGAAAAACAAAAACGCGCAATAATCTTTAAACGTATGTATTAAAACAATATTACTTTTCTCAAGCGTGTAGCAGGGAACGCCCCATTTTAATTCTTCGCTTAGATGGCAATCAAGAACGATTGTTCTTAACTGCTCTAATTCTTCCTGCCACTTTTTGGCCTTATTAAAATAAAAATCAACTTTAGGATTCATGTTATTCATTTATGGATTAACTAAACTCATTTTTCTACCATCAGGTTTGAAATTCCAGGATACAACAGCCATGATCAAACTATTTCATTCATTGAACTATGTAAGCTATTCGAAATGGTATACAAAAGTATTACATTTTTTAAAATTTCAATAGCAACATTACAACTCACAAATCATCACTTCTTAAAAGAAAGCCCTTTAGCTGATAATGCTTTTTCCAATTTGGGAATTGTGCTTGGGCCAAGTCCGTGTAGCTTTAAGATTTCAGACTTAGAATACTTTGATAATTCTTCTTCCGTAAAAATTCCGTTATTTTCTAAGGCTCTTCTTGCAGGCGCCCCAAGTGTTGCAAGCAAACCACTTTTAGGTTTTTTCTCGTTCTCGCAAATAGGGCATGTAGGACAATCCGTACTTTTATAATACTTATGTCCTTTTTCACAAATTCTTAATGTGTTTTCAGCCATTTTTATTGATTTAATGCAGTGAGTTTTCTTGAAGCAGGTCTTAAATACCATGAAAAAACAGCTAATCCAGCGATTATCAGCGGAACAATTATATGAAATGCAGAATCACTAATTGCTATATGTGAAATAGAAGCTCCTGTCATAACAAAAAATACACCTGCATAAGCCCATTCTTTTACCAATGGAAATTTAGGTATGAGTATAACAATGATTGCCATCACTTTCCAAAACCCAATGATGGATACAAAATACGTAGGGTAGCCCAGAGGGGCAAATCCATCAACGACTTGCTTAACCTGGAATAATTGTCCGATTCCACCAAGCATACAAAAACATAATAATCCGGTGCTAATCCAGTAAGCTATTTTTTTTCTCTTTTCCATTTCGATTTGTTTTATTTGGTTAATATTTCTTGAATTTTATTATGTGCTATATTGATACCCTGGGCAAACGGCATTTTTAGCAATTGGTCTCTCACCGCCACAGATTTAAACACCATTTGCATTGTCAATTTGCTGGTGTTATCCGTCAGTTTTTCAAATTCCATGAACTCTAACTGAACAGGAAAAGGTGTATTCTCCATTTCAAATGTTCGCGTAATTTTTTGGTTCGGAACAAACTCCAAGATTACTCCGCTTGCACTAAATACAAGCTTCCCATCCTGAGAGGTTTCATTTAACCAACTGCCGTGTTTTTTATTTTCCAGCTTTACTACTTTGGTTTTTGAAAGCCCGTGCGACATCCACTGTTCCACTAATTCGGGTTCTTCATAAGCTTTAAAAAGTAGTTCCAAAGGCAAATCAAATTCCCTTGTTATCACAATTTCCTGTTTGCCTTCTTCAGCATTGAGTTTTGTTTTTTGTTCCATGTTATTATTTTTTATATTTTTTCATCATTGTTTCTAATTTGTTGAACCGGTCTTCCCACATTTGACGGAATGGATCAATAAAGTCTGCGATCTCTTTCATTTTTTTGGGGTTTAAATGATAATACATTTCCCTGCCATTTTGCTCCTGTTTAATCAATTCGCACTCAGTAAGTATTTGCAAATGTTTTGAAACAGTTGGCCTTGCTGTATCAAAGTTTGAAGCAATTGCTCCGGCGGTCATTGATTGTGAAGCCACCAATAGAAGGATTGTTCTTCTGGTTGGGTCTGCTATGGCCTGAAACACGTCTCGTCTTAAATTCATTATGTAGTTATTTGACTACAAATATATATGTAGTTATTTAACTACGCAAGTTTTTTTGAAAAAAATTTCACGAAAAGAAAAATATAGATGATTTAGGTCAAAACCATAACCCATTCAATAACAAGAGGCAAAATAGATCATTTTACTGTTCCAGATGGTACACTCTTTCAGGATAAAGAATGTTATACACGTTATTTATTCTTACCAATCATTCCTAAATGTGTGTTGTGAAAACTATCAGAATATTTTAAGCCATAGCCAAACATCCTATCCATTGAGGAGTGTGCAAACAAAATTATTCCCGCAAGCTGGAGAGGTGAATTATGAAAATATATTCCTGCAATATATGCTACCAAAGCGATTGCTTTGTGATGAGCAAAATTATAAAAATATCCCCCAATCTTTTGGTTTACTAAATATCCCATCATACTTAAATCGGGAAGTAATATCAATGCAGGAAACCACCACCATGAATAATGCAACTGATTGAACAAATAAATTCCGAATAGAAACATGGCCAATTCTTCGAGTTTGATTATATTTTTCATTTTTGTTTCCATTTTTAAATTTCTATTTGTTTGATTTCTCTGTTTTTATCTACCCAACCGGCAAGAAAAATTAAAATGGCCATTAAAACAATAAAGGAAATAAATAATGTCATAATTGAGTCAGGAGGTGTTGGACCGAAGGTATTAGAAATAGTAACTAAAATAAGCAGAGCTGCCAATGACCAAAGACCCCAGGAACCTTTTTTGTTTTTAGCTCTCGTTACGGAAGTATAAATGAGTATCCCTCCAAAGAAAATGATTGATTCAATTATCAAGGTTGCAGCTACGTGATTCCATAGTCCAAAACCTACTTTATAGTCGCTGAAAGGAGTCAGTGGTAAGTCTTCTCTATGTACTACCAGGTCGAAGAACCAGTGACTAAGAACACATAAGCCAATAACGATTGCCCCACGGGTATCTTTCTTAATAAAAGCATATATAAGTCCGGCAATGATGCCCCATACTACACCCATGAAAAGGCTATGAGTAAATGGATAGTAAAGAAACTCGAAGGCATTCATTTTAGTATAGCCGGGAGTAACTGCTACTTTTTCGACATTAAACACCAGCATAAAAGGCCAAATGATATCTACTAACTGAGTAGCAATAAAAAGTGTTGCTAAAGAAACTTTTGGAGCTACTTTTTTAGCTGCAAAGGATAATCCGAGGTGTCCGATAAACATGATTGAAATAGTTTTAAGGTTAATACTAATTGATAGTACAAAACTACATCAACCTTAAAAGGGCGCTCTTGACAAAAATCAAGAATTTAGGAAAGTTGCTTTTTCCTTATTCTACTAAATGTTTCAGGGGTCATCCCAAGCATAGAGGCTATATATTGCAATGGTACCTGATTAAATAATTCTTTATTATGTTCAAAAAACAAATTATACCTTTCTTCGGCCGACATTGATAAAAAACTAAAAATCCTGCCTTCCAATATTGTAAAACAGTTAATCATAAATAATTTTTCAAGTTCATTCCATCCTGAAACTACCTCGGCAAATTTTTTATAATCGTTTTTTGTAATTGTATAAACCTCAGTATCCACCAATGCCTGAATAGTCCATCGGGAAGGAGTGTCTGAAAAAAAGCTAGGATAATCTGTTCCAAAATATCCTTTCGTAGCAATCCATTGTGTGACTTCTTTATCGCCTGAAATTGTAAAAACTCTCAAAAGACCCGATTGAATAAAACAAAATTTGTCACAAGACCTTCCCGTTTTTAAAAGAAAGTCACCTTTTTTTAAAGACGTTAATTTGAAAAGAGAACTTACATGTTTTAGTTCTTCTGACCGAATAACTCCAAAGTAAGATTTAATATATTGTTCAATTTCTGTCATTATATAAAGGTTAGAAAAATTACTGTTATTGGGATGAATGAAAAAAGAGCAATAGAATCCGGTAAGTCCGGCCTTAACACGAATTTACATAAGAATTTAGAAAGTTCAATGCTTCTATCCGTCTATTTTATGTTGAAGCAGAACCGTTTGTTACCCCTGAAAAGGCTGAAAATTACAAACGTGTGGCTTTAAAAAGGTTAAGACCGAATGAATAACAT
>JAZJZF010000053.1:0-736 GCA_040389965.1 Bacteroidota bacterium
TAAAGATAAAGAAAGCTAGTGATCCGCAAGAATAATAAGCAAGTAAAACTTAGTACTGTTGCTTGTATTTGCCCTTCACTTAAATGTAACCATTTCGGATAATCTGACAAGGGACTTAATTGCGATAAATGAGTTTATGAATCTGATTGAAATTTAGGGCTTCTACTTACTGTCCACTGTGTAATTCAGTTCAGTTACCCCTGAAGTAAATTGTCGGGTAGTCAATAGGTTTAGTTTAATTTTGTCTTTGATGTCTACAAACAATGGAATGCCTTTTCCAAGAACAATTGGATTAACAAATAGCCAGTAACCGTCAATTAAGTTCTGTTGAATAAGTGAATGTGTTGCTGTCGGGCTACCAAAAAGCAAGATTTCTCCACCTGCCTGTTGTTTTATTTCGTTTATTTTGTCCGAAAGGTTTTGATTAATAATTATTGTATTAGCCAGACCTCCGTCTTTCATTGTTTTCGATAAAACAACTTTGTGAGCTTTGTTATACCACTTTGAATGTTTAATATCGTGCTTGCTTGCATCTGGCTTGTCTCCTGCGGTAGGCCAGTAATTTTCCATCATCTGGTAAGTTACTCGTCCATATAACGCCGTATCGGTTTCACCTATCCGCTTACCGACATGATCAAAAAGTTCTTCATCAAGTTTGATCCAGTTCATTTCTCCGTTTACTCCTGCTACAAAACCGTCAAGCGATATGTGCATAAATGAAATTATTTTTCTCATG
>JAZJZF010000054.1:0-42815 GCA_040389965.1 Bacteroidota bacterium
GCGGAAGATACTATTTGTTATATGCATCCTTAATGCCCTTTCTTTGGTTTGTTACGCACAGCAGGCCGCACCTGAAAGCCCTTCAACCAAAAAAAGAAAAACCGACTCCTTACTTATTGCTTTAAAAAATATTCCTGAACACAGCTCAAAACAAAATGACACTGTGCGCCTCAATATTATGCTGAGTTTAATGAAAAGAGCGGAAGGTGATGTTTATACCTATTACCTCAACAATGCCAAAAAAAAATGTGATGCCTATGCTCCTATTATTGCTGCTGCCGAAGCCAAAGATATTGCCTCACTAAAAGAAGCTATAAAAGAAGATGAATATATACTTCATTATTTAAAGACGAAAGCCCGTCTATTCAGGCTATCAGGAACTTACGAAATAAACGATGATCATCAGATCCATTACTTTCTGCGCTCAGTAAAGCTTTGCGAAAAAATTGACGACAGGGCCGGTTTGGCGGCTTCTTACCTTTCTATTTGCTATGTCTACAACAAACAATCCCTGTTTGAGAAGGCTATCGAAAATTTATTAATTGCCCAGGCTCTTTTCCGGGAGCTCGATAATAAAGAACGCCTTGCTTTCACTTACGGTATAATGGGAGATATATATACCCATCAACAAAATACCAAACTGGCATTAGAAAATTTTGAGATTGCACTTTCCATTGCAAAAAAAGCCGGTAACATCTTTCAATGCGGCATGTATTATGAAGATATTGGAAACTGTTATATAGCTAAGGGTAATTATTTCAAGGCAATAGAAAACCATTTTGCTTCTCTTAAAATGTCGGAACGACTAAAAGACGTTAAAGGTGTTGGCGATTCTTACGGCGACATTGCCTCTATCTATTACACCATGCAGGATTATCCGAAGAGCCTGGAGAATTGGATGGCTGCTTTAGCCAAATATAAAGAATTTGCTAAACCTCAGCTTATAGCCCGCGGATACAGCGATGTAGCAGAAGCAGATTACAGGTTAAATAAATTTGATGACGCACTGAATAACCTGGATTCCGCATTAACGCTGTATATCAAAGAAGAAGAAGGGCATGAGATAGCTCAGACCTATATTTTTATAAGTGATGTATATGCCACTAAGCATGATTTTTCAAAGGCAATAAGCATTATGAATAACGCAATAGAGCTTGGTAAAAAAAATAATTATGTAGATATACTAAAAGACGCCTATAAAAACCTCTCCACCATATATGTTGACAGGAATGATTATAAAACGGCTTACCGGTATCATTTACTTTTTACAGCCATGAAAGACAGCCTGGATAATTCGGGCGACGAAACAGTGGAAAGCATAAAAGCCGTTCAGTCTAAGTTTGATAAAGAAAGAACAGAACAGGAAAAGCTGGTACACGAGGCAGTTCTTGCACAAAAAGAAGCGCAGATAAAACAGGAGAAAACTCAGCGTTATGCCTTATACAGTGGTTTGGGCGTATTACTATTGTTTGGGGGATTTATATTTAACCGCTATAAAATAAGCAGGAAGCAGCAACGCATTATAGAAAAACAAAAACATTTAGTGGAAGAAAAGAACAGGGAGATTACAGACAGTATTAATTATGCTGAGAGAATACAACGCAGCTTTTTAGCTACTACAGAACAACTGGAAAGCAACCTGAATAATTATTTCGTGGTGTTTAAACCAAAGGATGTGGTAAGTGGCGATTTTTACTGGGCCGGTAAATTACATAACGGAAATTTTGCCTTAGTTACCGCAGACAGTACAGGCCATGGTGTGCCGGGAGCTATTATGAGTATCTTAAATATTTCTTCGCTTGAAAAAGCTGTTGGCCTTGGTATTACTGAACCCGGCGAAATATTAAATCATACACGCTCAACCATTATTGAACGTTTAAAAAAAGATGGCAGCCCCGACGGTGGAAAAGACGGTATGGATTGTAGCCTTATCTGTTTTACACCGGATAAAAATAAATTGATTTATTCGGCAGCAAATAATCCTGTATGGATCGTTAGAAACGGCGCCCTGATTGAGTTAGCAATGGATAAAATGCCGGTTGGAAAGCACGATAAAGATACGGTTTCATTTAATGGGCATGACGTTGAGATAGAAAAAGGGGATATGATTTATACATTAACGGATGGCTATGCCGACCAGTTTGGCGGGCCTAAGGGAAAGAAGTTCATGTACAAAAAATTAAAGGAAGAATTGATCCGTATCTCAAACCAACCGGTAAATGAACAAAAGGAAACACTAATAACTACATTAAAAAACTGGATGGGAAATACAGAACAGGTAGATGATATTACCATTATAGGAATCAGGATACAATGCTATTGAAAAATAGAAGAAGATTTAACACAATTCATTTAAACCATCATCCGCGCAATAAGTCTAACAGTTCTAAATAAACACAGATGAAACAAACATTTACACTCCTCTTTGTCATTATTCTTTTCTCTTTTCCTGGTAAATCCCAATCCCTCTATTTCCCGCCTTTAACAGGAAATGTATGGGATTCCATTTTACCTTCTGCTGCTGGATATTGCCAGCCCCGCATTGATTCGCTATACGCTTATCTGCAAGCCAAAGACACAAAATCGTTCATGATTATAAAAGACGGGAAACGTGTCTTGGAAAAATATTTCGGCACTTACACCCGCGATTCGGTGTGGTATTGGGCATCGGCCAGCAAAAGTCTGGCAAGTTTTATTACAGGCATTGCACAACAACAAGGTTATGTAAACATCAACACTAAAGTTTCGCAATACCTGGGCACAGGCTGGACCAGCGAAACCCTTGCAAAAGAAGATTTGATCACCGTTAAACATTTATTAACCATGACCAGCGGCATGGATGATGTACCACCCACCGGTTGTACTAATGAAGACACCATGAAAGCTTGCCTGGTATATAAAGCAGATGCCGGCACACGTTGGGCTTACCACACAGGTGCTTACCGGAAAGTACAGGATGTAGTAAGCAATGCCGTTGCCCAAAATTACAATACCATAACCAACAATTGGATAGAAGCAAAAACAGGAATGAGCGGGATATGGTATCAGCAGGTGTATTACAGCAAGGCAAGAGATATGGCTCGTTTTGGACTTCTGAATTTAAATAAGGGCATCTGGAATCAGGATACATTGATGAAAGATTCAACCTACTTTAAAGCCATGGTAAATACATCGCAAGCATTAAATAACGCTTATGGCTATTTGTGGTGGCTTAACGGCAAAGCTAGTTTTATGACACCACAGGTTCAGTTTACATTTTCCGGAAGTTTAATCCCAAATGCGCCTACGGATATGTTTTGTGCACTCGGAAAAAATGACCAGAAAATTTATGTAGTTCCCAGCCAGAAAATAGTGATTGTGCGACAAGGCAATACCGCCGGAGGGTTTAACCTGGCATCTTCTGCATTTGATAATACCGTTTGGGATTACATCAATAAACTGAGTTGCGCAACTTCTATTCATGAAACTGAGGCAGAGAATTATTATTCTATTTACCCAAACCCTGCGAGTTCTTTGCTCAGCATCGAAAATACGGTCTCACTTATTACCAAAGCCACCATTTATAATGTGTGTGGAAGCCTTGTATATACTTCTGGCAACCTCAATGAAAACAGCCGCATCTCAATTGATATCTCTTCCTTTGCCAAAGGTATTTATACCATTGAGTTGGAAAATAAGAATCACGAGCTTGTGAGAAAAAAGATTGTGAAAGAGTAGGCTCTACGAAGAGACTGACAAATGAACCAAAAATAAAAAGCCATTTTTGATTAATTACATATATTTGTTATCGCAGATAATGTGGCATACTTTTGGTTTTAGTCATTTAAACGCTCTCACTATGAAAACACTTTTTTTACTTTGTATTTTAGGAATTGTAACTTCTGTAAATGCCCAGGACGTTGGCAAAATAGTCATTCATAATGCCAATAACAATAACCCAAAGTTTATCGTATCCTTAAACGGCATCAGGCAGAATAATATCTATACTTCCGAAATCAATTTTGATTTTCTCGACGAATACAATTACCGTGTAAAGATTTTGCAAATGGGCGTTAATGGTGCATTGGCATTTAATATTGCCAGTTCTCCCAATTATGTATCGGTATATGCTTTAAACAAAGATGTTTACGGAAACTATTCGTTAATACTGGAAAGTAAAAGTTTACTCGGAATACAAACCTTACCTCCCATAACACCAACAACATTGCCTCCGATGTACCCTAACAATCCTAATAATCCCAACAACCCTAACAATAATCCTAATCAAAACAGGATCACGAGTCAGGAATTTGCCGGAATGTGCGATGCCATTAAAAAAGAAAGTTTTGAGTCTACCAAAACAGAAATGGCTAAAACCTTTTTTGACAACAGGGAAGTTTCTTCTGAACAGGTATTTGAGCTTACTAAATTATTTACCATGGAAAGTACCAAACTCGATTTCTCGAAATACGCCTACTCCAGAACGTATGACAAAAAGAATTATTATAAAGTGTATGATACTTTTAGTTTCAGCAGCTCCAAAAAGGAATTAGCAAACTATATGAAAGCTAACCCATAATAAATAGTGGATAAGGAATATATAGATATTTTAAATGATGTCGTGATTCGTTTCTGCGCTCATCATAGCTATAAAACAAAAGAAGGCGCCTTAAAAGCACTGGTAAAAAGAACCGGGAAGTTCCAGGGAGTATCAAATTCCGAAAACCTTGATCAGGCCATTGCCATTTATACTAAGGCCGCTGAATTAATCAGTTCCGGTCATTATACCGATAGAAGTGCCAACACAACTATCTATTCGGCTTACGAAGATATTTTATTTGATAAATGCCTGAGTGAATTACAAAAACAGGTTCCAAACTCAGACGAGCAACTGGCATCTGCCATTTTAAACTGGATTATTTTTTGGTATTATTTAAAATGAACTGTTGATCTTTTACCCTTCCATTTCAATCATGGCAGGAGCCACAATAAATTTCTCAATCAGTCTTTCTACTTTCGCATCATAAGCGGTTGTAAACACCAAATGCTGGCATTTTGGTAAGCTTAGTGCCAAACGGTCTATTTGTCCCTGGTTCGAATTTTTGATCATCATCTCCGCATTATCCAATGCAAACAATTTTACTTTATTGATGTTGAGATTTTTCTTGAAATACAATTCTAATATCCTCACAGGTGTACCAATAACCACATCGGCACCAAAATAAATAGCTTCGGCCTGCTTGTCAATTTTATCTCCTTCGTGTGCCGCATGCACTCTTAAATTGGTATGCTTTGCCAAAACAGAAAATTGTTCTTTCATACTAATAGCATCTTCTTTATTAGCCACAATAATTAAAGCCCTTGCAGCATCTTCAAAAGCAGACTGCAATTTTTGAATGGTACTGATTACAATGGTGGTGCTTTTACCTGTATTAACAGGGGCTTCAACAATCACATCCGTGCCACTGTTTATTTTACGAATAGCAATAGACTGCAACTCGAGAGGTTCTTCGAATTTATTTTCCAATAAAGACTGGGCAAGTTGCTTACTTAATTTTTCTGTAAATATATTCATGCTATCTCTTTATTCCCTTTTGATTTAAGGCGTTTTGATATTCTTTGGCATTTTTTTGGTGCACTGTATAATCGCTGGTAAAATTGGAATACCCACTAAAATCACACTTTGCACAAAAAAATATATAATTATGGCTCGTATAATTTAATACGGCATCAATAGCACCTGGGTTTACCAAACAAATAGGTCCCGGTGGCAATCCTTTGTACATATAGGTATTATAGGGCGAATCAATATCCTTATCGGCCGATAGTACACGTTGCACTTCAAACGATTGATTCGCAAACACGATCGTAGGATCGGCCTGCAACTTCATATCTTTTTTTAAACGGTTAATATAAACACCTGCTATTTTTTGTTGTTCAGATTTTATAGTGCTCTCGCTTTGTACAATAGACGCCAGGGTTATTACTTCGGGGATACTATACCCAATAGCCTTAGCTTTGTTTTTACGCTCTTTATTCCAAACGGCATTATAAGAGCTGCTCATTAATTCAAAAAAATCGTCGAGGTGTGTTGTCCAGTTTACTTCGTAAGATTCAGGCACGATCAAACACATGAAATTTTCAGCATTCAGTCCGTATTTTTCGTTAAGGACTTCTTCATTATTACAATACTCTTCGAGGTCATTACGATCTATCTCCAGTTTTTCAGAAACATACGCTATAAATTGCTCTTTGGTGCGAATTTGTGAGTTGAAAAACAATTTCACTTTTTCCTGTTTCGCATTTATGATCATTTTTACAATGGAACGGTTGCTCATATCCGCTCCTATCCTATATTTCCCGGGATTAATATTTTCAGGCAGATCCATTTCCTTTGCCATCCATTCAAAACTTTCGTGATCGTCGATAATATTCTGCGAGTACAATTCATCCAACACATCATCGAACTTAGCTCCTGTAGGGATATAGATATAAGTGAATTTTTTACCGTTAAGATGAACGTTACTCTTAAATACATTTTGATAAGCCCAATAGCCTCCCAAAATAATTACGATCAAAAAAACGAAAAGAAAAATCTTTCCATATTTACCTTTTTTTGCCATTATAATATAAGCTCTTTAACTAAAACAAAAATACCTACTACCAATGTAAACCAGCCAAAAGCCGGCCTTAATTTTTGGGAAGAAACTTTGTTGGAAAGCCGGCTTCCTATCAGGATACCTACAGCGCATATGGTTGATATGGTCAATAAAAATACCCAATCAATGGTTTGATGCCCGATATTACCTGTAAAACCAATGAGTGAATTTAAAGCGATAATGCATAACGAAGTACCTACTGCTTTTTTAAAACTTAAACGCAAAAAGAAAATTAACACCGGCACAATAATAAATCCGCCTCCTGCTCCAACAAAACCGGTAATAAAACCAACCGTTACACCTAATAAAATTACAAACGGCACACCCATAGGGCTTTTTGCAAACTCATCCCACTTTATTTCGTTAACCCTGTTGCGCTTTCTTTTTTTGATCATACTATAGGAAGAACACAGAATCAATATGGCAAACAACACCATTATCAGTACATGTTTCGAAATTTCGATGCTACCAAGGTGCATGTCTTGTGGAATAGCCGGCATCACAAATTTACGCACACAAAACACAGTGGTTAAGGAAGCGATCGCAAATTGAAGAATAGCTTCTGCACTGATCTCTCCTTTTCTTAAATACGCTAAAGCTCCAATTAAAGAAGTAAGACCAACAATAAACAGAGAATAACCTGTGGCAACATCTGCACTGTAACACATAATGTATACCAGCACCGGAACGCCCAATATAGAGCCACCACCGCCTATTAAACCCAATATCAAGCCAATGCACAAAAAAGCTATAAATCCTATAATAACCATTTAGCGTGTTGCCGTAGATAAGATATGAAGTTCTTTCAGCTGTTCATCACTAATTTCACTTGGGCTATCAATCATCACATCTCTTCCCGAATTATTTTTAGGGAAAGCAATAAAATCGCGGATGCTGTCGCTTCCACCAAACAAAGAACATAACCTGTCGAAACCAAAGGCAAGGCCACCATGCGGAGGAGCGCCAAATTCGAAGGCATTCATTAAAAACCCAAATTGTTTCAGGGCTTCTTCTTTTGTAAATCCTAAAAGGTCAAACATTTGTGCCTGCAATTGTCTGTCATGAATACGAATACTTCCGCCACCAATCTCTACACCATTAATAACAAGGTCATAGGCATTTGCCCTCACTGCACCTGGATCTGAAGTCAATAGGTTAAAATCTTCGGGTTTTGGCGATGTAAACGGATGGTGCTTGGCATGCCAGCGGCCGGCCAGAGAAGCCAGTAAATTAGGATCGCCATCATTCCATTCCAATAAAGGGAAATCAATAACCCATAACGCCGAGAATGTATTTTTATCGCGTAAACCTAAGCGTGCTCCCATTTCCAGGCGCAACTCACTCATGGCTTTACGTGTTTTTTCATCAGAACCCGCCAATACCAGTATTAAATCTCCGGGTTCCGAATGACAGACCACAGACCATTCTTTTAAATCTGCTTCATTATAAAATTTATCCACACTCGATTTGATCGTTCCATCGGCATTGTGACGTGCATAAATCAAGCCGGTAGCGCCAAGCTGAGGACGTTTAACCCATTCTGTTAATTCATCTAACTGTTTGCGGGTGTACTCTGCAGCACCTTTTGCACAAATGGCAACAACTAATTCTGCTTCATCAAATATTTTAAAGTTTTTTCCTTTTACAACATTGGTTAATTCTACAAACTTCATTTCGAAGCGTGTATCAGGCTTATCGTTACCATAGTATTTCATAGCATCAGCATAGGTCATATGCGGAACGTTAGGCATGTCAATATTTTTAACCGTTTTAAATAAATGGCGAACCAACCCTTCAAACGTATCTAATATATCCTGCTGCTCTACAAAGCTCATTTCACAATCTATCTGCGTAAACTCAGGTTGTCTGTCGGCACGCAAATCTTCATCCCTGAAACATTTTACAATTTGGTAGTAACGATCGAAGCCACCCACCATTAATAATTGTTTAAAGGTTTGCGGCGATTGCGGTAAAGCATAAAACTGCCCTTCGTTCATACGGCTTGGTACTACGAAGTCGCGCGCGCCTTCGGGAGTAGACTTAATGAGTACAGGTGTTTCTACTTCCAGGAAATCAAGTTTATCAAGGTAGTTACGTGTTTCGATAGCCATGCGATGACGCAGTTCTAAATTCTTACGCACTTCGTTTCTACGTAAATCAAGGTAACGGTATTTCATACGCAGTTCATCACCACCATCGGTATTATCTTCGATAGTGAAAGGAGGCGTTTGAGATGTATTTAATACTTTTAATGTGCCGACTTTTATTTCGATGTCACCGGTAGGATTGTTTTTGTTTATACTCTCACGCTGAATAACTGTTCCCTTTACCTGAATCACAAATTCACGTCCAAGCGATTTTACGGTATTGAGTAATGCAATATCAGAATCGGAGTTTAAAGCTAATTGCGTAATGCCATAACGATCTCTTAAATCAATAAATGTCAGGCCGCCCAGGTCTTTAATTTTTTGTACCCAACCACTTAAGGTTACTTCTTTATTAATATCCGATGATCGTAATTCGCCGCAGGTATGTGAACGTAACATAGTAAAAATTTAAAGTCCAAATTTACCTAAAATTGACGAGATTGGGAAAAGAAAAAAGCCGCAGAAACTGTGGCTTTGCAATTAAACGAACGGATCGGTTATTGCTTTCTGATTTTCGTAATATGCAGTGTACCTGCCGAAATAGTTTTGGTAACGCTGCCATTATCTCCGGTAAAATTAAAGGTCCCAACAATGCTGTTATTTATTGTGTCGCATGCTGTTAAATTAAAGCTTCCGGATGTACCTGTAAAATAATCACCGGGATAACTCAAGCCATTGTTTATTAAGAATGTTAACCAGGCATTTCCAAAATTTGCCCCTACTGTTTGTGCGCCGGTTTTAGGTAAAAAGTGCAATTCCAAAACCTGATTTCCTGTTTTAAACGCGTATACATCTATTTCGCGATTGTAAGGCATGACACCTAACGTATATAACACCGCATTTACAGAATCTACGCTTACCGTTGAGCCGTTTTCTGAATATGTTATTCCACTACCTGTAGTGGTGGTGCCAGTGGTGCCTCCAGTAGTGCCTGTTGTTGTAGATGGCGTAGTGTTATCGGGCACCGCATTGTGTTTTTTCTTACAGGAAAAAGGTAATACTAGTGCAGCAATTATGACAGAAGTGATGAATGTTTGTTTCATATGCAGATGGTATTGTTTTTAGTGATAGTTTCAGCTTATGGATATTCCATATTTCTGAAAACAAATTTATACCAAGACTAAAAAACAATAGTACCCTGCAATGGGTATTTTTAAAGATAAGGAAATGGCCAGGTTAGCCACCTTAATTTTTATTTTGCGTTATATAATTCTTCCGCTTTATCCCAGTTGGCTACATTCCACCAGTTCCCAATATAATCGGGGCGTTTGTTCTGGTATTTTAAATAATAAGCATGTTCCCAAACATCCAACGCCATGACAATTTTACCTTGTTGCTCGGTCACTTTCATTAAAGGATTGTCCTGGTTAGGCGTAGTGGTAATCATTAATTTACCGTTTTGTTCAATCAGCCAGCACCAGCCGCTTCCAAACTGTTTGGTAGCTTTTTCGGTAAATTCTTTTTTAAAATCATCAAAGGATTTAAAATCTTTGGTAATCGCTTCTGCCAGTTTTCCTTTTGGCAAATTAGGTTTTGATTCCGGGTTAGGCTTTAAGAGTGTCCAGAACAAAGAATGGTTCACATGCCCGCCTAAATTATTACGTATAACTGCTACTGTAGCTTTATCAATCGATTTACATTTTGTTTGATCATCCACACTATAATCTAAATTGGTAGAAGCTGTTTCGTTTAATTTATTGACATAAGCCTGATGGTGCTTTGTATAATGGATCTCCATGGTTTGTGCATCAATAAAGGGCTCCATGGCATTGTAAGCATACGGCAAAGGCGGTAAAGTAAAGGCGTTGGCGTTTACGATTTCGTTCCCAAAATTTTCGAGGGTATTTATTTTTTCGTTGCTCACAAGTTTAGAAGTAATTCCTGCTAAACCTAATAATCCTGCCTTTTTAAGGAAATCTCTTCTATCGCTCATGTTAAAATTGAATTAAAAGTTGGTTTTTTTCTACTGCAACGCCTTTGTTAATGGCAATTTTTTTAATTGTTCCGTCGGTAGGCGATTTTAAAATGTTTTCCATTTTCATAGCTTCCAACACAATTAAGGCATCTCCTTTTTTCACTTCCTGTCCTTCGGTTACCAATATATTTAAAACCATACCGGGCATTGGTGCTTTAATATCATTTACTTTTTTAGAAGCCAGGTTATCAAGTCCCAGGCTATGTAAAAGATCGTCGTACTTATCTTTCACATCTAAAGTATAAGAGGTATTGTTGATCTTAACAACCAGTTTTTTATCTTCCGGCGAGTGCTTTACAAGCTCTGCTGTGTAAGACTTTCCATCTTTTACAATGCTGTAAACATCTTCTCGTACTTTAATAATATCAATATGGAAAGGAGTATTATTTAAATTGCCTGAAACTTTTGAGCCATCAATTTTATCGATGGCTGTTTTATAGGAATGCTGGTTTGTTGTTAATGTATACATATCACAAATTTAGCTTTTATAAAACCAAATTTGAAATAAATCACCTGATTGTTTGTGAGTATAGCTATCCTTTCACTTTTTTTAATAGTTATAAAACAAAAAGTCCCGCCACACAGTGGCAGGACTTTTTAATTCTTTTTATGAAAGATTATTTTTTAATAAACTCTCCCATTTTATTATCGTAGTTCAGGAAGTAACCGCCTTTAGCTAAATTAGAAGCATCAACAGTAGATCCGAATCCTCTTTTAACAACATTACCATACTGGTCATAAATTTCGTACATCGTTTCTACAGGTTTTTCGCTTGCAACGAAACTAATGTCTTTAGAAACTTTAGCAGGAGCAAATGTTACATCCGGAGCGTCTGACATAAAGTCTACCGGCTTAGATAAACGTGGCTGACCGCTATAATCTGTTTGACGTACACGAATTTGATTTTTGCCTGAGTGTGGTGTAATTTTAAAAGTATAATCATTTGTTCCCGGAGTTCCTTTTCCATCAACTTCCCCAACTTTCACCCATTTGTTCCAACGGAACTGCTCAATAGCAAATGCTAATTTACCGGTTTCAGATTTAGTAGCCCATTTAACATTACCATCTTTATCTATCGTCATAGATATAACTTCAAATGTACTTTTCGGTTTTAAAACTTCAGGATTTAAAACTTTAGGTTTACAATCTTCTTTATGTTTTATTTTGATTTCAACTTTTTCTCCGATATTTAATTTGTGTGGTTTAAAATCAACTTCAAACGCACTTGAGTTAATTTCGTCTGTAGTAATGTTTCCATTAACCAATACCTCCGTTACACAAAAACCAACACCACCTGCACCAAAGGGATTTTGTACATACAGGTTTTTTCCTTGGTAATTTCCTTCTAGGATAATAACACCACCTTGCGAAAATCCTTTACTAATAAGGATTATAGAAAGTATAAGTGATAAATAAATGTGTTTCATAGTATAAGTTTGTTTTAGCACGTCTGCAAAAAGTCATGCAATATTAAAACGATATTTGAGAAAAACAAAATAAAATCGGCTTTTTTATTTAAAAAATACAAATAAGCCGACAATATGCCGGAATAGTCGATTATTTCGTATATTTAAACAGTTTTAATTTTTAATACCAGACTATGAAATTTAACATTTCTACTTTAGCTATTTCAGCTTGTTTTTTGGCATTAACCGGCTGTAAAAGTGGCACTTCTGAAGATAAAAAATTGTCCGATAAAAATGGCGGTACGTTCTCAATGGCTGAAAACATTGAGGTAGGCACTTTGTTTCCTCAGGCTATGACCTCTCAGGTGGAAGGCCTTATCGCCTCCCAAATTCATGAAGGCCTTGTGAGGTTAAACCCGAGAACTTTAGAGGTAGTGCCCGGATTAGCGCAGAGTTGGGAAATGTCGGCAGATGGTAAAACCATTACATTTCATTTGGCAAAAGGAGCTCATTTCCAGGATGATAAATGTTATAAAGGTGGCAAAGGGCCTGAAATTACCAGTAATGATGTAAAATATACATTAGAATTACTTTCTACAAAATCGGATCTTAATTGCCAGTTCGAAACTGTTTTAAAAGACCGTTTGGCGGGCGCTAACGAGTTCTACAACAAAACAGCCAATTCTGTATCGGGCATAAAAATAATCGACGATCATACTTTTTCGCTTGAATTAGTAAATCCCAGTCTGAGTTTCCTGAAATTACTGGCTAATCCTTCGGCAGCTATCTTAAGCGAAACGGCTGTAAAAGCTTATGGCAAAGACCTTAAAACAGGCGCAGGACCTTTTAAATATGATGCTTCGTCAGGCAAAGAAAAATACGTGCTGATTCGAAATCCTAATTATTATGCTACAGATAGCGCCGGTTACAGCCTTCCATACCTGGATACGGTTATTGTAAACATATTACCCATTGAAGACGGACTGGCTTTGTTTGAAAGTCAAAAACTTGATCTCATCAATACGCTTCCATCTTTAAGAGTAAAAGAAGTCGTTGAAAAAAACATTAAAGAATTTGCAGGTAAACCACCAAGATATATTTTACAACGCGAGCCTGAAATGATAAGCCAGTTCTATGTATTTAATACTAAAATGGCTCCTTTTAATAATGTAAAAGTGCGTCAGGCCTTTAATTACGCTATCGACAGAGATAAACTGGTAGATAATGTTTTACAGGGACAGGCCATTGGCTCAGCTATTTATGGTATTACACCAAATACTTTTATGGGCTATAATATTAAAAATATTCATGGTTATAGTTTGGATATTGCTAAAGCAAAAAAATTACTGGTAGAAGCGGGATACCCTGATGGTAAAGGCTTTCCAGAAATAAACGTCCTTATCAATTCGGGGAACTCACGCAACAGTTCGGTAGCTGTTGAGCTTCAAAAACAATTAAAGGAAAACCTTAACATTAACATCAATTTCGAATCTTTACCTAATGTTCAAAAATATGATCTGCAAATGCATGGTAGCAGCAGTTTGTTCCGCGATGCCTGGGTGGCTGATTATTCGAGTCCTGAATCATTTTTAGGTTTGTTTATTGGCGAGGCTGTTCCGGCAGATGATCACTCATTCAGTTTTCCTAATACCTCACGTTACCAAAACCCGGCGTATGATGCTTATTTTAAAAAGGGCCGTAGCTCGAATATAAAAGACAGCAGTTATGCTAACTTTATGCGTGCAGAACAAGTATTGGTAGATGACGCAGTTATTATTCCGTTATGGTATGAAGGATCTTACAGGTTGTTGACCAATCGCGTAAAAGACCTTAATCTTAATGGGATGCGTTATTACGATCTGACTAAAGTATACAAAACAAAATAACGTAACTATATTCTTTTATGATCTTATGATAATGTCATAAAGAAACCCTGAGAAATGGCCGACTACTACTCGATACTTGGTGTATCCAGAACTGCTAATGACCTGGAAATAAAAGCAGCTTTTCGTCGTTTAGCAAAGATCTACCATCCTGATAAAAACCCTAATAATCCTGATGCCAGGCATGTTTTTGAAAATGTGCTAAAGGCTTATAATACGCTTATTCATCCTTCTTCGAGAAGACGCTATGATCAAAGAGGTGGCGAATCTCATACACCACAGACGTCTAAAACGCAACATACCAAGCGCAAAAATCAAAAAGAATGGACCTTTACGGAAGAAGAATTACAAAGACGCCAGTATTACGAAAAATATTATAAGGCCAAACAGCAGGAAAGGGCGAGGCATCAAACCCCGCCACCAAAAGCCCATAGCGACTACAAATATATTTTATTTGCAACTCCTATTGCGGTAGCCCTGTTCATGCTTATTGTATCCATGTTTACAGAAAACCCGAAAACGGTACCCTTAGCTCCCAAAAAAGCAGTTACAGAACCGATACAAACCGTTTCAAAACAAACAGGAACAGCTACACAGTTACCCAATGGCGAGAAACCTTATACAGGCTATTTCGGCGGGGTAAAAACCTATAACACACCCAATACACTTGGGTTAAATAACCAAAGCGGTTATGATGCCGTGATTGTCTTATTTGATAAAAAAACAAATGCCTATTTACAAAATGTGTATGTGCAGGATTCTTACTCTATTGAATTTCATAAGCTCCCCAACACCGGGGTTTACTGGAAAGTAATGCTGGGCAAGGGTTGGAACGAAAACAAATTAATGGCTGAGAAAGAAGCTATTGGCGCTTTTGACAGTATCGTACAATTTCAGAACTGGAAAAACGAAGCTTTTATTCCTAAGAGTAATGTTGCAACACTTTATACAGAACTTCGCGTAGCGGCAGCACATGCGCACAAAAAAACAATTAGTACCGAGGCCGATTTTTTTGCAAAATAATTTGTAGAAAATAGGTTTTTAAATTATGTAGCTATATAACACCGATCAAAATAAAGTTCATAAAACCAATTTCCATAATATGCAAAAGAAGAAATTATTTACTTACTTTAAGCATGAATTATGAGCTTCTGTTTTAAAGACGAACTCAGGTAAATTATGCATAAGTCCATACAATTTAAAAAAGGCACCATTACTTTTTCCGACACCGGAAAAGGCCGTGTGGTAGTGCTTTTACATGGCTTTTTAGGTTCTGAGAAAATATGGGAAAAGACCACACAATCACTTTCAAAATCGTACCGTGTTATTGCTATTAATTTACCGGGGCATGGTAGTTCTGATTGTTTTGGCTATGTGCATACCATGGAACTGAATGCGAGATGCGTGAAGGCTGTTATGGATCATTTACGTTTAAAAAAATACGTAATTGTTGGCCATAGTATGGGTGGCTATACCGGTCTCGCTTTTGCAGATATGTTCCCCGATAATTTAAAAGGATTGTGCCTTTACCATTCCACTGCTTATGCTGACAGTGAAGAAAAGAAGAAAGACAGGAACCGCGCTATAAGGGTTGTGAAAGCAAACCATCACCTCTATACCTCGGAGGTTATTAAAAATTTATTTGCCGATAAGAATAAAAAATATTTAAAAGAAGAAATTTCTTTTGCTCAAAAAATTGCTTCCCGCGTTTCCAAACAAGCTGTTATAGCATCGCTGGAAGGCATGAAAGACAGGCCTAACCGCGACCTGGTATTAGGGATGGTACATTACCCGGTAATGATGGTAATTGGCGAGTTGGACAAATCATTACCCTATACTCAACTGCTCGAACAATCGGAAATGATAAAAAATAAACATATTTTATATCTTGAACACGATGCTCATATGGGCTTTTTGGAAAGCCCTATTGCCAGTAACCTGGCTTTAAAAAAGTTTTTAAGGGCTTGCTTTAAATAATTATTTGTTATTTAAAAACACACGAATAGCCTGTGTTTTAGAAGTTACGTATAGTTTTTTATAAATATTGGCAATGTGGTTTCGAATTGTATTAGGGCTTACATTCATCCTGCTTCCTATTTCTTTATATTCTAACCCTTCCACTAAAAAATTCAACACTTCTTTTTCTCTCTCTGTTAAGTTATAATTGGATGTTGTTGCTTTTTCTTCTTCATTATTGATTTCTATCCTGGAATTCATTAATAGATTTAATGCCCTGCGTGCAATACTTGGCGACATAGGAGCTCCTTCGTCATTCAGCAAATTAATAATGGCTTCTTTGATTTTTTCAACAGGTTCATCTTTTAATAAATAACCATTTGCACCTGACTTAATAGCATTAAATATTTTATCATCTTCGTCAAAAATAGTCAGCATAAGGTATTTTAGGTTCGGGTAACGTTCTTTGCCTTTAGCTACTGCCTCAATCCCATCCATAACAGGCATATCAATGTCCATTAATACAACGTCCGGTTCAATTACTTTTCGGGCTTCCATCATTTTTTCCAGGAAATCCTGGCCGTTTTCAGCAGTAAATAACACCGTATAATTCTCATAAGCATTCAATCTCTCCTGCAGTGCATTACGCAAACTTTTTTTATCGTCCACTATAGCTATGTATGTCACGTTTTTATTTTTCATACAAAACTGCTTTAAAGATTAAGTTATAAAAATAGTGCATTTATACTACTAAAGTATAAACAACTCCTTTATTTATTTCGGTTTCTAAATCAATAGTAATTCCAAACTCACCTGCACGGGCCTTTATATTGGATAAGCCAAAACCTTCCGATGATTTTTCTTTTATATCAAAGCCTTTTCCATTATCGCTGATAATGATAGTTACCCTGTCATTACTTTCTATATCTACTTTTAATTCGGCCGCCTGAGCATACTTAAAAGCATTGTTAATAACCTCTTGGCAAATACGGTATAGGTTCAATCCTACTAAAGAACTGAGCTCAACATTATTTGTCACCCGTTCATTAAATATTATTTTAGTTTTTGTGTTTTTGAAAATAGTTCTGGCATATACTTTTAATTTGTCTGAAAAATCATTTACAGAAATAGATTCATCACTAATGGCCCAAATTGTTTCACGCAAATTACTGATCACATTTTTAACGGATCCATTAATATTGCTTATCAATTCTTCTCGTTTTTCCTGATTTTCAGTATTAATGCCATCTAAAGAATACAATACGTATGATAGCTGACCTCCTACATTATCATGTAAATCGCGCGAGATGCGTTCTTTTTCTTTTTGAATAGCTTTTGTGGCTTCCAATTCACGATTTTTCTTTTTAAGATTGATAACACTTAAACGCCAAAAAACAATAATGATGATTAATAGTACACCTGCTAAAAGGCTAATAATAGCTTTATTTTTAGAATCAATTTCAACCTGATTTAATTTATTTTGTTGTTGCAATAATTTATTTTCGCTTTCTTTTTTTTCGGTTTCGTAACGTGCTTTATACTCAGCCATTTTTGCAGCGCCCTCTTGCTTAAATACAGAATCTTTCAGGGCTATGTATTTAAAAAGATAATCGTTTGCCTCCGGATTCCCTGTTAAGGACATAACATCCAGTATGTTTTTTATAGAATACAACTTACCTTCAGCAGCATCCATCTCCTCATAGTTTTTTAACGCTGCTTTATATGAAATCAACGCTTTAGAATAATCCTTTTTTAATTTATATAAAATACCCCGTTTCATTAAAGCAAAGGCAATCCATTTTTTATCTTTAGACAATACGGCATACTCTTCAGCTTTTACAATAAGTTTTTCTGCCTGATTATAATCTTTTATTTTAAGCATATATAATTCGGCCATAACAGCGTTCACTTTAGAAAGACTCGCATAGTTATCCGTTTTTTCAAGAATACTTTTGGATTTTTCAAGGAAAATAAGTGCCGAATCAATTTTACTTAGCTCTGTGTACATTGAACCAATATTATGATATGCTTTATGTCTGAGACTATCTAAATTACAGGAATCAATCACTCTCAAACCCTTTAAAAAATAGCCAAGTGCCTGTCTGTTCTCTTTATTATAATATTGCATTTTACCTATCTGTAAATAAGCGTAGGCTATTTGAGGGCAATCTTTGTTTTGTTCAGCAAGCTTTAACGCCTTAATATTTGCTATCAGAGCGTCATCATATTTGCCTGTTTTAAATCCTTCATCCGATATTTTATATAGTTCCTGTATAGTATTCTGCGCACTGCTTAATACGCCTATAAGCATCAGAATACATAATAAACGATACGACATTATTTTGCAGGTAAACATATCCAAAGGTAAAATAATTTAAACAGAATTTATTTTAAACAGGTAGTATATATGTACTATTTCATGTCTTATACTAATAAGACATTTTTGTAGCATAAACCATTCAATATAATTATTATGAAACAAAATTTTACAAAAAAAATGTCGCTATTGTTGTTTTTTATAACGATAAGCGTTACTCAATTATTATCACAAGCACCTTCATTTCAATGGGTGAATCAGGGATTTCCTAAACCAGGTGGGTCTACACCGCAAGTTAAAGCGGGTTGCATAGCTTTAGACGCACTGGGCAATAGTTATGTAACAGGAACGTTTGTAGGAAGAACTGTATTTGGAAAAGGCACTGATACACTTGTATTAAACGGGCGTTCAGCCGGCAGCAATGATATGGGAGATATGTATTTGGCCAAATACGATCAAGGTGGAAAAATTGTATGGGTAAGAGAAGGGCTAAACAGACAACATCATGTTTCTCAAATTTCCGGCACAGGTGTTACAGTAGATCATAACAACAATGTTTACATTACCGGAATCTATGTTGATTCTATTTCTTTTGGAACTACTGCATTAGCGGGCTCCACTAATAGTAACAATTATTCATGTTCGTACATTACAAAATATGACGCATCCGGAAATTTAGTATGGGCAAAGGGTGCCGGCACAGGGCCTGTTTTAGCAAATGGAATTTGTGTGGATGCTGCCGGAAACAGCTATTTGGCTGGTATAGCGGCACAAGCAACCATATCTGCTACTTCATTTGGGAATTCGTACAGTTCTTTTATAGCTAAATATGATAACAACGGGAATGTTCGTTGGGCCGTAAATCCGGGTTACAGCAACATATTATCAAGTACAATTGTTTGTTATGGTAATTCATTATTCACTACCGGACATGCTTCTAACAGCATTTATGCAGCTAAAACAGATACAGCAGGAAGTAATATATGGACAAAATTTGGAACAGGTACCGGTACCACTACGAATGGTTCGATAATTACCGCAGATAATCAGGGCAATTGTTATCTCGCCGGGTCATTCAGAAATTCTTTGGCATTTGGTACAACGTCTTTATCTATCTTACCGGGTAATACCTCTCAACAAGATGCTTTTTTAATAAAATTTGACGGAACAGGTAATATACAATGGAACAGAACGCTTGTAAGTTCCGGCAACAATGATGATAATATAAGTGCCATTTGCGCAGACAATGCGGGAGGAATTTATGTTTCAGGGTTGTTTACATACCAAACAAATTTCGGTTCTGTTACTCTTCCAACTTCTGCAGTAAACCCAACCGGAGGCTTTGTAGCTAAATATGATGCTACAAGTGGAAACAATTCATGGGCTACATACACTAGTGCGCATGCAGGGTTATCTATGGCTGTAGACACTTCTGGTATCTATTACATTGGTTCTTTTCAATCCAGTGAAACATTAGGAACCCTGACCATTAGCAATACGAGTTTCTGGCCTTCTATGTTTATTACAAAAATGCATTCAGGTAGCGTGGTAGGTTTAGAAACGTTAGCATATGACGATTATGGTATGTTGGTTTATCCTAACCCTGCTTCCATCAATTTAAATATTGCTCTTTCAACACACTGGAAAAATGTACAAATAGATGTGTTTAATATTACAGGGCAAAAAATTTACAGTACTCAAAATGAAGTTTTTGATAAGACCATTGTACCTTGTAGTAATTGGGAAAGAGGTATTTACTTTGTAAAAGTAAGAAACGACGAGGCTCAAAAAACGACAAAAGTAGTCATTGAATAGCTAAAAAAATAATTAATATATTGGCACAAAAAACCCTTGGAATTTATTAATTTCAAGGGTTTCTAATTTATTCCCATGCCTGTAGAGTTCATATATGCTCAAAAAAGTGATTTGTCAAACATTGTTGCCACTTACAATTCAACGGTTGCTTCAAGACTTGTAACTGCTGATTTGGAGCCCGTTTCCACAGAAAGCAAACAACATTGGTTTAATGCACATACACCCACAAAAAGACCATTATGGATTGTATTAAGCGATGGGCATTATGCCGGCTGGATGAGTTTTAATTCCTTCTACGGAAGGCCTGCCTACGATGGCACAGTGGAAGTAAGCATTTACCTGGAAGCATCGGCCAGGGGCAAAGGGCTAGGAAAAGCCTGTCTTGAAAAAGCATTTGAGGCCTGCACCGAATTACAGATTAAAACCTTACTGGGCTTTATATTCGATCACAATGAGCCTAGTCTTAAACTGTTTTATAATATGGGGTTTGAGAAATGGGCACACCTTCCTAAGATTGCCAATATGATAGATGCCGAAAGGGGATTAATTATTTTAGGAAAACGGATGTCGTAATGGATCAGGCCACAAAAAGAAATACCATCGCAGGCATTATCCTCTTATGCATTATTGCCTTTTCCCCGGTGTTTACAGCCGGTTTTGTTAACTATGATGATCCTGAATATGTACTAAATAATATATACATCAGGCATTTTTCGTTCGAAAACATACAGCATATTTTCTTTGGCAGAACAACCGACCTTTACGTCCCCCTTACCATCTTCAGCTACCAGGTTGAGCATAGCCTCTTTGGAGAAAGCGCCAGGCATTTTCATGTGATCAATTTAATACTGCACATTATAAATACCATACTCTTACTTTTTGTTCTTTTAAAACTAAACGTACAAAACAAACTCCTTATTTATTTTATTCTGTTGTTCTTTGCTTTAAATCCGCTGGTTACAGAAAGTGTTTGCTGGATCACGGAACGTAAAGATGTGCTGTATTGCCTGTTTTACTTTTTATCGACGCTGCAATTTTTAAATTATACACAGCATAAAAAATTAAAATACCTTGGCTATAGTTTCCTGTTCTTTGTACTCGCCTGTTTAAGTAAACCCATGGCTATAAGCTTACCCGTACTGTTTTCTATTTACCTGATTTACACAACTCAAAAATTAAAGGTAAAAGAACACCTTCTGCTTATCCCTTTTTATGCCATTTCAGTGGCCTTTGCATTCATATCTATATACTCATTAAGCAGCCTGGGAACAATAAAAGGAAATCATGTAGAATACAGTATTCTTGAAAAAACAGTGATGGTGTTTTCAGAGATCGGATATTATTTTGTAAAACCGTTCATTCCTTTCAATCAACAACTCTTTCACCTATTTCCGGAAAAAAGCAAGTTGCTCTCAAATTCGGATATGCGTTTCTTTGCCTTTGCGGGTGCTTTAATAGCAGGTGTAATCCTCTATCAGCTATTCAGCAAAAAATACAGGTTACCGGGCTATTTATTTTTTGCGTGGCTCATTTTTTTGTTGCCTGTATTGCAGATCTATTCCAACACACACTCTTATGTGAGTGAACGCTATTTTTATGTTTCTATTATTTTTCCGGTAAGTATTGCCTTTATACTCTTACAAAAAACGACGGTTAAACAGCCTGTGTATAAATACGCTTTAGTGCTGCTAATAGTGGTTTTCACAGCACTAACGTTTAAAAGGACTACTGTATGGAAAAACTCAAAAACACTGTTTGAGGCAGAGTTAAAAGCCGATCCAAAAAATCCTTATGCTTTAAATAACCTGGGTTACGATTATAATTCCAAATCGGATTTTGAAGCTGCCCTCCCACTTTTAAAAAGAGCTATAGAAGCAGATAGCGCGAATGCCCTGTACTTTAATAATTATGGCTGGGCACTGGCAAATATGGGGCAAACAGACGAGGCCATTATGTATTTTCAAAAAGCAATTACTATAAATGCTCATTACACAGAAGCATTAAACAATGTAGGGATTTGTTATATGCAAAAACAAAATATTGAAAAAGCAGCTACCTGTTTTAAAAAAGCATATGCGATAAGCCCAAATAATGGCGATGTTGTTTTTAATCTTGGACTCTATTACTACAATTCGGGGCAAAAAGACACCGGACTACCGCTGCTTCAAAAAGCTTATGAATTGGGCAACAAGAAAGCGTTTAAGTATTTAAACAAATAACTACTTTTTATTCATAATATCTGTTTGCACTCTGATAGATTCTTCGTGTAGTAACAAACATATTTTTTCTACAAAAGCTCTTGGAAGGCCTATTTTTTCAGCCCATTGCGAACGTGTGCGCAAAATTTCCTGCCAGCGTTCTAACTGAAAAATGGTAATGTGTTGCTCTTTTTTATAATCGCCCATTTGTTCCATTACTTTCATACGTTTTTTTAAAACGTTCATGAGTTCATCATCAATTTCATCCACAATATTTCTGAACTGTTCCAATTTATCATTGCACTCCTGATTTTTAGGAGAGGCCTGTCTGTAAACAAGATTCTCCAGCAAACTTTTAAGATCTGCCGGTTTAAGCTGTTGCTGTGCATCGCTTAAAGCCATAGAAGGATCAATGTGTGATTCTATCATTAAACCGTTCATACCAAGATCTAATGCTTTTTGAGCAACATGCGGTATAAGTTCCCTGTTGCCGCTTATGTGGCTTGGATCGCAGATAATAGGTAAATTGGGCAAAATGGTTTTTAATTCGATAGCCAACTCCCACAAAGGTTTATTACGGTATTTGCTTTTACCGGGATAGTGAAATCCTCGGTGTATAGCAGCCAGCTTTGTAATTCCGGCATTCGAAATGCGTTCAATAGCTCCCAGCCATAACTGCAGATCGGCATGTACGGGGTTTTTAATCAATACCGGAATATCAACGCCTTTTAACACATCTGCTATTTCCTGTACGCTAAAGGGATTAACCGTAGTGCGGGCGCCTATCCATAAAACATCTACTCCATTTTTAAGGGCCAGCTCTGTATGGTGTGCATTGGCTACTTCAACCGTTGTTTTTAAGCCAAATTGCTTTTGCACTTCTTTGAGCCATTCTAAACCCGGCTCCCCAACTCCTTCAAAAGAGTTTGGCCTCGTACGGGGCTTCCAGATCCCCGCCCTGAACAATTTAACATTTGGAATAGCGGAAATTTCCTTTGCCGTTTGCAATACCTGCTCTTCGGATTCGGCTCCGCAAGGCCCGGCTATGATCAGGGGGTCGTTTTTGCTTGTGATCCACTCATTGAGGGGTGTTATAGTCAATTGAAATAGCTTTATGGGTTAATACTGTAAATATAACAGTCTTTTTTGGCTTAATGTTTAGTACCGTATTTGAGGTATTGTTACGAAATCCTAAATTATTGAAATTTACATCATGACAGACGATTTTAAATATGAAAAAATGACCAGGTTTCATTTCGACTGTCCACTCCTGCCCTTTATAGACTGCTGTAAAAAAGACAAGAAATGCTGCAAAAACCATAAAACAGGTGATCGCTGCAAGAAATGTCCGGGTAAGAAAAAATAAGACTCCTCTTCTATTTACAATAATTCTGCAAAGAAGGCATTGCGGCACTGAAGCCAAGGTCAACCGCTTTTTTAAGGTCTGTGCAAGGGTTTTGTTTCATGTTTGCTTTTGCTACACCTTTCCAGTAATAAGCTTCTCCAAAATCGGGTTTTAATTCGGTGCATGTGTTCAAATCATTTAAACAGGCCTGCATGTTTTGTTGTTTCCCAAACAGGATAGCCCTTCGTAAATAACAAATCGCATTTTCTCTATCCAGGTAAATTACAGTATTGTAGTAATTCAAGGCTTTATCCAATTGATTCATGTCATCATAGCTTGTTGCCAAAACATAATTTGCTTTTATATTCTGCGGATCTTTTGTTAATACGGTTTCCGCATCGCTGATTGCTTTAGGGAAATCATGTATGGTATAATACACATTTGCCCTTGCTACATAAGCCTTTGGATACTGTTTCAAAGCAATGGCCTTATTAAAATCTTTCAGGGCTTCTTCCATTCTGTTAGTTTGCGCATAGAGCAAACCGCGATTATAATATCCTTTATAATATTCTGTATTTTCTTTAATGGCGGCGTTTAAATATTTCAACGACTGATCGTAATTACTGTTAAGCATATATTCTGCACCAAGGCTATTGAGCGCTACAAACGAATGTGGGTATTTTTCAATGATATCGCTATACAGGCCTATACTGTTTTTCCATACCGTTGTTCTGAAAAAGGTAACAGTTCCCAAAACAAGCAGAATAGCCAAAGACATATAATTAAATTGTTTTTCCTTTAAAGGAATAAGCGATGCGAGAATCCACGACAAGCCTAAAATGGGCAAGTACATATACCTGTCAGCCGTTAACACTTCGCCAAAAGGCAGGAGTTGAAGTACCAGTAAGAGGTTTGAAAGAAAGAACAATAAGCCAAATACAACTATTTTTTTACCGGATGTGTATGCTTTATAACACGCTACTATAAACAAAATAATTACCACATAGCCAATGACCAGGCTCAGAGCTCTATTTTGTGGATAAGGATAAATAACCGACAAATCAATTGGAAGAAAAAATTTATAGATATACTGAAAAACAGCATAACCCGCGTATCCTATGCGTTCAGGAATAGCATAAGCATGATTTTGATTAATGAATTTGTCTTCTGTTCGGGTATAAATCGTTACCAATCCCAATACAACAGAAACAATGACAAAAGGAATTTTATTCATCAGAATGGGTGCGATTTCTTTTTTCTCTCTAAGCAGGTAATCCAGTAAAATAAGGCATAAGGGGAAGCAAATAGCCGAAGGCTTGCATAATACAGCTATTATAAAAAATAGTAACGAAAACAGGTAGTGTTTTTTTATTCCCTCCAACACATACTTTGCATAGTAGATTAAACCCAATAAAAAGAATTGTCCGTATAAGATATTATTCTTTGCCGAAACCCAGGCTACTGTTTCAACCTGCAAAGGGTGAAAACAAAAAATAACGGCACATAACATGGCCTTCCATTTATCTTTAAGCAGCAATACTGACAGGTAATACACAAGTAATGCATTAATAACATGAAGAACAAGGCTCACCGCATGATGCCCTGCAGCATTGCCATGAAACAATAACCAGTCGATGGCAAAACCAATCATGGTAAAGGGCGCATAATTACCAACGTAATAGCTTGTAAAAAATGCTTTGATGTTAAAGTGATGAACGTCTTTGTTATTCAGCAATACATCGCCATCATCCCAGCTTATAAAGTTTGCCGAAAATAATTTAAAATAAATAAGCACAGCCAAAAAGACTAAAAGTAGAACATATAAATATGCCGGTTTTTGCGTTGCTGTTTGGTTTGTAGGTTTCACGTAAACAAATTTAATATTTGTTACTAAATACACGAACTAAATCTTAAATTTACACTGTGCCACAAATCTCAGTCGTTATTATCACTTTCAACGAGGAAAAAAATATTGCCCGTTGTTTAGAATCGGTAAAAGGTATTGCCGATGAAATCGTGGTTTTAGACTCTTTTAGTAAAGACCGCACAAAAGAAATTTGCGAATCGTTTGGTGTCAAATTTTACGAGCATGCCTTCGATGGGCATATCCAGCAGAAGAACCGTGCTATTACCTATGCCACGCACCCCTATATTTTATCACTGGATGCAGATGAAGCATTGGATGATACCTTAAGAAAATCTATTTCCGAAGTTAAAGCCAACTGGACACATGACGGTTATTATATGAACCGTTTAACCAACTATTGCGGGCATTGGGTGAGGCATTGTAACTGGTACCCCGACACTAAACTACGTTTGTGGGATAGCAGAAAAGGCTCCTGGACAGGAATTAACCCGCACGATAAATATGAGTTAAAAGACGGTGATAAAAACACAAAGCATTTAAAAGGCGATATTTTACATTATAGTTATTACTCGGTGCAGGATCATTATAAGCAGGTAGAGTATTTTACCACTATAGCCGCCAAAGCCTTTGTAGAAGCCGGAAAAAAAGCACCCTTATATAAACTCCTTGCCAATCCGGTAGCCAAATTTATAGATCATTATCTATTGCATTTAGGTTTTTTGGATGGCAAAGCCGGTTATTTAATTTCTAAAATCTCGGCTTATGCTACTTATTTAAAATATAAAAAAATAAGGGATATTTATAAACAACAAGCACTTGCAAACTAATCCTGTTATAGTTATAAGCCGTACCGACAGCATTGGTGATGTGGTTCTGACATTGCCAATGGCAGGCATTATCAAGCAGTATTTGCCACAAAGCAACATTATTTTTTTAGGCAGAAATTACACCAAAGATGTGATTGCCCTCTCTGAACATGTGGATGAGTTTGTAAGCTATGATGAACTTTTAAAATCATCTGATAAAATACAAGCCTTTAAAAATTTAAAAGCCACACATATTATTCATGTATTTCCGGTTAAAGAAATTGCGCAGCTTGCTAAAAAAGCCGGCATTAAAAACCGTATTGGCACTACAAACAGGCTTTGGCACTGGTTTACCTGTAACATAAAAGTGAAATTGTCGCGCAAAAATTCTGATTTGCATGAAGCACAGCTTAACACAAAATTGCTTGAGCCGCTAGGAATAAAAATAGAATTTAGTCTTGATGAACTGGCTTTTGCTTATGGTTTTAGCAAAGTACCGGCTTTAGAAAAACAATTTTCGGATCTTATAGATCCTAATAAACTAAACGTTATTCTGCATCCAAAATCGAAAGGAAGTGCCCGCGAATGGGGACTGGATAATTTTTCGAAACTGATGGATGAATTAGATAAAACGAAACATACCGTGTACATTAGTGGCACAGCGCAGGAAGGAGAATTGGTAAAATCACTAATTGAAAAACATCCTGAAGCCATTGATCTTACAGGAAAATTATCCTTGCAACAATTTATTGCTTTTATTAACCACTGCGATGCCTTAGTAGCCGCCAGTACAGGCCCATTGCATATCGCATCCGCTTTAGGTAAAAAAGCCATTGGTTTGTTTTCTCCTATGCGGCCAATTCATCCGGGAAGATGGAAAGCAATCGGAAAAAAAGCAGCGTATGTAGTATTGAATAAAGATTGCGAAGATTGCAGGAAAAATAAGGATTGCCATTGCATCAGGGAAATACAAACAAAGGAAGTGATCAGGTTAATTGATAAATAGCATAGTAAAGTATGAACGATCTGAAACATAAAGTCATCTGGATTACCGGCGCCTCGTCAGGAATTGGAGAAGCACTGGTTTACGAATGTGCTAAACAGGGCGCAAGCATTATTTTATCTGCACGCAGGGTAGAGGAATTATACCGTGTGGCAAAGCAGGCCAATTTGAATGAGCGTAACTCACTGGTATTACCCTTCGATCTTTCTGATACTTCAAAAGCCATTGAATACGCAAAAATAATTACTGATAAATTCGACACTATAGATCTGTTGATCAATAATGGCGGGCAAAGCCAGAGAGCCGAAGCAATAGCAACCACATCGGAAACAGAACGTAAATTATTTGAAATTAATTATTTTTCGGCAGTTAACCTCTCTAAAGCCGTTTTACCCATCATGCTCAAAAACGGCAAAGGTAAAATTGTTGTCATCAGCAGTATTGCCGGTAAGTTTGGATTTTATTTACGCTCTACCTACTCAGCTGCCAAACATGCGCTTTACGGATATTTTGAAAGTTTGAGACTGGAAATTGAAACCAAAGGTTTGTCTGTATTAATTGTTTCGCCCGGAAAAATAAAAACCAATGTTTCTTTAAATGCCGAAGCAGGAACAGGAGACAGCCATAATAAAATGGACGAAAGCCATGAAAATGCCATGAGTCCTGAAGAGTGCGCCAGACAAATTATTGCAGGCATTTTTGCTAATAAAGAAGAATTATTTATTGGCGGTAAAGAATTACTGGCAGTAAAGATTAAACGTTTCTTTCCTAAATTGTTCGGAAGAATCATCCGGAAACAAAGTCCTTATTAAAGGCGATCTTTTTTTGCCCATAAAAGCCCGAAGGGCTTTAATATCAATGGTAGTATCCGGTTTCGATATACCAACCCTGAAGGGGTTGAATATTATTTTCAAGCTCTGTATTCAACCCCTCCGGGGTTGTGGAGCTTCTATTTTGGATTTGTTTTATGTATGTTTGATCCCTTCAGGATCATGAAACCAAAATCACAAAATCCCGCAAATAGGTTAAAGCAAGCCTTTTGAAACCTCAGCAAAAAATTTTAATTTTAAGGGTGATGTATTCATTCTTTTCTGCACTTATATATAAAACCGTATGATTATAGAATCTGATAAACCACAAACCAGGGAAGAGCTGTTTATTGCGCTCTATGAAAGTACATTCCCAAAAGTTGCCACTTTTATTCGTAAAATGAATGGGAGCTTCGACGAAGCAAAAGATATTTTTCAGGATGCCCTCATTATTTACTATGAAAAAAAAGCAGAGCCTGACTTTTCTGTTAAGGTAGACGATAAGGCTTATTTAATGGGTATTTGCAAGCATTTGTGGTATAAACACCATCATGCTAATACGCTTAAACAATCGTTGGAAATGACGGCAGAACTAAAATTAACGACAGAAGAGGAACCGAAAATTTCTGAAAGCATTTTGCAATTTATAGAAGTATCCGGTAAAAAATGCCTCGATCTTTTAAAGGCCTTTTATTACGATAAGCTTAGCATGAAAGACCTTGCGGGCAAGTTTGGATTTGCGGGGGAACATTCGGCCACAGTACAAAAATATAAATGCCTCGAGAAAGTAAGAACAGCCATACAACATAAATCCTTAACTAAAGAAGATTTTTATGTGTGAAGCACAATACCTTGAAAATTATTTAACGGGCACTCTGAGCCCCGAAGATAGCCTTGTGATGGATGCACGGGTATTACTTGACATGGGCCTTAATGACAAAATTATATGGCAACAGAGAACCTATGAGTTGGTAAAAGCCTATGGCAGAAAACAACTGAAAATGGAAATCGAAAAAGTACATAACCAATTGTTTTCCGAAAAAAGATTCAGCAGTTTCAGACAAAAAATAAAAAACATTTTTAACTAAGCACTATGAGTACCTTGCATTTAAAAGACCTGATTGATGAAAAAATCCTGAATAACCGTAAAGTATTTTTATGGGGACAGGTAGATGATAACTCCGCACAGCACGTCGTAGAACGTCTGCTCTATCTGGAATTACAAGACCCCGGTAAAGAGATACAATTGATCATTAATAGCCCCGGCGGTTATGTTACTTCGGGTTTTGCTATTTATGATACCATTAAAAGTATCAGTAGTCCTGTGTCTACTGTTTGTAGCGGCTTTGCGGCATCTATGGCATCTATTTTATTATCGGCAGGAGAAAAAGGAAGGCGTTTCGTTTTAAAGCATGGCCGCGTGATGATTCATCAACCCAGCGGCGGAAGTGGCGGCAACGCTTCCGACATTGAGATACAAGCTGCTGAATTAATAAAAACAAAAGAACTGGGTGCAAAATTACTGGCAGAGAATTGCGGACAATCCTTTGAAAAGATCATGAAAGATTTTAACCGCGATTACTTCATGAATGCTGAAGAATCAGTAGCTTATGGTATTGCTGATGGAGTGCTGGAACAATTGGTATAAACCTTTAAGAAAATTCCATCATTTACTTTACCAATTTAAACGTAGTTCTTGCTATTTCAAGGTCGTCTAATTCTTCTGAGCGATACTCTTTCACTAAAGTCATGATCTTATTATCTACAAACTGTTTAAAGTCCTCAGCCTCTAAATGTGTTACCGTAAAATTCACGTTTTCGTTCGCAATATTAATAAACCAGGGCATCCACATTACTCCCCAATGTTCAACAATAAAATCAAATTCAACCGTATTTAAACGTTCGCAATGAGCAATCAGCTCTTTTAAAAATAGATGTATGTTCTCGTTCGTCACTCTATAAACCTGTTAACTATTTTTTCGGATGGTAAATCTTGAAGCGCCATGCCTGTATTTCCATTTCTTTTTTGTACAGGGAATTTCGATAGTTGTATCTGCTTTTATTAGTTTGAGTCCGCATAAAGCAGGACTCTCTCTGTAAATACGCCTTGTAGCCCAGGGGAAACCAATATCCGGCATGGTACCGCCCACTCTTTCATAATCGTGAGGAGCAATCACTAAAACGGTATCAGACCGTTTCCCATAAGGAGAATGATCTCGGGAGTAATTTGGTACCCACACTTTTACCGGTTCTGACGTTTTATTTTTTACAACATAGCTCAAACTAATGTATGCATCGCAACTGCTAAATGAAAGCACTAATACTGAAATATAAATGGCTTTGAAATAATTACAGATCATTTATCCTGTATTTACAAGTCTTTTACTAAAGCTTCTCCACTAAAAACAAATATTGTTTCGGTAAATGGTGTTGCCAGATGTTAGGATTATTAGGATCGTTGCTATACAATTTAAAATACTCTTCATCAGGCTTAAGTGTAATGGTATTACCGGTTCTTACATAATAGTTACTGTTATAATAGGTTGGAATAACAAGCCCCGGGATATGCTTTTTCACGGCCTGCGACACCATCTTACCAAGGTATTTCTGATAGTTTCTCTGTGCTTTTTCGCTGGGTTTACTCATTTTTTTATACACGTGCTTAAGCGCAATATTTTTTGGAAATTTTTGTTTTTTGATCATTGCTTTCGCCCCTCTGAAAGGATTTACAGGTGTGAAATCGCTAATGGTTTGAACCGTGAAAGGTACATCCGGAACCCAATCAGCCGTATTTACTACATTATAGGCCCAATCGCCCCTGGTCATGTTTTCATAATCATAGGCAAAAAATAAATTACCAGGCTTAGGGCCTGCACTACAATAGGTTTTAAAACGTACATCTTGCGGAATTTTACCCTGCGCTTTTAAGCTTTCCAAATGAGCGTTCAATAAAAAAGTAATACCTCCGCCCTGGCTATGTCCGGTTAAAATAAAATCTTTGATTCCGGCTTTGTAACAGGAATCAATTTTATGTTCTATAGTCCGCGACATATAAGCCATGGCCACAAACCAGCCTACATGTATAGCCGCATTGGGATTATTGGAAAGATTATATTTAAAAGTAAAATCTTTATCCAATTGCAATTCTCCTTTTGCCGGGATCATAGCCGCATATAAGTTTGCTAAAAAACTCGCTTCGGTCTGGATGCTCCCTTGCACAGCAATCATAGCAACAGGTTTAGTTTTATGAACCCAAAGGTCCCAGATGTTATCAAAGGCTACCACTGGCGAACGGTATGCGAAATTATAATCCTGCGGCTCGGGAAACGCTGTACTTTCTGTCCACTTATTCAAAGCCACATGCGCCTTTTGATTGATCTTAAGTGTTTCTATATATTCTGCTTTGTCGAATCCGGGTTTTAAAACCTGGCCAAACATACTTTGGGTCAATAGTAACATGCCACAAAATATTCTCAATAAAAAAGTCTGGTTTATTTTCATCTTATAAATATAATTATTTATAGGCTTAAATATATGGTTCAGGAGTTATTTAATGATTTCAAAAAATGTATTGTCTTCTCATAGCCCTACATATCAGGGTTTGCAAAGGCATAGCCCTTTTCTTTAATAGCAGGAATAAGGCTTTCAAGCAGTTCAGGCATATAATCTAAACGGTCGTGTAATAAAATAATAGCTCCGGGTTTCAGTTTAGAAATAACGCGTTGCTTTATTTTCTCTACATCTTTAATGCTTGTATCGTAGCTTCGGATATTCCAGCCGATAGACTGCAGACCTAGTTTTTTTATGGCTCCGGCAACATTAGGATTGGTAACACCGTATGGAGGACGCATGGTTTTTTTGCCGGGCTGATAGGCTTCTATTAATTTTTGACAGTTTTCAAAATCATGGGTTATTTTTTTTGTTGACCATAAATCTATCATGGCATCATGCGAAAAACTATGGTTCCCGATGTGATGTCCCTCGGCAATCATTTGTTTGATAATGGTTTCGTTAGCGGCAAAGTTTTTACCGACCACAAAAAATACCGCCTTTACATGGTGTCTTTTTAAAACCTCTAAAACCCTTGTTGTATTTGGATTGTGCGGACCATCATCAAAAGTTAAGAGCACTCTTTTTTCATACGTTGGCATTGAGTTAACGGAATTGATATGGAAATTCATCCCAATAAAATAAGCTCCTAAAAACTGAATTAAAATAAACAGATGAACCCAGGCAACGAGATACCAATAACTCAACTGCAGTGGTTGACGGAAATAAAAAAATGTAATAAGCCCTAAAAAAAACAGGATGGTAACCGGCCAGAATTTTATGAGTTTAAAAGACATCCTGATTTTAATTATTAATATTACACTTTTCTATACTTAGTTCGTCATTGCGAACGGAGTGAAGCAATCTCACACAATGTTAAATATGAGATTGCTTCGTGCCTCGCAATGACGGCACCAGCAGATAAACTATTCTAACATTGACTCAACAATGTAAATGAGTAATTAACTCCCAAATATTGATTGATAATAAGGACGTGTTTTATGTTTGAAGGCTTTTTCTCAGATATAGCAAGCACTTCAGGCAATTGTTGTTTTTGAATTAATTTAGTGGCTACCCATAATGCAAAGGCAGAAGCCGTGTGGTATTCGCCTGAAAGGTGTTTAAAATGCGCGGCAATCGTTTCTTTTTCAATAACCGGTAATAGTTCCGTTAAGTGCTTATCGAAGTTTACATCAGAACTAAAGCCCATTAAACACACATCTATTTCTGAAAGAGTAAGGTTATGCCCTTTTAAAAACGATTGCAATTTTTGTAAAATAACTTCCGTATCCTTTGGCTTATAAAGCGTTTGAATTCCATCTATACCGGCAAGGCTTTTTTCTGTTTTCTGTTTATTCAACATAAAAAAAGCAGCACCCTCACTCATTTGTATTCCCGGTGTCACTGATTTCCAAAAAGGAATTTGTGGATCGTAGGTTTTAAATTTATTGGCCCTTCTGTTCAGGATCACAAAATTTGGCGTATGCTCTTCAATGCCACCAACCAATACAGTTTCCTTACCTTCTGTAAATAACATCAGAGCATCCTGCAAAGTGCTCTCAAAAGAAAAACCACGGTGTACATAAGTATAATTATAATCGTGGCACTTCATAATAAGTGCTATTTGCGAGCCAACTGTGTTATGTGTAGATTGTATGAAAGAAGTAGGCGTTAAAAATTGTTCGTCGTTATTGAGCATTGCCAATAAAAAACGTTCACTGTCTTCAAAGCAACCTAAACCCGTGCCGGTTATAATGGCATCTACATTAGTAATACCTGCTTCTTTAATGGCGAGGTTTGCCCCGGCCACACCCATTTTAATGGCACGCCCCATGCGACGCAATAAATTAGGTGCAATAAATTCTTTATAGGACGGTTCCAGCGCATTGTAATAATCGCCCGCAGGTTCAGCCACCGGATCAAAAAACCATTGATCGTTTATTGTATCCTGCGGAGAAATGCAACCTGTACCGTTTATGTATGCTTTAACCAAATTCTTTTTATTTATACTTTCTTAAATATTAATGAAGAACAGTTTCCTCCAAACCCAAAAGAGTTGGATAGTACTGTATTAACGGGCATATTAACCAAAGTGGTTTCAGGAACCATATTTAATTCCGCTATAGGTGTTGTAAAATTAAGGTTCGGGAAAATCATGCTGTTTTGCATAGACAATACCGAAATAACCGCTTCAATACTTGCCGAGGCCGCCAGGGTGTGACCTGTAAATGCTTTGGTAGAACTGAATTTTGGAAGCTTATCTCCAAAAACAGCTTTGGTGGCTGTGCCTTCCGAAAGATCATTATTAGGTGTGCCGGTTCCGTGCATATTAATGTAATCTATCTCTTCAGGCTTTAAACCGCTCATAGCAAGCGCCTTTTCAATGGCCAGTTTTGCGCCGTAACCTTCCGGCGATGATGCCGTTTGATGATACGCGTCATTGGTATTAGCATATCCTACAATTTCGGCTAAAGCTTTTCCATTGCGTTTTTTCAAAGCTTCTTCTCCTTCAATAACCAAAAAAGCTGCGCCTTCCCCGAGGTTCAAGCCTTTACGATTTTCATCAAAAGGTTTACACCATTCTTTATCCAGAATCATTAAGGTATTAAATCCATTGAATGTAAATTTTGATAACGCATCTACACCACCAACTACCGCTCTATCCAGCAAGCCATTCTTAATCATACGGCAGCCAAGCATAATAGCGTTAGCAGCCGATGAGCATGCTGTTGAAATGGTAGTGACATAATCTACATTTCCTAAAAAATCGGCAATGCGTTCTGTACTGTCTCCGCAATCGTGTGTATCCAATACGCCCAAATGCTCGTCTTTTTCAAACAGCTCTTTGTAATACATTTCTGTCTTACCCATACCCGCTACCGTTGTAGAAGAGATCACTCCCGTGCGTAATCCGTCGGAAGTATCAATACCCGAATGCTGAACAGCTTCTTTAGCCGCCAGCATGGCAATGTAGGAATTACGGTTTAATTCAGGATTATGATCATTTACCAAATCGGCTAACTCTTTATTGGATAATTTAATTTCTCCCGCTAAAAAATCGTCTTTGTAACGGGTGGTTAAATGATGTATTTTGCCAATCCCGGTTTTAGATTGTGATAAGGACACGAGGGATTCAGGCACATTGTTTCCAATGGCGGAAATCATTCCTAAACCCGTAATGTATATTTTTTGAGACAAAGCGTTATTTATGATTTTCCCTGAGATTTAATATACTCAGCCATTGTTCTTACAGATTGGAAAATAGTTTTACCGTCTTTAGGATCCTCAATTTTAATCCCATAGTGCTTTTCCAATAAAACGATCAACTCCAAAGCATCAATGGAATCTAATCCCAATCCTTCACCAAATAATGGCGAATCAGGATTAATTTCTTCAGGCTTTAATTCAACCAGATTAAGTTGTTCGATAATCTGTCCTTTTAATTTTTCTATTAATGCGTCCATATGGTTTTATTGTATAATTCTGTAACTGTTAATTGATTAAGAGGTTTAAAATTACTGTTTTTATTTGTATTTCCTGATATTTCTGCCAAAAAAATAAAGGCTTCATAACTGTTTCCATCTACTTCTATCCAGCCGCAAATAGCTGCCTGTGTGCCTTCCTGAAATACTGTTTCTGTATAATTTACCAGCAAACCGGCATCGGGTTTTTCTGCGACAAAAAAAGCATTTTCGCCTGTGGTTTTATATTTAATGGCTATTTCGCCGATAACAATATTTGGCAGCGTGTAAACAAACACAGCAGGCGAAGGAAAATAATTTGATTTGTCTTTAATTGTATCCTGATAATGCCTGTCTGTTTCAAGGCTTGAAGCTGCATTCGACATGACAATGGCAATTTTATCGAGTGGGTTTTGAGTCAAAAAGTTTGTTCCTTTTAAAGCAAATTCTGTACACACTATTCCCAATTTACATAAGCTATCCATTTTATGAAACTTCGGATAGCTTATGGCCAGGGCTTTGTAAGCCTCCGTTAAAAATTCGGGCAATCCTGCAGAAGGAGTTCCGGTAAACAGAATTTCTCCGTTAACAGAAACGCGGTTGTTTTTTATGTGTGCGTATGAAGTAATGTATCTCATTCTATTATTTTTTTTAAGCTCCTTAAAACACAGAGGCTAAAATGATGTTATAGTTTCCTAAATAGTGCAGCGGCATTGCAGCCTCCAAAGCCGGAAGCCGTTTTTATAAATGATGAAAATTGCGCAGGTTGATGCGCTTCGATCATTGTAATATTTCCACTTACACCTTTTGTGTAATAGCCTTCTGATTTTATCAATTGCTGATGTTTTAAAGATTCCAGCGAAAGCACCGTTTCCAAAACACCAGCTGCTCCCAGTGTGTGGCCATAATATCCTTTTAAGCTATTAACGGGGATAGTTGTTAAACCTGCTCTTTCAAACGCAATGGATTCCATTTCGTCATTAAAAGGCGTAGCCGTTCCGTGTGCAGAAATAAAACCTGTTTCACTTAAATTCTGATGTTGCAAGGTATGTTGTAATGCCTGAAACAGTCCTTCACCGGTACGTGAAGGCCCCGAAATGTGATTGGCATCATTAGCCGAAGCACCACTCATAATTTGTGTATGGTAGGGTGTTGCCAGTTCTTTTTTATTGGTTACTAAAATGGTGGAAACGGCTTCTCCCAAATTAATTCCTACTCTATTAGCATCAAATGGCCTGCTTGGCTCATGACTTAAGGCATTGAACGATTTAAAACCACTAATGGTAAACTCCGATAAAATATCACCGCCACACACCATCACCTGATCGTAAGCCCCTTGTTCTATAAACCGTTTGGCAACGATAATAGCCAATATGCCCGAAATACAGGCATTTGACAATACCAGGGGTGCATGCGCCAGTTTAAAATAGCTTTGTAAATGTTTTGCAAACGCAGGAAGGTAAGCTCTTTTGGAGTCAATGTGTTTATACGCTCCTTCCAGTATATCAATATTTCCTTTTGTGGTTGAATAGATCAGTAAGGTTCTGTTATCTGTAGGGTCTATGCCACTTTGGTTTATCACATCCTGAATAGATAAAATACTTAAGGCTTCGAGTTTTGTATGTTCCTTACTGTTTTTAACCGCTGCAAGCTGTTGCTCAAAAATGGCATCATCTATTTTTCCCACGCAAAAATGTTCGGTTGAAAAAGGCAGTTGTATTTTTTTGACACCGGTTTTCGATTCGCACACCGCTGCATAATTTTCTTTGGTAGAAAACCCCAGTGGACTAATGATATTGGTGTAGGATGTAAAGATCATGCGTGATCAAATGTAAAAATAATTAGGAAATATAAGGCCTGTTGGGCTTTAAAAACCTAAGAGAAGGTCGTATAGGTATAAATGAAAAAACCTCCTCAATTTTCTTGAGAAGGTTTTTTGAAATATGAATTCAAAAAAATTAAGCTTTAACCGCTTTTTCCATTACTACTTTTCCTTTGTAGTAAAGTTTTCCTTCAAACCAGTGTGCACGGTGAAATAAGTGTGCTTCGCCGGTTGTAGTATCTTTTGCTATCGTCATTGTTGGAGCTTTGTATGTTGAACGACGAGAGTCTCTGCGGGATCTGGATAGTTTTCGTTTTGGATTAGGCATGGTATGTTAATTTTAATTATTGTTAAACTTTATATCTTTTAATTTATTCCATTCAGGGTTTTCCGTTGGTTCTTCTGCTGTTTTAAGCTCATTAAATTTAGCAAGTGTTTCTTCATCACAGGGTAACTCGTCATATTCTAAGTTTTCATCTTCGCAAGGCACTTTCCGCGATGGAATTGCCAGCTCAATGTATTCGTAGAGGTATTGTGAGATATCCGCTTCTTCCAATCCTTCGCGAAGCACTAATATTTCATCATTGCTTTCTGCCGGATCACCATGCTTGATCACTAATTTTTCATGGCCGCTAATCGGACAATCATAATCAATCAAACACCTGTCGCAACTCAGACCTACCGTTCCCTCAAAATCAAACAAAATATGCATTAAATTATTTTGCTTAACTAATTTGGCTTTAACTTCTACGTTGGCCTTTGTTATTTCACTATCATTAAATTGCTCAAAGAACTTTTCTGTAACGTCAAACTCAAATTGGTGTTCCCCCATTGATAATCCGCCAAACTGTATTTTGTACTGACTTTTACCCATAGCTTATTTCCAAAATGGACGGCAAAGATACACTTATTTTCAAACTTATCAACAAAATTATTAAAAAACAGGCAGCTTTTAACTCAAATTAATGTGTTGATCCTCAAATCATTGATCACTCATTTGTTTTTATAAGGCATTTGGGAACATACCATTTTTGGCTGTAAAGTCTCATTTCCAGAAGTTCATGATTGCAATTTACATACATAAAACGCTCGTTTCGCTTCAAATACCATGCTTTTCCTTCTTTTATAGCGTTTATGACCAGGAGTTTTAATTCTGCATCTTTAAGGGCTTTATTCCCCGAGCCAAGCAAAATCCCCAATTCATTATTCCGGAGGTCCATTTCACAAGCCAGGCTGTCGGGACGTTCTCCATCCTCAGTTTGATGCTTTTTAAACTGCTTTTTATTCCCTTTTTCGTGAGCAATGCCCAGTTTTCTGAGTTTTTTTACCTTGATCTTTCTTGCCAAAAAAGCCATGGCATAAGTATGCCTGAATGCATCGAGTTTACCTCCATTGGCAAGAGTATCCAATACCCCGGCTTGGGCAACTTCTTTATACATAAGCATAGCCTTTGGCAGACTGTGCTTGATTTTGAGGGCCGCAAACGGATGAAAAACAGCCCACTTCAATTCGTAGATGCTTATGTGGTGTTGGGCGAAAAGCTTAAAATTGCTAATAATCGTTATGACAATGATTATCAATGTATATTTCCATTTTAACATCATTTTGTTAGAAACCCCTGTTTTCGGTATGCTAAATTAATCAATTCGATTTTATATCTTTGGAATTAATGGACTTTAAAAATGATATAACAAAGAAGTTTTTCGCGAAACAGGATATTGGCGGTAGCGAAAGCATAAATGACCTTCGCGACAAAGAATTTAGCGGAAAATCTTTAACCGCAGAAGAAAAATACGCCCTGGCCAACTTTGATACCTACCGTTTGGCTATTTTAAACGTTCAGGAAGACGAAGAAACCTTCCACCAACATTACCGTCAGCTTCAGGTGATTTCTAATTTGGGCGATTGGCGCGAATTTTTAAAAGACGATTATTCCAAATAAAAACATACAAACAATTTTTTAAAAAGTGCTTCGAATTGGAAGCACTTTTTTATTTTTGCCACATATTTGAATACTAACTATTTAATCTCAATTTCATAATCTTAATATAACACATGAACGCAACAACCCTAGGCCAGTTTATTATTGAAAAACAAAACGATTTTCCTTTTGCAAAAGGCGAGCTATCAAGGCTTTTACGCGATATTGGCATTGCTGCAAAAATTGTGAACCGTGAAGTATCAAAAGCAGGTTTAGTAGAAATATTGGGCGAAACCGGCGATACGAATATACAGGGCGAACGTGTTAAAAAACTGGACATATTTGCCAACGACCAGTTTATTGCTGCTTTAAAGGCAGGTGGCGAGTGTTGTGCCATAGCCAGTGAAGAAAACGAAGACATTATCCCTATTGATACTGAGATCTCTAAAAACGCAAGGTATGTTGTAGCCATGGATCCTTTGGATGGTTCTTCAAACATTGATGTGAACGTTTCTATTGGTACTATTTTTTCTATCTACCGTAGAGTGAGTTTAAACGGCCCTGGTACCCACGAAGATTTTATGCAACGCGGAACTGAGCAGATTGCTGCAGGCTATATCATTTACGGTTCTTCTGCCATGTTGGTTTACACAACCGGTAAAGGTGTAAATGGCTTTACTTTAGATCCAAGCATTGGCGAATTTTGTTTATCGCATCCTAATATGCAAATGCCTAAAGACGGTAAAACCTACTCTATTAATGAGGGTAATTATCTGCATTTCCCTGATGGTGTAAAAAAATACATTAAATATTGCCAAGAAGAGGATCTTGCAACAAACAGGCCTTATTCGAGCCGTTATATTGGTTCAGGTGTAGCCGATATTCACCGTAATTTAATTACGGGAGGAGTTTATATTTACCCTACTACTACCAAATCGCCAAGAGGGAAACTGCGTTTATTGTATGAATGCAACCCGCTGGCTTTTATTATTGAGCAGGCAGGTGGTTTGGCTACCGATGGCTATAACCGTATTATGGAGCAGGATATTACCGAATTACATCAGCGTACACCTTTATTTTTAGGTTCTACCGGTATGGTAAACAAAGCCATGGAATTTATGACTAAGTACCGCGAGGTAGGCGCATAATGAACCTTAAAACAACTTAATTAAAGGGAGCCTTCATGCTCCCTTTTTTATTTAACATTCAGGCACACGCATTTTTACCTGAATCAAAAGACATTCTTTGTATATTAGCATTTAATGTCTGAAACTGCTATACCAGAAAGTCTTGTAAAACAAGAGTTTTACAACAAAACGGAGAAGTTCCAGGTAATAACCACCTGGCTCGGTATAGCCCTAAATATTGTATGGTTTCTCGGTGATTTTTTAAGCATTAAAGAATACTGGATTCCCTTTTTTATATTCAGGCTCTGCGTATCGGCAGTAAGTCTTTTCATTTTAGTATTCAGGCGCCAATTAGGGATAAATATTTACTTCTGTATGTTTATTTTGGTATTGGGTATATCTGTGCAAAACGCGTACATGTGGAGTGTGATGGACGTCCCGCATCTGCAAAAACATGCTTTTGCCTATATGGTATTGTTTATTGGGACAGGTATGCTGGTATTATGGGAAATGAAATTTTCCTGGATATTACTGGCAGCCACCATTATTGCCAATATTATTTTTTATAGCCTTAACAGCCCTTTAACCGTAGACGAATTTATTACTAACGGCGCGCTGCTTACCTTTACCGTTTTGTTTTTCTGCGTTTTTTTAATAAGAACCCGCTACCGTTTAACCTATAACGAAATCAGAAGCCGACTCGAACTGGCCAAGTCAAAAGAGATCATTGAGCAAAAACACGAAGAAGTTGTTCTTCAGAAAAAAGAGATCACAGACAGTATTAATTATGCCCGAAGCATACAGCGTTCGCTCATACCAAGCGAAGAACAATTCAACGCGTTTTTTAAGGATAGTTTTGTATTGTTTAAACCCAAAGATATTGTGAGCGGTGATTTTTACTGGGTGCATGAAAAAAACGGTTTCATATTTTATGCTACCGGCGATTGCACCGGCCATGGCGTACCCGGTGGTTTTATGACCATGCTTGGGCTATCCTTTTTAGATGAGATCGTAGAAGCAAAAAAGGTAAATGATCCCGGTGTGATACTTGACCTGATGCGCGATAAAATTATCAGTACACTAAGGCAAAACGGAAATTTTGGAGAAAGTAAAGATGGCATGGATATTACGATATGTGTGATTGACAAGATCAAAAACGAATTACATTATTCTTCGGCCAACAATCCCTTATATGTTATTAATGCTACCGGCGACGCAGTTCTTGATATTTACAAAGCAGATAAACAACCCTGTGGCTTCTACCACGATTATAAGCCATTTACAAGCCATACAGTAAAGCTGCAACAGGGCGACCACATATATACCTTCAGCGATGGTTTTCCGGATCAGTTTGGGGGGCCAAACGGAAAAAAATTCATGCACAAACAGTTCAAGGAAATTCTTTTAAACAACGCTAGATTGCCTTTTGCTGAACAAAAAAAATTACTGAATATGTCTCTTATCGAGTGGCAGGGCGTCCTTGATCAGGTAGATGATGTGTTGGTGATTGGCGTGCAGGTTTAAGATATTCAGATCACATAGATCATCTTAATTTAGCCGTTAAGAACAGATTAAAACTGTTTACACTCTCCATCTGCTTCATAAAAAAAGCCGCCTGCTCTCACAGACGGCCTTCACCTTAAAAAATAATTCCTGTTACATGGCAGCGTAAGAGGTAGTTTTAACTACAGCTCCGTTTTCATCCCATTGGGTCCATGTTCCTGCTTTTTCACCATCTTTATATTCCATTTTAAACAGTTTAGAACCTTTATCGTCGTAAACCATCCATGTACCATCTTTTTTATCGTTTTTGTAAGAAGCTTCAGCAGCCATTGCTCCGTTTTTGTTAAAACGTGTCCATAAACCAAATTTTAAATTGTTTTCATACTGGCCTGTTTCCATTTTTTGACCGTTTTCGTAGTACTTCACTACTTCGCCATTAAGTTTACCATCTTTAATATTCATTAGTTCTTTAACGGCTCCATTATCGTAATATAATGTGTGCTTACCTGAATACGCTACTTCGTTTTGAGTATAAATTCCGTCTTTAAAAGTGATGTCTTTATAATTGACTTCCTGTGCATAAGCAAATGCTCCTAAAAACAAACAGGCTATAAGGGTTAGAGTTTTCATAATTTCGAGTATTAATTGTTAGAGATCACAAAATCTATAATAGATTTCTAATACAATTATACTTAAAATAACGAAAAATTGTTACTAAGGTAATGAAAACATAACCTTAACTTTACATTGAAATTTACTACTCTTCTTCCAGGTTGATTTCCAAGTTACCCGCATTGGCTGAAATATCCTGCAAACTAAGGGATTTTGTAGCGTAACCAACTTGTGTAAATTCGATTTTTATATTTTGAGTAGCTTCTACTTTAAGGTAAATAAAGAAGCGACCTTCCAAATCTGTATAAATCGCTTTTTGACTTGCTCCGCATTCTATTTTAACGCCGGCAAGTGTTTCGTTATTCTTAAGATCCTGAACCTTGCCACTGATCATTACTGTTCTTGCAGCAGCTTTTGGGTGCTCTCCCGCTATAGCACGTGTGCTAATAAGGGAAACAAATAACAGAATGCTCAATAAGTATTTCATGTAACAAATATGCTCAGTCTTATTTAAGTTAACTTCACTGAAATGTTACGGAAATGTTAAGTTTTTGTAGATTTATTTGTGCCCCAGGCTCAGTTTCATCTTTTTAGGTGTACCCGAATAATTCAGCTTTAAGCCTTTGGCATCCGCGGCACTCAGTCCTGAGCTTTT
>JAZJZF010000055.1:0-19876 GCA_040389965.1 Bacteroidota bacterium
ACAAGTAGTGATAGTACCTGACGAGATTGTAATGAATAAAATCTACGTGATCAGAGGTCAAAAAGTAATGCTAGATAGAGATTTAGCGGAATTATACAAGGTAGAAACCAAGCAACTAAAACGGCAGGTGAAAAGGAATATTGAACGCTTTCCTGATGATTTTATGTTTGAGTTAACATCTTTAGAATATGAATCTTTAAGGAGCCAAATTGGCACCTTAAAGAGAGGAGAACATAGTAAATTCCTCCCGAGCGTATTTACCGAACAGGGTGTAGCAATGCTTTCAAGTGTTTTAAACAGTACCCAGGCAATTTCCGTCAATATTCAAATCATTAGAATATTTACACGCATCCGGCAAATGCTAACAGATAATACAGAGCTTCGTTTAGATATCGAAAAGATTAAAAAGAAACTTGATAACCAGGATAAGAACATGGAAATAGTTTTCAGGTACCTTGATGAACTACTTGAAAAGAAAGAAAAGCCCAAACCCAAAAGGCAAGCCATAGGATATAAAACAAAATAATAACTTAGTATTTCAATAGAACATTGCTTACTAAAAAAAGCGCAGGTATTATCTGCGCTTTTTTTATATAAATGTAACTAGTACTGATCCTAGTTGATAATCAATCGTGACGTAAAGGTCATTTGACCTGCCGTTAATTTTATAATGTAAATTCCGGAAGATAAATCAAGACCTGAAACTTTAATGATACCATTGTTTATTTCTGCTTTTTGAATATTAGCTACCTGCTTTCCAAGTACGTCATGGATAACTACAGTTGCTGTAGATTCATTACTTGTTGTTTTTATGAAAAAGTGATCTTTAGCCGGGTTAGGATAAAGTAAAGACGATTCTCCTGCTTCAAGAGATTCTATCCCAACATTTGTTTGATCATTGAACCGTTGTGTAAATTCCTGAAAATATAAATTAGCAACCGTAGCATCATGCACAATTACTGTATTCTCATCATTTTTTTGATCACCTGCATTTGACCAGTTATGTGAACCTGTCAATAAAATCGGATCAGAACTTGTGTTCGACTGATCTACAATTAAATATTTATGGTGAAACAACCAGGTAAACCTGTTTATCTTCAGATTATTAGTCGTCATAGGCGTTTTCATAATAAAGTAAGCAGAGCTGGCCGATACGGTGTCATCCAAAATACCTTTTGCCGTAATAGAATTTAAAGCTATTTGTGATGAAATTTTATTGGCAATATCCGTACGCGTAATTACTAATTGTCCAAAAAATAAATCTGTATTAGCAGTACCAATAGTAGCTAAAATATGAGAGTTTGTTGCATCAGACGGGCTAAAATAGCTTTCTACACGTTTCCCGTTTATATCATATTCGTGTGGTGTATTATCTTTTTTATACTGTCCAAATTTTGCTAATGTCGAATTAGGGTTAGAAACGATACTGCTGTCTCCCCACATCTCATCAAACTCCAGCTTGTAACCTCTTGCAATGGACTGATCCTGGAAGATAATCACATTGTTTGCATCCGTTGTTAATTGCTGGTTTGTCCAGTTTGTAGAACCTGTCCATAAAACAGCATTATTAGGATTGGAATTATTAGCATCAATAATGACAAATTTATTATGCATAATGGTATATCCTGATCCCTGTGGACTCGCTATTGTTTTAATACCCGCAGTAAGTGCTCCTATGCCACTTACACCCGAAGAACCATCATAAATTAAACGAATTTTAACCCCTCTTGCATTAGCCGCATTTAAGGCATTCGTAATTTTGCTGCCGTTGGTTGAATTATCCCAGCTGTAAATAGTAAGGTCAACTGTGCTTTTTGCTCTGTTAATGTAGGCTGCCAATGAATCGGCAATTACAGGATTATAATACGCATTTGTACCACTTGAAACGCTATTATCAACTGAACGGTTAAAGTAAACTTTAATCGTTCCTGTAGAAGTTGATTTAGTACAAAATACTTTAACGCCTGATGAATCTGTATCAATACCGTTTGTTGAATATGCTTTTGCGTAATAAATAGTAGCAGGAGAAGCGCCTGTAATAGCGATCGACGGAGTAGCAGAAGCGCCTGTTCCTGACAGTGTTCCTAATTCGAAGTTAGGAGTTTTACCATATTTAACATAATACGTACCGGCAATATTCGTTGTCCAGTTTATATTAAAACCCGAAGTAGATATGTTTGTTGGTACAGGAATACTTGTCAGGTAAATACTTGAACTATTAATAATATCGTTTTGATCTCTCAATAATAACTGGTACCCTGTAGTACAACCCGATGTAGGAGTATAACAAAATTGAGACCCAATACCAATAACACTCACACTGTTAAAAGGAATAACAGTACCTACTAAATTACTTCCTGAAGCAATCCTTACCTCAGCAGTTTGTCCGCCCGAAGTAACCGTGTAATTTGTATTTCCTGCAAAATTAGTTCCCGGATTGGAAAACGTACAGTTATTTATTCTTACCAATCGTCCTTCATAGGTTTCTGTAAAAGCAGATGGTGTAATAACAATAGGTGCCGGCATATTTCCTGGCGGAGTAACAACTGTAAATGTAAGCGGAGTAATTTCGAATAAATTATTATAACTTGTTAAAGTCCCATTGGCAATAATAGAATCGCCCCTGTTAATAGAACTCACATTACTTCCGTAAATAGCAATACCGGCAGCACCGTCTTGTAAATACCTGATAACTCCTAATTCGGAACCATTGGTTACTTTTCCTCTTACGGTAACGTTACTTCCAACAGCAGCAGCTCTGGCTGTTGTAATGCTTTGCGCAGAAATTTTATTTAAGAAGCCTGTCAATAAAACGGCTACTAGTACACTGTATGTTTTCATGAAAATGCGTTTATGTTTTTGAATAAATTTAATAGATTAAAGATAGTATAAAAACTTTCGCTCTCCCTTTCCTGCTAAGGAAAATAACATTTAGCTAATAGTTTGTTTACAAGTCTTAAATTTTGTAATTTCTTTGTACAATTGCATATATTTATAGTTTAAAACTAACCACTACAATGAACGAAGCCATCAGAAAACTAGAACCCACAGCCATGTGGAATAATTTTGCAGATCTTAATGCTGTACCACGCCCTTCTAAAAAGGAAGAAAAAGTTATTCAGTTTATTAAAGCATTTGGAGAAAAATTAAAGCTTCCAACCACAGTTGACCAGGCCGGGAATGTGATCATTAAAAAGCCTGCTACCAAAGGCATGGAAAGCAGAGTAACCGTTGTTCTTCAAAGCCATTTAGACATGGTACATCAAAAAAATGCGGCTACAGCATTCGATTTTAATACACAGGGTATAGAAATGCTGATAGATGGCGATTGGGTAAAAGCCAATGGTACCACACTGGGTGCCGACAATGGCATTGGCGTAGCGTCTATTATGGCCCTCTTACAATCAAGCGATATTCCGCACCCTGCCCTGGAAGCCTTATTTACCATTGATGAAGAAACAGGTATGACAGGAGCCCTTGAATTAAAAGGCGGCTTATTGAATGCAAAGATTCTTTTAAATCTCGATACAGAAGATGATCATGAACTCACCATTGGCTGCGCCGGTGGTGTAGATGTAACGGCTAACGGAACTTATACTAAAGAAACTCCAAAAAATGCATCGGCCTTTAAAGTAACTTTAAAAGGTTTAACAGGAGGGCATTCGGGAATGGATATTCATAAAGGCCGCGGAAACGCCAATAAATTAATGAACCGTTTATTATCGGATTTAAGCAAAGCATTATCTTTTGAAATTTCAAGTATCGATGGAGGAAGCTTACGGAATGCGATTCCCCGCGAATCTGTTTCCGAAATAGTAGTTGCTGCCGATAAAGCAACAATCCTTACAGAAAAAATAAAGGCCTTTGAAAGCATTATTAAAACCGAACATCAAACTACGGATCCTAATCTGGTAGTTACAGTTGACACGATAGAAAAACCTGCTACAGTTTTAAATACTGAATTTCAAAACACTTTATTGAAAGTATTGTATGCCTGCCCTAATGGCATTTACCGCATGAGCCCTGATATCAAGGACCTTGTTCAAACATCCAATAATATTGCAAGAGTTATTGTAAAAGACGGCAACTTTCAAATACAGTGCTTAACACGTAGCTCCGTTGATTCTGAAAAAACCGATTTGCAAAATGCGATCATTTCAACCTTTGAGCTTGCAGGTGCAAAAGTAACCACTGCGGGTTCATACCCGGGCTGGACTCCCAAACCATCATCTGCTATTGTAAAATTAATGAGTGATATTTATATGGAAAGGTATAAAGAATCTGCTAAGGTAAGTGCCTGCCATGCGGGCCTCGAATGTGGGATCCTTGGAACAAATTATCCTGATATGCAAATGATCTCTTTTGGCCCCACCATTACCGGTGCGCACTCCCCCGACGAAAAAGTTCAGATCAGTTCTGTACAAAAGTATTGGGGCTTTTTATTGGAAACATTAAGCCGAATCCCTGAAAAAATTTAAGGGTGTTATCATACGACACTTTAGTGCAAAAAAAAGGAACGATCAGTTGATCGTTCCTTTTTTAGTTTATTGAAAAAGATTACCCTTTTCCTTGACCTGGTTTAACTGGCTCAGTTTTAGCAGGAGCTGTTTCCTTAGTTGGTTTAGTAGTAGTGTGGTGTGTAGCTCCACCTTTTACTGGTTTAGCAGCTTCAGCAGCAGCAGCAATTGAATCAGCAGATGCTTTAGCTTTCATAGCTTCAGCTTCGGCAGCAGCAACTTTCGCAGCAGCTTCAGCTTCGGCAACAGCAGCAGCTTCAACAGCAGCAATTGAATCAGCAGTTTTTTTAGCTTTTGCTTCGATTTCAGCAGCGCTAGGTCCGCAAGCAACGAATGCAGTCATTCCAATAATGGAAACTAATGTGAATAATTTTTTCATCTTTTTGTTGAGTTTGATTATTAAATTTTTATGCAAAATTAAATTTTATTTGATATAAACAATTTTTTTATTGATAATATTACTCGAAATAATTCACAGATACTACTCAACAGTAATATAATAAGGTCAAAAAGCCAAAAATATCATTTAAATGAAAGAAAAAATTGTTGGTATGTAATTTGATAAACACGTAAAACTACTTGCATTTTTGTTAAAAAATGTACTTTTATGCTCCTAAATAGATTAAATTAATACATTTGTCACAGAAACTTAAAAAACTCAAAAATTCAAAAAACATGAAAAAAAACATTTTAGCTGTAACAGCAATTACTTTATTAGCAGGATCTGTAATTTTTACTAGCTGTAAAAAAGATGATATCACTAACCCGGTAGTTACAATGATCGGTAACGATATGACAGTTTCTTTACAAGGTACTTTTACTGACCCGGGTGCTACTGCTGATGATAACAAAGATGGTAAAATTACACCTGTTGCAACAGGAGCAGTTAATGTAAATTTAAAAGGTGTTTATGAAATTACTTATACAGCAACTGATGCAGCTGGTAACTCAGCAACTGCAGTAAGAAAAGTAACTGTAGTAAATGATGCTGATGCATTAAACGGTACATATTCTGTAGCTGAAACTCCGGGAAGCCCATTCACTCAATCTATTGCAGCTTCAACTACTTTAAATAACAGAATCATTTTCAGTAAATTTGCTAATTATGTAAATAACACTGGAGTTTATGCTGACATCGTAGGTACTACTATTACTTTACCAAGCCAAACAGCTATTCAGGTTGGTAACCCAGCTGCTGATAGAATGTTTTCTGGTACAGGAACTAAAACTTCTACTGGTTTAAGCATTTCTTTCACAGAAACTACAAATGGTTCATCTGCAAGTTATGTTGATATCATGACAAAACAATAATATTTAGTTTAACTTTTTAAATAAAAAGGGAGCAGATAATATCTGCTCCCTTTTTATTTATATCCACTTTCCTGGTGAATGAAATAATCATTCAGAAAATAATTATGCTTTCTTCAAAAACTCTGTTCTTAGTACAATGCTACTGCCATTAATCCGGCAATCCACCTCAGCAGTATCATCCGTTAATTTTATTTTCTTAACCACAGTACCTCTTTTTAATACCAAAGATGAGCCTTTTACTTTCAAATCTTTTATAAGTGTTACTGTATCCCCATCGCTTAAAAGCGCGCCATTACTGTCTTTTGTTTCCATAATATGAATTTTTACTGCAAAGATAATTGATTTATAGTTTCAGGTTAATTTTATTGGCGATACATTTTTATTATCAAAACTGTATAACTTCCAACTGCATGCAAATACGTTCAATCAACATGGAAACAATACGTTTAGACACTTCTTTTTTATCAGAATAATAAAAAGCCAGTTCATCATCTGTAAAATGCCCTATAATAAAGCCCAACATCAGCTGTTTAAGTTGCAGGTTATTTTTGATAGTGTGGTTTATATGGTCCTTTTTCTTATTCTCCGTAAGGTTTTTAACTTCAAATTTATTCTCCGCCAAATGATGATTAATGATAGAAATAATAAGTGGATTCTGAAACTTTAAAACCGGACGTAAGGTTGTATTCTGAAATGTTTCTATTTCATTTGACTTTGTATTGTCCGTTTTAATTACCGGGCGCCATTTTTCTATTATATCTGATCTGTTCATCCTGCTAAAGTATTCAAAAAACAGCAATAAACAGGTTATTTTACCAACCCGCGAATATCCTTAAATTTGCAGGATGCCATTCGAACTTTTAAGACAAAACAAATATCCTTCCAACGAGCAGTTTGATGCTATTTATCCAAAACTTTACCGCGAACATTCTGCAAGGCATTTTACACCGGTAAACATTGCTGTGAAAGCAGCAAGAATGCTGGTAGATAAGCCCAGCGATAAAATACTGGATATTGGATCGGGAGTTGGTAAAGTATGTTGCATTGGTGCAGGCCTTACCGATGCTCATTTTTATGGTGTTGAAAAACGGAAAACATTGATTAATGTCTCCAATAAAATAAAACGCAGCTATAAACTGAAAAATGCGCATTTCCTGAACGCTGATTTTACGACACTCGATTTCAGCAAATTTAATGGCATTTACTTTTTTAATTCTTTCCACGAACACTTCGATTCTACCTGTGTATTGGACGAAACATCGAAAGTATCGTTAAGGGCTTATAAAAAATACCACGACGATCTCAAACTAAAATTAAATGAATGTAGTAAAGGCACGAGGCTTGTAACCTATTATACCTTTAAAAATAAAATCCCTTCTTCCTTTCAATTTATTGATGCGAACGAAACCGGTCTTTTAAAATTTTACATCAAGAAATAAGGCAGATCTATTTTTTACAATACTTTCCCGATTCTTCTACTGAGGCTTTATCATTGAGGTCTATATCATTCTTGGATTTTTTGGCACCCCAGGAAAATAGCCGTTCAAAAAAGGGCAGCATTTTATTGTCTTTTATCTGCTCATAAAAATACACTTCATGTTCTTTTTCTTTGATTCCCATTTCATACAACACATGATCGTGTTCCATAATTCCTATTTCATTAAAGTATTGTTTTAATCTGAAATATTCGCATACATTGCCACTTTCAAGCCTTCCTGCAAAATAAAACGGCATAAACCAACCTATTACAAAACAGCTTCCGTGAATGATTTTACCTACCACATAAAACCTGAATTCATAAAAGCGTGAAGGTACTATCTCGTATTGATTCATGATCTTTAATACCTCAGCTCTGTGCCCCCACTCGTCTGTTTCTATTTGCTTAATTGCCAGTTTTTCTTCCGCACTTTTTACGGAAGCGGCGTGACCCTGATAGGCAAAAGCCGCAGCTTTTTCAGCAGAATAAGCCATTTGTAACAGTTTAATTAAGGGCCTGTGATCCAATTTCATAAAAGGAAAAAAATTAAGTTCAAATGTAAATATTATTTAATCGCAAACAGAAAGGGATCGCAAAATGTCTTTTATTTCTCTAAATACGCATTATACCTTCTAAAACCCCTTTTAATCTGCTACCAAAGGCTATTTTTTGGCCATTAAATTTTGTACTTTTACAACACCATGACGGTTTTACTCACAACACTCAACGCCAAATACATTCATACAAATTTAGCCATCCGGCTTTTGTATGAATTAAACTATGGCTACGAAGGCCTTAGCTGGAAAGAGTTTGTGATAAAAGAAAATAAAGATGATGTGGCCGGGCAATGTGCCAAATACGATGTAGTGGCTTTTAGTTGCTATATATGGAACATTACCCAAACACTGGAAGTTGCAAAACTGATTAAAGACATTAACCCTTCCACCAAAATTTTATTGGGTGGCCCTGAAGTCAGTTACGAATGGGAACAAGTTATTAACCTACCCTATATTGATTACATTATTGAAGGCGAAGGCGAAACACCTTTTAAAGAATTTTTGGAATTTTACCCCGACGAAACAAAAGTTTCTAATTTAATTTATAAAACAGCCGAAGGTGTAAAGCAAAACAAACATGCACCCATGTTCGACCTCAAGAACTTTCAGGAAAGCATGCCTTATAAATTTGATGATGCCACGAAACTGGCTGATAAAGTGCTGTACATTGAAACATCGCGGGGCTGCCCTTATAAATGCGAATTTTGTTTAGCCAGTCTCGATAATAAAGTGCGGTATTTACCAAACGATTCTATTAAAGCAACCTTGCTTTATATGATGCAACATGGCCGGGTCATTAAATTTTTAGACCGGACATTTAACATCAAAAAAGATTTTACGATCGATATTTTTAAATTTATTTTAGATCATCATCGTCCCCAAAATGTATTTCAGTTTGAAATAACAGCTGATATTCTGCATCCGGATATTATTCAGTTTATTCACGATAATGTACCAAAAGGCTTGTTCCGCTTCGAAATTGGGATACAAACGGTAAATCAAAAAGCGAATCTGGAAGTAAGCCGCAAACAAAATTTCGATAAAACAAAAGGCATTATACAGCAACTCGATTACAAAGTAGAAATGCACCTCGACTTAATTGTTGGCCTTGCACTCGATTATTGGGAAGATATTAAATACAGCATTGAAGAAGTATTTATATTGTTTGCTCCTGAAATGCAACTGGGCTTTTTAAAATTTTTAAAAGGTACTCCTATGCGCGATAAGCTTAACCAACATGGTTTTGTGTTTGATCCGCTACCGCCATACCAGATCATTGAAAGTAATTACTTAACAAAGGAACAGCTTGCGCAAATTGTTCAGCTTGAACATGCGCTCGAAATATACTGGAATGGAAAAAAATGTGTGAATACTTTAAAATATGTGGCAACACATTACAGCATTTTCGATTTCCTGTTAGGGCTTGGAATTTATTTTGGTACTGTAAAAGATTACCACAAATATTCGCTGAACGATATTTTTGAGATCATTACAGGCTATACAAATACTCATTATGCCGATGACCATGTGTTGCGTGAGCTTATTGCAGTTGACTATTATCTTCATTTTAAAGTAAAACCAAAAATGCTATTTTTGGATGAAGTAGAACAGTCTGAAAAAAATAACCTGATCAACAAACTACGTCTAAACCATCATAAATACAGGTACATTATACTTCCTCTTAATTTTAATTATGGAAATTTTGAGCAAAAGGGCTTAATCGAACGTCAGAAAAACCACCTGATCATACAATACAATGGCGTAAGTAAAGCCGAAGTAGTAAATCATGCGCTGCTTACAGATCCAGTGTAAACGTTTTAGAAGATTCGCTACCCGGATCGTTAATCGTATCTATAAAAAAACGCTTGATCTTTTCAGCAATCTTTTCTATATCATTATAACTATTAGGCTTAACAATATAGCCGTTACAACCTAGTCTGTAACTTTCGAGTATATCCGACTTAGAACTACTGGTACTATACATGACAATTGGGATCTGTTGCAGCCGCTTATCGCTTTTAACGATCTTCAAAACATCTTTACCGTCTTTTTGCGGCATGTTAAGGTCCATAATAATAAGTGCAGGCAGTGTCGAATGTTCATGAATCAGTTCTTTTAGCATCACTATTAATTCAATACCGTTATTAACCCTTTTTGTAGCTCCTATTAGTCCAACTGCCTTAAACGCGGCAATCATAAATAAGCTGTCATCCTCATCGTCGTCTGCCATGAGAATATATGGTTCGTTCTGATTATAATTTACTGACACCATACTATGAATTTCCTATCGTAGAGCCATTATCTTTATATCACTAAGATAAGAAACAAGAAAGGAATACTGTGTGGAAAAAATTCCACTACATTTTAAATCTTAATTAAATTTTATAAATGTGCTTTTTTGTGGATGTCTTCTACCTTTTCTATAAAGCCAGTAACTAGTGTATCTGAAGCAGATCCGTAAGAATTTATGATAATCCCTTTTTCTCCGCTACTCGTTTCAATGGCATACAATATAGAACTGTCTCCCGGGTCAGACTCTCCTTCAAACCGGTAAAAAGAACTTATTTTTACTTCTTTGGGTGTATATTTTTTTTGAGCGTTATCAAAGATTATACCTTCCTGAGTAGCCGTAAAATTATGTGTATAGCCTCTCTCCCTCAGTATATTAATACATTCTACCAGGGTAGTCATCTCTTCTTTATGTGGAATTTCATTGTTTTCCATGATCGTTTAGTTAAAGGTCATATATAGCATTCTATTTTGATGCCAGTTATTAAAATGAGTTCATCATTTTTATCTCATAATAAACCCTCAGAGTAAATAAATTGTCATTAAATATTTATCACACAGGTTCCGTTCATATTAATTGAAACTGAAACACAACCTTCTCCATTTATTCTCGTACAACTTAGAAACTAATCCAAAACTCACCCGGAACCCCTGTAATACTATTATTATATGGGCTGGTAGACAAAGTCCTCTGTCCTGATATCTAATTCTCTTAACATTTAAACATTATAAAAATGAAATACTTAAACCTATTAAAACTTATTTCCTATGAAAACAACTTACACTCTAACATTGTTGGCGCTTACCATTCAGGTAATGGTAAACGGCCAAACACAAGGCAGCCAAATCCGTAAAATAAGAATGGATATTGGCAACGCAGCCCCTGAAACTACTACAGACGGGAAACAGCCTTCAACACAGAATGCATATGCGCTTCAACTGGAAGAAAATTTAAAAGAATCGGATAATTTAAAAGCCGAACAACAAAAATTAAAAAATGATATCCTTGCCGCCCAACAAAAATTTACTTTAAAACAAATTGAAATATCGAATCTGAAATCAAAAATAACTTACGAGCAATATACTGTAAACGCTGCTACCATCGAAGATTTACTAAAACAACCCACCCTTAAACCTGCTACTATTCAAAAAACAGAAGTCTTATCAAAAGAAGCCGATATGGCCATAAAAATGGCCAAAGAGATAAGAGAAGAAGCTCGCGCACAATTTACACCCGATGCGCAACTGGCAGAAATGAGCAATGCAGAAGACAAAGAATTACTGGCCATTGGTAAACAAAAAGAAGCCATTCATTTACTTTCGCACAGCCATCCTTTATACATCAAAGAAAACAATCCGGAATTTAATTATAAAACAGTGCTTGTTCAGGCTTATCCCAAAACAGCTGTACCTACTAATTTTGCTAATAATACCACTTCTATTACAAATAAAACTATGATCAACGCCAGTCTATCCGAATTAATAAAACAATCAAGCGATCTTAAAAATACCTGCGAGCAATTAAGAATAGCTGCTGATGCTAAACAAGGCAACGAAAAAAATGTATTATTAAGTGAAGCTACTCTTATGGAAAAAGAATATGTTGCCAAACAAATCGAAATTTCATTAATCCATTATAGAGCAAACGCAGAAACATTTTATAGTAACAGATCACTTATTGAGCAATTAATAAACTCGGTTGAAAATGACGACCTGACCGCAAATGCCCTGGAGATAAATAATGAGGCAGAATATCTTTTTAGAATTGCCAAAGAAATGAGAGAAGAAGCCAATGCACAATTAACTGAAAACGCTAAACTTGGCGAAATAAGTAATGCTGAAGAAAAAGAACTGATTGCTCTTAATAAACAACAGGACGCATTTAACGAATTAAGAAAACTGAATAAAAAAATGCTATTGGCTTCTAACTAAAAAACAACATACTCTTATAAAACAAAAGGCTCCATATGGAGCCTTTTTTATTTTATGTAATTATTTACAAGCAGAGTACCTTCTACTCTTTTACAAAGCGTTTTACAATGGTTTGTCCCGATCTGTTTATAAACCGGCATGTATAAACACCTCTTGCTAAATCTGAAACGTTTATATCGGTTTGCTCTGCCGTAACCTGAATTACCTTTACCTGTTTCCCTAAGGCATCATACATTTCAATTCCTGAAATATCTTTTGCAAGGTCTTCGGTAAGCGCAAACGTTATGTGCTCATTAGCCGGATTTGGATATACCTGAATCCCGCTTTCTGCTTTTGCTTCATTTAAGCCTGTACATACGCTAACCGTTGCCGTTACCGCAACAGCAGGCCCCTGGCAATCTGCTTTTTGCACCTGCCAGTTATAAAAATAATAGTAATAGCTGCTTCCCGCATCTGCAGTGGTAATATTTACCATACCACCAATATTATACGGATAGCCCGAACCACTATTGTTTCTCCATAGGTCGACTAAAGTACCACCTGTACCCAATTGGTAATTTGTACCCGGTGTTAGCGTAAAATTCAACGTTACGGTTTGTGTCCCCGCAGGTATATTAACTGTTTTTGTTTGTAGAACAGTACCTGTAGAATTTCTTAATTCAATGACACGGTTACCCGCAGAGTTGGCAACTACCTTTACCGTTTTTAATACAGAGGCCTGTAAGACATCAAAGATCAGGTACCTGCCCGTGCTTCCGTTAAAATTAGATCCCGCGCCAAAGGTTGTATTGGATACAGGCCCTCCGTAGCTAGGAGTTTGGGTAATGGTGTTTACTGCATAAAAAGTAGTGTTAGAAGAAATTGCCGGCGTAGTAAATGTGTTACCGGATCCTAAAGCCGTTCCGCCCGATGCAGAGCTATACCACATAATAACGCCTGAACCACTTGCCGTTAATATTGCAGAAGAGTTTGCACAGGCAACTCCACCGTTTGCCGTTGTAGCTCCCGAAGGCGAATTAACCGTAATATAAGACGATTTAAGGACAGAATCTTTTGAACCCGCCACACAACCTGTAGCAACTATTTTTACAGAATACGTTCCGTTGCTTGTATAAGTATGCGAAGGATTCATAGCAGTACTTGTTGCACCATCTCCAAAATCCCATGCAAAAGTTTGACCTGCCGAAGTTGTATTGCTAAAAGTAACAGCTGCCGGCAAGGTACAGATGCTTACCTGATCTGCCACAAAATTAGCTCCAATCACACCCGCCACAACCTGGTTGCCTACGCCAACCGCATACCATGCATTGGTAGTTTGTATCACTTCATTTGAGCAGGGACCATAAAGATCTTTAGCTGCCTGTATGGTATAATTGCGCACATCTGCATAATCTGTACTTGGTGTCATATAAGTGGTAAGTGCTTTGTAGGCAATTGCCTGTGCTTTAGCCATGCTAATACCCGAAATATTGTAAGCCTGGCTGTTATCGTTTGTTCCGCTTCCGCCAACAGACAATAAATAAAACCAATAAATACAAGGGCCATTATTGGTATGTGGCTCATCTGTATTATCCCAATACGTACCGTGGTATGTATCAGGTTGCTGAATATTATTGGGATTCGACATATCGCGAATAGCAGTTCCTGTTGTTGAAATATCATAACCCATTAACCAATCGTGTTGTGTTGGTCGTGCAAACCACTCCACCGAAGTCCCAAAAATATCTGCAAACGCTTCGTTTAAGGCATCTGCTTCACCTCCGTTTAAATTGGCAGTATTTTCTACCACACCATGTGTGATCTCATGTCCGCAAACATCCAATGCCGTCATAATAGAAAAGCCCTGCGATGCACTTCCATCTCCATAAGTCATACGCTGTCCGTCCCAAAAAGCATTTACATAATTGTTACTGTAATGTACATAGCTTAAGAGTTTAAACCCGTTATCATCTACACTGTTCCGGTTAAATGTTTGCATATAAAAATCATAGGTCGACTCAGCACCAAAATGCGCATCGGTAGCAGCCTGATTATTTCCGGTAGTTGTCCAGGTATTGGTGGCATTTGTAAAATCCGTATTTGTATAGGTACTCGCATTATTTAAGTTATAGGTTTCAATACCCAATCCACGGCCTGCTTCACGCAAACGGTAACCACCGGCATAGCTATCGGTAGTAATGGTTTTTGTACCGCTGTATTTTGTATTAGCCGATCCAACGGCATCCACTGTACAAATTAAATTCTGCTCTTTTAAAATACTTCCTGTAGCGGCATCAACATATACATTGGCGCGATACAAGGGAAGCTCTGCATAAATATTAAATTTATAGGCATAATGAAATGTAATGGTTTGGTTTTTTGAAACAACAGGTAAAATAACCATTTCGCCCACAGGCAGGTAACTGAAAGCAGGATTATTGGTTGCCTCTTTCATGTGATTTTCTTCTGCTTTATTTTCCCACTTATATTTTTTGGCATTTACTTTTAGTAAAGCAAATTGCAAAGCCTGTTTTTCGTTTAAAGAAATGGCATTAGATAGCGCAAGGTTTTTGTACCAATCGCCGTTAAACGATTTCACTTCATTGTTTTTAGCATGCGTGATAAGTAATGAACTTTCGATCTTATAATTTTTATAATACTGTTCGTAACGGGTATGACGAGAGCCTGTGCCATCGGTATTGGATTTTATAGCTTTAAAAGAAACCTGTTTATCTTTTACCAATTCAGAAACCATCCAATCCAGGAATTGCGATTCCGGGAGGTGTTTGCTATCATTAAAACTAACGCTTAGTGGCAGGTTAGTTCTGTGAGAGATTAGATCCACTTTGGCTCCGTTAATTTCAGCTGTATTTTGTTGCGCAACAAACGCAGAAGTAAAACAGGAAGCAATGAGAGTAAAGTATAGTTTATTCATGTTACAAGTATTTAAGTCAATCTAATCTAATTGTTTAAACTTAAAAAATAAAACCGCTCGTCTTATTTATCCCGTTTATTTCGGTTTCTACAAAAAATATACGAAAACCAGGCCCGATTTTAACAATCAATCCGCTCGAACGAATCTTATAAACCTGTATCGAACATAACTATTGACGATAAATAACAAAAAAAGTCCCGCAAATCATACGGGACTTTTTATTACATATATACTGGTTTATTCCTTGATGATTTTTTTCATAATCATGTTGCCTCCCGAATTCATTTTCGCAAAATAAATTCCCGATTTAACATCTGAAAGATCAATAGTTAAGCTAGTACTATTGGCATCCACATTTTTCTCTATGATAACTTTTCCTATTGCATCATAAACAATCACGCTTTGTACTGATGCTGCATTAAACTCAATACTGAATTTACTGGTTGTTGGGTTTGGATAGATGTTGATAGAATTTATCTCCGTTAATGGATTTTCCACTTCTTCTATTTCAACCTGCCCTTTCCTTACCGTACACGTTTTCACTCTGAAGAATTTTGTTATAGAATTCCATATAGGACCAACTGCCAGGCCAACTTTATAGACATGTCCTACAGCAAAAGTATGAGTTCCATTTGGGGTATTTGCCGAAAGAGTTCCGATAAGTGTACTCAAATTTATGGAACTAGGAACCGGGCCGGTGCCGGTAACCCATCCTTCATAGAAAGTTGGAGTTATATCCTGCCAGGCAGATAAATTAAATTCACTGATTGAAATGAAATAACCATTTTCGTTTGTGCTACAACCACCGTCGATAATTACATTTGGCAAACAGATAGATGTAACAGGCATTGGACCATATAACGAGCTTTCATTAACAACACTTTGATTTGTGTTACTAAAATTAAAACATGCTGTTGGGCAGTTATTAACGGTAACGGTAACTACATCTTTTGCTGTACACCCGGCGCTATTTGTTGTACCCAGGGTATAGGTAGTAGTTACGGTTGGTGTAACTACAATAGGAGGGTTTGTATAACTAGTTGGAAAAAAAGCCCCATGTCCGGTTCCTTTATAAAGGTTTACGGGCCAATTACTGGATGTCACTGTCAAAGTAGCGCTCGAACCATTACAAATAGTTTGATCGGGGCCAGCATTGATGGTTGGTGTTGGATTTATTCTTATGTAGTGGTCTTCTGTATTCCACAGAGGCCCTACAGCTAATCGAACACAATATAAAGTATTTGGCTGGAAAGATACTCCGGGCAAATTACATAAATTAATATCTGTAACAGGAACCTGAGTTGATGCAACCCATTGGCCATACATTGGAGTTGATGAAGTCCAGGTTAAAGCGTCAAATTGGGCAACTCCAATAAAGTAGGCATTCTCATTCTCACTTGCCGATCCGTTTATAGTAACGCAGGTAGAAGGCAAGGTTTGACATAATTGCGTAACAGCTAATGGCCCGTAAAGTGAATTTTCATTAACAGTAGTTTGTCCCGGGTTTGTAAATACAAAAGAAGCTGTTGAACATACCGGGTTACTTGAAATCGGAAAACTTGGCAGAAGCCTCTTACATGAAGTCCCTGCGGCTAATGTAAAGCCCACATCTGTATAAGTACCTCCGGTATTAGGGTTCGCAATTTTAGAAAGATAATTCAGGGTATTACGGGACACGTAAATATTCCCATCAGGCGCCAATTTTATTCCGCTGTAGCCTGTTTGCCAGACCGAGATTGAGGAAATAATTACCAGAGCGTTATTAGGGTTATAGGTATCGTACCGAAGTATTTTGTCGAGAGGCCCCGTTAATGTAAAATAGAGATACCTGCTATTCGGAGAGAATTCCGAATCGTTGGTATAAGTAGCATTATTTATATTAGCAGGAACAATATTGCTATATACATTTTTATTAAAAGAAATGCTTCCTGAAGAGGGGTCGAAGTTAAACAATTCAAGACCATAAAAAGTAGAAGCCCCGCTAAGCAATTTACCATCAGGAGACGCTTTTATTGTATTGAAAAAGAATATTGTTCCTGCAGATGAAACGACAGGGCTACTGATTCCGGACGCGCTAACCAAAAATGCGTTAAATGTATTATTGTCAAATTCATGTGTGATTATCCAGTAATCTATGCCATTACAATGTTTAATAGCTTCTGTTCCCTCAGTATCTCTTAAAGCACCACCTTGGTAACCTGGCATCGCAAGGGTTAAAGAGGTTACACTTCCTCCGTTCACACTCATATCTATAATTGAATACTTAACTTTCCCAGGGTGCTCCATCGTAAAAATATAATATATGGAATTACTACCCGGCTTGGGCACTATTATTACAGATGCGGCTATACCAGACATGGAATAAGTGGTGTTCCCTGTAGTAGTTGGCATAATTTGTCCATTGTTTTTATAAACCTGACTGCCATCGGTGTAGAATAAAAGATTCCCCGAAGCATCACATACTGACGCTCTAGGTTCTTGTGTGGAATTGCTTGAAACTCCTGCGGTTGGGAGGTTTGTATTAAAATTGATGGAGGCGTTTTGCCCAAAATGCCACCAATTATTTTGTTGCGATATAATTGGCTTAATTATTAATTGACTTAATAAAAGCAAGGCTAGTTTGAATTTTTTGGTCTTTCTGTTCATAGTTTTATGAGTTACTTGATAATGAAAATTTTAATCTGATTTTTGTCTAAATTTGTCGATAGCGTATTGTTTTATGACTTGTAATACTCAATAAAAATGCTTTGTTTTAACTACTTTAAATGAACAAACCCATTTCCGGCGTTTATTTACCTATAAACGGTTACGGAAAAAACATTAACGGTAATCTTAGTGGAATTTTCAAGCATTTAAAATGGCATTAAACAACGTCTCCCATAAAATGCTACAATTTATAGCAATACATTGCTACAAAATACCTCTACCTTAGTAAAACCAAACCCAGCACTATGGAAAACACAGGAACAGAGTACTTTAAAGGCAGAGGAGCACAGATCAATCCCAATACAAAATTCCAGCAGAATCACTATGTGCAGGAACATGTAGAAGGCCTGGACGAGCCTTTTTTACAGAAAGAAAAAACAGATATTATATTTACGTATCCCAAAACTATTATTAACAAAGTAGAAACCGCAGATGTGTGGGCCGGTTATTCTCTTAACCCCTACCAGGGCTGCGAGCATGGCTGCATTTATTGCTACGCCCGCAACTCCCACGAGTTTTGGGGTTATAGTGCAGGTTTGGATTTTGAAAGAAAGATCATCGTTAAAAAAAATGCGATCGAATTACTGGAAAAAACATTCAGTAACAAAAACTGGAAACCCAAACCTATTATGCTTTCGGGCAATACAGATTGCTATCAGCCCATTGAACGAGAATTTGAACTGACCCGAAAAATATTGCAAACCTGCTTAAAATACAAACATCCCGTTTCCGTAATCACTAAAAATGCTCTGATAACAAGAGATCTGGACGTACTCACAGAATTAGCAGAACATAATCTTGTACATGTGATGATTTCGATAACCGGTACCGACGAAAAAATAAGACAGGTACTGGAACCAAGAACTGCCACTTATAAAAACAGAATACATGTTCTGGAATCACTTTCAAAACATGGTATTCCCTGCGGAGTGATGGTAGCACCTATTATTCCGGGGATTAACAATCATGAAATTCCTGCAGTCATTGAACAGGCTGCAAATGCGGGAGCTACCTCAGCAGGGATAACCATTGTGCGTTTAAACGGAACAGTAGCACAGCTCTTTAAAGACTGGTTAGAGAAAACATTTCCGGATCGTGCCGAAAAAGTATGGAACCAGATCAGCGAATGCCACGGTGGGAAAGTAAACGACAGCCGCGCAGGAACACGAATGAAAGGAGAAGGTAAACTTGCCGAATCGATCATGCAGCTCTTTAAACTTTCTAAAACCAGGTTTATGCCAAATCCGGGTGTGGAAACATTAAACCATGCAGACTTTAATTATAAGGCCGGAGATACGCAGCTGAGTCTGTTTTAAATAATGTGTGATTTTATCACTATTTTTGGTAGACAAAATTATTCCACTACCATGAAAACGTCTTCTTTATTCCTTTTGGGCTTTAGCATATTGATGCTTACCACACAGGCACAACACCGCAGCATTAACTTTGAACACGGTACCTTTAAAGAAATAAAGGAAAAAGCACTGAAAGAAAATAAATTGATTTTTATTGATGCTTACACTACCTGGTGTGGTCCTTGTAAATACCTGTCGAAATATATTTTTACAAACGATACCGTTGCCGATTATTACAACACAAATTTTATCAATACAAAATTCGACATGGAAAAAGGCGAAGGTATTGATATGGCAAAATTATACCAGGTGTCTTGTTACCCAACCCTTTTGTTTATTGATGGTAATGGTAAGCTCGTTCACAGAACCGCAGGCTCTATGCCGGTAAGTATGCTTGTAGCACTTGGTAAAACAGCCAAAGAGCCTGAGAAGAATTTTTCTTACTTTAAAACAAATTACGAAACAAAGAAAACAGATCCTGCATTTTTAATGCAGTACATCGATATGATCTCCGGAACCTGCATGGAACCTGATGCAGAAGTTGCTTACTATTTTTCTACACAAAAAGAAGCAGACCTGAGCAACGAGCAAAACTGGAACATGATAGATCGTTATACCAAACATATTGATGCCCGCGAATTCAAGTATTTAATTGCTAACAAAGCAAAATTTGAATCGCTCTACACATCCGAAAAAGTAACTCATAAAATAGCCACTACGGCAAAAACAAGTTTACAGGAGGCTGCCGGAACCACACCATTCAACAAAGCAGCCTACGATGAAACCACAGTTAAACTAAACATCGCTGCAGCCATCAA
>JAZJZF010000055.1:19886-20272 GCA_040389965.1 Bacteroidota bacterium
CCTGCCTTCGGGAAAAGAATCTATTTTTAGTGTAGAACTTGAACTTGCTAAAAAAAATAAAGACTGGAAAACGTACTCAGAACTTGCTCTTGCAAACGTGGATACTTACTATTCAAAAAATACGGAGGAGCTAAACAGCATTGCCTGGGATTTTTACGAAAACATCACCGATAAAAACACTTTATTAAAAGCTGAGAGCTGGGCCAAACAATCGGTTGAACTGGAAACCAGCTATCCTAACCTCGATACTTACGCCTCATTGCTTTACAAAAACGGTAAAAAAGAACTGGCACAGGCTACGGCAAACAAGGCTATTGAATATGCAAAAAAAGAAGGCTATTCCGCAGATGATTATAAGTCTACCAGCGAATTGTTGAATAAAATAA
>JAZJZF010000055.1:20282-22686 GCA_040389965.1 Bacteroidota bacterium
ATATGATTTAATCTTTTTTGTTTCCGATGGCAGCATCCCAACGAGCTTTGCTAAAAAAAATGTTCTTCATTTTCAAACTCCACTAATTTTAAACGGACAAAATAACTTTTCAAATAAAATAAAACTAATGAAATAGGGATTTATTTGATATTTTCCAGCGCTATCTGCGCTACCTTTTGCTCTGCTACCTTTTTCGATTTATGCTCAAATTCAGCTTGTGGCACGCCATCTATCGTCAACTGAATGGTATACAATTTTTCTTTTCCTACCTTTTCTTCCTTTAAAGTAACGTATTCAAATTTCTTCTTTTTACGTTGCATCAAAATCTGGAACTGTGATTTATAGTCTGTGTCATTTTGTAAGAGTTGACTCATATCCAGATGCATTTTGATAATGCGGTTCAAAATAAATTTTTTGGTAACCTCAAAGCCCTTATCCATAAATACTGCGCCAATAAAGGCTTCAAACACATCTCCGTAAGCTGAAGAGCTGATTTTTTCTTTTTTGGTTAAGTTGGAATGGAGCAAGGTATCGAATCCGAATTTTTTTGATAAAGCATATAAATGCTGGCCATTCACAATACGGCTTCTGATCTGGGTTAAAAACCCTTCGTCTTTTTTAGGATATAATTTAAAAAGATATTCACTTACAACCGCACCTAAAATAGCATCGCCTAAAAATTCAAGGCGTTCGTTGCTTTGTAAATGCTCATCGTTAGTACCAATAGAACTATGCCTGAACGCCTGTTTATAGATAGCAAGATTGTCAGGATAAAATCCTAAGATGTTTTTAAGCCTCTGTCTGAACTCTTTATCCTCTTTGGGTAAATTTTTTAAAACAGATAAAAGCTTTATCAAAAGTAGTGGATTAAGCGATGTATTTTTTCATAACCACCGCTGCGTTATGTCCTCCAAAACCAAAAGTGTTACTAATAGCCACATTTACAGTACGTTTCTGTGCTTTGTTTAGCGTTAAATTCAATTTAGGATCAATATCCGGGTCAGCAGTTGTATGGTTAATTGTTGGAGGAACAATATCGTTTTGAATAGCCAACACAGTAGCAATAGCTTCTACAGCACCCGCCGCACCTAATAAGTGACCGGTCATTGATTTTGTAGAGCTGATATTCATTTTGTAAGCTTGTTCACCAAATACATTAGTGATCGCTTTTAATTCGGCACCATCGCCTAAAGGCGTACTTGTACCATGTGTATTAATATAATCTACTTCGTTAGCCGAAATATTAGCATCTTTTAAAGCACGTTGCATTACCAAAGTAGCACCCAGTCCTTCAGGATGAGGAGCAGTAATATGGTAAGCGTCGCCACTCATACCACCACCAATAACTTCGGCATAAATTTTTGCACCACGCGCAAGCGCATGATCCAGGTCTTCCAGAATTAAAGCAGCGCCACCTTCACCTAATACAAAACCATCACGATCCTTATCATAAGGGCGTGAAGCAGTTTCAGGGCTGTCGTTACGCATACTCATTGCCTGGCAAGCATTAAATCCACCAATACCGCTTTCGTTAATCGCTGCTTCAGAACCACCTGTAACAATGGCATTAGCACGACCTAAACGAATATAGGTAAAAGCATCAATTAAAGCTGATGTTGAAGAAGCGCAGGCAGAAACCGTTGTAAAATTTGGTCCTCTGAAACCAAAACGGATAGATATATGTCCTGAACATATATCGGCAATCATTTTAGGAATAAAGAAAGGGTTGAAACGGGGAGTTCCATCGCCTTTTGCAAAATTAAAGGTCTCGGTTTGGAAAGTATCTAAACCACCAATACCAGAACCCCAGATCACACCGATCTCATTTTTGTCTATTCCTTCTGCATCCAAACCGGCATCTTTAACAGCCTGTACAGAAGCAGCAATTCCATAATGCGAAAACGCGTCTAACCGTTGAGCCTCTTTCCTGTCAAAATAATCTTCCAGTTTAAAGCCTTTCACCTCACAGGCAAAACGGGTCTTAAATTTAGATGCGTCAAAACGCGTAATAGGTGCGGCTCCACTAACGCCGTTAATTAAGTTTGTCCAATAATCATTCACACTATTGCCCAAAGGTGTAACAGCACCAAGTCCCGTAACTACTACGCGCTTAAATTGCATAAGAAAAAATATTTTATAAAGTAAAGTTCTTAGTTTTTTGCGTTTGCTTCAATGTAAGAGATAGCATCTCCAACTGTAGCAATTTTTTCTGCTTGATCGTCCGGAATAGCGATATTAAATTCTTTTTCGAATTCCATGATTAATTCTACTGTATCCAAAGAATCTGCACCAAGGTCGTTAGTGAAACTTGCAGTTGGTGTTACTTCTTTTTCTTCTACACCTAATTTATCTACGATGATAGATTTTACTTTTGATGAAATGTCTGACATTGTGTTTTAGTTTT
>JAZJZF010000056.1:0-1235 GCA_040389965.1 Bacteroidota bacterium
ATTGATCCTGAGCAAAGCCATTCGGATGAAAAAACCGGTAACTGACGTGAGCGACGGTTATAATGCAGCTATAAACAATATTATAGAAATACAACTTGTACATCAAAAACCGTTAGACCAATACCTTAATAAACAGGTCACCGTGAGTGGAACCTTATTTGGAGCGCAAACTGGGCACCATCATACAGATATATTATTAGATTTGGTAACGATAGAATAATATATGCTTAAACTCTGTTTTGTAAGTTTATTAAAATAATAACAATATAGAGTATGAATAGTATTACGGTGTTTTGTGGATCGAGCTTGGGATCGGATAATATGTATAAAGAACAGGCCTATGAAGTTGGTAAAGTATTGGCCGGCAAAAAAATGACATTGGTATATGGCGGGGCAAAGTATGGCTTAATGGGGGCTGTAGCAGATGGTGTATTAAATAATAAGGGTAAGGTAATTGGTGTATTACCTCATTTTTTAAAGACCAAAGAAGTTGCCCATCAGGAGCTGACAGAGTTAATTATTGTAGATACGATGCATGAAAGGAAAGCCATTATGAATGAGCTTTGCGACGGTTTTATTACTCTACCGGGTGGTTTTGGTACCATGGAAGAGTTATTTGAGATTATGACCTGGTCGCAATTGGGGCTGCACGGTAAACCAATAGGACTTTTAAATGTAAATGGTTTCTACGACACCTTTATTGCATTTATACAATCGATGGTTGACAGAGGTTTTGTAAAAGAAGTAAATCAAAAAATGCTGCTTGTGAGTAATAATATAGATGATTTACTGCATAAAATGGCAAACTATACTCCACCTTTAACTACTCCCTGGATCACAGAAGAAACTACCTGATCATTACAGTTTCGTTTTTTATCTCTACCTTACTTTTTTTAACACAAAAAATAAGATAAGCACGCGTTTATGGAAAAAAGAACTATAGGAAGCTTAAGCGTTCCTCCTTTGGCTTTTGGTGGTAATGTTTTTGGCTGGACAGCAGATAAGAAAACATCTTACCGCTTACTCGATACGTTGTTTGAAGCCGGTTTAAATTTTATTGACACAGCAGATATGTACTCTACGTGGGTGCGCTTTAATAAAGGTGGCGAATCGGAAACGATCATTGGAAAATGGCTAAAATCAAGCGATAAGAGACATCAAATGATCATTGCCACAAAAGTGGGTTTGGAAATGGGGAAAGGTAAAAAAGGATTATCGGCTCGTTATATTATACA
>JAZJZF010000056.1:1245-59900 GCA_040389965.1 Bacteroidota bacterium
CTTAAAACGCCTTCAGACAGATTATATTGACCTTTACCAATCGCACTGGGACGATGAAACAACTCCGATGGAGGAAACATTGAGAGCTTATGAGACTCTTATCGCGCAAAGAAAAGTAAAAGTGATTGGCGCTTCAAACTTTGCAGCAGCACGGCTTGAGCAATCCTTACAGATAAGTAAAGAGCAGCATTTACCGGCTTATCAGTGCCTGCAACCCGAATATAATTTATTTGCCAGGCAGAACTATGAAGAACAACTAGAAGCTCTTTGTCTTAAAAATAATATTTCGGTAATTACCTATTGGTCATTAGCCGGTGGATTTCTTTCGGGTAAATACCGGTCGGAAGCGGATTTCAAGAAAAGTCCGCGAGGCAGCGGCATGAGCAAATATTTTTCGGAAAGAGGCTTTAACATATTAAAAGCGCTTGATGAGATCTCTGAAGAATATAATGTTACTCCTACACAGGTTTCTTTAGCCTGGTTAATGGCAAGGCCTTCGGTAACAGCACCTATAGTGAGTGCCACTAACATTGAGCAATTACAGGATCTTATTGCATCCGTAGCTTTAAAGCTGGATAAACAGGTGATAGAACGGTTGAATATTGCCAGTGCCTATTAGTTTTTAAACAAAAAGAGCTTACTAAAACAGTAAACTCTTTTTGTTTAAATGAAGAAGAGAATTTAAAACTGAATTTCTTTCTTTTTATTGGCCATATATACGCCTGCTACAATGCTTAATAACATTACAATAGAGCCCAGGAGAGCAACTGTATTGCCGGTTTTATAAACAGCAGGTTCAAATTTAAATTCAACTTTATGCTTTCCTGCCGGAATTTCCATTCCTCTTAAAATATAATCTACACAGGTGTGTGGAGTCAAAGTTCCATCTATATATGCATTCCATCCTTTAGGGTAATAAATCTCAGAAAACACAGCAAAGCCTTTGTCTTTGGCTTCTGTTTCATATACCAAATCGTTAGGCTTGTAAGATTGTAACGTTATTTTACCATCGTTACTGTAAGCATCGCCAACCGTTGTCAATGCTTTATTTTTTTGCTGTATGATAGCTTCACGTTTGGTATCGATATGGTAAAGACCAACTATTTCAGAATCGGCATTGGCAACCGTTTTAATATTTTTCACGAACCAGGCGTTACCATTGGCCTGTGGGTTTTTAATAGGAATAGTTTGTTCTTTGGTTGGAACAATAATGTATTTTGTATTCAGCATATTTAATACTCCCAGCTTCGCCATATGGATCTGCATTAATGAATCACTTTGCGCGGCAGTATTTAAACCGTTATAAAACTGGCTGATCTCTTTATCTAAATGGAAGTCGATCATCTCCTGGTATTTCTTCAATTTTGCACCATGGTAGCCTCCTATAGATTTATGGTAATAAGATGTAGCCGCATCATTCCATGTGCTTACGGATAAGTTTAACACACGATAATCCAAACTTTTGTCTGCCAGTATTTCCTGATCAGCCGGCGATTGCTCAGGTGGAGCTTCATATTGCGATTTAGGTACGAAATTCTTTTTATTAAAGTAACGGTCGGCAACAGGCCACAGATCGGCTATTAGAAAAACACCAATAGCCACCATAAATAATTCGGTATTTAATTTTTTGATCAGTAACAGAAACAAAAAGCCTGCTGCCAATACTACAAATATCAACGAACGCCTTGCATCACTAGAAAAAATAGATTCCCTGGCTTTTTCAATATTTGATAAATAATCGGGCATGAACTGTGCTATTTGTGCATCTGTTGCTCCGCTTTGTTTAAACTGATTAACGGTTTGTACTTCTTCGCCATCGGCAGTAAATGTGTTTGTGGTGCCAGGTGCCAGCCAGCTTATTAAACAAAAACCTCCTATAACAACAAGCGCTGTAATAAGAGCAGTTTTAAGCTCTATGGTTTTATTCATTCCCGATATTTTAACGGAGGAATTAGCGGCATTAGACAGCTTAATAAATTTGTCTAAAGCCATAACCGCAAGTAAAGGAATCGTTAATTCGGCAATTACCAGGATCATGGATACAGCCCTGAATTTATTGTAACCCGGAACAAAATCCATAAATAAATTGGTTAAGCCCATAAAGTGTTTGCCCCAGGCTAACATCACTGACAATACAGTTGCCGCAAATAAGGCCCATTTTAAAGGATGGTCAACAATGAGCAAACCTAAAAATGCCAGGAAAATGACAATGGCTCCGATATATACAGGGCCACTTGTAAATGGCTGATCTCCAAAATAAGCACTACTTTGAGCTATTTGTTCGCGCATTTGAGGATCTACATTTTTAAGCGCGTCTTTATCAGTACTAGCAATAGCAGCAGAGCCACCACCTTTAAAATTTGGAATTAAAAACGTAAAGGTCTCCCCTACTCCATAACTCCATTGAGTAGCGTAGTTCTTATCAAGTCCGGAAGTAGTATTACCCTGATTTGATTTTTGGTTGGCATCAATGGTTAATTCTGTTTTTCCCCTTGTTGTGTAATTACCATATTCGTATGTTGCCAGTAAACTGCCGGCATTAGGTAAAACACCAATGATGGAGGCTGCTATAAACAAGGCTACACTTACAAAAAATGCTTTGAATTGTTTTTGTGTAACGGCATAAGAAAAGTAGGTTAAAAACACAATACCAAATAACATAAAGCCATAATAAGAAATCTGAACGTGGTTGGCATTGAGTTCTAAAGCCATAAATAAGGTACAGACCGCAAAGCCAAGCCAGTGCTTGCCCCGCATCAATAAAATAATACCACCTAATAATGGCGCTAAATACCCAATGGCATTGGCCTTGGAGTTATGGCCGGCTTCGAGTATAATAAAAAAGTACGACGAGAAGCCATAGGCCAGTGCCCCCACAATGGCCAGCCAGGGATTTATTTCGAGGCAGAGTAATAAAATAAAAAAACCCATGAAATACAGGAAGATATAACCTGCAGGGTGTGGTAAAAATATATGGAACGCTTTATCAATTGTACCCAACCAGTTTCCTGGATAGATTGTAGAGATTTGATAAGCCGGCATCCCACCAAACATGGAGTTAGTCCATAATGCTTCGCTATGTTCTGTGTTTCTAAATTCTGTGGCCTCGCGGCTCATCCCTTTAAAACGAACAATATCACCTTGTACAAGGGCTTTGCCGGAAAATATAGGACTAAACTGAACAATGTTAATGGTTGCAAAAACAACGATAGCTACAATGTATGGCAAAAACTTTTTAATATTCATGTAATAGGGTTTTAAGGCAAATATAACAATTATCCATGTTTGAGAAAACGCAAAAATATACAGTTTATGCTCCCTAAAATGGGTGATTTTAGCCTTATTAATGATTTTTAACAGCCATTATTATACAGAAAAGATCTCTCATATGGATAGTTCACAGACAATTTTAAGCAGATTACAACTAAAGAGCCTGGATAATTTTAAAGCCAATAATCGTATATTTTTGTACTTTTACCCTTCATGAAAAAACTATTTTCTGTACTTAAATATACCAGAGATTATAAAGGTTATACAGGTTTAAACATTTTGTTTAATATTTTATTTGCTGTATTCTCCGTTTTTTCAATCTCCTTAACTATTCCATTTTTAGAACTGATTTTTAAAAAAGACGTTTCCGATTATCAAACCATTGTTAATGAAGGCATTCCCGCTTTTAGTCTTTCTATGAAAGGGGTTACTGATTGGGCTTATTACCATATGTCGTTGATCATTATCGAACAAGGAAAAGCACACGCATTGATGCTTATTTGCGTAACGGTATTTATTGCTACCTTATTTAAAAATGCTTCCCGTTATTTTGCCATGTATTTTCTGGCTCCCATTCGTAATGGAGTTGTAAAAGATCTGAGAAATAAAATGATGCGTAAATCGTTGGAGTTACCATTATCTTACTTTAGTGATGAGCGTAAAGGAGATATGATGAGCCGCATGACCACAGACGTTATTGAAATTGAATGGTCGATCATGCAGTCCCTGGAATTGATTTTCAGAGAGCCGTTAACCATTATTATTTCTTTAGCAACGCTTATTTTTATTAGCCCCTATTTGACATTATATGTGTTTTTATTACTCCCAGTGGCTGGATTAGTAGTGGCTTTAGTTAGTAAAAGTTTAAAACGTCGCTCAGCAAAAGGAAAAGAAGTATTCGGGCAATTATTTAATATCATGGAAGAAACACTTGGTGCTCTTAAAGTGATCAAAGCCTTTACCGGAGAGCGTTTTGTGCAAGACAAATTTGAAAAAGTAAATCAGGAGTATAATAAAATATCAATAGGCTTATACCGTCGTGCCGATTTAACTTCTCCTATCAGCGAAACAGTAGTATTAGGCGTATTATTACTGATTTTATACATTGGTGGTACAATGGTATTTGATGGTATGGGTGTGCTTTCGGGAGCCGCCTTCTTAGGATACTTTGCGGTTGCTTCTCAAATCGTTCCTCCTATTAAACAAATTACACTGGCTTATAATAATATTCAAAAAGGATTGGCATCTGAAGAACGGATCAATAAAATATTACATGCCGAAAATCCTATTTTTAATAAGCCTGATGCCAAACATATTGAGCAGTTTAACCATAGTATTTCTTTTAAAGATGTGTCTTTTGCTTACCATAAAGGCGATTCGGGATATGTATTGAAACATATAAACCTTACTATTCCTAAAGGAAAAACCATTGCACTGGTTGGACAAAGCGGTAGCGGAAAAACAACGCTTGCTGATATGATCCCACGCTTTTATGATACTGACCTTGGCGAAATTCAAATTGACGGAATTGCTTTAAGAGATTTAAATATCGAAAGCCTGAGAAAGCAAATTGGTGTGGTAACCCAGGAAAGCATTTTATTTAATGATACTATTGAGCATAACATTACGTTTGGTATGGATACGTTTGATAAGGACAAAGTGATAGAAGCCGCAAAAATTGCCAATGCCCACGAATTTATTATGCAGCAGCCTAACGGTTACGATACTAACATTGGCGACAGGGGTGGTAAGCTCAGCGGCGGGCAAAGGCAACGGATCAGCATTGCACGGGCCATTTTAAAGAACCCTCCTATTTTAATTTTAGATGAGGCTACCAGTGCCCTTGATACAGAAAGTGAACGTTTGGTGCAGGATGCTTTAAATAACCTGATGAAAAACCGTACCAGCATTGTGATTGCACATAGGTTAAGTACTATTATTAATGCCGACGAGATCGTAGTTATTAATCAGGGAGAATTAGTAGAGCAAGGTTCTCATAAAGAGTTACTTGAAAAAAATGGTATCTACAAAAAGCTGTATGATATGCAAAACTTTAAGTAAATTAAATCATATAGCTTTATCTCAAGTTTTTAAAAAATCCCCATCAATGATAAGCAATTTTACACCCTTACCGGAAATAGAACGATGTGAGCTTAGATTATCAGAAACAATGTAACTCATTCCTTTACTTAATTTGATTATTTCTCCGGTTTCGAGTTCGCTTTCAAATTCGCCTTCCAGGCAATGTACAATATGCCCTTTTTGGCACCAGTGGTCAGCCAGATAATTTTGAGAATATTCTACGATCCGGATTCGCAGTCCGTCAAATTGTAGAGTTTGCCAGAACGAAGTTCCTTTTTCTCCTTTATGTTCGACCTTATCAATACCTGTCCAGTCAATGCTTTGAAATGGGATGTTCATATTGTTGTTTTAATAATTTATAACATTCAGGATATGTATTATCTCCATGTAAAGCTACTATACTTAATAGCATTCTCCTGCATAAATTTCCCAAATAAGGAGTACGCTTCATTTACACTGAAACGCAGTTTGATAGCCTGTAACAATCCTGATTTGTCTCCAATCTCTAAATTAAACAGCTCATAAAATTTAGTTAATTCTTCCGGCTCAATTGTGTAAGTATATTCATAATCCGAATCACCAAAAGTTTCCTTAACGAATTTGCCAATATCGTAGCCGTCAAAATAGAGTTGGCCTTTTTCGGTAAAATATATTTGCATGGATATTTTGATATCCGTGCTTTCTAAATAAAAAAGAGTCACTTTTTCCATGAACCAAATAATATGATATTAGTTAGCGATTCGACAGTTTAGTTAATGCCTCTGATACAGAACTTACAAAGTTAATCTGTCCGGCTTTGTTACTTTCATAAATAAAATCCTTTATACCTTTACCTGAATACTGTGTAAAGTCGCCAACAATAGCCAAACTAACCCGGTAATTGGAAAATTTTTGAAGTATTTCACCCGCTATCCCTGTCTTTAAATCAAAAAAATCGGGCGAAATATTTTGCTCATGAATTATAATTTTATCAAAATCCTGGTAATATAAATTCCCTAATAAATCCAAACCATCTTCGGTACTTTTAATGATGACATCTGTTGCAATAACTTCGGCAATTTTTGTATTGTTTATTGTGTGTGTTTCAATTTTCATTTGAGTTCAGGTCTGCATTATTTTTCATTGCCCAAATAATAAATCATAGGCCGGTAGTCATTAGTTGCTTTTTTCAACCACTACAGCAGTTCCGTAAGCTAATACTTCTGTTAATCCGCTCATAACTTCATTTGCATCATACCTCATATTAATAATGGCATTGCAACCTAACTCTTTTCCGTGTCTGATCATTAATTGTAAAGCTTCTTCTCTTGCTTTTTCGCATAGTTCAGTATAGATAGCACTTTTTCCACCAAATATGGTCATAAAACCTCCGGCCATATTACCAAATATACTTCTGGAACGCACAGTTATGCCGCGTACCAGGCCTAATTGTTTTGTGATTTTATAGCCTTCCAATGAAGTGCTTGTTGTTATTAATGTTAAATCGTTCATGTTCAGTTTTTTTAATTCCCCTACTCGTTGGCTTTTCGGTATCGCCCCGTTTTGAGTGGTAGCTGGCCTCCACATGTATTTATTATTATAATTTAAATATACAATTATTGATCATGATTTTTTAATAAACCGGCCACAATAAATTTAATTCTGATTTTAATTTTACGGCATTTTCTCTTCTCATAACCATTGTGTATTGATAATCATTACTTACACTGCTGTGATATTTTTTTATAACTAAAGCTTCATCTGCATTTAGCTCATGAGTAATTTGATCAATCGTTTTGTATCTTAAAATATCCTTTTCAATTTTATTCATTGAAAGTCCATATTTGGCTATGACTGATAGAAAATCGTTATTATTGGCTTCTGATACAATTATATCAAAGCTTACAGGTTCAACTATAAAGGGTGATTTTTTTGTGATTATAAAGTTGCGCCTGAATGGGTAATGCCCCCCATATTCAATATACGATAATATTATTTTACCATTTTCGGTTTTATAAATATCACAACCGCTATAAGGATAAAAGCCTAGTGCATAATTTGTCCAGGGTCTGTACATTGCATAATTTAGGCCTATTCTTTCGTCAACAAGCGAACCTATTTGAATCCAATCTGCAGGTATTTCGCGGGTATGAATTTCTTCCGAAAGATAAGAGCTTTCTGCCTGAGGTAACTCATTAAGGAAACTTAAAATAGTATCAAAATTTATATTTTCCATAAAACCGGTAATAACGTTTTTGGAATCAGTTTAAAATTGTTTCCTGCTAAAACTCTTATAGCAAATATAACTACTTAAGGCTACTTATCCCAAATAGGTTTCTTACGATCATGATATCGAGTTTAACACCAAATGCCGTGGATGTTTTCCATTTGGTATTTTTATAAAATTCGAATTGGTCGGCTGTAACCGGTGTTACGTTGGCCTGATAGCCGGGCATTTCGAACGTATTAACTTTGCCCGTATGCCATCCTCCAAAAACACAAAAGCCTCTTGCTATTTCCCAGTTAAAACCATAATAAAAATTTTCTAATGCTTTATTGTTGATTCCTACTCCTATTGTTGGATAAATGCGTTCATAAAATTTATGATCATCTAAAAAGCTTCTGCCTGTTAACTGATATTGACGAAATTTTTTCAACTTGAATAACTTTTCTAATAAAACTACGGGAGATACATAACAGGATGCCATTATAGTTACTACTCCCTGAGGGTTTCTGTTTGTTTCTTTAACAACCATGTCGGGCGAATTAGGAAGTTGAACTAATGAATAATCAGGGCTAGGTAAATTACTTTGCAGGAAACCTACATCAAAAGATCCGTGAAAAACAGGACTCATTTTAATGGTATAGGTTTCAAGAACGGTTTTAGAAACCTTATTATCATCTCCTTTGGTTGTTGCTGTGATATCAAATGTCAAATCGCTTGTTGATGTGCCTAAAATAAAAACTCTTTGAGCAAAAGCATCATAGATATCCCCTGATTGTAATTTCCCGACCTGTGATAAAATATTTGTATTATTAAACAACAGTGCACTACTAAACTCGCCGGCTGTTTGTTTTACTGAATAGCTGGTTTTGTTAGGATTTTTAGAAGAAATAGGATAAATGATATGTACTTTATATTGCGCATTAGAAATTCCTTGCGGGATAGTACTTAGTAAACTATTCCCATACTGATCAAAAAACAAATGTATATATCCATCTGCATCATCTTCATCAATATAGCCATATGGTTTTGGTCTGAGTTTCGAAAATGTTTTTAAATATGCTGCCAAATAATCATCAATTGAGGGTTCATTATTTGTTAAGCTTTGAGGTTGATTTTTTATCCCATCATCGCTTTTATATATCAAACGGAACGTCATCTGATCAGCTGTTATTTCTGTTTTATCTTCTGCAAAATGCTTAATGGTTACTTCGTTCATCAATAAGTTAGATTTAAACGTAAAAACCTGATCGGCATTTGCTTTTAAAAAGTCATATTCTTCGCCAAGAGCAGATACTTTCAGGGTTGTTTTTGCATCGTAACCGGAAGCTTTAAGTTTTATAGACATTATTGGTTTATTGTCTGAAACCGTTATATCCTGAGACTTTGTCAAATCAATAGATTCGTCTGTTACGTCGGGCTTATACAATTCAACTTTTATTTGCGCAGTAAACTTAATGCTCATCAGAAATAAGCAGAATAATAATAGAGTGGTTTTAATTTTCATAATTTTGGTTTTATATGATTGTTACGTTTTTGAAATCGGTGATTTTATAAAATGGTATCGCATAAGAGTAATTATTGTCGCCACCGACAATTATTCCCAAAATGGCATTTGTCTTCGTCAGTAGAGCTCCTCCTGAATCACCCCCTTGTGTAACTTTGGGGCTGATTTGAATAATATCTTCAAAATAAATTTCAGGGTTAGATGTATATAATACGGATGATACATTATTTATCTGACTTAAAGTGCCATTTTGATTATAAAAAGAATAGACTTTTACCGGTTTGCCATTTAGTGTATTAGGTAACGGTCGACTGGCAAATTTCCCGCTAATTCTATTGAGGTCAGGAAAACTATTAAGCTGGCTATTTGGATTCACAAAGACTTCTGTAAAAGACACATCAATTTCATGCGTCATTGCCCCAATTTCGAAGCGACCATTTATAGTTTCTAAATTGTTATATATTTTGACATCATTTGCTGTTTGATCAGCCTGACGATGGTAATAAAACTGACTTTCATTCATGAAATTTTCGGCAACTACGTGGTAATTTGTTACCATATAAACTTTATCTGAACTATCCTTCACAAATAAACCGGCACTCCCGAATTTAGAGCTATAAGAACTCTGAACGGCACTGGCTGCACCAATATGAAAACTAAATTGGCCCGTTTCTTCGATATCCGTTTTTATAATTCTAAATTTTTTATCAGGAAACTTAATTTTAAAATGGTCAGGAATAAAATTATCCTCTTTGATCATTTTTTTTGCCCTCTTTTTTTTCAATTGAAAAATGATAGAAAGTTCTTTTCCTTCAATATTATTGTGTGTCTTTTTACCAATTCTAAACCCGGTAATGTTATCAGAATGTATTTTACGCCATTTCAAATGCCACTTACGCATATACTTTTGCAAAAAATCTGTTTTCTCTTTTGTGGTCACAATCTTACCGGCATTTTAAAATGTTAAAGACTAAAATAGATTAAATAACCGACAAATAGTTCAATTTTACACACGACGACTAATATTCGTCTACTAAAGTCAAGGTAAGATTATGGTATTTTTTTTACATGTACAATAGGTATAACTACGCGTTATTGAACCGGATAATACTACCTGGTTTTTTAGTGCAATTTAATAGTTGGTGGAGTTTTTTGTCGGGGCTTTAGCAGAGCAAACATTTACAAATGTAACGTTAAGAGTTTGTTCTTTTATATGCTATTGTTTGATGCCAGGCATTTCCGGGTCTGGTGGCCGGATAGCCATGTTTAAGCCGGTACTGTTTTCGTTCTTCTGTAAAGTCCCACCAGTTTTTGGTAAGGTCTTTTGTTTTTGCATAATGTACAACCAATCTGAATTGGTCTTCAACACAAGGATCTATCCGGTAACCTTTTTTCTCTTCATATTCATCTGTGAGTATTGCTCCGTTTTTACTTTTCAATTCGTTAAGCGAATGGTAGCCTAAAAACACGAGGTCTTCTGCAAACTTTATCCCTATTGATGGAATCGTTTGAAATTGTGCCAATGCATGTATTTCTTTTGCCCTTTCAGATGTTGTGTTCAGTAGTATTTCCAATTCATCAGATGCATAGTTGAGAACATCTGCTATTTTAATTTTATGCTTTCTCAGGTGTGTTTTCTCAGTACTCGTAAGGGGTAGCTTAATATTTTTCTTACTTTTCATCTTCTGTAATTTAGTAGCTTACATTTAATATTTCAGGTGCGGTAATGGTATGTCAACTACGCACCTATTTTAGCATTTTAAGACCTTCTTCTTTTTTCCAATTAGACCCTTGTCGCTTATTTTTTTGATGTATTCAATGGCGTTGGGAACCTTACAGGCTGTGCCATTCATGTCTATAGTAACCGTACCGATCTTAGCAGCAACGGCATTGGCCTCTTTTGTTAAGCTTTCCACAAAACTACCCACTGCTATTATAAAACCATTCATTGTATGGCGTTCTCTGTTTTTAGCAGAGTGAATGTTTTTTTCTATACGTTTCAATAATTGTTTCAACAGGTTTAAATCCAGTTCACTATCCTGCTTAATTGCTACCAAACCACTTAAGGTCGACCAGCCTGCCGCAGCGATGTGCTCTTCTTTAGAATCGATCCATTCCAGGGCCAGTTCAAGCCCATGATGACTACCGGCACACACCCATGGAACTGTATATTCACTGATATTATTGGACTTCGCCTGTTTTACCCAGATCTGCAGATCTTTTTTTGTCATTTTTTCGTCGTCGGCAATTAACCCTGCCAGATACATCGCATCTGCATTCCCGGTTGCAAATAAGTCGAGGGCTAATTGATACTCTTTTTTTATTTTCTTTTGAATCACTTTTAAGTGTTCGATTTTCACTCCAAAAAAAGGTTCTTTCACACCGTGTTTTAGCAGGATCTTCTTAATACTCTCACTCCCCCGGGATTCCAGCTCGGTCATAATCTCTTTTACAGTCATACTATTCTTTAATTTATTTCATGCTCATCTAATCTACAGAATTCTTTTTCTTACTTTTCCACAGTTTCATCGCCTCTTCAAAAAATGCTTTGATATTTTCATGTTTCCCCTCCACAAATACGTTAAATTCAGTAGCATCCGTTTTTGTAATCTTCATGTAAGGAATAAAGGTGTCAGGCATCTTGTAAACAGTATCAATTGCTATAATATCCTCATACCAGGCAAAGGAAGTATCATTCTTTGACTGATCGTTATCATCGAGCCAATAATGGGCTATTCTCTTGTTTGTAAAAAAATTTCCGGCTTTATTCTCCTGAAAATTACAGTAATACTTAATAATCGTTTCGTCCTCATCTAATAAACCCAGGCTCTTAATGTGTTCTATGGTTTTCTTATCTAATGCGGATCCTGTTTCAATTTTATGACAGGAAACGATCGTAATAAGAAAAAAAAATAGTATGTGAGTTAACCGTTTCATTTTAAACAGATAAAATTTTGACTTAAGTGCGGACTGCATCCTAAACGTAGAATAATAAGCCAAGTATTTACCAAATATAATAAAAGTCATTATTTAAAGTAAAAAAACTTAGAAATCGTATAATGAGCAGGGGAAAAAGTAGTGGTTGAATTTTTTATAAGCGAATTCACCTGTCAGGAAACAAAGAACCCAAATAATACCTATTTTTACGACAAAATTCTACACATTTAATATGTTAATTATCGGAATATGCGGAGGAACAGGCTCAGGCAAAACAACTGTAGTCAATAAAATACTGGAGATCCTTCCTGCCGATCATGTCGTTATTCTTTCGCAGGATTCGTATTACAGAGACAATTCTGATATTCCGGTAGAGAAACGAAAATTTATAAATTTCGATCATCCTGATTCTATTGAATTTGATTTGCTACTAAACCATATCGATCTGCTTAAAAATGGCCATAGCATTGAGAAACCTGTTTATTCATACATAACCTGTACCAGGGATTCGAAAACCATTCATGTTAAAAGCAAAGACGTTATTATCGTAGAAGGAATCCTTTTGTTTTCGGACGAACGCATCAGAAACATTTGCAACGTGAAGGTTTTTGTAGATGCTCCTTCTGATGAAAGGTTATTACGTGTTATTAAGCGCGACATCATAGAGCGAGGAAGAAATGTAGAACAAACACTTGAAAGATATATCGAAAGTGTAAAGCCTATGCACGAACAATTTATTGAACCAACCAAACGCTATGCTGATATTATAGTTCCTCTGGGAGGCGAAAACATGGTGGCCATCAATATTCTGGCCTCTACGATCCGTCAGAAACTGGGCTTAAGCAAAGATCAGGATATCAACACTATTTTTCATTAAAGAAATCTTCTTTCTTGATTTATATTTTGGGCGTCCGGGCGCGCTTTCCACTGCAATTCCCGCGCAAAGAACATCGCGGGAGATTTCCGCTTCAATCGCTGACGCAGGCTATCATAAATGAAAATTTCTATCCAAAACAAAAAGATCCTTCCGAATAACCGAAAGGATCTTTTTAATCATATTATAAAAAAACAATTAAGCTTTCACAGAAGCACGGATAATATTCAATGCTCCACCTGCTTTGAACCACTCAATTTGTTGAGCGTTATAGCTGTGTTTCACTTCAAAGCTTTCTGAGCTTCCATCTGCATGGTGTAAAGTCAAGGTCAGGTTTTTACCCGGAGTAAATGTTGTTAAACCTGTGATATCGATCACGTCATCTTCTTTAATTTTATCGTAGTCTGCATTGTTTGCAAACGTAACTCCTAACATACCTTGTTTCTTTAAGTTTGTTTCGTGGATACGGGCAAATGATTTCACCAATACCACACGTACACCTAAATGACGGGGTTCCATTGCTGCGTGCTCACGGGAAGAGCCTTCTCCGTAGTTCTCATCACCCACAACGATACTACCAATACCTTTGGCTTTATAAGCGCGCTGTACCTGCGGTACACCATCGTATGTGCCTGTTAATTGGTTTTTAACCGAATCGGTTTTTTCATTGAACGCATTTACGGCGCCAATTAACATGTTATTAGAAATATTATCTAAATGCCCACGGAACTTTAACCATGGACCTGCCATAGAAATATGATCTGTTGTACATTTTCCTTTTGCTTTGATCAGCAATTTCAAACCTTTTAAGTCTGCTCCTTCCCAGGCAGCAAAAGGATCTAATAATTGTAAACGTTTCGAATCAGGGCTTACCAATACCTGTACCTTGCTTCCGTCTTCTGCCGGAGCCTGGAAACCTGCATCATCCACATCAAAACCTTTTGGAGGCAATTCATATCCTGTAGGCTCATCCAGTTTTACCTGCTCACCTTTTTCGTTAGTTAAAGTATCTTTTAAAGGATTAAATGTCAAATCACCTGCAATAGCCATAGCTGCTACTAATTCAGGAGACGCTACAAATGCATAGGTATTTGGATTTCCATCGGCACGTTTAGCAAAGTTACGGTTGAAAGAGTGGATAATGGTATTCTTCTCTTTTTTCTCTGCTCCTACCCTGTCCCACATACCAATGCAAGGACCACAGGCGTTAGTAAATACAGTGGCACCTACTTCTTTAAAGACGTCTAAAAAGCCATCACGCTCAATGGTGAAACGGATTTGCTCGGAACCCGGATTGATCATGAATTCTGCTTTCGATTTTAAACCTTTTGCAGAAACCTGTTTTGCCAATGATACAGCACGTGAAATATCTTCATATGAAGAGTTGGTACAAGAACCAATTAAACCCGCTTCAATTTTTAATGGCCAACCGTTAGCTTCAGCAACTTCTTTTAATTTAGAAATAGGTGTTGCTAAATCCGGAGTAAAAGGTCCGTTTACATGCGGTTCAAGTTCTGATAAATTGATTTCGATGACTTCATCAAAATATTTTTTAGGATCAGCATATACTTCTTTATCTCCTGTTAAATGTTCTTTAATAGTATCAGCTAAAGAAGCTACATCGGCACGACCTGTTGCTGTTAAGTAACGGCTCATGCTTTCATCATATCCAAAAGTAGAAGTGGTTGCCCCTACTTCGGCACCCATGTTACAAATGGTTCCTTTACCTGTACAGCTAAGGCTGATAGCACCTTCGCCAAAATATTCAATAATTTTATCGGTACCACCTTTTACAGTTAAAATACCTGCTACTTTTAAAATAACATCTTTTGCGCTTGTCCAGCCATTTAATTTACCGGTTAATTTAACCCCGATCAGTTTTGGCATTTTAAGCTCCCATGGTAAACCTGCCATGACATCACAAGCATCAGCTCCACCAACGCCAATAGCGATCATACCTAAACCACCTGCATTAACAGTGTGCGAATCGGTACCAATCATCATTCCACCTGGAAAAGCATAGTTTTCTAAAACTACCTGATGGATAATACCTGCACCCGGTTTCCAGAAACCAATACCATATTTATTAGATACAGAAGCAAGGAAATCAAATACCTCTTTGCTTTCGGTAGTAGCTACTGCTAAATCTTTTTCAGCACCTACTTTTGCTGTAATTAAGTGATCGCAATGAACCGTAGAAGGAACAGCCACTTTTGGCCTGCCTGCCTGCATAAACTGTAATAAAGCCATTTGAGCCGTTGCATCCTGCATAGCTACCCTATCCGGGTTAAAATCTACATAAGAACTTCCACGAGGATAATCGGTTAATGCTGTATGTGCATCTAAATGCGAGTACAGGATTTTTTCTGCTAAGGTTAACGGACGGCCAAGCGCTTTACGGGCTGCTTCAATACGTGCAGGCATATTTGCATAAACCTGTTTAATCATTTCAATGTCAAATGCCATAGGATTTAAGTGTTGAATTGGGTTATTTGTTGAATTAGTGAGTTTTGACTTCAAATTTGATGTTTTGCCACCAAACTGCGGTACGAATTTAATAATTTATTACCTTTTTTATGGTATATTTTTATCAAAAAGATTAGCTGATTTTGATTAATTATCATTTTTTGGAACAGATCACCGGCTTCTTAAGAACTCGTGTTAAGCTAAGCTGCTTCATTCAGAGCCTTTTAGAGAGGTATTCATTTCTTGTGTTTATCCATTCTAAATAGCAACGAAAAATTGCTACAATCAGGAATTAGCTGTGTTGCAAAAATAAAAAACAGTTACGCAACCAAATGCATAACTGTTTTACTATATAAATGTGATAAATGGCTTTTAAAATTTCAGCCTTTATTTTCCTAAATCATCAAAACTGACATCATCTGAAGCCGATCCCGAAATTTCCCTTTCCACTATTGGAGGGGCATTTTGTTTAATCACTTCTACTGATTCGTTTAGCCCTTCCATAAATTTCTCAAAGTCCTCTTTGTACAAAAATATTTTATGCTTTTCATAGGTAAACTTACCGTCTGTGCCAAAGCGCTTTTTACTTTCGGTGATGGTAAGATAATAATCATTCCCACGTGTAGATTTTACATCAAAAAAATACGTACGTTTTCCTGCTTTTACTGCTTTTGAAAATAAATCTTCTCTTTCTGTTCTTTCTATCTCTTCAGACATAATTTAATTTTTTAGTTCATAACAAATATTTACATTTTTTGCAATAAGTTGCTATAGTGTTGAAAATTAGTTAAAAACTTCAATAAACAAAAAAGGAGGCCTGCATTACTGTAGGACTCCTTTTTCAGGAATTTAATTTTTTATTGTTTAACCACACGCTTTACACTTTGTGTGTTGGCATGCGATACTTTAACCATATATATTCCATTCGTTAACGATGACAGATCAATGTGTTTTGAACTTTCATCTGTTACATCTTTGACTAATACCAGATTACCAATGCCGTCATACACTTCTACTTTGAAGTTATTACCGGCCGGTAAAGAGATATTTAATTTATCGGAAGTTGGATTAGGATACATGTGAGCCTGTGCTTCTGTATTTTCGGCTATGCCTACAGCAGAATTACGATCTACTACCGCGAATGGGCTTAGAGATGTAATGCCTGTGCGTGACAATTGATACGTTCCGGAGCCTACTACTGATGCGGTAGCAGATGCCTGAGTATCCCAGGTGAAATTAGAATAATGACTGATATAGGCATTATTACGATCGAATCCATTTACTTCCATAGCAGTTGTCCATTCGAATTTCACGTTAAGATCAATGCTTGCTGAAGCCATCGATTTTACATCCCAGGTACGGTTTACCACACTTTCTGTAGTAGCGTTATTGACACCACTTGTTCCTTGCTGGTAAATACCATTATGCGTACTTACCCCAATCATACCTGATCCTGAATTACGTTGAATATAAGCGGCTGCCATACTGGTTGTGGTTCCTACCGGATACATTACATAAGCCGACGGAGAGTTAACATTCATTACCAGGGAACCTGTTCCGTCGATACGGATATATTTGGTGGTACTGTATCCTGTAATAGATCCTGTAGCATTTACAGTAAGGTCGTTGTTGAAAATAGTAATACCACCGCTTGTCAAAATAACATTCTCTACATATAAAGCAGAACCTATCATAATGTTAGAAGAGTTACCTGTGTTTACAGTTAAAGAATTTAAGCGGTTCATAGAAGACGCAAAGTTGATGGTATCTGTTAAACCTGCAGTTGTATTGATATACAGTTCTGAAGCCCCACTTGCCTGAAACCAGCCGTTAGCAGAACTCGACAAATTACCCTGCAGGTATAGTTTTTTACCGTTCAAATGAAAAGAGCCTTTATTCAAAGACAACATTCCTTTAACTGTCGTATTTCCGTTAATTTTAATACTATCGGTTGCATTGTTCAATTGTAAAGTAACGTTATTTAAACCTGCACCGGTTAATTCTACAGAAGCTGTTTTTGAAGCTCCCATATAATTTACATTATAAGAAGCTGTGCCATTAAAGCTCCCCGCAGGTAGCTGCAGCGCACCATTATCCATGCTAACCTGTGACCCACCATTCATAGTAATTGTGGAGCTATTGATCACGTTTAAATTCCCTTTCATTAATTTTAATTCGCCGTTAATGGCAAGATCTGTACCAAGGGTAGCATCACCTGATGCTATATTAATTTCCAGATCGCTTAAAGAACGGGATCCTGAATTAAACATCAGGTTAGAGGTTAATCCGGTTGCTGTTTCAATCATTAATTTAGAAGTGGCAGAACCCGATATCATAGAGCTATTCATGGAAACATAATTCCCTTTAATAGTCAGTGTTTTCCCATTTAATAACAGGTTACCCATGTTATGATTCAATGTTCCGTTTATAGTAATATTACTGCCAAGGCTTAAGTTCTGACTACCGCTGGATAACTGCACATTAAAGTTATTAAAACCCGCTCCGCTTAATTCGATACCGGCTGTTTTTGATCCTCCAACATATAGCACGTTATAGGAGTTGGTGCCTGTAAACAGACCGCCTCCAATAGTTAAGGAACCGTCTTCCACTTTAATATTAGAATTTGTACCAAGCATTAAATTAGAGCCTGCACCTAAGGATAAACTCCCCGATTTTAAATGCAACGTATCCATTAATGTTACCTGCGAAGCTAATGATAAGCTGGTTGCAGAACTTACAAATTTGTGAATAGTAGCGCTACCGGTAAATGCCATACCACCGGCAGCTCCCAACTCCAGATACTGTAAATTTAAAGAGCCGCTTCCCGACAAATTTGCCAGGTTGTTAATGGTTAAGCTATTTGTAGCACTGCTGTTTAAAGAACCCATCACATTAAGGGAAGCAAGTAATCCTGTTACCTGCACATCTATATCCATAGTAACTGTAATACCGGAAGGGATAACCACATTATCAGTAGAGATTGTCGCACCTGCTGTTCCACCGCTCCATGTAGATGCGCTTGACCAGTTACCGGAAACGGTAGCTGTAATGGTAGCTGCATAGCCTGCCACCGAAAAAATGCTTAACGCGGCTGCTATACAAATTGATTTAAGAGTAAATTTATTTTTCATGTTATTAGAGTTTTTGATAAAACATATTTTAAGTTAGTTTACACTTACAACATGTTATGCCATGAACTCTAATTTTTGGGAAGTGCCCGTTTAATAATGCTTTCAGAGCATTTGTTAAAAAAAGGTCTATGGATATATTTCTACACCACCTGTTAATTTATATGAAAAGAAGTTATTTTCTCTACACTACACTTGTTTATAGTACTCCATAATATCAATGGCCTGCCTGGCCTCTTTTACATCATGCACTCTTATTATTTTTGAGCCGTTATTTAAAGCAATGGCATTTAATACAGTTGTTCCGGTAAGCGCCGTTACCGGCGATGTATGAATAATTTTATTGATCATGGATTTGCGCGAAATGCCCGACAAAACAGGATAGCCTAAATCTACTATTTTATGGAGATTTTTTAAGAGCAGGTAATTATGCTCTACCGATTTTCCAAACCCAAAGCCTGCATCCAGTATTAACTTATCAATACCCAGCTGCTCACATACACTTATTTTTTTCTTAAAAAAAGCTTCCACATCGTTTACTACATTTTCGTAATGAGGATGCTGCTGCATATTTTGTGGAGTGCCCTGCATATGCATTAAAATATATACTACCTGGTTCTTTGCTATCAAAGGCAGCATATCAACATCCATGTTTCCACCCGAAATATCATTAATAATATCTGCTCCCGAGGCAATGGCAAAGTCTGCCACTTCTGCTCTATAGGTATCTACCGAAATAAATGCATGAGGGAAATGTGCTCTTAGTTCGCGTAGAGGCTGCTTCAAACGCTTTATTTCTTCTTCGCAACTTACTTCCTCCGCATCAGGCCTGCTCGATACCGCTCCAAGATCAAGGATCGTGGCGCCTTCATTTATTTTCATTTCAGCATCCTTTAATACATCGGTCACCGAAGAAAACTTTCCTCCATCGTAAAAGCTATCAGGTGTAAGGTTAATAATAGCCATAACCTGTGCCTTATCAAAACTCAATTGTTTACCATTTGTTAAATAAGATTCGTACATTTTTATATAAATTAGCGCATTCAAATATATGAACAATACATCTCAGCAATACGACGCGGCCATTAAATTATGTAAAGATCTTTTTTTAAAGAAAATGAAAGATTATGGTACGGCATGGCGCAACCTGCGCCCTACTTCTTTAACAGACCAGATTTTTATTAAAGCGCAGCGCATTAAAAGCATTGAAGAAAAAGGAACTCAAAAAATTGTAGATGATATAAAAGGCGAATACATTGGTATTATTAACTATTGTATTATATCCCTTATCCAGTTAGAATTAATAAATGATCCCAGGCTTGAACTACCATTTGATGAAGTGGAGCGTTTATACAATAAATATGCCAGCCAAACCAAACAATTGATGGAGGATAAAAACCACGATTATGGCGAAGCATGGAGAGATATGCGTGTAAGTTCTTTAACAGATCTTATTCTTATGAAGATTTTCAGAGTGAAGCAAATAGAGGATAATAAAGGCCAAACCCTTGCCAGTGAAGGGGTTGACGCCAACTACATGGACATGTTAAATTATTCGGTATTTGCCATGATCAGGCTGGCTTAGCTGGCATGAAGTTTTATTGTATTTGGGTAAAACTAAATCTTATGAAATCCCAAATTATCTTTAAAACAATGTTAGGTACAGCGTTGTTTTTATGCCTGCTTTCAGGCTTTAATGCCCAAGCCCAGTCAAGCGCCAAAGAATTTTACCACACGCCGTATAATAGCCGTAACAGCGGTTCTTATGGTAAAGGCGATCATTATTTATCTTTAGGCTATGGTGTTCCAAACTGGTTGTATTCTGGCTATGGAATATCGAATTCTATTGTTTACGGCAGCCCCAATCATTTTGGTATTGGTCCTATGATGCTTAAGTATGAAGTTCCCATCAGAGATGAAGTAGGCCTTGGTGTTATTTTTCAGGGAGCTATGAAAAACTGGAAATACAGTAGCGGAGGACGCACCTACCATGATAAAGCATGGGGAACCGGAGCCGCTTTTATGGGCTATTACCATTTTAATAAACTCATCAATGTTCCAAAGCTGGATGTGTACGCTGGTTTAGGTATAAACTTTACCTATCAGAAATTAACCAGAGACGTAGGTTATTATAATTACTATTATAATTATTACGGTTATTATTATAACGACCGGGTTGAGGATGAATTCGAAGTGAGACCCTGTGGAGTTGTAGGTGTAAGGTATTATGTAGCTCCTAAATTTGCTTTTTCTGCAGAAGCCGGTTATACAACCTTCAGTTCATTAAACCTTGGCTTTACATTCAGACTCTAATCAACTGAGTTCAATTACTTTATCAGCATACCTTAAAGCAGAATCTCTATGACTAATAATTATAGAGGTTTTGTTTTTCATAACAGTCTTTAAATTATTCAGAATCAGTTCTTCTGTTTCCACATCTACTGCCGACAGACAATCATCAAAAATAAGGATCTGTGGTTTGGATATAATAGCTCTTGCTATGGAAATACGCTGCTTCTGGCCTCCCGACAACGTTACACCACGTTCGCCGACAACGGTATTAAACCCTTCGGGAAAAGCCATAATGTTGTCATACACGCCGGCATCTTTAGCCGCCTGATAAATTTCTTCGTCGCTGTATTTATGACCGGTGGAAAAAGCGATGTTATTTTTAATTGTATCTGAAAACAAAAACACTTCCTGCGGCACATAGCCAATACTTTTTCTTAACGTATAGAGGTCATGTTTTTCGATGGGTGTACCGTCAATTAAAATTTCTCCTGATGTAACATCATACAAACGTGTTATTAAATTTGCCAATGTCGATTTACCGGAGCCTATCTGCCCTTTGATACCAATGGTTTTACCCTGTTCAATAGCAAGGTTGAAATGTTTAATGGCTTCAATATTCGAATCAGGATAGGTAAAACTCACATCCTTAAAAACAATGCTTCCTTTAACAGGATCCATTATTTCGGGTGTATTTTGTATGGCACTTTTGTAATCTAAAAATTCATTGATCCTGGCTTGTGAAGCAGAAGCCCTTTGAACCAGAGAGGTTACCCAACCCAGTGACGCAAAGGGCCAGGTTAACTTATAAACGTATACAATAAACTCAGTAATGTTTCCCATTTCAATGGTTTTGCCAACTACTAAATGCCCCCCGTACCAAACAGTTGCTATAACACTGATACCTACCATTAGCACCATTACCGGCTGAAAGAAGGCTTCCACCAGCGTCAGTTTTAAATTTTGCTTTTTGTAATTGGCATTTAATTTCTCCAATTCATTTGTATAATGTTCTTCTCTTGCGTAAGCTTTAATAACCCTTACAGCCGAAAATGTTTCCTGCGCATGTGATGTCAGCTTTGATAATTCCTGCTGTACAATGGTACTGCGTTTATTAATCAGATCAGATACTTTATAGATCACAAACGATAATAAAGGCAAAGGTGCAAATACCAACAAGGTCAATTTCCAGTTAATAGAGGTCATAAAGATGAGTACAGTAACTACCGTAGCAAACGTATTGATTAAATACATAATAGCAGGCCCTGTGTACATACGCACCTTTCCAACGTCCTCGCTAATGCGGTTCATGAGATCGCCGGTATTATTATTTTTATAAAAGGAAGCATCTAATGTCTGGAAATGAGCATACAATTCATTTTTTTGATCAAACTCAATATGGCGGCTCATCACAATGAGTGTCTGCCTTTGGAAAAATAAAAATAAACCACTTAAAAGCGCCAACCCTAAAAGGGTCAATCCAAATACAATAAAGGTATAACTATTTACAGCTGCGTGACTAGAGATCAGCCTAACAATTTCATTGGTTGCATTACGGACCACTACTCCCTGGTATATCGAAAATATACAGGATAGTACCACAAATAACAGTCCCATAAGGAGACGCCCTTTGTATTTTAAAAAATAGAAATTAATGGATGCAAGTGCTTTCATTTATTGTTAAAGTACTGTCAGTTCGAGCGGAGTCGAGAACTAATTTTGCCATCCCGACCCCGCTCGATGTGACAAAAGACTTGCTATAAATTAAAAATCGTTGTTCAACTGGTTCGTTGCTTTTTGTAAAATCTCAAAAGCATTTTCCGCCATTAAATTTTCTTTATCAAGAGTCGGGTTAATTTCAACCATTTCAAAACAAACTATTTTTTTAGAACGCATGATATAGTAAATTAAATTTCCGGCTTCTTTTTCGGTAATACCATTTGGTACCGGAGTTCCTGTTCCGCTGCTGATACGGCTGTCCATACTATCCACATCAAAACTTACGTAAATAATATCGCAATGGTCTAAATAATTTAAAGACTCAATAGCAACACGCTCTACTGCTTTTTTACGGATCTCCTGTAAGTTAAATACCCTTACTTTATTCTTTTTAATTAAAAAATCTTCCTGTGGTTCAAAATCGCGTAAGGCTATATACACCAAATCATTGTAATGAATTTTTGGAGTAATACCACCGAGGCTTTTTAGTTTTTCCCAGTATTCAATCGTTTCATCATCCGGTTTATTTTGCTGGCGTTCTTTATTGTCTTCACCCAATACACAGGCAATAGGCATACCGTGCATATTACCGCTTGGTGTTGTATAAGGAGTATGTAAATCGGCATGCGCGTCGATCCAGATAACCCCCACGCGTTTGGTAGGATATGCCATTTTAATACCACTAATAGTTCCCAAAGCAGAACTATGATCGCCGGCTAATACAATAGGTACTTCTTCTTTTAATAAGGTCTTTTTAATTTCGTTGGCCAGGCGCTCATTGAGGGTATAAATACCTTTGATACGTTTTGCGTAATCATTTACAACGGGCTCCAGCAATAAATGGTTTTCATTTTGAACTTCAACAGATTTGAATTTTTTAAAGAAATTACTTCCAAAATCGAGTGCCGCAATTTTAATAGCGTCAACCCCCATACTCGATCCTCTTGTGCCCGCTCCTATTTCGCTTTTTATCTCAATTAGTTTTATTGGCTTTATCATAGATTTCATTTATAGTTTCTGTCAAATAGTATAACCTGTTTATCGTCGTTTTGTTTTAAAGAGATAAAAAGAGGGTATTTTAATAGTAAGGCGTAAAGATACAAATCATTGTTTAAATAGGGAAAAAAGTAAATTCTCTTATAACAGACCCTATAATTGAGCTTTTATAAGGGCTGCAGCCTCTTTTACCGTTTGTTTGGAAAGAGTTTGTAAAGTTGGTACCGATATTATTTTATCAATTGGTGCATATTGAATAATGGCCTCTTTAACTTCCATATCAAATTGACCGTTAAATATAAGGGCATGAATCTTAAAATTGTTTCTTTGCAAATAGTCTATCGATAAGAGCGAATGGTTAATACAGCCCAGGTAATCTGAGATCACTAATACAATCTCGCAGGGAAAACATTTCGCAATATCAATCACATAATGCTTGTCATTTAAAGGCACTAATATACCGCCTGCGCCTTCAACCATTAAATGATTAGCGGTTTCAGGTTTCTTAATTTTGTTCAGATCGATTTCCACACCATCTATTTTTGCAGCAAAATGGGGAGAAAGCGGCTGTTTTAGTAAATACGATTCGGAGTGGATACGGGTTTTAGAATTGCTGATCAATGATTTTATAGTTGCAGAATCTGATCCTTCGATGGTGCCACTTTGTATGGGTTTCCAGTAATCTGCTTCCAGGGCTTCGGTTAAAACAGCAGATACCAGCGTTTTACCAACATTAGTACCTATGCCCGTAATGAAATAGTTCATAAATTAAATAGGTGTATATAGCCCAATCTTATTTGCGGTAAATGTAATTTTTGTTCAATGTAACCGACACATTTTTTACTTTCCTCATCAAATTGTTCCTGCTCCATGTTTGCCAGAGACTCTATAGCCTTCACAAAATCTGCTTTATGTGTTAAGGGAATATCAAAACCAACTTGCTCCATACATAAATCTCTCCACGGAGTTTGATCCGATAAAATAACAGGCCGCCCGTGTTGCAGGGTTTCAACGATGATATGTCCGTAATTTTCATTTTTGGTTGGCAAGAGCAAAGCATGGTATTTCCCAATAGTAGGGCCTATCTCAACAGGTCTTAAAACTCCTTTGTAATTAAATGTAATATTTGAAGGCAGCTGTTTGGCGTTAGCGAGGCATATATTCCAATAAGCTTCGTCTTCCACAGGACCATATACATCAAATAAAACAGTGGTTGCTTTAACCTCTTTTAATATGTCGATCGCAAAACTTAAATTCTTTTTTTCGGAGATCCTCGAAATAAAACAAAGCTTTACATCGTTTTGTTTTTTCTCAATGGCTGTTATGCGGCAGGCTATATTTGGCAGATTAGATACTTCATATACTTTAGCATTGCTGCCAATGCATTTTTTTATTTCAGCCGTTTCCTGCCCTGAAGTAGATTGCCAGTAAATATTAGAAAATAACCCAAAGAAATTAGCACATCTTAAAAACACTTTCTTTTTAAAAGGCTTGATCGCCATAGCTCCTTCACCACACATACCACGGGGTGCTAATATAATGCCCGACTTAATATTACCCTGTTTTTTCCACCTCAAAGGATACAAGGTAAATAGTTTTGAGAACAGGCTGTTCAGATAAAGCGAATCATGCGGCGTGGTTTTTATCAGCTCTAAAATAAAACCCGGATTCATGTTTTCGGGACTTACATAAAATACTTCTCTGCCTTCAAAGGTGGTCCATTTGTTTATGGCAATAGTGTCGTAAGCCTTTTCTGCTCTAAAATCACGGTCGGTTGTAATGATCTTAAAATGCACATCGTTTTCCAGTTGTTTGGTTAACGTAGCTATCGACTGTATTGGCCCGCCTGCCATATAGCCCGGCAAAAACCAATCGCATAGTATTAATATTGTTTTCTTAGCACTCAACGCCGTGTGTATTTATCCAGTTATTTAAAACTACCAGGTGCCATACCCTGCTCCATGTTATTTTAGGATCGTTATTTAAAAAACGGTTCCAGATCAAAAGTACGATTTCTCTGTTTACCATGGGGCGTTTCGAAAATTGTACAATATTCTCTTCGCAAAAATCCCTCAGGTCGTTTTTCAACCAGTCTTTCCAGGGCAATACAAATCCCATTTTAGGACGGTTTACAATGTTATCGGGTAAAAGATCGCCCAGTGCATCAACCAATAATTTTTTTGGAGAATGCGGATATTTGTATTCATCTTTTATACTCAGGGCAAATTCTACCAGTTTATAATCCAGGAACGGAACCCTTACTTCCAATGCTACCGCCATGCTCATTTGATCGGCATCCCTCAACAACACATTCTGCATATAGGTCTGAATCTCAAACAAGGATACCCTGCTTAGCTTATGCTGTTTATCTGTCTCACTTTTGTGAATAATGTTTTTAATAAAATTATCATCATTCACTATGTCTTTCAATAAGGAGTTGTAATCTTTTTTATTAAATAATTTACGGTTTACCGGGTACGCATGAAAGCCGTTAATATGATCCAAACTCAGGATTTCTGAGGTTTTATCGCCCTGCACCGATTTTTTACTGGCAGCTAATAATTTACCTCCAAGGCTTCTTCCAAAACCTGGAATTAAATTCAGCCAGGTCTTATTTTCCAAATCATGGAAACGTTTGAAAATATCATAACCTGCAAATAGCTCGTCGCCACCAAGACCCGAAAGTGCCATCGTAATACCTGCATTTTTAGTTGCTTTCGATACGATATAACTGTTGGGGCCATCACCTCCCGGATGATCCATCGCCGCAAGGGCTTCAGGCAATTGCTTTAAAAAGTCGGCAGGTGTTAATTTAATTTCGTGGTGTTCGGTATTAAATTTTTCAGCAATTTGTCTGGCATATTTCGCTTCCGAAAATTCGCCTTCATCAAAACTGACATTAAAAGTTTGCACTTTTGTTGGCAGCACTTTGCTCATTAAACCCACAATAGCACTGCTATCAATACCGCCCGATAAAAATGCACCAAAAGGAACATCTGCTACCAAACGGCGTTCGACAGAAGCGGTGAGTAATTGATTGAGTTCTTTACAGGTTTCCTCGTAGCTAAGATCCTGTTTTGTTTTGGTATGATGGTTTAAGTTCCAGTATTCCGAAAAGGTAACTATGCCTTGCTTGTACTCCATAATTGTTCCCGGCATTAACATAAACACATCCTGTAAAATAGTATTGGGAGCATGTACGGTGGCATACTGGAGGTACTCTGCCAGAGCAGCGGCACTCATTTTTTTATCCGTTAAACCCGATTGCATCAATGCCCGAATTTCAGAAGCAAAGCTTAATACCTTATTTTTAAAATGATAATATAAGGGCTTCACACCAAGCCTGTCGCGCACTACCAATAATCGTTGTTCCTCTTTATCCCATATCGAAAATGCAAACATACCGTTGAAACGTTGCAGGCATTCGATTCCCCATCTTAAATAAGCGGCTAAAATAACTTCGGTATCAGTATTGGTTTTAAAAAAATAAGGCAATTGCCCTGAACCATGCTGAGCTCTTTGAAGCTCCAGTTTTAATTCTTTATAGTTATATAATTCGCCATTATAAATTAAAATATAACGCCCATCCTGTGATATAAACGGTTGGTTTCCTGCCTCCGACAAATCGATGATCGATAAACGGCGATGCCCTAAAAAACAGTGCTCATCATTCCAAATACCTTCCGCATCGGGGCCACGGTGTGCAATGGCATCCGTCATATTTTTGATAGCACTATGGTAAGTGGCTGTATTTATTTCATGTCCAACAATTCCGGCAATTCCACACATGGTTAAACGAGATTATTAAAGGGTTATAAACCTATTGATGACAGGTATTTTTTATCAGACATCATTCTTTTGATGCCCTCTTCAATACTGATGAGTTCTTGTCCTAAGATCTCTTTCATTTTAGTATTATCAGGCTGACGACGGGTCATATCCCCTTCTTTTAAGGCGGGAACATGCACTATGTTTGATTTACTGCCGGTAAGTTTTACAACCAGTTTGGCCAGTTCAAGCACTGTCATTAATTTATCACTTCCAATATTTACCACATCATTTTTAAGCAAACCTTTGTTTAAAACAGCAATGCAGGTAGCCACTGTATCGTCTACAAATGTAAACGTACGGGTTTGCGAACCATCGCCATAAATGGTAATATCTTCATTTTTTAATGCGGCTGCCAAAAACCGTGATACCACAAAATCAGTACTTTGATTAGGTCCGTAAGTATTAAAAAAACGGAAAATAGTAAAAGGTAAACCAAACTCCTGCTGATAGCTTCTAAAAAAACACTCTCCTACATTTTTTACAACGGCATAAGGTACGCGGGAATTAAGGGGTGTACGGTGTTCGTGCTGCGGCAGTTCTACCGGTTCGCCATATACCTCTGAGGAGGATGAAAAATAGACATGTTTTACAGATGATCCTTTTGATAATTCAAGAATATGTTTAATCCCTGAAATATCATTTAATACGCTGATAGGATTTTCCTGAGTGCGTAAAACCCCTACAACAGCTGCAAAATGGAATACATAATCAAAATGTTCGCTGAGCATAATAGCAGAAATTTCGTTATAATTGTTAACGTCTGCCTTAATGAATTTCCAGTTACCGGTTTCTTTCTGAGGCAACTTCGACATATATCCTGTTGAAAGATCATCTGCCACCACCACAAAATTGTTTTTATCCAAAATGAGTTTTTCAACTAAAGCCCCACCAACATTTCCGGCTCCCCCGGTTACTAATATCTTATTCATATAGTTTTAAATACCTAGCGAAGATAATATAAATCCATAAACTTTCCTTTACTAATTAGTTAATTGATACCGCAAATAATATGTATTTTTGAGGCTATGAATATTGAACATTTTTTATCTGACACTATTTCTACCGCGGTAAACGGCTTATTTGACCTGAGCACCAAGCCCGAAGATATTATCCTGCAAAAAACAAAAAAAGAATTTGAAGGCGATTTTACATTAGTAACATTTCCATATATAAAAGCTGCTAAACTTACTCCCGAAAAAACGGGAGAATTAATTGGCGAAGAGATCTTAAAAGCAAACGCCAACATCACCAAATTTAACGTGGTAAAAGGCTTTTTAAATTTTTCGTTGTCAACTGAATTTTGGCTAAAAGAATTTAAAGCGATCAGTGCTGATGTGCATTATGGTATAAAGCCTGCCAATAGCAGCGGCAAGCAAATTATGCTGGAGTACTCCTCTCCAAATACCAACAAACCTTTGCATTTGGGGCATGTACGTAATAATTTGTTAGGCTATGCAGTAGCCACTATTTTAAAGACACAGGGTCATGATGTGGTAAAAGTAAACCTGGTCAACGACCGTGGGATTCATATCTGCAAAAGTATGATTGCCTGGAAACTCTTTGGTAATGGAGAAACGCCAACATTAAGCGGTTTAAAGGGAGATCATTTGGTGGGAAAATACTATGTGGAGTTTGATAAAGAATATAAAAAACAAATTCAGCACTTAGTTGAAAAGGGCAGCACAAAAGAAGATGCTGAAAAGCAGGCTCCTATTATGCTACAAACGCAGGAAATGCTTTTGAAATGGGAAGCCGGCGATAAAGAAACCATCGACCTTTGGAAAATGATGAACCACTGGGTGTACGACGGTTTTAAGATAAGCTATAAAAAACTGGGCGTTGATTTTGATAAAATGTATTACGAAAGCAATACCTATTTATTAGGGAAAGAAATTGTGCAGGAAGGACTTAGTAAAGGGATCTTTTACAAAAAAGAAAATAACAGCGTTGCTATTGACCTTACCGAAGATAAACTGGATGAGAAAATAGTGTTACGGAGCGATGGCACATCTGTGTATATTACGCAGGATCTTGGCACTGCTATTGAGCGTTTTAAAGAGTTTCCAAAGATTAGTCAAATGATTTATACCGTTGGCAATGAACAGGATTACCACTTTAAAGTGCTGTTTAAAATACTGGAAAAACTGGGTTACGACTGGGCAAAAGAATGCTACCATTTATCGTACGGGATGGTGGAGCTGCCGGAAGGAAAAATGAAAAGCCGCGAGGGCACTGTGGTGGATGCCGATGACCTAATGGATGGTATGGTAGAAACAGCCCGTGAAGTAACGGAAGCTTCCGGAAAAATAGATAACTTTTCGAAAGACGAAAAAGAACAATTATTCAACACCATTGGCATGGGCGCTTTAAAATATTTTATTTTAAAAGTAGATCCCAAAAAGAAAATGTTGTTCGACCCTAAAGAAAGCATTGACTTACATGGTAACACAGGGCCTTTTATACAGTATGCACATGCCCGTATCAAATCCATTTTAAGAGATTTCAATGCAGATCCTTCTGCTATTACTATTTCCGATAATTTGAACCTGCACGAAAAGGAAAGAGAACTTATTAAACTGCAATACGATTTCCCTAAGATACTCGAAGAAGCTGCAAATACGTATAACCCTGCTGTAGTGGCTAATTATATTTATGAGCTGGCCAAGTTGTTTAACCAATTCTATAACGAATGCTCTGTTTTAAAAGAAGAACACAAAGCCGTAAAAGAATTCAGAGTTAAATTAATTGAAACAACCGCAAACATTATTAAAAACGGGATGTTAAGTTTAGGTATTGAAGTTCCGGAGAGAATGTAGAGAACTTAGTATTAAAAGATTAAAGTAATAAGATAAAAGATCGTTTTTTTCCCAAAACCAATCTTAATACTTTAATCTTATGTCTTTTAATACTTTTATGTTAAACCTGATATACCAACCAAAACATTGACCTACTTCGACTATAACGCCACAACCCCTGTAGATAAAAGAGTATTGGAAGAAATGCTACCCTATTTTACGGATCATTTTGGTAACGCCGCCAGCAATACCCATACTTTTGGCTGGTACGCACAGGGAGCCGTTGAAAAAGCCAGGCAGCAGGTTGCTACTTTTATTGGTGCGGAAGTAAGTGAGGTTGTGTTTACTTCAGGCTCAACCGAGGCTATTAATATAGCATTGAAGGGCGTTTTTGAAGCTTATAAAAGCAAAGGCAATCATATTATAACCTGCCAAACAGAGCATAAGGCAGTTTTAGATACCTGTGCTTACCTCGAAGAGCATGGCGCTAGCATTACTTATTTAGGTGTTGACAGGGAAGGTAGAATTGACCTTGATGAATTAAAGAACAGCTTTACCCCGCAAACATTATTGGTAGCCATTATGGCCGCCAATAACGAAACAGGCGTGATACAAGATCTGGAACGTATTTCAGAAATAACCCATCAGCACAATGCCCTCTTTTTTAGCGATACCACTCAAATGGCAGGCAAACTACCTATTGATGTGAATGAATTGGGTATTGACCTATGCTGTATTTCGGCACATAAACTTTACGGGCCAAAAGGCATTGGGGCTTTATATGTGAGAAGAAAAGACCCTCGCGTAAGCCTGATTCCACTACTCCATGGCGGAGGCCACGAAAATGGTAAACGCAGCGGAACGTTAAATGTTCCGGGTATAGTGGGTCTTGGTAAAGCCTGTGAAATTGCACAAAAGGAGTTTTGGGATAATAACGGCCATATTTCTAAAGTACGGGGATACATCGAACACCAATTATTAGAGATCCCAGATTTAAGAATCAATGGATCAACACGTTACAGACTTTACAATACCTCAAACCTGTATTTTCCCAAATTAAAAGACGGCAGCAGCCTTTTTAGTCATATTAAACATACCTATGCCGTTTCTTTAGGCTCTGCCTGTACGTCGGCAAAGGCCGAACCTTCGCATGTATTACAGGCAATGGGTTTAAGCAAAGACGAATCCGAAAATTGTATCCGTATTTCGTTAGGAACGCATAACACCTTAGAGGAAGCTCAGGAATTTTCAAAACGAGTTTTATCGCTTTATCAATAGCATTCGTCTGCAAAAAACATTCAAACAGCGTACCAACGAAAGTTATTAACCCTATAATCTTCATTATTAACCTATTAACCGTTGATTTTTTGGCTTAAACTTGTATATTTGCCATGTTAATTTAAAAATTTAGATATAAAAATGGCATCCAACAGCATCCGATTTAATACAGCAAACCGGTCTTTTTATTTAACCGCTAAAAAAAGAGTTGACGAATACTTTAAAACAAACAACATTTCACGTTATGGTAATGCAAGTATGGTAATTAAAACCATTTTTATGTTTACCCTTTACCTTACCCCTTTCGTTATTTTACTCCTTAATATCTTCCCAAGCCTTTTAATTCAGGATTTATTATGGGTAGTAATGGGCTTTGGCATGAGCGGGATAGGTTTATCCGTGATGCACGATGCCAATCACGGTTCTTATTCAAGAAATGCCAAAATAAATGCCTTAATGACCCGCAGTATGAACTTTATTGGCGGAAGCTCTATTAACTGGCAATTACAACACAATACACTTCACCACACGTATACCAATATTCATGAACACGATGAAGACATTGCTCCTTTAGGGTTCTTAAGATTCGAACCTCATGCCGAATACAGAAAAATTCACAAGTTCCAATTCCTTTATGCCTGGTTCTTTTATGGTTTAATGACCATGATGTGGGCAACTACCAAAGATTTTTCTCAGCTAAAACGCTATAATAGTATGGGCTTACTGGCTGTAAGAAAAACCACTTATAAAAAAGAGCTTATCCTTTTGGTTCTTAACAAGTTATTCTACTTAAGTTTCAGTTTAGTGCTTCCTATGCTTTTAATGAAAAACCCGTGGTATCAAATACTGGGAGGTTGGGCAATTATGCATTTTACCTGTGGTATGATCCTGGCGCTGATTTTCCAACCGGCTCACGTTATTGACCTTACCGAATTTCCTTTACCAAACGAAACCGGTAATATGGAAGATGACTGGGCAGCTCACCAATTAAAAACAACTACTAATTTTGCTCAAAAAAGCTGGGCTTTCTCATGGTTTGTGGGTGGCTTAAACTTTCAGGTAGAGCACCATTTATTCCCTAACATTTGCCATGTACATTATAAAAACCTGGCTCCTATTATTGAGCAAACGGCTAAAGAATTCAATTTACCTTATTATTCTAAAAAAACATTTATTGGCGCATTAGCCGGACATGCCAAATTGCTTTATGACCTTGGCCGTCAACCGGCACCGGTAGTTGCAGCTGTAACAACACCCGCTATGGCATAATACTTAACATACTATTGTTTAAAATGCAGGCTATGATGGTCTGCATTTTTTGTTTAAAACCACTTACTTCGTAGGAAATAATCTGTTTTAAATTATGCGCGTACATTTAATTGCTATTGGCGGAAGCGCTATGCACAATATGGCTTTGGCCCTCCATGAAAAAGGCTTTCACGTTACCGGAAGTGATGACGAGATCAATGAGCCGTCGAAAACACGCTTACATAATGCAGGTATTTTGCCGGAAGAAATAGGCTGGTTCCCCCATAAAATAACTTCAGATATTGATGCTGTTATTTTAGGAATGCACGCCAGGGAAGATAATGCGGAACTGATCCGCGCCAAAGAGCTCAATTTAAAAGTATATTCTTATCCCGAATACATTTACGAAGCTACAAAAGATAAAACGCGTGTGGTCATTGGCGGAAGCCATGGCAAAACAACCATTACTGCTATGATCCTGCATGTGCTGAATTACCATAAAAAAGATACAGACTTTATGGTAGGTGCACAGCTGGAGGGCTTTAACACCATGGTAAAATTAACCAAAGAGGCTCCCATTGCTATTATTGAAGGAGATGAATACCTGGCCTCTCCTATTGACCGCCGCCCAAAATTTCATCTGTACAGACCCAACATTGCTATTTTAAGTGGTATTGCCTGGGATCATATTAATGTATTTCCCACTTTCGAAATTTACGTGAACCAGTTCGAGAAATTTGTAGACCTTATTGAACCTAAGGGCACATTAATTTATTGCGAAGAAGATGCTGAGCTTAAAAAGGTAGCCGCTAATTCAGGCAAGGCAAATCATATTGAAAAGATCCCCTATTCTATTCCAAAACACAGGATAGAAAATGGAACTACCCTTTTAGAAGTAAACGGCAAAGCTATTCCTCTGCAAATTTTCGGGAACCATAATTTAATGAACATGAGTGGTGCCCGCCTGGTTTGTAATAAATTGGGGATCAGCGATGAACAGTTTTACGAAGCCATACAATCTTTTAAAGGTGCGGCCAAACGCCTTGAGCTGGTTTCAAAAACAAATGATTTTGCTTTCTATAAAGACTTTGCGCATTCACCCTCTAAATTAAAAGCAACCACACAAGCCGTAAAACAACAATTTACAAACCGCTTTATTATTGCCTGTATGGAATTACATACATTCAGCAGCCTTAACGAAACTTTTTTGGCAGAATATAACGGTGCGATGAACGATGCGGATGAAGCCATTGTATACTTTAACCCTCACACAATTGCTCATAAGAAATTAAAACCTATTACAGAAGAACAGGTGTTTAACTACTTTAACCGCAAAGACTTAAAGGTATTTACCAACAGTAAAGCTTTGGAAGATTATCTGAAATCGAAGTCTTTAAAAAATAATGTTTTATTAATGATGAGTTCGGGTAATTTTGATGGGATAGACTTTAAAAAGTTATCTTTGGAACTCAATTTTTAATTAAAGATTTGCCTAAAGTACTTCGCATTATTAACCGCTTTAACATTGGAGGAATAACCTATAATGTGAGCTATCTGTCTAAATTTTTAGAGCCGGATTTTGAAACCTTGCTGGTTGGTGGCCCCGAAGAAGAAGGAGAAGACAGTTCCCTTTATATTCCCATAAATTTAGGTCTGAAACCAAGGGTTTTAGAGCAGTTCCAGCGTAGCATTAATTTCAAAGCCGATTATAAAGCCTACAAGGAAATTAAGCGCATAATCAAAGAATTTAAACCCGATATTGTACATACCCATGCCTCTAAAGCCGGTGCAGTTGGCCGTTTGGCAGCCATTCACTGTAGAGTACCCATTATTGTTCATACCTTTCATGGGCATGTGTTCCACTCTTATTTCGGGAAATTAAAAACAGGATTTTATATTTTTGTGGAACGTTACCTTGCCAAACGATCCACCGCTATTGTAGCTATTAGCAAAAAGCAAAAACAGGAACTTTTTGAAACCTTTAAAATTACCAAGGCTAACAAAATTCATATTGTCCCTCTGGGCTTTGATTTGAACAGGTTTACCATTAACAAGGAAACTAACAGAAAAACATTCAGAGAACGCTACCATTTAACCGAAAATCAGTTAGCCATAGGCATTATTGGTCGCTTAGCTCCTGTAAAAAATCACCGCTTGTTTATTGAAGCAATAGCATACCTAAAAAAGGAAGGCATTTCTAACTTCAAAGCCTTTATTATTGGCGATGGCGATACCAAACAAGAGATCATACATCACTGTAAAGAGTTAGGCGTTACTTTTTCTGAAACCCCCGAAAATATTGCAGATGTCATATTTACTTCCTGGATAAAAGAAGTGGAATGGGCACTGCATGGTTTGGATATTGTCGCCTTAACCTCTCTTAATGAAGGAACACCCGTTAGCATTATAGAGGCCCAGGCAGCAGGTAAATATGTAGTGGCAACTAATGTAGGAGGCATCGAAGATGTGCTGCATCCCGATTGTGGTCTGCTTTCTGACATTTCTGAGCCCAATGCTTATTTTTTAAATTTAGTTAGCGCCTGCCGTAACTTCTCCCAAAATGCCGAAAAAGCTGCGTTGGGAGAAAAATGGAGTCTTTCGAGATTTAGCTATACCCGTTTAGTAAGCGATATGAAACAATTATATTTAAATTTACTTAAATCTGCATGATTTTTGATATTATAGGATAAATCTTAACTTTGACATTTAACCATTCATATATGCGTTTTTTTAAACATTTTCTCTTTTTGCTGTTTATAATCTGGTTTTCTTCCTGTAAAGTATTTAGGTCTAACCTCATGCTCAGAACCCCAAAAGATTACGTGTACGATCAGTTAAACGATACAATGTCCGTTCAGAACTACAGAATTGCTGCTAACGATATTCTTACTGCTAAAATATTTTCGAACGATGGTTTTAAAATTATTGATTTAGCCAATACCAATCAATATGTTCAACTCGAATTAAATTATGTAGTAGAAAGGAACGGTCAGGTTAAATTACCCTTAATAGGGTCTGTACCTATTGCCGGTTTAACTCTTAAAGAAGCCGAAACCTATCTGGAACAATTATACGACACCTTTTACGTAAAACCGTTTATCAGCCTTAAAATAATAAACAAGCGTGTTATTGTTTTCCCAGGTAATGGTGGAAAAGCGCAGGTAGTGACACTCTTAAATAATAACACTACGGTAATTGAAGTACTGGCCTTAACGGGTGGTATTGCGGAGGACGGTAAAGCGTATAAAGTAAAATTAATTCGTAACGACCATACTAAAAAGCCAAAAGTTTATTTAATGGATTTATCTGAAATACAAGGCATAAATGCGGGAAATACGGTTGTTTTAGCAAACGATATTGTATACGTTGAACCGAGGTATAGATTTGCCAAAACATTGTTAGGAGAGCTAACTCCTTTGTTAACGCTAATTACAAGTTCACTTATCTTATATTCCGTAATAAGAAAATAAATTGTTACAAAACCAGTCAGATACAGGAATTGATAGTTACAGGGAACGTGTATCAAAATTCAGCAGTGAGCTGGATCTTGGATTAATATTTTATATTATTCGCAGAAGTTTATGGTTTTCTATAGGCTTTTTTATTTTATGCATTAGTGCGGCATTTATTTATTTACGCTATAGTCAGCCGGTATACCAATCATCGGCCATTGTTCAAATAAATGATAATAGCGAAGCTTCCCAAATTTTACAGATCAATAAGTTTGACGGTAACACCAATAAAATTGCGGAAGCTATTGAACAGATTCGTTCCAAAATATTTTTAAAACGGGTAGTCGAAAAATCAGATGTACAGATCAGCTATTTTAACGAAGGAACATTTAAAAATAATGAACTCTATAAGTCTTCGCCCTATTTTATAAAATTTAATATTAAAAAGAATGCGATATACGGAACCAATATCTACATTAAATTTAATGGTATAAACTCCGGTACGCTCAACTTTAATGCCGATGGCAGAACTCACAGCATTCCTTTTATTACTAATAATGTTATTAATTCAGAGTACTTTGATATTAGTGTTTCCCTGAACACCAATATGGATAAACAACAGATACAGGCTCATCTGGCATCAAACAACAAATCCTATTTTATTATTAAAAATGTGGATGAAGTTACCTCCGAATTGCAATCGAAATTGGAGATAAGAATGCTCAACGAGTCTGCAAAAACGATATTGGTTACGGTAAAAGACATTAATGCGCAAAAGTCTAAAGACCTTGTAAACGTTGTTACTGAAGAATACCTGTATTTTGATGTGGAGCGAAAAAGTGAGAGTTCAAAAAGCATTATCAGCTTTATTGATGGCCAGTTAAAAATGGTATATGATGAATTAAAAGTTTCAGAAAATAACTTACAGGATTTCAGAAAAGAAAAAAATTACACCGAAAAAAATGAGCTCATCAATGCCGATATGATGCGCTTAACCAACATTGAAGATGAAATGTTGAAAGTTGAGTTGGAAGAGAAGCTTCTGGCTGAACTCCAAAATAACATTTCAAAAAATGTGAGTATCGATACTTACCAGCTTATTTCATTAATAGCCGGAACTGAATATGAAAACTCTATCAGGGAATATACCCAAACCATAAAAAAATTACTGGTTGATAAAGAAAACCTGCTTTATCAGGTAACGCCAAACAGTGAGAACATTAAACAGATCAATTTTAATATTGAAACACAAAAAAAATTGCTTATCGAAAGTTTAAATTCAGTGAGGTTAAAATACAAATCGAAGTATACCAACCTGATGCAAAAATCTTCCGAATTTAAAAGCAAGTACGATCGCTCACCTGATGTTGACATGGAACATGCGCGTTTAATGCGTTTATTCAGCATCAGCGAAAAATATTATACACTTCTGCTTGAGAAAAAAACAGAATTCTCCATTTCTAAAGCCGGTTTCGTATCCCAAAATGTGATCCTCGAAAAAGCCATAAATGATGGTGCCCAGGTTTCTCCTAACCGGAAAAATGCCATTATTATTGCTATTTTAAGTGCACTACTTTTATCAACACTTGTTATTTTTATCCGCTATATATTTCACGACAAAATAACTTCGCTTAACGATATCATTAAAAACACTGATGCTTCTGTTTCTGTTTTAGGTATTGTTCCTGTTTACGAAAGCAATGTACCTGTATCGCAACTGGTAGTTGATAAAAATCCTAAATCACAGATTGCAGAAGCCTTCCGTACCATACGATCTAATTTACAATTCATTAAAAATACCGACGGTGCAAAAATTATTGCTGTAACCTCTTCAATATCAGGCGAAGGAAAAACATTTGTAGCACTTAACCTTGCCGGTATATTAGCTTACGCCGGTAAAAAAGTAATCCTTTTAGATCTTGATATGAGGAAACCCAAGATCCATAAAGGTTTTGGCGTATCAAATGATACAGGCATGAGTACCATACTTACCAATATGACAAGTATCGAATCCTGCATTAACAAAAGTCATTTTCAAGGACTGGATTATATAACCGCTGGGCCAATACCTCCTAACCCATCAGAATTAATTATTGCTGAGCGCCTCGACGAAATGATTGAGGAGCTTAAGAAAACATACGATTATATTGTTTTTGATAATCCGCCGATAGGACTTGTAACGGATGGTATTACCACTATTCAAAAAGCTGATTTCCCTATTTATGTTTTCAGGGCCGACTATTCAAAAAAATCTTTTGTGCAGATACTTGATAAACTGTCGCACGAAACAAGTATTAAAAACCTTTCAATTATTTTAAATGGTGTCGATACATCACGGTCTGCCTACGGGTACAAATATGGCTACGGGTATGGTTACGGATATGGTTATAGTAATGGATATTATACCGATGTAAATGATTCAAAAAAAAATATTTTAAAGAAGTTATGGAAGTAATAGAGACAGGCATAAAAGATTTGTTGATTGTTAAGCCTAAGGTGTTTGCAGATGCAAGGGGCTATTTTTTTGAAAGCTATAATGAAGGTGTTTTTAAAAAACATGGGATTAATGTGAATTTTGTACAGGATAACCAGTCTCTTTCATCTACAGGTGTATTAAGAGGTTTGCATTTTCAGGCACCGCCACACGATCAGGGAAAGCTTGTAAGAGTTATTACAGGGTCTGTGTTGGATATAGCAGTAGATATTCGTAAAAAATCTCCTACATACGGAAAGCATTTTGCCATAGAGCTGACAGAGGAAAATAAAACAATGTTTTTTATTCCTCCGGGCTTTGCACATGGCTTTTTAACTTTAAAGGATAATACCATTTTTTCATATAAATGCACCAACCTTTATAATAAAGATTCGGAAGGAACTGTGTTATGGAATGATAAAGACCTTGATATTAACTGGAACTATAATGATCCCATACTTTCGGAAAAAGATATTTCCGGAACTCCTTTTAAATCTTTCATCAGTCCTTTTTAAACAATGGATTTTCTCCAAAAAAACACCATTCTGTTTATTGTTCTCGCTTTATCTATTGCGTTTGTTTTTTCGGTACTCATAAATTCCATACTGCTTAAGTTTTCTCAAAACCTTGGCACAAGGAACCTTACAGACCAAAAACATATCCGCTGGAACCCCAATGTAAAACCTTCGCTGGGAGGCATTTCTTTTTTTGTGGTGTTCCTTATTTCGTTTATTATACTTGGCTTTATCAATAATTTATATCCACTGCATTTTAAAAATCTAAAAATCATAGGTATTTTCCTGGTATGTACGATTGCCTTTATTATGGGGCTTGCTGATGATGCTTATAATACAAAGCCTCTTTTAAAATTTCTCACACAAATTGCCTGCGGCTTTATTTTGTACTTTACCGGAACCAAAATCAATGTTTTTTCAATTGAAACCCTTAACATGGGCTTCACCGTATTATGGGTAGCCGGCTTAATGAATTCGATAAATATGCTCGATAATATGGACGGCATTACCACCATTGTTTCTATTACCATTTTGTGTTTCGTTATTACTTTAAATCAAAAGCTAAATCTTATTTTAACGCCTTTACCAATTTTAAGTCTGGGCGTATTAGGAGCATTATTGGGTTTTTTGATTTATAACTGGCATCCGTCTAAAATGTTTATGGGCGATACAGGAAGCCAGTTTCTGGGCTGTTTTTTAGCAGTATTGGGTATTGACTATTGCTGGAATTCCTATTCGTTGGTTAACAATATCTGGCATACTGCCGATCCTGCGGTACTTGGCTTTATAACAGTAGCATTGGTTTTTATTTTACCATTAACCGATACAATTACAGTAAGCATTAACCGAATCAGAAAAGGTAAATCTCCCTTTATTGGTGGAAAAGATCATACCACACATCATTTATTCTTTAAAGGCATCACAGAAAAGAGAATTGCGATCCTGTTTTTTGGCATTGGCTTGCTGGGCCTCTCCCTGGGAATGAATCAAATCCTTAATTACCAGCTAAATTGGTTAGTTATTTCCATTATTTTTTGTGCTATCACTTTTGTATCTTTATATCTGAATACGATATTAAAGAGAAAGTGACCTTTCCTATACAGATATTTAAAACATTTTACGAAAACCCTCTTCACTATAAAAAAATATATGTGAGTATAGTGTTTTGGATCGTATTTATAGGATTGGTAAAAACCGTATCCTTTAAGCCCGATATTACAAAAGCCGATTTTTCTAACGCTAATTTTAAAGTACTTGGGCTTAATATTCCTGCTAATCTTGCCTTTGCCGGCGAGCGGGTACCACAAAACGATTATGAAATAAAGGAAAGTCTCGAAAAAGAATTCTTCTCCAATAAATCATGGAAAAACTCTTCATTGGCCTTATTTAATAAAGCTCAAAAATGGTTTCCTTTAATTGAACCTATTTTAAAGCAAGAGCATGTTCCCGACGATTTTAAATATGTAGCCGTTATCGAAAGTCATTTATCTAACGTGGTATCGCCTATGGGGGCCGGAGGTTTCTGGCAATTGATGCCAAATACAGCACAGGGCTATGGCCTTACCGTAAACAGTGAGGTAGATGAGCGCTACGATGTAGAAAAGGCAACACATGTGGCTTGTAAGCATTTTAAAGACGCTTACAAGTACTTTCACAACTGGACTCTCTCTGCAGCTGCTTATAATGTTGGTATTGGCGGTATACAAAACGCCTTAAAAAAACAAAACACCGATAATTATTACGATCTGTTACTAAACAGAGAAACCGGCAGTTTCATTTATCGCATTCTTGCGTACAAAACATTACTGTCGAATCCGCAACATTTTGGCGTGAAGAATAAACTCAAAAAATCGGGTGGATTTCCTGCACATAAAACCGTAAAAATAGACTCTTCCATTACCAATCTTAACGCCTTTGCCAAGCACTTAAATACTAATGTTATTACCCTAAAAACCTTTAATCCATGGCTCATTGGCGATAAGCTGACTAATCCTGATAAAAAAACGTATAACTTTAAAATTCCGAAGAACAAAAATGTAGACTTAAGTGTTTACTTTAACGATGTGTTTCCTCAAGCCATAATAGCCGATACATTATTACCAAAAACGAATACCGATAGTTTAAAAACAAAAACAGATACTTTAAAGAAATGACGTGAGACAATAAGATAGGAGAAGTGAGATAGAACAAAGTCTCATATCTCACATCTGCCAATCTCACATCTATGTTATAAAATGGAAGACGAACAAATTGAAGTGATAGGTGCACGGGCGCATAATTTAAAAGATATATCATTAACCATACCACGCAACAAATTAGTAGTACTTACAGGCCTCAGTGGCAGCGGAAAATCGTCACTGGCATTTGACACCATCTACGCCGAAGGACAACGCCGTTATATAGAAAGCTTTTCGAGTTACGCACGCCAGTTTTTGGGCAACATGGAAAGACCCGATGTCGATAAAATTTCGGGATTAAGTCCTGTTATTTCTATTGAGCAAAAGACAGTCAATAAAAATCCACGTTCTACAGTAGGTACTATTACTGAGATCTATGATTTCTTACGTTTATTGTATGCCCGCTCCGGAGAAGCCTTTTCCTATGTTACAGGAGAGAAAATGGTACGCTACAGCGATGATCAAATCATTGATTTAATCCTGGAAAAATACGCCTCAAAAAAAATAAACCTGCTGGCTCCTGTGGTTAAAGGCCGTAAAGGACATTACAGAGAACTGTTCGAAGACATTCGTAAAAAAGGATTTTCAAAAGTACGGATCGACGGAGCCTTAGTAGACATTACTCCTAAAATGCAGGTCGACCGGTACAAAATCCATGATATTGAAATAGTAATTGACCGTTTGGAAATTACGAAAGATATTAAAACACGCCTTTACCAGTCGCTGCAAACAGCTATGAAACAAGGCAAAGGTACTATTATGGTATTAGAGCATGAGGAAGAAAATCCTAAAGCTAAAAAGAAAACAAATGCTTTTGGTTTTGGAAAAGTTCAGTTCTTTAGCCGTTCGTTAATGTGCCCTACCAGTGGGATTTCTTATGATGAGCCGGCTCCCAATTTGTTTTCATTCAACTCACCCTATGGAGCCTGCCCACACTGTAACGGTTTGGGAGTTGTGTCTGAAGTAGATATTAGCAAAATAGTTCCTAATCAACGTGAATCCATTCGTAAAGGCGCTATTGCACCACTCGGGCCAAGTAAAGGAATTTGGGTATTTAAACAGATAGAAGCTATTGGTGAACGTTACAAATTTACCCTCGATACACCTTTTGAAGATATTCCGGAAGAAGCAGTTCATATTTTATTAAACGGCAGCGAAGAGTTATTTACTGTAAAATCAGACACAAATGCTAACGGTTACAGTTTTTCTTTTGATGGCATTGCAACCCACATTTCCCGTCAGGCCGAAGAAAATCCATCACCTGCCATGAGCCGCTGGGTAGAAGGTTTTACCAATAAAATTAATTGTTCTGTTTGCGAAGGTACCCGCTTGAAAAAAGAAGCGCTTTATTTTAAAATAGATGACAAGAACATTGCAGAACTGTCTGAGATGGACATTAATATTTTGGGCGACTGGTTTAAAGGCATTGAAAAACGCTTAAACAAGCAGCAAAATATTATTGCGAAAGAAGTATTAAAAGAAATCAGAACACGTATTGGCTTTTTACTGGAAGTAGGTTTGGATTATGTAACCCTTAACCGTTCTTCTAAAACACTGAGTGGTGGCGAAGCACAGCGTATTCGTTTAGCAACACAAATTGGTTCGCAACTGGTAGGTGTATTATATATTTTAGATGAGCCTAGTATTGGTTTGCATCAACGGGATAATACGCGTTTAATAGAAGCGCTTAAAAACTTACGCGATGTTGGCAACAGTGTGTTGGTTGTAGAACATGACAAAGACATGATCATGGAAAGCGATTATGTCATTGATATTGGTCCCGGAGCCGGTGTACATGGCGGAAGAGTGGTTGCCGCTTCTACCCCTAAGGAAATGCTAAAATTTGACACCTTAACGGCTAATTACATTACAGGCAAAAAAAGCATTGAAGTACCAAAAGTGCGCCGTAAAGGAAATGGCAAGAAACTTGTATTAAAAGGTTGTACCGGGCATAATTTAAAAAATGTAAGTGTCGAAATTCCTTTAGGTAAGTTTATTTGCGTAACAGGTGTGAGTGGCAGTGGTAAATCAAGTATGATCAACGAAACACTGTATCCTATTTTAAGCAATTATTTTTATAATTCGGAGAAACGTCCCCTACCCTACAAATCGTTTACAGGTATTGATTTAATTGATAAAGTGATTGATATTGATCAGTCGCCTATTGGCCGCACACCACGAAGTAATCCTGCAACGTATACCAATGTATTTTCAGATATCAGAACTTTATTTGCAGAATTACCCGAATCAAAAATACGTGGTTACAAACCCGGTCGTTTTTCATTTAATGTAAAAGGTGGCCGCTGCGAAACCTGTGGAGGAGCCGGCGTTAAAACGATTGAAATGAACTTTTTACCTGATGTATATGTTCAGTGCGACGAATGTCATGGTAAACGCTATAACCGCGAAACTATTGAAGTTCGTTACAAAGGAAAATCTATTTCAGATGTACTGAACATGACCATTGATCAGGCTTGCGAGTTTTTTGAAATGCTTCCAAACATTTTTCGTCAGGTAAAAACTTTACAGGATGTGGGACTTGGATACATTACACTTGGCCAGCAAGCTACTACACTGAGTGGTGGCGAAGCTCAGCGTGTAAAACTATCTACCGAATTAAGTAAACGTGATACAGGAAATACCTTGTATATTTTAGATGAGCCCACCACCGGTTTACACTTTGAAGATATTCGCATTTTGCTGGGTGTATTGAATAGATTGGTGGATAGTGGCAATACTGTTTTGGTCATTGAACATAATATGGACATTATTAAAGTAGCCGATCACGTGATTGATGTTGGTCCCGAAGGAGGAAAAGGCGGTGGAGAGATTTTATTTACCGGAACTCCTGAAGAACTGGTTAAAGTAAAGAAAAGCTACACAGCTCCTTATTTAAAGAAAGAACTGAACTAAAGATCAAAGGGACTTAAGGGATAAAGAGACGAAAGAGATTATAAGTCTAAGATTGACCTCTATGAGATATCAGGTTTGTAAAGTTTAATTGTATTTTAATAGTTCCAATGTTTTTTATACAGTAGTCACCCTGAACTTATTTCATGGGCCTCTAAATACTGAAATAAATTCACATTATCCGGGTAATTTATTTCTGGGCGCCTGAGCGGGCTGTCGCTACTCGCTCTTATTGTTCGGCTCGCGCTGTCACAATAAGGAGCTCAGACAAGTGCTCCATCCCTGGCGCAGCCTTTTCGTCAATTTAATGCTTCGCTCGATAAAAGAATAAACTTCAACTTTACCGTAACAGTGTAATATTTCCTTTTTTCGTAAATGGCTTTCTGTCTATAGTAATTCCATCTACACTATACACAAATACACCTGTATCCATTGGCTTACCACGGAAGGTACCATCCCAGCCATAAGCTTTATCAGATGTTTCAAATACGACTTCTCCCCATCGGTTAAAAATTTTAAGGGTATAAGTGGCAATACAAAATCCATGAATGTTGATATTATCATTTAACCCATCGCCATTAGGCGAGAATACATTAGGGATAAAAAAATCTCCACAAACAAAGTCCACCTTTACCACAACCGTATCCTGTTTTTTGCAAGAGGGCGAATTATAAGCCGTTACTATATATTTAGTTGTTACCGTTGGCTGAACAACCGTATTCGAACAGGTTGCACAAGCAATACTTCCATTATTTGGTGTCCAGTAATAAGAAATGCCACCCGTTACCCCAACAGGTGCTGTTTGTCCTACTGAAATTAATGTGTCTCCAAAAGCATGGACAGATGGCGTATCGGTGACATGAATATAATTTGTCATTAACAGGGTATCATTTCCAAAAGCATTACCGGTAATTAATGAAACCGCGTAACTGCCTGCCACTGTATAACAAATAACCGGATCAGAATTGTTGGAGGTTGGTGGTGTACCTCCCGGAAAAAACCATTGGTAAGAGAATGGCTGAACGCCGGTTGAAGTCGCGGTAAAACTCACACATCCGTTTGTACAGATACTATCGTTCGTTAATGTAGAGAAACTGCTGACAGGAGGTACACAGTTAAATACCTGTAAGGAAATAGTTTTAGTTTCTTTACACAAACCATTAGATATAGTTAATGTATAAATAACCGTTGCTGTAGAAGTAGGTTTGGCAATAATGGATGGACCTGAGTTTGAGCCCTGGATCGATGCCACTGGCAACCAGGTATAAGTATAGGAGCTTCCTACAGGTGTTACACTGATAGTTACTGTTTTTGTAAGACACACGGTAGAACTGGATGCTGTGAGGCTGGCATTTATGGTTGGATTTACACTAATGGTTATAACAGCGGGAGACATAATACAACCGGCGGCACTTTGACCTGTAACGGTATAAGTAGTGGTATTTAAGGGATTTGCCTGAAGTGTAGAAGTTGTTTGAGAGCCCGGCGACCAGGTATAAGTAGATCCTCCTGAGGCCGTTAATGTAGTTCCCGAACCGTTAGGACAAATAAGCGTGCTTCCGGCAACGATGCTTAACGATGACACCGGCGCCACAGTAATACTGATAGTTTGAGTACCACTACAGGCTCCTGTTGATCCGGTTAATGTATAGATGGTGGTAACTGTTGGAGAAGCTGATACCACAGCTCCGGATGTTGCGCTTAATCCTGAAGCCGGTGACCATGAATAGGAAGCAGCGCCGCTCCCCGTTAATGTAATGACTGTGCCTCCTATACAATAGGTATTGGAGGTAGCTGTAATGGTAGGGTTAATCACTATCACAGCTGCGGTAGCGGTTGTTGATCCGGTGCATGCACCTGTTAAACCGGTAATGGTGTAGGTAGTTGTAACCGTAGGAGAAGCTGTAACAGAAGCTCCATTGGCAGAACTGAGACTGCTTGAAGGGAACCATGTATAAGACGTAGCACCGGATGCTGTTAAGGTAGCAGATGAAGCATTACATAATGTGGCACCGACAACACTTAAAGTAGGATTATTGACAACAGATACTGAAACGGTAGCTGTTCCCGTACAGCCTGCTGCATTGGTGCCTGTAATTGTATAAATAGTAAATGCAATCGGACTAGCTGTAACAGAGGCGCCGTTAGCAGAGCTCAGGCTGCCCGCAGGCGACCATGTATAGGATACAGCACCAGCAGCCGTTAAGATGGTATTGGTCGATGCACAAATTGTAGCGTTGGGCGATGCCGTAACAGCAGGCCCGGCACCAATGGAAACCTGTACGGTATTGGTTCCTGTACAACCATTGGCATTAGAACCTGTTACTGTGTAAATGGTAGTGGCTACCGGCGAAGCTATAACAGTTGAACCGCCGGAGGAACTTAAGCTTCCTGAAGGTGACCAGGTATATGAAATGGCTCCTGCAGCTGTGAGTGTTGCAGAGCCCGAAGAGCAAACCGTTGCATTTGAAGATACTACGAGTGTTGGATTTATAGCAACCAGAACCTGTACAGAAGCAGTTCCTACACAACCGCCGGCGCTGGTACCGGTTACTGTATAAACTGTTGTGGATGCCGGTGTAGCTGTAACAGATGCCCCATTGGCAGAGCTTAATGTAGACGATGGAGCCCATGTATAAGATACTACCCCCGAGGCAGTTAAAGTAGCAGAAGTTGCAGGACAAACGGTTGTATTGGGAGAAATAGTAATGGCAGGGTTACTGCCTATGTTTATCTGAACTGTAGCGCTGTTTATGCAGCCACTCGTATTAGTACCGGTAACTGTATAAATAGTAGCTGTTGTTGGTGATGCTATAACCGAAGCTCCGTTAACGGAACTGAGGCCTGTAGCAGGTGACCAGGTATAAGACACTGCCCCTCCTGCTGTGAGTGTGGTATTACCTCCCGTACAAATAGTAGTACCGGGTGAAACCGTTATCGTTGGTACAGGATTCATGAAAATTTTCACGCTATCCGTTCGTATACAGCCGGCGCCATCATTTATAGTAACCGTATATTTGGTTTGTGCGGTAGGTGTGGCAACGGGGTTAGCAACTGATACGCTGTTTAAACCTGTTGACGGCGTCCAGCTATATGTAAAAGTACCACTTCCTCCCACGGCTGTCGGACTTCCTCCAATGTTAACAGATTGTCCCGGACACACAGAGGCACTACTTCCTGCGGTTGCTGTACAGCTGCTAACCGTATTACAAATATTTACCCATACAGTGTTTACCTGTGCGGGCGATAATGTAGATGAACTAATAGAAGCGTAACCTATACATCCCGGCGCACTTTCACAGGGTACTGCATTATCGTCTTTAAAAAAAATAATAGGAGTTGTGGTAGTTGCGGATCGGTACAAATTTCCGGAGTCGACATAACTTGAGAAAAATACACCGTTAACGTAAACCGAAATGGTATTAGTGGCTCCATCTCTTACAAAAGTGAACAGGTAATATAAATTAGGATTAAAATAAGGGCATGGTCCTATCGTTCCAACAGGATAAAGCACCAGGCAATTATTCAGCAAATAAATACCATTGTCGGAGGCCCCGTTTGAAAAATCTATGATACGCGTATAGCCGCTTAAAGCATTGAACTTACAAAACAGATTAATACTGTATTGAGACGTTACAGATGTGTTGGGGTAACTTAATCCACCACCATCGTTAAAACAATAGGCTGTAGAGTTTGAACAGAAACCGGAGGTAGTGGTAATCGATTGTGTTCCAAAGCTTCCCAAAGTAGCGCCACAGGATAATACTTCTGTTAAAGGGCCACCACCCGCGGTACCGTTAAAATTATTATTGAAAAAATATTCCTGTAAGGTTTGAGCGCTTACACAGAAATTGAGCAATAGGAAAAAAGCCAGTATTTTTTTTTTCATATCAGTAGTAGATGATAGATAATTAAACATGCATTTAATGTATTGACATTTTATAAAGAGCGATGTGCTAAAGAACGGTCCCGAAATAATGCCTGTAGAATACTGATAAAGCTTCTCTATAAATCCGATTGTGGGGATTGGACTAATTTTATAAAAACAAATATACAAAATTTTAACAAATAACCGATTTTATCGGTTATAACAAGCATTTCATATAAATAAATAGTATTTCGGTATTTAAAAAGATTTTTCCAAAAGAACAGGTATTATCGTTTTTTAAGACGCGTTTTAATGAAATATTAATGTAAATACCTAAATTGCACCCTCATCAATTAATCTCAGGTAAATGTCTTAACGATTGGGCTTTATCATTGCAATACCGTTAACGGATGAGCCTATTTTATATCTTAGAAAATTATATTAACCCCCTTCATTAAAATTAAAAAATTCAACAATAGAATATGACCCAGGATAAAGAAGATAAAATAAGAAAAGCATTTGCACAAAAAGATTGGAACGACGTTAAGGCATCAGACAGCTGGCAGATCTTTAAAATAATGAGTGAGTTTGTAAACGGCTTTGAGAAAATGCAACAAATCGGGCCTTGCGTTTCTATATTTGGTTCGGCACGTACAAAACCCGAAAACAAATATTATATTTTGGCTGAAGAAATAGCTTTTAAACTCACACAACAAGGCTACGGTATTATAACCGGAGGAGGCCCTGGTATTATGGAAGCGGCTAATAAAGGCGCCAGACGTGGAAAAGGAAAATCAGTAGGTTTAAATATTGACCTTCCCTTTGAACAAAAACCAAACGATTACATTGACAGAGACAAAAACATCGATTTCGATTTTTTCTTCGTTCGTAAAACCATATTCTTAAAATACTCACAGGGTTTTATTGGCATGCCCGGTGGCTTTGGTACTATTGATGAATTGTTTGAATCATTAACATTGGTACAAACCAATAAAATTGCAGAATTTCCGGTAGTGTTGGTTGGTAAAGAATACTGGAGCGGCTTAATTGCGTGGATCAAAGAAACGATGCTGGCAAAAGAAAGCAACATTAATGCCATTGATCTGGAATTATTTAAAATTGTGGATACTGCAGACGAAGCTGTAAAACACATTGTGGACTTCTACAGCAAATATTTATTAAAACCGAATTTTTAACCTAAATAAAACATGAAAACAATCTTAATTACAGGAAGCACAAGTGGTATTGGGCTTGGGATAGCAACAGAGTTTGCTAAAACAAAACAATATAACATTGTATTTAATGGCCTTGAACCTAACGGTTTGGAAATTGCGGAAGGCATTGGAAAACAATATGGTATTGAGGTTATGTACAGCAATGCCAATATGTTGAAACCTGAAGAATTAAGAAAAATGGTGGACGATGCTGTTGTAAAATTCGGTAAAATAGATGTACTGATAAATAATGCAGGCATACAGTTTGTATCACCTATCGAAGATTTTCCGGATGATAAATGGAATGCCATTATCGGGATTAATTTAACATCAGCTTTCTATTTAACCAAAGCTGTTTGGAAAGGCATGAAAGAACGTCAGTTTGGTCGTATCATCAATATTGCGTCTGCACATGGCCTGGTTGCCTCTGAATTTAAAAGTGCTTACGTAGCCAGCAAACATGGTATTGTGGGCTTTACAAAAACCATTGCCTTAGAAGGAGCACCATTTAATATTACTGCTAACGCTATTTGTCCGGGTTACGTAAAAACGCCACTGGTGGAAAAACAAATTGCCGATCAGGCCAAAGCACATAATATGAGCGAAGCAGATGTGGTAAATAAAGTAATGCTATTGAAACAAGCCGTTAAGGAGTTTGTATCTGTTGAAGAACTGGGGCAACTGGCCGTGTTTTTAGCATCTGATATTGCTAAAACTATGACTGGTACTGCTCTACCCGTTGATGGCGGCTGGAACGCACAATAAACTTAAAACACCATAAAAAATGCCCGGCGGACACCGGGCATTTTTTATAAAACTAATATTACGAAACAATTTATTTTTCTTCCTTATAAGCAAGTTTCATAAATTTTAAAACTTCTTTATTAATATCCTCTTTATAATAAATTCTCAGGTGGTGGTTAAACTGTGTGGCATCTCCCGGAACCTGCGCTATTTTCTGAAAGCATAAATTGTCCTCATAAGCTTGCTTAAATGGAAACACAACATGTACAAAGTTTTTACCAAGTTGTGTGATCCAGGCAACACGCTTATTGCCGTTGCTTACCCCTATCATGGTTTTGGCGGCATGAAACGTTACCTTGCCTATTTTACTATATTGCTCAGTAAAGTGATGAAACAACTGCAAAGTTATTTCCGATTTTCCGTTTAAAAAAGCAGAGAGTTCTTTGTCTTCCATAGTTGCCACGATTAATCTAATAAATATACAAAATCATTTCGCAATAAACTGTAATTAGAGACGATCAGTTTATTGGCAAAGGCATTACCATTACAACAGAGTTATTCTGAAAATAATATTTTTTACCATTATAAATTTGTGGCATAGTATTATAAACCAAAATCATAAATGCACCCTCATTAGTTGTTGTTAAAGTATTTAATTCTGCGGCAGAATATGTAACACCGTACGATTGATTATACACAGTCTTTTTAATACTTGTTAAACTGTCCGCCCCTAATAAATAAGTAATTGAGTCTGCTTGAACTAATGGATGAGAATAAGAAAAGCCTAATGATTTATTGACTGTGGTAATCGGTAATAAATCAAACTGAGATGCTCTTGTAATAGACTTTGTAGTAGTATATTGAATAATAGTATTGGTATCTGTTAAATCCATAAACTCCCAGGTAAAATTATCATTTGGAGAAGTCATAAGAGTTGAATCAACAATTTTATATGTGCTATCTACCAACGAAAACATAGTAGAAACACTATTTACATATACATCATTATTAAACAATTTCTCTTTATCATTTTGACTTAAAAAAGAATTTTGACTACTAACTTGGTTATAAAAATTTCCATTTACTTGTGTAAATGTGAATTCAGATAGACCGATGATTTTAACTTTTACATCCGAAATAATAAGTTCAGCATCTGCGTCTGCTGTAACAAAAATAGGCCCGATCGGTTTGAAGCTGCTACAAATTAATATAACAGTAATTATACAAAATATAAATAATTTAATTTTTCTCATTTTTATTAATAATTAGTTTTTCCATATACTGTTTACCACTTTTATTATCTATGATTTTTATTAGGTAAGAACCGTCAGCTAAGTTTGTATTTGTAATTGCTATTTCTTTATTAACAGTAGAAATATTTTCATATACATTTACTTCTTTTCCCATTACATCATAAATAAAGACACTATATTTTTCGTCATCGCTGTTACTATCAATTTTAATACTAAATATTCCACTATTTGGATTTGGATAGATCATTAAATGGTCATTTAAATTAACTATCTGTTTATTTATATATTGACGTGATTTAACTTCCTGCTTCGTTTTATTTTTTGATAATTGGCTATTAGGATCAGGCTGATAAATAACTTCATGTAATTTTTCATTGGAGGCAATTGGTCCATAAACTGCATTAGTGTCGGGATTTGTACTTGCGTTACGCATAGCATTTGGAGACAAATAATTATTATTGCTACAATTATAATCGTAAATCTCTACCGTTACATCTGCTCCAGGCAATATATCGTAATTTTGTCCATAAATAACTCCGAATTGTTTACCGGCTACAAAATTAATCTTCGCATTATTATTTACGATTCCATTTGCTATAATATGTTCAAAAGCCCCAATAGTTAAAGGATTCTGCTGAGTACCCTGTCCATTTGTTAAAGGCAAAGAATAGTTAACAAACCTATCTCTTAAGTCTATGGTATTAATTTGCTCTGATTCTAAAGATTGCTTATATAAGTAATATAAATTATGATAAAGCATATAATCCAACCCATTATATTCTCCGGATTGTAATCCCCATGTATCAGGGGCACTACCAGGTACATGATCAATCTGATCTGCCCCTAAAGCATTAGGATGTTCAATTAATGAAGTACTGGACCATTCTAAAACATCATATGATGGACTTATGGTACTAGCTCCATTAGAATAAACATGGCCCTCTGTAAAGTTCCTCGGGCCATCGCATGGGGCACTGTTTAAAATATCACTTGTACGTGATAGAACACTATTATATGTGTTTATTAAATTTAAATCTAGATCGCTTACTTTCTGACCTTGATACAAAAGAGAAGTTAATAAAGAATAATCCTGCTGGTATTTTATACGTTCGCCAAGCCTCGAAGCATTCAGGTTGAGAACAGTTGCGTTAGGAATACTTTGTAACAAGGTAGTGTTATTCCATTGAATTGGAGTAACATAATTTATAATATTTATGATTATATTCAATAACCAACCGAATATAGTACCCAACCATTTCCATATTTTTTGCATTATTACTTCTATCATGGTAATTACATTTCCTCCTATTTTACTGAATAAACATTGGCAAGCTGAAGTAAGTTCTGCCGTTTGAACAATAATATCAAAAGTGGTTCCGGGTGATTTGGCATAAGTTTCAAACTCTTCGAAGCCCAATCCTTTTGTATGCGAGTCATGATAGGCTTGATCTACTGTTGGCACAGGCGATTGAAACTGATTCCAATGATTGATTCCATTCCCAGGTTGATTAATTATACCCGCAATTTGGGCTAATGCATATGCATTAAATTTTGCATTTCCACCTTGATTGGCACTAACTGGAGAGCCATTAGGTTTTTGAATTTTCCAGTTATGATTTTTTAAATATTTTACTACTCTATCAGAAATCACCCCCGTTTCGTCTCGTATAGAGGTATATGCTTCATCTCCATAATTGAAATGATGGTTTTGATCATTTGCACCCGTGTCTACATATTCGCTGATCATTCTTAAACCATACATTAAAGAGATAACGTGGTCTGAACTCATAGCATAATTACCATAAGCAGAAGCCGATGACCCATGTTGAGATTGGTATTCAAAATTCTCGGAATAGACTGAAGTTGTCTGCCATTGACCTATAGGTATAATAGATTGGAAACCTTTATCAGTAAAATTTGTATTGGGTACTTGACGGCTATCACCTAAAAAATTATTTTGTGTCCATGTATCATTAGGGTTACCACTCCAGGTGTTATAATAATTAAAATGCTTATAATTATTAAGTACAAAATCTCCCGGTATATCATCTCTAATTAAAAAGCCATCTAAACTATTACTATAGCTACTCCCGTATAAAGGCTCGGCATTATAATCTAACCTGTTTACAGCATTTAAAGCACAATACAATTCATGTTTAACACTATCTGTGTTTTGATTATTTAATTTTAGCATTTTGTATTCGGTTGCTAATACCGCCATATAAATTCCCAGATCTCCTATTAAATCGCCTCCTCCAACAGCATTTTTATTAGGATCTGCTGCCGTAGCTGTTTTACCTCTAAAAGTCATAGGAATACTTTCACCCTGATTCGTTCCGACTTTCATAAAATCATTACGTAATTTGCTACGCAAATACCAGTACTTTTGATGATTTTTATACATGTCTTGGGAAAAACCGCAATTACATGCAAAAAGAAAAAATAATATAATTTTTTTCATATGTCTATTTAATAAATTCAAATCTAAACTCTTTATTATTTCCGATACCTGTTAAAACAAATTCATTTTTAGTCAATTTAGCTATATCCCATTCGTGTTTTTCATTCAAAATAAATAATCGCACATAAATACTATTTGTAATATTTCCCTGATACTCGTCTATGCTAATTTTTTTCTTTTTTTCTTTGAAAACAATATCTTTATTCACATAGCTATTTGGTGCCGTAGGATATTTCAATACCAAACTATTCAAATCTGGGTCAAAATTAATTGTTACATTTTCTGGAGTAGATGTTCCAAACTTTAAAGTATGCATTTCTGTAGAATCAATACCATTTATAGTTAATTTATTAAAGTGCCATTCATGTGATATAAGTCTTGCTTTAACAGTTTTTAAATAAATACGATCATTTTCAGGGTATTTTTTGCATCTAGTAAACGCTATAATAAATAAACTCAGAAATATATATTTACTTAACATCTCTCGACTTAACTAAATCATTATTATTTTGTAATTGCTTTTTTAAGTTCATCTATCTCTTTTTGTTGCTGGATTATATATAAAGTCAACTCTTCTACTTTTTGTAATAATTTGCTTTCAACATCAACTACATCTACGCCATTATTTGCATCAACTTCAGCGTTGGAAGGGATATTAGGTAAATGCTTATTCTTATTAATATAAGTTTCAAGTTCTTTCAAAGGCATTAGTTTATATTCTTTATCAAAAACGAAATCGCTCCAGGCTGTGCTGTTAATTTCTACTTTAAAAGCTTTACATCCAATTGTACCATTTACAGCCAATTTATAGTTGTAAGGATTATTTGTGAGAGGTGTCCCAATCCCTACAGTACCATCTGCAAAAACAACAAATACTTCCGCACTTGCTATTGTTGTACCCGTTTTAGGAAATACTGAAATAGCTTTAGGTGAAGCATTATTAATTTTCAAAGTTGAATTAGATGCTTGATTACCAAATACACTTGGGTTTCCTATTTCTACGTGATCTGTCATTGAAGTTAACATACCATTTATTCCAAACTTAGCAGTTGCATTCACACCTATTCCATTGAGACCTCCATCAGATGGAACACCATCATAAATTAAAAATTTCCCTCCACTACTGCCTTTATAATATAAACTCATATCTCTTGAAGAAGATACATCACCATTTTGATTACCATATATTTTGAACGTAGTACCTAATCTATCCTGTGCGTCAGCTGTTAAATCAATACCCTGAACAGAAAAAGCAGGTTTGGCAATCGTTGTATTATAACAATACAATTTAGTTTGACCCTCTATTGCTGTTGAAAAAATTTCACTTTGTATTCCACTATTATCATCTTCAGATTTAATACTAAATGTTTTTCCAACATTTAAAGTTGAAGTAAATAATTCTAACCCTCCTTTGCCGTTTACTGTAACCTGTCCATTTTGCGCAACTACACGCATAACACTGTAATTTGTATCTAAAACAGCAGGAAAAACATGTAAATTAGCATATGGATTTGCTGTATTTATTCCTATTGATCCATTGGGTTTTATCCAAACTCTCTGCGTATTATTTGCTTTTAATACAAAATCATTATTATCACAAGTACCTAGCGATTTATCTGATAATCCCAGACTACTGATATTATCACCACCTATAGACCATTGAGGGGCACCGGGAATACATGAATTGGGAGAGGAAGCTGTAGAAGCAGTTCCGGCAAATACTACACCGGTAGAATTTACAAACAAACTTCTGTTTCCTGTGCCCGTTAAAGAACTAAGGGAAAGATTTGCTGCAGCAACTGATCCACTTGAAGTTAAATTACCCGCTATATTTGTATTTCCAACGATATCTAAAGGAAAAGCAGGATTAGTTGTTCCTATACCCACATTGTAAGGAGTTGTGACATTAGCCCCGTTTAGCGTCCAACCATTACCCGTTCCGGTTCCACCGCCTGAAATTATTTTTGTTGCCTGTACTTCGAAATTATCAATACGAAGTGTTCCTGTGCTGCTTGCTCCACTTGCCATTAGTTTTATATAAACCGATGATGAGGCATTGATGGCACTGATCGCGCTTAAATCAACTGCAATGTCAGAAAAAGAAGTAGTCACATTATAAGTTGTTGCAAGATTAGTATAGCTTGTTCCATTAGTACTATAAGCAACAGTAATCACAGAAGCTCCGGTCGAACTTCGTTGTGCCTGAAAATATAATTTATAGGATTGGTATGTATTTAAATCACTTCCCCCTAACTGAAACACAAAGTTTCGGGTATTTGTACCACTACTGTTAGCCATTGCCTGGGCATTGCCGGCAGTTGTATTTTGAAGAAAAGCACCCGCTGTAGTTGCCACTCCCGAATACGTTTGAAAAGCTTCCGTACTTGTTCCCGAACAGGTAATACCGGTTTCTGTAAATATGGGAGTCACAGGGTAGCTGCTTGATGCATTAAAGTCAAAATTGATAATAGAATTGGTTTGTGCAAATAAGCCCGCTTTACAAATTGTAAAAAGGATAATTAAAGTTTGAAGTTTTTTCATAAGATGTAATTAACTAATTTTGGCAAACATAAGTCTATTAATTAAACTCAACTATACCGTAAAAGAGGTTTTCAGCACAAAATTATTTTAGTAAACATTTAATATTAATTTAATCATGTATCCACGTAAAATTACGTGCAATCATTTTAATTTAATTTTGCATAAGAAGCCTCATAAAACAAAAAATCCCCGCATCTCTGCAGGGATTTTTTAAGTTTATTTTAGAGCTGATTACTGTATAATCAACTTACGCGTACTTTTTTCATTCTTGTACATCAGATTCACAAAATACACGCCGGCATTCAAATGAAGATCGCTTACCGAAATAGTATTAAATCCATTGGTAATATCAATATAACGGTTATGAACCTTACGTCCTGCTATATCTGTGACAACCAATTCAAATTTCTCAGCAACATTAGCTTCGATCATGATATTAAAGTCTCCGTTTGTAGGATTAGGTGCTAACACATATTCGAAATTAACGGGAGTAGATTCATTAATACCAACAGTTGAAACAACATAACATGGTGTACCAATACCTGTTGTATAAGTAGGATTAGCGATATACGTCATTTTTCTGAAATCAATATAGCAGGCATAACGGGCACTATCAATAAACGGGTTACGGTTTCCTTGCAAAGAATCTAAAAAATCGTTACGGGAAATTTCCCATGCATCCGGTGGATCCTGAAAATGCCATTTTTTCAAAATATTTTGATCCTGACCGTAATTAATAAGTTGTGATGCACTAATTGTATCTCTTAACTTCCAATTCATAACAGCAGTACCTTTTAACTGTCCATTATAAGCTGTAGCCATATACATGATAGCTCTTGCAAAATCCCCCTTATGACTTGCTCTTGGTTCGAACACTTTTTGATTTGCTGTATTTGAACCCGATTTACATGCTAAATATGTTGATGCAATAGCCCCTGTAACTTCACCTTCAGGATAATTACTACGAATAGCATTTGCATTATTTTGATTAGTTGGAAACAAATGATGTTGGTCATTGTATTCTGGTCTTTCTGGACTATCTGCCGGGTTAGATGGCATCCAGTTATGGCAATAGCTATGCTCGCGGCTCATATAACCAAAAGCAAATGGCTCAGTATATACGTAATTTTCGCTGCTGTATACACAGGTCACTACTTTTTGTCCGGCAATGGTATCACGGGAAGCAAATAATTTGATCATCGTTTCATCATAACTACCATAAAAAGTAGAAGTATGAGGATATGTATGTGCCGTTAAATCTGCTAAAAATGTGGAACTGGTAACACTAATACCATTATACTCATTAACAGGCTGCATACTACCTAAGGCATTAAAACTCCCTGTTAAAGGAGAGGTTGTATTGTAGTTAGTATATACACCACTTCCGTTATAAGCGAAAATGGCTAATTGGTAAGTTTTACCGGCATAAATATTTGAAAGAGTAAGATTAGTAGGTGAGGTTACGTAAATTACTTTAGATGATCCTATCGCATCACCTCTTGTATAAGACATTCCATCAACAGGAACATCTGTAATAGCAGAACTACCTTCTTTTTTTAAGACCAGGTAAGATTCAGGCGCTCCTGAAGCTAAAGAAAATGAAGCCGCTGCTCTGTATGATTTTATGTTTGAAAATGTAAGATTAGTAGGTTGTGAGGTCGGTTGAGGTGCATATGACCCGCCAATACCTCTTAAATTGATGACATAAGCCGATTCGTCAGCATCATTATTATTGATCGTTAAAACTGCGTCTCTGTACCCGGTTGTGGTAGGATTAAATGATATTATTAAAGGTACACTTGAGCTTGGAGAAACCGATGATGGAAAAGTTGGAGCCGTTACAGTATATTCAGCAGCTGCAGGCCCTGTTAAAGCTGTTGACACCAAACTTAACGTATTTACAGTACCCACATTTTCAATTGTAAAATTAACTGTTGTTGGTGTACCCACAGCCGAATTAAACAAAGCTGCATTTCCTCCTGTAAGGATAGTGTTGGCTCCTTGTTTAATATTTATTTCCTGCGCAGTTACCGGCGCTGCAATGATACTTACATCATCTAAGCCTACATTCGAACCGGATTGTTTAGTTGTAAAATACCATCTCAGGTAACGCGAATTAGAATTTGGAACAACTGTATAATTATGTATGGTTCCACTAGCTCCCGCTAATACAGTATGGGTTGCAAGTGTAGTCCATGAAGAACCCGCTATGGACTCCTGTAGATCAAAAGTTCCGGCCCATGATGTAGCTGTTCCTCCATAATTACCTATAAGATTATATGTAACAGTTCCCATAGCACCACTGGCAAATACCTGAAGATAATGATTTGAAGGCGATCCAACAGAAAATTTTATTGCAGCAGTACCACCAACACCCCCGTTTGCATAAACATTACCAGATGGAATATTAGTAGTCCAGCCTGT
>JAZJZF010000057.1:0-7603 GCA_040389965.1 Bacteroidota bacterium
TCCTGCAACTGATCCTAAAGTATCAAGCATTCTGGCAATGCCAAAACTTTTGCCTCGGTTTTCTTTTTTTGATGACCCGGCCACCAATACATCTTTGGGTGGATCTTTAATCCCCTTTCCTGCACCATCTAATAATCGTAACGCTACCAAGCCACTCATACTAGAAATAAAAACCAAAAACACAGTTTTAAAAGAAAAACAAAAGGCTTAAAATTACATGAGCAATTGAAAATGTATTTCAGGAACTAAGAACTTAAAATGAAAACAACGATCATTACAAAATTAGAAGAAATGCTTCAACAACCTGAAGCTGGTGCTGTTGCTAACCAAATGCGCACTCTGCAAAAAGAGTATGAGAAATTATGGACAGCCGAATTTGAAAAAGCAAAACAGGAATTTGTGGAAGAAGGTGGCAAAGCCAAAGAATTTGAATATGCCAAACTGCCGGAAGATGTAAAAATAAGCCAGCTTTTCGACAAATTTGAGAAAAAGAAAAAAGAAGAAGAGGCTATTGCAGCTGCCGATCAGGGCAAAAACTTAGCCATCAGGAAAGAAATAATCGCCAAAATAAACGATCTGAGCCAGGTAAGCGATAATATTGGAGCTGCTATTAAAAAACTGGTCGAATTACAGGCACAGTGGAAAGTAACAGGCGCTGTTTCTCCTCATAAATACAAAGAAATTCAAGCCGATTATAGTAAAGCGATTGAAGAGTTTAATTATAAATTAAGCCTTTCGAAACAATTACAGGAACACGATTTAAAACGTAACTACGAATTAAAAACAGAGTTACTCGAAAAAATAAAAGGCATTAAAGACCAAACCAATATTAAGGAAGCAGAACGCTTAATTAAAATTTACCGTAACGATTGGGAAGACATAGGACCTGTACCTAATGATAAATGGGATGAGCTAAAAGGCAGTTTCCGTGCGGCTTTGGAAGAAGCCTATTCTAAATTGAAAGCGCATTACAGCTCTGTAGAAGAAGAAAAAGAAGCAAATCTTACAAAGAAAAAAGAACTGGTTGATAAAGTAAAAGCAGTTCTTACCAAATCTGAAACAGCAGGAAACACTGCCTGGAATAATTTAACGAACGAATTAATTGCCTTACAGGCCGAGTGGAAAACTGTAGGAAGAACCACCCAAAAAGATAATGATAAAATCTGGATAGAATTCAGAGAATTATGCGATTCGTTTTTTGAAAAGAAAAAATTACATTTTAACGAGGCTCATGAAAAATTGGCCGGAGTTAAAGCTCAAAAACAGGAATTAATTGCAAAAGCAAATGCTATAAAAGAGAGCACCGATTGGCAAAAAACAGGTTTGGCTCTGATTAAACTACAGGATGCCTGGAAAAAAGTACCTCACGCTGGTGGCGACGAAACTAAATTATTTAACCAGTTCAGGGCAGCCTGCAACCACTTTTTTGATGCTAAGAAAGCCTATTTTGAAGCCATTGACGCCAGTTTTGATAACAACCTGGTTGTAAAAGAAGAACTGATCAAAAAACTGAACGATTTTAATTTAAGCGAAAATCATACAGAAAACCATGCGGCCCTTAAACAACTTTCCGCCGATTGGAATGCAGCCGGAATGGTGCCAATGAAAGACAAAAAACGGGTTAATGAAGCATTTTACAACCGTTTGGATGAATTGTATGATAAAATGAATATGAGCAAGGATGAGAAATTCCTGATGCAGTTCAGAACAAAATTAGAGCGATTAATTAACGGAGAAAACCCGGAACTTGCGCTAAGAAAAGAAGCCGACTATTTCAAAAAACAAATGGATGAAATACAGGGGCGCATTAAAACCTACGATAATAACCTGGGTTTCTTTAAAAGCAACAGCAAAGGCGTTAATCCGTTTATGAAGGAAATTGAAGATAAAATCAATGCCGAAAAACAAAAAATAGCAGACTTCAACGAAAAACGTAAAATGATTATGACAGAATTGAGTAAACTCAAACCTGTTGAAACAGAAGTGAAAAAATAATTTACTCTAATCCTAAAAATAAAAGAAAGCTACCTCAACATTATGGTAGCTTTTTTGTTTATGTAGAAGATTCTATTGAATTAAACTATAAAAAACGATACCATGAAAGTAGAAATATGGAGCGATGTGATGTGCCCTTTTTGTTACATAGGCAAACGCAAATTTGAAAAAGCACTGAATGAATTTCCCGATAAAAATAATATTGAGATCATCTGGAAGAGTTTTCAGTTAGATCCTACAACGGTTACCGATCCGGGCCTTAATACGGTTGATCACTTAGCCGCCAAAAAAGGCTGGAGCAAAGAACAGGCTGCCGAAAGCATTTCTTATGTCAGCAATATTGCAAAACAAGTGGGACTTGATTTTCATTTTGAAAAAGCAGTTGTTGCCAATTCCTTCGACGCGCACCGTTTGTCGCACCTTGCAAAAAAATATGGCAAGCAAAATGACCTCGAAGAAAAATTATTTTCAGCGTATTTTACAGAAGGTAAAAACACTGCCGACCATAACACCTTATCGCAAATAGCTTCTGAAATTGGCCTTGATGCCACTGAAGTAAGCACTCTTTTAAAGAGTGATCAGTATGCCGATAAAGTTGAGGAAGATATTTACCAGGCGCAACAGGTTGGTGTAAGAGGCGTTCCTTTTTTTGTACTGGATCGTAAATATGCCGTTTCAGGAGCACAGGAATCTGATACCTTTTTACAGGCTTTAACAAGAGCTTTCGATGAACATAAAAAAGAAAATAAAGTTGAGCTGATCCAAACAGGTAATACCAGCGACAGCTGTGGCCCTGATGGATGTGAGATTTAATGATCTTTTTGAAATTTAAAGCACTTTAATAACCTCTTTTATTAATAGTTTTCACCCTGAGCTTGACTCAGGGTCTCATAGTATAGAGTATACGCTTTATATAGTGAGATGCTGAGTCAAGTTCAGCATGACAGTTCACGTATAAAGTATTAACTATAATATCCTTATCAATTCATCAACCTGAAATATGATTTTTAATCATTATTTTTAAGGTATGAAACATTCTTTTCTTTACGATCTCGATGCTGCTTACCTCGTTATTATTTTATTTATAACGATGTTTGCAATCGTCATTGGCGGTTACAAAATTGGTCTTAAAAAAGTAAACCCGGACACCGACACCTCTACTCTATTATCCTCTTTGCTGGCTCTGTTAGGCCTATTACTGGCATTTACATTTGGGATGTCGGGCTCGCGTTACGACGAACGCAGAGGCTACATGATTGATGAATCCAATTGCATTGGCACAGCCATACTACGTGCCGATCTTTATCCTGATGCTATTGCCAACGCATTTAAAGCAGACTTTAAAAAATACCTTGCAACGAGAATCGATTTTTTTGAAGCAGGAAGAAATGAAGAGAGAATACAAACTTCTCTAAAAGAGAATGCAATCATTACAAACGCTTTGTGGAAACATGCAAGCGGTCATTCTTTTTCTGACAGCAATCGTATGGCTTCTATGCTTATGATTCCCGCTTTAAATGAGATGTTCGACAGTACTTCTACAGTAAACGAAGCTTTTAATGTAACTGTTCCCGACTCTATTGTATTACTATTGCTGATATTTTCAGCCATCAGCTCGTTTTTTATCGGTTACAACTGCGGTATCAAAAGAATGTTTGATAAACTACTGGTTATCGGATTTTGCATGTTAACCTGCGTGGTTATTTATATTATCCTTGATCTTGACAGGCCGCGCAGAGGTATGATCAATTCAGGCACACAGGTACACTTGCTCAAAGAAATTAAAAACTCCATATAAAACCGTACGTCATTGCGAACGAAACGCAGTGTAGTGAAGCAATCTCACTCATAATGGTTTGGGATTGCTTCGTCCCTCGCAATGACGAGATGAATTACACAAGTATTGAATCATAAAAAAATCCCGCATACTAGTGTAAGCGGGATTTTTTTAGTATTCGGTTTTGATATTAATCTGCTAATAAAGCACGGGAAATAACAATACGCTGTACTTCGCTTGTACCTTCATAAATCTGAGTAATTTTTGCATCACGCATTAAACGCTCCACATGGTATTCTTTTACATAACCATAACCACCATGAATTTGAACCGCTTCAGTAGTTACCCACATTGCTGTTTCAGAGGCGAATACTTTTGCCTGAGCTCCTTCTTTTTCGCAAGGTAAACCTTGTGTTTTTAACCATGCTGCTCTGTATATTAATAAGCGTGCTGCTTCAATACGGGTAGCCATGTCAGCCAGTTTAAACTGAATAGCCTGGTGTTCTGAAATTAATTTACCAAATGCTTTACGCTCTTTAGAATAAGCTAAAGCCAATTCGTAAGCTCCACTTGCAATGCCTAGTGCCTGAGATGCAATACCAATACGGCCGCCACCAAGAGTTTTCATCGCAAATTTAAAACCAAAGCCTTCATCACCAATTCTGTTTTCTTTAGGAACTTTTACATCTGTAAACATCAACGAATGTGTATCACTTCCTCTGATTCCTAATTTATTTTCTTTAGGCCCAACTTCAAAGCCCGGCATACCTTTTTCAACAATCAGGCAGTTAATTCCTTTATGGCCAAGCTCAACATTTGTTTGAGCCATTACAAGGTATACAGAAGCAGTGCTTCCATTAGTGATCCAGTTTTTAGTCCCATTTAATACATAGTGATCGCCTTTATCAATAGCCGTAGTTCTTTGAGAAGTAGCATCACTTCCTGCTTCAGGTTCAGATAAGCAAAAAGCACCTATCACTTCACCTTTAGCCAAAGGCACCACATATTTTTGTTTTTGTTCTTCTGATCCAAAATGCTCTAAACCCCAACATACTAATGAATTGTTAACGCTCATTACTACACTGCAAGAGGCATCTATTTTAGAGATCTCTTCCATAGCCAATACATAAGAAACAGCATCCATACCGCCTCCGCCATATTTAGGATCTACCATCATTCCTAAAAAACCCAGTTCACCTAATTTTTTAATTTGTTCTGCCGGAAATTTTTGGTGCTCATCACGTTCTATCACTCCCGGTTTACATTCATTTTGAGCAAACTCGCGAGCTGCTTTCTGTATCATTAATTGCTCTTCAGTTAATTGAAATTGCATTTTTAAAGGGTTTTATTGTTTTTAGTAAATATTCTTACAAAAATATAAGATATTTTGAATTTTAAACCCCCATTTATCTTTTTGTTAAAATTATTTTGTTGAGAGTTTTTCCTAATTTACTGCTATTTTCCAACATTTCTGTTTAATTTTAGGCTAATGGAGGCTAAGTCACTACAAATTGTTGGAATTATGAGCGGAACATCGCTCGACGGGCTTGATCTTGCTTTATGTGAGTTCTATCCTGAAAATAACGGTACAAAATTTAAACTCATTTGCACTGAAACTATTGCCTATGAGCCTGTTTGGAAAGAACGCCTCAAAAATGTGTATGATGCTACTGCAGAACAGTATTTCAAATTGCATAGCCTTTATGGCGAATACATAGCGACGCAGGTCAATCAGTTTCTTACCAAAAACGGCCAGACAGCCAATTATATAGCGAGCCACGGGCATACGGTTTTTCACAGACCTGAACTTGCCTTTACCACACAAATTGGCTGTGGCGCAACCATCGCTGCTCACACGGGCATTGATACCATTTGTGATTTTAGAAGTCTGGATGTGGCTTTAAAAGGACAGGGCGCACCATTAGTGCCAATTGGCGACCGCGATCTGTTTCCTTCATTTGAATCCTGCCTTAATATTGGAGGAATTGCGAATATTTCATTTACCAAAAATAACCTTACCTCAGCATTTGATATTTGTATCGCCAATATGGCCTTAAATTACCTTGCCGAAAAACGGGGACATGCCTATGATGCACAAGGTAAACTAGCAGCCACAGGAAGCGTTGATAAAAACATGCTCGACGATTTGTTTCATTTAAAAACCAATCAAAAGTCATTAGGTAAAGAATGGTTTGATAAACAGTTTTTACCGGTGCTCGAAAAATACAATGCCGTAGAAGACCAATTGGCAACGTGTGTGGAATATATTGCTTTGCAAATAAAAAATGCTTTAGAAACAAACGCCATCCATTCGGTACTGGTAACAGGCGGTGGCGCTTACAATGATTTTTTAATTGGCCGGATCAAAAGCCATTATAGTGGTAAAATAGAAATTCCTGCCGATGACATTATTCAATTTAAAGAAGCCCTCATCTTTGCTTATTTAGGTTATTTGAGAGCAACCGAAAATACTAATACACTGAACAGCGTAACCAAAGCATCCCGAAACAGCTGTGGCGGCAGCATTTACAAAGCATCGTAACATGAATGTATTGTTAATTTTTTTAGGCGGTGGTACAGGAAGCGTAATTCGTTTTTTTATTGCTTACCTGTTTTCTAAAACTTCTTTAACCCTGCCCTTCGCAACCTTAACCTCTAATGTTATCAGTTGCCTGCTATTTGCTCTTGTTTTATCGGTATTTGGCTCGAAACAAGTGGTACCAGATACTTACAAAAGCCTTATCATTATTGGTATTTGCGGCGGCTTAAGCACCTTTTCCACCTTTAGCTTCGAAACCTTTGAACTCGTTAAACTCGGCATGACCGGCTGGGCCGTTGCCAATATTTTAATCAGCTGTGCATTGTGTATGAGCTTATTTTTTCTATTCTCGAAATAGAAAACGAACTACTACAAAAAAGTCCGGCTACTCTTTAACGATCTTTATTGTTTTAGAATGACCATTAACCGTAGATACTACAAAAGTATACATGCCGCTTGCTAAGCCTGAAAGATCCAATTGTGTATCCTGAACAGCAGTATATTCAACCTGTTTAATAAGCTTGCCGGTATAATCCAATACAGAAACTGATTTTACAGGAGTGCTTGAATGAATGGTTACTTTCCCCTGCACAGGATTAGGATACAGAGTCATAAAATTTTCAGCCTCATGTTCATTTATTCCTACACACGAAACCACTTCAATGGTTTTTGTAGAAGCTGTTGTACAACCGTTACTGCCTGTTACCTGGTAACTGATAGGATAAACACCAATGCCCACACCCGGGTCGAATGTATTACCCGAAATTCCCGAACCAACATACACACCACCCAAAGGCACTGCAGATAAGGTATAGGTTCCTGCATCTGAGCAGAGAGGTGTGGTCACATTAAAATCGATAACCGGTAATGATTTTACAAATACTTCATGCTGCTTACTTCCTGTACAACCGGGGTTAGAAGCCGTCACAATATACGTGTAAGTAGAGGCCGGAGAAACCGTAATGTTTTGCGTTTGTGCTCCCGTGTTCCAGCTATAAGTAGTTGCTCCTGTTACATTGGCACTCAGTAAAATGGTTTGCCCTGCACAAATACTATCAGGACCACCAATAGTAATGGATAAATTATTGATAACCGAAATCACAACGGAAGCAGAATCTTTACAACCATCGAGCGTGGTTCCTACAACACTTACTGTAGTTGGGCCTGTAGGAGAAATAGTATTAGTGCTTGCCGTAGCACCATTGTTCCATAAATAAAAATAAGAACCTGTTGCCGTTAATACTCCCTGCAAAGTATTACATATAGCCGTGTTTCCGGTAATAGCTACAAGT
>JAZJZF010000058.1:0-3200 GCA_040389965.1 Bacteroidota bacterium
TATCATGACTTTGGGCGGCTTCACAACAAATAAATGGTACCACCTGGTATTTACGTTCGATAAGTCGCGCTTTGCTTTTTATGTAAATGGAAAGCTACAGCAAACCGCACCAAAACGTTTTGATATAAAATACCTGGAGAACGATTCCGTCGTTGTTGGGCACTCTGCCAATAAAAAAAATTATCGCTGGAGCCAGGGGATGTTTGATGACATCCAGATCTTCCACAGAGCACTTACGGCAAAAGAAGTACTTGATCTTTATGAAGCACCAAATCCTAACAAAACCAGGCAGTTTTGGATAGATGCCGCTAAATATATTGCGATTATCCTGTTTTTTGTATTGATTATTGTTGCTTTACTTATTAGGAACAGACAAAAATTAAAACGGCAAAAAGAACAATTTGAACTCAATAACCGGATCAACGAGCTGGAAATAAAAGTGATCAAAAACCAGATGAATCCTCACTTTATCAGTAATTGTTTATCGGCCATTCAGGATTTAATTTATACCGAAAATTATAAAAAAGCGGCTCAGTATATTGCAAAATTCAGCTTTTTTATGCGCCAGGTTTTAAACTACTCTGATAAAACCTATATTACGGTTGCCGAAGAGCTGGAGATGATTAAACTGGAAGTAGATCTGGAACAACTGCGGTTTAAAAATGATTTCGAGTTTGAGTTAAACATTAAAGATATTGATCCCGCTGAGATTCTAACTCCTTCGCTCATTACCCAGCCATTTATTGAAAATGCTATCTGGCATGGCTTGCTACCACTCGGAAACAAACGGAAAGCCCTCTTGAAAATAAACCTTTATGAAATGAATGACTGTGTTTTTATAGAAATAGAAGATAATGGTGTGGGAAGAAAACAGGAAGAAATTTCCACTAATTCTAAAGGAACCAAACTCGTCATGGATAAGATAGAGAGCATTAATAAATTATTAAAAGGCAATGATTATAAATTAGATATTGTTGATCTTTTTGACGACAAGCATCAACCCGCAGGTACTAAAATAGTTATTCAGCTTAAAAACAGCAGAGAATAGTAAAAGCCCTTACTTTATAAAAGCGGAGATCTAAAAAATAACCGTTTCTGTTAATGTAATAACAAAGCAAAAAGGATAGGAATAAGTGCCTTTTTTCTACGAAAAATATCTATATTTAAAGGTTATTATTCCACTATGAAGAATTTATTTTTATTGCTTGTTGTATCCTTAATTTCCTTAACAGAAGTTTTTGGCCAGACAGAATATATCGACTACCGTTCACAAACCAATGAGCTTTACTGGAAAAACAGAAAGCCTTTTGCCGATTACTGGCAACAGGATGTTCACTACAACATTAAAGCATCTTTAAACGATAGCTCTGATGTAATCACAGGACATGAAGAACTTACCTACTGGAACAATTCTCCTAAAGACCTTTACTTTGTTTATTTCCATCTCTACAACAACGCTCAAACCAAAGATTCTTATTTAGCTGATCTGTATAAAAACAATAACTACCATTTAAAATTCAACAAATACCGTAAAGACGGATTAGGCACTGTGGTTGAAACCATTAAAGTCAATCATAAAGAATTAAAAACAGAACTGGACAATACTGTTTTAAAAGTATACCTCGAAAAGCCCTTGAAACCGGGCGAATCAGTAACCTTTGATCTTGACTTTAAAACCTATTATGCCAAAGAAGTCATTCGTAACCGTATGAAAATGTTTAACGCCTTTGGTTATAAACATTTTGATGTCACACATTGGTATCCCCGTATTTCGGTATACGACCGCAAGTTTGGCTGGGATACGGATCAACATATGGATCATGAGTTTTATGGCGATTTTGGCTCTTACCATGTCGAATTTACTTTACCAAACAATTATGTGTTAGATGCCACCGGGATTCTGCAAAACCAGAAAGAAGTATTGCCTGATACATTGCGACAAAAATTAGACATTGCCAACTTTGCTAAAAAACCCTGGAATTCGAAGCCTTCAGAAATTATCAAAAGAGACGGTACCACTAAAACATGGAAATTTTCGGCACTCAATGTACATGACTTTGCGTTAACCGCTGACCCTACCTACCGTATTGGTGAATACATGTGGCAGGGTATTAAATGTGTAGCCCTTGTGCAAGAGCCTCATGCTGCAGGATGGCAAACCTGTCCGCAATTTATGGCAAAAGTATTGGATGTGAATACCTACAACATTGGGCCTTACCACTACCCTAAAATTATTTGTGCCGATGCTCAGGATGGTGTAGAATACCCCATGCTGACGCTTGATGGCGGTTACGATCCCAACTACCGCGATCTGCTGATTCATGAAATGACCCACAACTGGTTTTTTGGAATGGTGGGTAATAACGAAACCTACCGTGCTTTTTTAGATGAAGGATTTACGCAGTTTTATACAGCCGATACTTACCAGTTTATTGACGGACCTAATAAAATTGAACAACAACCGCGAAGTAATTATGTAAAACGTTTTACAGAACAAAACCGCATTTTAGATGATCAGATCTATAATGGTTACATGAATGCCGTAACGGTACGTGGCGAAGAAGTAACTTTAAATACCCACAGCGATGATTATAATGGCGGTATTCGCCATGGCGGCGGTTATAGTGCTGTATATACCAAAACAGCCGCCATGCTTAAAAACCTGGAGTATGTATTAGGCCGTTACCTGTTCGACAAATGCATGCAGCATTATTTTGAGCAATGGAAATTCTGTCACCCCTATCCGGAAGATTTTAGAAACTCCATTATTCAATACAGTGGGGTTGACTTAAACTGGTTCTTTGACCAATGGATTGAAACCACTAAAAAAATTGATTACAAGATCGGATTAGTAAAAAAAGGAAAAAAGAAAGGCGAATACATTATTAAATTTAAACGTAAAGGCGATATGCAAATGCCTGTTGACTTTACCGTGCTTGATAAAAACGATTCGGCTTATCATTACTACATTCCTAATACATGGTTCGAAAAGCCTGTAAAATCAACTGTCTTACCGCGCTGGATCGGTTGGGGAAAAGTAAAACCTACCTACACAGCTACTGTACAGATAAACGAAAAATTAAAAAATGTGATCATTGATCCTTCGCGCCGTTTGGCCGATGTGGATATGATGAATAATGTAAAGCATCATAGAGTAAATGTTACGTTCGATTCAAAAGTGTATAATCCTTTAGATTGGA
>JAZJZF010000058.1:3210-6904 GCA_040389965.1 Bacteroidota bacterium
TATGAAATAAAGGCAAGACCAAGCCTTTGGTATAATGGCTACGACGGGATAAAGATCGGAGCTCACCTGGAAGGTGGCTATATGAATACCAAGCATGTATTTGATGTTACTGCCTGGTTCAGCACAGGCTTCGGACAGGCTTATCTTGACAGCACTAATAACAGAAACAATTACAATACCGTCTCTTTTTTATTGAATTACAGAACATCTACTGCTAAATTTATTAAGAAATCAAATGTTTACGCCACCCTTAAATCCTTAGATGGCTTAGAGAGCGGCTTAATCGGCTTTGAGAAAAAAAGTAACAACGAAAAAAACAGGATATACATTCAATACAAAGCCATGGTGCGCGATCTGCAAAGAGATCTGGTATACCTGATCAATCAAAAAGAATGGCAAATTCAAAAGCTGAACAGTTATTTAAATGTGGGTATCGATCATAACTACAATTACAACCGTGGTACAGGAAGCATGAATTTAAATGTGAGAGGAACAGCCCTGACAAACGATTATGATTATTCAAACATTCAATACACAGCCATTAATAAAAACGACCTCGGTAAAATAAACATCAATACCCGTGTATTTGCACAACTTGGTTTTGGTACAAAACTGGCCGATGAATCGATGTTATTTGCTTCAGGTGCTAACCCTGAAGACCTGATGGATAATAAATACACCCGATCTATGGGCTTTATTCCACCCGATTGGGGTAAATACGGAACCACCACCAACCACTTTACGGCAGGTGGCGGCTTAAACTTAAGAGGCTATTCGGGTTATGTATTAGCGGCTACAGATGCTAACGGCATTATGGTATATAATTACAAAGGAACCACCGGAGCCTCTGCCAGTGCCGAAATTGAATTCGGAGAGTTGTTTAGTTTCTTAAATATTAAAAAATTAAATAACAGCATTAAAATAAATCCTTACCTCTTTGGAGACGCAGGAAGCATTAATACCAATACTCCCGGCAAAGCAACAGTTATGTCGAATCTTATTGTTGATGCAGGTGTTGGTGTAGCGCTGAGCCTTCAAAAATTTGGCCCTTTATATGGTATTAAACCATTAACGATTCGTTTGGATATGCCGTTTTTTATTAACCGTTTACCCTATGCAGAAAAAGATTATTTCCAGTTTCGCTGGATGATTGGAATAAACCGTGCCTTTTAAACATGACCATATACTCTTACCGACCCATACTTAAAAACCTTGCCAAACAAATACTAGTCCTATTTCTGCTTTACGCTTTTTGCAGGCTATTGTTCTATTTCATTAACAGATCTTCGTTTGCTGATATTCATACTTCAGAACTGGTTTCCTTGTTCTTTTACGGCTTGCGCTTCGATTTTTTTAGTATCTCAGCCTTAAACGCTTTATACATTTTAATGTGTTTACTACCCTTTCGGTTTTATTATGCCAAAGGATACCAGCGAACCCTTTCCATTATTTTTATTGTATTTAACGCACTCGGTTTACTTTTAAACTTCATTGATTTTGCTTTTTATCCTTACATCCAAAAACGGATGACCTACGATGTGGTAAACCTTGCATTTGGCGGCCAATCTGACATTCTAAAGTTAATCCCTCATTTTTTAGTTGAATTCTGGTACCTGGTTATTGTATTCGTTATTGTTATTTGGATACTTATAAAAGTACATTACCGCATCAAAAAACAAGATCAACCTGTAGCCGTAAAACCAAATGCCGGTATGTTATTAGGCTATTTTTCAATTTTCTCGGTTATTGTATGCACAACGGTAATAGGCTTAAGAGGCGGGACGCAGCGTATTCCCATCGTATTTTTAGATGCTGCTATTTACACCTCACCAAAATACATTCCCATTTTAATTAATACGCCTTTCTCGGTTTTAAAATCGGCAGAACTCACAGAAATTAAACCCCTCGATTTTTTTGATGACAAAACTTTAAAAGCAATTTACAGTCCTATTCATGCAGGCGACACCGGAGCATTTCATAATTATAATGTGTGCGTCATTGCCCTGGAAAGCTTTTCTAAAGAGTTCACCGGTATTTCGAACCGTAAGAGCTACACTCCATTTTTGGATAGTTTAATGCGGCAATCTGTTACATTTACCAATGCCATTGCCAACGAAAAAACCTCTATCAATGGCATTCCGGCCATCATGGCATCCGCCCCCTGCTTTTTAGATAACCATTATTTAAATTCCGTTTATAGTAATAACATCATTCAAACATTACCCAATCTATTAAAAACCAAAGGCTATTATTCTGTGTTTTACCATGGTGGCACAAACGGTACCATGAACTTTGATTCCTTTGCTAAACTTGCCGGTTACGATGCCTATTACGGAAGAACAGAGTACAATGACGAAAAAGATTACGATGGCCAATGGGGAATCTGGGATGAGCCTTTCTTAAAAAGAACCGTGCAGGAAATGAGCAAATTGAAAGCTCCTTTTGTAACTTCCATTTTTACCTTAAGCTCACACAACCCTTATAAAATACCAAAAGAATACGAAGGTAAATTCGATAAAGGCAAAATGGAGATTCACCAATGCATTGGTTACACCGATTATGCTCTAAGACAATTTTTTAAAGAAGCGCAAAAACAACCCTGGTTCAATAATACCTTGTTTGTTCTTTCTCCTGACCACACAAGCGTTTCCGACGATCCTTTCTATGCAAATTCTATAGGGCAATATTCTATTCCCATTATCTTTTACAAAAAAGGAATGACACCTAAAATGGAAACCAAAACAGTTCAGCAAATCGACATTATGCCTACCGTTTTAAATTACCTGAACTATGATCAGCCTTATTATTCCTTTGGAAACGACATGTTTTCTTCAAAAAAACAACCGGCTATTTTTTATAACTCCCCATCCTATTACTGTGTGGACGATAGCCTGTTCTACGTTTTAAATAATTACAATTTCACAGAAGTATATAATTACCATACCGATAGTTTATTGCAACATAACCTCATTAGTACACATCAAAACAAAGCGTTGCTTGATTTTAATAAAGCATTTATTCAAACCTATAATAAGGATGTAATAGATAACAAGACGTTTTATTCAAAAGACAAATAAGAAACCATGGAACATTATGATTTGATAGTTATAGGTGGCGGTCCCAGTGGATATGCAGGAGCCATGCGTGCCCTAGACTTTAAGAAAAAAGTATTGTTGATTGAAAAAAAACGCATAGGCGGCGCAGGTGTTTATGATGGCGTGCTAACTTCTAAAACCTTATGGGAATTATCTCAAAAAGTTTCTTCCATTCGCGAAATGATCCCCAATTACCATGTCGATTACCAGGAAATGGTGAAAATTGTAAATGAAGCGGTCTTTGAAAGAAAAACACAAATGACCGTGCATTTGAATCTCCTGCAAAAACAGCAACCGGATAGGTTTTGTTATGAAAAAGGAACGGCATCGTTTTTAGACAAAAACACCATTGCCATAAAAAAAGAAGACGGAAGTACCAAAACCGTTAGTGCTGATAATATTTTAATTGCAACAGGAAGCAGACCCCGTTACCTGCCTCATATTGCTATCGACGAAAAAATTATTATGACCAGCGATGGCGTTAAAAATCTGGCGGAATTACCTAAAAGTCTTGTAGTGCTTGGTGCCGGGGTTATTGGTTGCGAATTTGCCACTATTTTTTCGAGTGTTTTAAAAGAAGAATCTTTGATAATTTGTTC